>NZ_CAJXJS010000037.1 GCF_913055165.1 uncultured Devosia sp.
AGGCAAAATCGTCGGGAATAGCGGACATGATGATCCTGGGCGCCGCGCCGGGGCTGCGGGCGGCGTTCAAAAAAGGGGAGATAGAAGGGGATGCGGAGGAGCCCTTGGAAGAGGCTCCCCTAGCTGACCTGGCCTAGGGCTGGCGCGGCAACGGGCCAGGCATGCCGTTGCGCACCGCGCAGAGGCGTTTCCAGGCCGCCGGACCAAAGCCTTTCGAGCCGGCAACAAAGAGGGCTACCCCGCTGGCGGTGGAAAAGCTCAAGTCCCGGCGCGTCACCAGAAGGCGTGGATCGCTTTCATGGGGACGCAGGCACCCGGCATAGAGCAGGCTTTCCAGGCGCACCCGGACCAGCTGTCCGGCGGAAGGGACCGGGGTCGACCAAATCTGGCTGCCGCGCAGCAGCACCCATTCGCCTTCGTCGGTCTCAACCGCCTGGGCTTCAATCTCCTTGCCGGTGAAGCCATAGAGCGTGCCATTGTGGACGCCGACAAAATCATCCCCGAGAATATCGCCATTGCTCGTTGCGCCGGCCAGGAGGGCCCTCTCCGGGATCGTGGTCAGCACATGACCGGTGCTGGCAACGATCTGCAGGGCGCGACCACAAAACGCGCGCACTTTCCCGTAGCGCTCGGCCAGCGGCGCACCGCGCGGGATGAGGCCGATGGTGGCAAAGCCCGCGACTTCGTTGAGGGTTTCCCAAATTATGCGCTCGGCCGCCTGGGCATCGCCAAGGCTCCAGCGATCCTCGGCCTCGGTAATGACGAAGAGGTGTTGGACCGCTCCATAGGCATCAAGATGCGGGCTTTCCCCGGCACGGGCCGAATAGCGGCTCGATACACCGACATAGGCCCGTTCATCATCGTAAAAGGCCAGATAGACGGCCGGTCCGGTGACGCGCAGGCGCGCCAGTTCGGCGCGGCGTGGACCGGGGACATGCAGCACTGCCGGCACCAGGGGATTGGTGTCATCACCGTAAAAGGTGACAGAAGAAAAACGGGGGGACATGGAGAGAAAAGACACTAAGGCGCTCCCACGCGGATCCAGGACCGGACACCGCGTCAACACGAACAGGAAAGGAAACTGACAGAACGGACGAAAGGGGCGGATGCCGCTAGGGCGCGCGCCACGTCAGCGCCAGGGGAGCCGTCTCAATCTCGATCGGATGGGGAAAAGCGACTGCCGGGAAGCGGCAGCGATTGTGCAGGACGCGCGTCCCGCTAGGATTGGCCTCAGCCATGTTGCACCTGCTAGATCAGGTTGATGTGGTCAGGCCGTCGGTCCGTTGGCGCGGATCGGCGGCCGCTTCTTATGCGAAGCGACCCGGCCAGTCCGAATCGTTCATCGATCCGGCATCAAGCACACTGCACAAGGTTCTGCCTTCGTTCCAGATCAATTCGAGCTCATGGTTAACAGGAGAAAACGGCCTCTGGTATCAAGGCTTGTAGTCGTACCTAGACCTTGGCCTGTTGTTCAGACACTCTCTCGATCGAGGACTGGTCTGGAAAGTCAGTCCGCAACCCTATCGTGGACCAATACCATCTGGTCCATCACCAGCGCCGGCTGCGCACACCCCGCCTCGCCGATGACCTTGGCTGGAACGCCGGCAACGGTGGTCCGCGGCGGCACATCCTTTAGGACAACGGAACCGGCACCGACGCGGCTGCAGTCCCCGACCTTGATATTGCCCAGCACCTTGGCGCCTGCACCGATCAACACGCCATTGCCGATCTTGGGATGGCGATCCTGATCGGCCTTGCCGGTGCCGCCCAGGGTCACATTCTGCAATAGCGAGACATTGTCGCCGACGACGGCGGTTTCGCCGATAACGAGCCCTGTGCCATGATCCAGCATGACGCCCTTGCCCATCGGAACGGCAGGGTTGATGTCGACCTGGAATACCTGGCTTGAACGGCTCTGCAGGTACAATGCAAAGTCCCGGCGCCCACTTTTATGCATGGCGTGCGCAAAACGGTGGGTCTGGATGGCCTGATAACCCTTGAAGTAGAGCAGCGGCTCAATGGCACGATGGCAAGCCGGATCGCGTTCGAGCGTCGCCGCAAGATCGACACGGGCGGCCTGTCCGATTTCAGGGTGATCCCGAAGCGTTTCCTCGAACGCCTGGCGGATCATGTCGGCCGAAACATCCTCGTGATCGAGACGCGTCGCCAGGCGATGGGCCAGCGCTTCTTCCAGGGTTTCGTGATTGAGGACGGTCGACAGGACCAGATTGGCCAGGAATGGCTCATTGTCCAATACCTGTTTCGCCCCCGCGCGCACGGCCTCCCAGACCGGATCCACTGCCTGAATCTGGGCGGATTTCTTGGCGTTGCCGCTCATGTCGCGTGTCCCCGCTTCATCGATAAGTGACGATATAAGCCAGATCGCCTTCCGGTTCAAAGCCAAAGCTGGCTGATTGGTTCACGAAGCCGGTAGATTTGACATTTGCCGCTGGAGGAAGTCCAGCGTCCCAGCCTTGAAGACCTTGTCTCCAGTCGCGCGCATATGGTCGCGCTTGGGGATGACAAGTGCCTCGCCCTTCGGAAGCAACTCCGCCAAGGCCTCTGGACCGCCAGCCATGTCGTCTGCTTCGCCCACTGCCACCAATACCGGGACCTCGATCCGCCGCACATCGGCCCTGGCCATAGGCTGTCGTGACGTTTCCATGCAGGCCGCGAGGGCCTCCCGGTCGGAGCCAGTGTGATCGGCAAAGATACGGAACTGGCGGGCGGTCGGATGTTTCAGGTCCGAAAGGTCGGGCGCGCGCAGCCCGGCGATGATGTCGTTGCCATCGGTCAGTCCGTTAATCAGATTCATGCCCATGCCGCCAAATATGGCCGCGACAACGCGCTCGGGATGATTGAAGGCCATGAAGGCGGCGATGCGCGCGCCCATCGAATAGCCCAGAACGACGGCCCGCTCGATTCCCAAGTGGTCAAGCAGCGCGATGGCGTCCTCCGCCATCTGCGTGGGATAGTAGAGTTCGGGGTCATGGGGCTTGTCCGATTGGCCATGCCCGCGATTGTCGAGCGTGATCGCTTGATAACCTGCGCCAACCAGGGTCTCGACCCAGCCCGTCTCGACCCAGTTGACCTTGCCGCTCGAGGCAAAGCCATGGACGAGCAGAACCGGAAACCCGTCTCCGGCGATATCGTAGGCAAGCGAGAGACCGGAACTGGTAAAGCTGGGCATGAATGTCCTCTCTGGTTTGCTTCGGGTGTTGCGGCTTCGCGCCGCAAAATCAAGCACCCCTTTGCCCTTTTCTTGACAAGGGGCTTTGGCTATGGTCGCGCCAAATCAAACACCACCCCAGGTTCCTACCATGGCACACGGCGCGACCCCGCATTTCCACAACACTGAAGGCCTGCGCAGCATCGAGATCGGCTCCAAGGAATTCCAGTGTGTCGGCGCCCTGCCCCCATTCGATCATCCGCACGTGTTCCTGGACATGGGCAAGGACACCGAGATCGTCTGCCCCTATTGCTCCACGCTCTATATCTTCAAGGCCGAACTGGGCGAGGGCCAGGCCAACCCGGCTTCTGCCATCTTCGAGGCACACGCCGCCTGAGTTGATGTCATGCCCGCCTCGGGCCGCAGCTACGTAATCGCAGGCGCCGGCATTGCCGGGATGACCATGGCGCTCGCGCTGGCCAAGTTCGGCGCCACCGTCGTGGTGCTGGAGCGCAACCACACGATCCAGGAGTTCGGCGCCGGACTGCAGATCAGTCCCAACGCGCGGCGTATCCTGGACCGGCTTGGTCTTGGCGAGGCCCTGGACCGGGTCAGCCTTGAGCCAAACGCACTCGACATCTATCCGCAAGGCCACCAGCATCCGCTGATCAGCATGGAGCTGGGCGCCATCATGCGCGAGCGCTTCGGCGCCCGCTACGCGGTGATGCACCGCGCGGACCTGGCCGACGTGCTCTGCAAGGCCTGCCGGCGCTTTGCCAATATCGACATCCTGTTCGGCGTGCGCAGCTGGGACGTCGTCACCCATGCGCGAGGAGTGACCGTGGCGATCGACGAGGCCGACGGGCAGAGCCGGACGGTGCGCGCCAATGGCTTTATTGGAGCTGATGGCGTGCACTCCCAGACTCGGCTTTCCGTGCTGGAGGGGCCGGCGGCACAATTCCGTGGCCGGATCGCCTGGCGGTGCCTCGTGCCGGTCGATTCGATGGCCGGGCAGATCGCGCTGGACCGGGTGTCGGTCTTTTTTGGCAGTGGCTTTCACCTGGTCTGCTATCCCCTGCCGCACCGCAAGCAGGTCAACCTGGCGCTTTTCATGCCCGGTGGGATGCCCAAAGACGGCGAGCAGCCGCGACCGGCGCGCCCAGGCCAGCGTGTGAGCACCATACTCGGTGCGGCCGGAGACGGCTGGACGCCGTGGCCAATGTACACGGTGGATGCGCCGGATTGGCACCAAGGCAATATCGGCATTATCGGCGATGCCGCCCACGCCATGGTCCCTTTCCAGGCGCAGGGTGCCGCCATGGGCATAGAGGACGCGGCAACGCTTGCGCCGCTTCTGGCTGGAACCGAAACGGCCGAAACCGCCATGTCCCGCTATGCCGAACTGCGCAAGCCGCGGATCCGGCGGGTTGCCGCATTGTCGGCGGAGAATGGACGCATATTTCATATGGCCTGGCCGCTGAGCATGGCGCGCGACGCGGTCATGCGGCTGCAGGGCCCCAGGGCCCATCTGAGACGGCTCGACTGGGTCTATGCCCATGACGTGGGGGATGGCCCGGGGGCCTGACGGCACCGGCCTTGCCTTGACGGCCCGGGCCGTGTCAATTGCATCGCACCATTCCGGTGGAACAAAGAAGAAGGTAACACCCACCGCATGCAAGCTGCGACTCGTTCTCGCCTGACCCTGATCTGCATTCTGATCACCATTCTGATCGATATGATCGGGGTGGGGATAATTGTGCCGGTCTTGCCAGAACTGCTCGAGGAGCTGACCGGCGGCAGCGTGGCCGAGGCAGCAGTGATTGGCGGCTATCTGGTGTTTGCCTATGCCTTCATGCAGTTCGTGTTTTCCCCGGTCCTGGGTAATCTGTCCGACCGGTTCGGGCGACGGCCCGTGCTGCTGCTCTCGCTGCTGGGCCTGACCTTCGACTATCTCATGATGTCGATCGCCCCCTTTGTCTGGTACCTGTTCGTCGGCCGGATCATAGCGGGCATTGCGGGGGCCGCCCTGGCGACGGCGACCGCCTATATGGCCGACATCACCCCGCCCCACAAACGCACCCACCGCTTCGGACTGATCGGAGCGGCCTTCGGCCTGGGCTTCATCATCGGCCCGGTCATCGGCGGCGAGCTGGGCGAAATCGGTCCGCGCGTGCCCTTCTTTGCCGCGGCGGGGCTGGCCTTTGCCAATTTCCTGTTCGGCCTGTTTGTGCTGCCCGAGAGCCTGCCCAAATCCAACCGGCGCAAGTTCAATATCCGCCGCGCCAACCCGCTGGGTGCCGTCCTGGCGCTGCGGCAATATTCGTCGGTTCTCTGGCTGCTGGCCGTGCTGTTCTTCCTGCAGCTGGCCACCCAGGCGCTGCCCACGATCTTCAGCTATTTCACCGTTGAGGTCTTCGAATTCTCCTCCTCGACGATCGGGCGTACGCTGGGAGCCTTCGGGATCGGCTTCGCTTTCAGCCAGGCCGTTCTCGCCGGCCCGCTTGCCAGGGGAATGGGCGAACCCGCCGTCGGCATCATCGGCTTGCTGGCAGCAGCGGTCGCCTTTGCGGGCATCGCCTTTTCGGCCGATGTCTATCAGCTCTATCTGTTCATCGCGATCGGTTGCGTCAGCGGCCTGGCTCCACCGGCCATCAATGGTGTGCTCTCGCGACAGGTGCCGGACAACAGCCAGGGGGAACTGCAGGGCGCGGTCAACGCCGCCAGCTCGCTGGCCACGATCATCGGGCCGCTCGGGGCCACGCAGATCTTTTCCTATTACACCACGACACCCACTTCCGATCACTATTTCCCCGGTGCGCCCTTCGTGGCCTGCGGCATTGCCGTCATCCTCGCGCTGATCATCTTTGCCATTGCCGCCTGGCGGTTCGAGCTGGGCCGGCGCCCGAGCATTGCCGACCACCCCCATGCTCCGGAGGTGCCGCCACCCGGACAGGTGCGCGTGGCGCCGATCGAAGAGGACGAAGACGATGCACATCCGCCGCGCCACTGACGCCGACTGGCCGCAGCTCTGGGCCATTATCGAACCCATCATGCGCGCCGGCGAAACCTTCGCCCTGCCCCGCGATGGCGATGAGGCAGTGGCCCGCGCCTATTTTGCCTCCACCGAGAAGGTCAATTTTGTCGCCGAGGATGGCGGCACCATCCTGGGAGCGAGCTATGTGCGGCCCAACCAGCAGGGGGGCGGCAGCCACATCGCCAATTGCGGCTACATGACTGCAGCCGCTGCACGCGGCCGCGGCATCGCCCGCGCCTTGTGCAGCCATTCCATCGACTACTGCCGCGAGGCTGGCTTCAAGGGCATTCAATACAATTTCGTGGTCTCGACCAATGAGGCCGCCGTCCATCTTTGGCAGTCCCTGGGCTTTGCCATCGTGGGAACGCTCCCCGGCGCCTTTGACCATCCAACCCATGGCTTCGTGGACGCCTATGTGATGTTTCGGGCGCTCTGACATCATCGCTGCCTGCTGCACCGATATCCGCACGACGCCCTGCGCCTGCGGTTGTGAGACAAGAGCGGAGTCCCGAGACGGCTGCCGTCCCTGAAACTAAAAAATGAGACGAAAGCCGTCTCGGGAACGCCGGGATTTCTCGATAGGGGATAACTTGGCGAGCTGTCCGGCACGACCGCCCCTAGGGCGCCCGCCTTCAGCTGCTGGTGATTAATCCAGCAGCAGGCGCGAACTCTCACCCGCCGACCCCCAGACCATGACGGCACGCGACTGCCCCATGCCCGGCTTTCCCTCCCGCCACTGGTCGCTGCAGGCCGCCCTATCGCGAGAGGAATGAGGGGATTATGCAGGAGATTTAGGGTGCGGGGATAAGTGGGCCGTCGGACCGCCGCCACTCGGCAGCGCGGCAATCTTTCCGGACATGAAAAGCTCCGCCGAAGCGGGGCTTTTTAGTCATTGGCGATGGGCCTTATTTCCCCAGCGTTGACGGCCAGGTGCCGTGCAGATCGGTACCGCGACCTTCGATTTCAAAGCCATGGGCGCCGAAGAAGTCGCGCTGGCCCTGGATGAGGTTGGCGGTGCCCTGGGTCTGACGATAGCTGTCAAAATAGCTCAGTGCCGCCGAAAGGCAGATCATCGGGAACTCGCCGATGGCGGCGGCGGCCACGACCTTGCGCAGGCTCGGATGGCTGTCCTTCATGATCTCAACGAAATCGGGCACGACCAGCAGATTGACCGCCTCGCCCTTTTCATAGGCCGAAGACATCTGATCCAGGAAACGCGAGCGGATGATGCAGCCAGCGCGCCAGATCTTGGCGATGGTGGCCAGCGGCAGCGCCCAGCCGTTCTCCTCGGAGGCCTTGGCGATGACGGCAAAACCCTGCGCATAGGAAACGATCTTCCCGGCCAGCAGCGCCTTTTCGAGATCGGCCAAGGTGGCGTCGGTCTTGGCGCGGTTCGGCTTGCCATAAATGCCTTCAGCAGCGACACGCTCGGCCTTGCGCGAGGAGATGGAGCGGGCGGCGACGGCGCCCTCAATGGCGGTAGCGGGCACGCCCATCTGCTGGGCGACAATGGCGGACCAGACGCCGGTGCCCTTCTGGCCCGCCTTGTCGAGGATCAGCTCGACCAGCGGCTTGCCGGTTTGATCGTCGACGGCGTCGAGCACATGGCCGGTGATTTCGATGAGATAGGAATTGAGCGGGCCCTTGTTCCATTCCTTGAACACGTCGGCGCATTCCTTGGCGGACATGCCAAGACCATCGCGCATCACGCCATAGACTTCGGCGATCATCTGCATGTCGCCATATTCGATGCCGTTATGAATGGTCTTGACGAAGTGGCCGGCGCCGCCTTCGCCGAGATAGGCGCAGCAGCTTTCGCCGTTGAACTTGGCGGCAATGGCGGTCAGGACCGCTTCGGCGTTGTGCCACTGCTCCTTGGAGCCGCCGACCATGATCGATGGACCATGGCGGGCACCCTCTTCACCGCCGGACACGCCGACGCCGAGATAGCCGATATTCTTGGGCTTGAGATAGTCAAAGCGGCGCTGGGTATCGGTAAACAGCGAATTGCCGCATTCGACGATGGCATCACCCGGAGAAAGATGGGGTAGCAACTGCTCAATCATGTCATCGACCGGCTGGCCGGCCTTGACCATGATGATGATCGAACGCGGCGCCTTCACGGCCTGCACGAACTCGGCCAGGTCATATTTCGGGATGGTATTGCCATCCAGACCCTGGGCCTTGGCATCGGCCATATGTTCATCAATGCGGCCGGCCGAACGATTGTGAACGGCAACAGTGTAGCCTTTCTCGGCGATGTTGAGGGCAAGGTTCGAACCCATGACCGCCAGGCCGATAAGGCCGATATCTGCTGTCGACATACAAACAGTCCTTCTCAAATTATCTCGTGTTCATCCCATGCGCATGGGGGGCACGCGGCGGGAAATGACCACAATCCGCGCGCCGAAGGAAGGGCGGATTACACAATTTCCGGCCAGAACGCACACCTTGTATGGAAGATAGGACCGTTCTTCAATGCTTGCGGCAATGACCCGGGCGCTTGAGCCCGACGACCCGGAGCCAGCTCAGCCTGCGTCCCGGACGTCCACGCCGCGCTCGGCGAAGGCCTTGAAGTCCTCGGCATATTTCTGGCTCTGCTTCTTGAACATGCCGGGAAGCAGGAGCGCCATGACCTTCATCATCAGGCTCTTCATCTCGAAGACATTATGGCTTTCCCAGAGGGTGCGATCCGGACCGAGTTCGGAGAAACGGTTTTCGACGACGTTGTGCACGCCCTCGACATCATAGGTGCCGTCGAAGGCGTCGGGCAGGTCGCGCCTTGTGATGGTCTCGACCATTTCCATGCGCCGACTGCCCATCAGATAGACCAGCCTGGATTGCGCCCCAACCTGCCCGGGCTCCCCCGATATGGGTTCGAAGATCTGCAATCCCTTCTGCCATTTGGGCAGGTTGTCCGGATTGTCGAACAGCTCAATGACCTTGTCCCGCGGCAGATCGATCACGATGCTCGTATCATATTCCAGGGCCATGGCTCTCCCCTCCCTCGCCTTGCATACAAGCTGACGCTCGACTAACACCCTTGTTGAACGGTGCCATAGTGAGAAGGTCACGCCAAGCATGAACGCCATTGCCTCGCTTTTCGACCTGACTGGCCGGCGGGCCCTGGTGACCGGGTCCAGCCGTGGGCTGGGCCTGGCCATGGCGACGGCACTGGCCGAGGCCGGCGCCGAACTGGTGCTCAACGGCCGGGACGAAGTGGCGCTGGGCAAGGCCGCTGCGGACCTGGCCGACACCGGTGCGACGGTGTCAGCGCTGGCCTTTGACGTGACCAGTCCCGACAGCGTTGCCGAGGCCATTGCGCACTGCGAGCGCGATATCGGTCCCATCGACATTCTCGTCAACAATGCCGGTATGCAAATTCGTGGATCGCTTGAGACCTATAGCCACGAAAACTTCGAAGCCATGCTGAGCGCCCATGTGGTCTCGACCTTTTCGGTGAGCAAGGCCGTCGCCCAGCACATGCTGGCGCGCGGCAGGGGCAAGATCATCAACATCTGTTCGATCCTGACCAATCATGCCCGGCCAACCGCCGCGCCCTATGGCGCCGCCAAGGCGGCCATCGCCAATCTGACACGGGGCATGGCGGCGGATTGGGCGCCACGCGGCCTGCACGTCAACGCCATTGCACCGGGCTATTTCAAAACCGAACTCAACGCGGCCCTGATCGCCGACGCGGCCTTTGACGGCTGGGTCAAGCAGCGCACCCCTATGGGCCGCTGGGGCGAGGTGAAGGAGCTTGGTCCGGCCGCAATCTTCCTCGCTTCTGACGCCTCCAGTTTCGTGAACGGACACATTCTCTATGTCGACGGCGCCTTCACAGCGGTCGTTTGAACCGGCCCGCATCGTTATCGTGATGGGCGTCAGCTCATCGGGCAAATCCACCGTCGGGGCGGCGCTGGGCCGGGCCCTGCATGCGCCCTTTCTCGATGGCGACCAGTATCACCCACAAGCCAATGTCGAGAAAATGCGCGCCGGCACGCCGCTGACCGACGAGGATCGCTGGCCCTGGCTGGAGGCGCTGACCGCGGCCCTAAAACAGGCCGCGCAGAAAAAAGACATCGCCATTGGCGCCTGTTCGGCGCTCAGACGGTCCTACCGGGATTTCATTGCCGAGAAGGCCGGCGAACCCGTGCTGTTTATCTATCTCGACGGCAGCCGCGAAGTGATCGGCGAGCGTATGGCCAAGCGGAAGCATGAGTATATGCCGACGAGCCTGCTCGACAGCCAGTTCGCCACGCTCGAGGTCCCGGACCCGGAAACCGAGAATGTGCTGCCGGTGCCGGTGACCGACAGCGTCGACAAGATCGTCCGCACCGTCATCAGTGCGCTGGGAGACGTCAAATCCTTCAAGCGCTGGCAGTGACTAGCGCGACTGCTGGCGCTGCCGGACCTCGGCATGCGTCTGCTGCCAGGGCCAGCGCCCCGAGACTTCGACCTCCAGCGACAGACTGAGGAAGGTGCGAATGGCCACGATGCCGGCCAGCACCGCCAGACTGTTCAATGTGGGCTCGATGGCGACGGTGGCAATGATGTCGGCGGCAACGAGCACCTCCAGTCCCACCAGGATGCCACGGCCAATATCGGCGCGATAGGTGCGGAACCGGTCATGGACATCGCGATCGCGCAACTGCATCAGAAACCGTGCGGTTCCGACGATCAGTCCAAGCACGATGATGGCGATTCCGAACCATTCCACCGTGCGCACAATGATAAACAGCAGATCTCCGGACATGCTTCCCCCTTGCCTGATCTGCTGGGTCAACGCGACAGCCGCCGGAGCGATCCACCGCGTTGGGCTTGGGGCAATAGTGGCTCACGCCATGTCAGGGTCAACAGTAGGGACGCCCGGCACCCGCGCCAGGCTCGCATTGGCATAACGGTCGTCATGGCTGACTTCCCTGCCGGCCCAATCGGGAAGATCGACGGCCTGATCCTCCGCTTCCAGCTCGACCTCGGCCATGACCAGTCCGGCATGGGCGCCTTCGAACACGTCCACTTCCCAGGTCAGTCCAGCGTGCGGGACTAGATGACGGACCTTCTCGACCACATTGGGCCGTGCCAGCGCCAGCATCTGCCGCGCATCCTCAAGCGGCACCACATATTCGAACTCGGCGCGGCTGATGCCGTCGGTGGGCCCCTTGAGCGTCAGAACGGCCTTGCTGTCGTCAGCGATGCGAATGCGCACGGTGGCCTTGGCATTGCTGGAGAGATAGCCCTGCACCAGGCGCTTGCTGCTGGTGACTTCCTGCCGCCAGCTATCGTCCGAAACCAGAAACTTGCGCTCGATCTCCTCGGCCATGGCCCTACCCCAGAAGCTGCCAATAGGCACTAAAGCGATCCGCAGCAGTGCGCGGCCGTTCCGCCGTCAATTGCCGCCCGAGTGCAAGGGCTTGTGTGACCAGCTCGTTCTGGCGCTCGGTAATTTCCACGAGCAGGGATTCAGACGCGCCCTCGCCCGGCCCCCGCGAAGACACGATCCAGTCGGCCAGGACGGTCAGGTTGTGATGATCCCCGAGCATCTCGCCCAGCGTGTCGAGCTGGGCAACCAGATTCTCCAAAACGGCGGGTGCGGTGCGCTCGTAAAGGCGCATTTGGTACCACCAGACCTTTGCTGCCTTGCGCCACTCATGGACGGTCTCGCCATCGGGCGATCGGCGCACCGCCGCCAGCCCCTTTCGGAAGCGCCGATAGGCTTTGGCTAGGCCGGGTCGCACGATCTCGATGCCCGAGGCATCGAAGCGCCAGCCGGCGATGCGCTCGCGCACCTGCTCGAAGTCAGCCTTGGCCAGCGCCAGCAGCTCGGCCTCGCCCATCTGCTCCCGCAAATGTCCTGCGCGGGCCCGCAATCGGCCAGCCAGCCTGTCCGGCTCGGCGCCATCGGCAGCCAATCGACCGCTAGACCCGGCAATGATGGCAGAGATGGTCTCGACCATGACCGCCGCGTCGCGCGCCACCGAAAACCGGTCCGCAATGGCCTTGATCGCAGCATTCTCCAACGCGTAGTCGGCGAACACCGGCCTGACAAGCTTCAGCAGGGCGCGCAGTTTCTTGCAGGACCGGCGCAGGCCATGCACGGTCACATCGAAATCGTCGCTGGCCACAATGGCTTCGATGGCCTTGTCGACCTGTTCAGCGGCAATCTCCCGAACCTGGTCTGCCACTCTGTCCGGCCGTTTGAACGCATAGGCCATGGCTAGAACCCAAAGCTCAACTGGCCGGCGGGCGTGCCGACATTGACGCCTTCCATCGCCAGCATTTTCACCTTGGTCACCGTGCCACCCGGCGCGGAAAAGCCGCCCGGCTTGCCATTGCTGGCCAAGACGCGATGACAGGGTATGACGAGCGGAATGGGATTGGCACCCATCGCCTGCCCCACAGCGCGAGCCAGGCCTGGATCACCCAGATCCCGCGCCAGCGCGCCATAGGTCGTCGTGCGGCCCCACGGAATTTGAAGCAGCAGATCATAGGCGCGCCGGTGGAAGCTGGGGACTGCGCCCAGGTCGAGTGGCACATCGGCAAAATCCACCTCGATGCCCTCCGCATAGTCTTCGATCCGATCCATCAGGCCGCTGATCATTCGCGTGGGCTCGCCCGGCCGGGCTCCATCCCGCTCCAACCGTTCCAGCATGGCCTTCTGCGAGGTGTCCGGCAGCAAGACGCGGGCCAGGCCGCGTTCGCTCCAGCCAAGGCCGAACAATCCCAATGCCGTTTCGAAGGTCACCGTTTCCATGCAGGCAAGTTATGCTGCCTGGCCCGGCCCTGCCAAGAACCTTGGTCAAAGCAGGCATTGTCTGATAGAGGCAGCGCATGCCCGCCATGCCCACGCTCAAAGACTACTTTCCGCCCATGGAGCCCTATCTCGACGTGTTGCACGTCGACGAGGACATTCTGGTGGTCAACAAGCAGTCCGGATTGCTCAGCGTGCCGGGCAAGGATCCGAGCCTGTGGGACTGCATTGAATATCGGGCCCGCCAAACCTATCCGGGCGCCGGCATGTGCCACCGGCTCGACAAGGACACCTCGGGCGTTCTGGTGCTGGCGCTCAACAAACGCGCCCATGGCCGCATCGGCAGCCAGTTCGAGCACCGCAAGACCACCAAGAGCTACATCGCGCGCGTTTCCGGCATCATCGCGGAGGATAGCGGCCTGATCGACCTGCCATTGGCCACCGACTGGCTCAACAAGCCACGCCAGAAGGTCGACTACGACCACGGCCGCTCGGCGCAGACCGAATGGCACGTGATCGAGCGCGAGGACAACGCCACGCGAATGCGGCTGATCCCGCTCACCGGGCGCACCCATCAGTTGAGGGTTCACATGAAGGCCATCGGCCATGTGATTCTGGGCGATGCGTTTTATGCCGAAGGCGAGGCACTGGCCGCGGCTGATCGGCTGCAATTGCACGCGGCCGAACTGGGCTTCACCCATCCCACGACGGAAGTGTTCACCACCTTCGTGGCGCCGACGCCGTTCTAGGGTCTAATCCTCACCCTGATACCCCACCTCGATGCGCTGAAACAGTTCACCCTGCTTCATGGAATCGAGCCAACGGCGGAAATCGGCGACGTCCTTGAACCCGGCGCGCTGCGCCTCGGCTTCTGTGACGTCGTCGGGCGACATATCGGTGATCGCCTTGATCGAGAGCGGGCCCAGCTTGGTCTTGAGCGTGCCGCCCGCCTTGACCGTGGGGCGATTCCAGCGGCGGAAGATGAGATCGACCTTGCCAGCCTTGATATCTTCGAGAAGGTCACGCTTGAGCAGCATCAGTCGAGCACTCCGGTGGCGGTGATCTCGATTTTGAGGCCCTTCGCCAGCAATTCCTTGACCACCACGGTGGCGCGAACGGGAAAAGGCTGCTCGGTGAAATATTCGCGATAGACCCCATTCATGCCGGCCGCGTCGGCGCTGTCTGTGAGAAATATCTGCACCATCACCAGATTGCGCAGGCTCCCGCCGGCGGCTTTCAACGCGATCTCGAGATTGTCGAGACATCGCCGGGTCTGTGCCTCGATACCACCCTCAACGATCTCGCCGCTGACAGGGTCTTCGGCTATGGCCACCAGCCACAGATGCTTGCCGGCGCGGACCGCGTCATTGATAGGCGCCGAGGACGGCGCGATGCCGGTTTCGATGCGTTCGATCATCTGGCCTCCTGGGAAGAATCGTCTGAGTACAATTGTCTTGGCCAATGCCTTGTGACAAACACGGGCGGCCGAGCCAAGCGGGCGTGGTGGAATTGGTAGACACAAGGGACTTAAAATCCCTCGGCGCTAGCCTTGCGGGTTCGATCCCCGCCGCCCGCACCAGCCGCTAAGCTGACGGCAACCTTTTCCGACAATGATGCCCAAGGGCCATGAACGCCCAAATGTATTGAGTAAGGCGTTGCAATGTCGGCCCTGTCACAGGAACTGGACCAGTTCGAAACTCCACCCGGTGAAGGCATCAGCGCCGAAGCGCGCCAGTTCATCACCTTTTCCTGCGCCGGGCAGAATTTCGGCATCGACATCATGTCGATGCGCGAGATCCGCAATTGGAGCCCGGTGACGCCCCTGCCGGCCCAGAAGCCTGATGTGCTCGGCGTCATCGATATCCGCGGTCGCGTCGTGCCCGTTCACGACCTGGCGCTGCGCATCGGCTGCTCGGCCGAACGCCAGACGCAGCACGAAGGCAAGGTGATCCTGGTCCTCAAGGTCACGGGCCACGATATGGGGCTGCTGGTGGACAGCGTCTCGGACATCGTTGATGTCAATGCCGCCGACATTCTGCCGGTGCCCCAGATCGAAGGCTCGGCGGCGCGGTTCCTAGCGGGCATCGCCCGGCATGGCGAAACCCTGGTGGCGATCCTCGACGAGGAAATCGTGCGCACCAATGCGGTGGAGATTGGTGGTGCTCAAGCCACTCATTCCGAGGTGCCGACGGACGACGATGGCGCCTCCGACCTCGATCAGGTGGAGTTGGTCTTTATTGATTGAGGGCGACAGCTGGGCTCCCTGCCAACTTGAAGGTCATTCCAATCGCACTGGTCTTCTTCGACTATCGACCTGCCAAGAACTCCCTGGCCAGATTTCCCAAAACCGTGACCACCAAGAGTATCACGAAGGGATGAACGCGCCATTTTCTGGTGCTCTCGGGCATCTCAATCGCTCGAACCGGTCGCGGCCTCGCCAAGTCAACAAGGGCATCCCTGAGATCCGAGTGGTTGGGAAACAACCGCGAAAAGCGCAAACCATCCGCAATCCATGCGTAGCGATCTTCGATAAGTCTAAGCCAATCCGGCCCTGCAGATAGCGTGTAGGTTGACTTCAGTTCGTTCTCGCATAGAGCGTCTATCAGAGCGAACTCAAAGTAGGCACTCACCTCAGGCGGATCCAGTAGAGGACTATTCAGAACACTTCGCCACTCAGAGACGGAATAGTTCCGTTGCACGACAAGCTGGTTCATTGCACTGAACACGGCCTGCGCCCGAGTGACATGACTGGCGACGGCACCGGTTGCCGGGAGCGGGGCCATCGCGTCTCCGGCGGACGGCTCTCCAACATTCCGATACTCCGCCAAGGTGGACGAGTTGCGAGCCTGCCTTTTGGCAACCAGCAGGGCTTGTTCGTATGCAAAGCGGAGAGCTTCGAAGGCCTCGCCATCCACAGCGAGATCGAGTTGCTTTAGTTTGGTAGCGTACGCTTGGCGTACCTGCTTCTCAGTGGAGTCGATATCCACGCCGAGCACAGCCCAGGGTGACTGGTGGCTAGCGTACAAAACTTCCCTCCAATCGCATGGCCGCCCTTTCAACCTCGTCTCGAGCGGCGGCTATGCGCCTCGGATCCTGTGTTGACAAAGCTCCTTCGAAGTAAGCGACAAGTTCCCTAACGGCTTCCCTTTCATCACCAAGCAGCATTGCATAAAGCGCCTTAAGGCGCTCCGACACTGCAATGTTGATGGCCTCGTCTCTCGGATGAGCCATCAGTGCTTCAAGTTCTCGTAACCGTCGTTGTTTCTCATGAGCCGAAAGATGCCTGGCGCTACCCTCAATGACCATTTCTGTCTTCTGGCCTGTCGAGATCACCGTAACACCGACATGCAGGAGGCCGGATGTGTCGTAGGAGAAGCGGACATCGATAGCCTCAGCCCCGGCTGGCCCAGGAGGCACCTTAACCACTCCCGACCCAATGCGAGCGTTCTCCGCAGCAATTGGCGACTCCCCCTGAAAGACGCCAAAGTCGATCTTGGTCTGCCGGTCCGTGACGGTTGCGAATTGACGTACCCTGGACGCGGGCAACACGGTGCTTCTTTCTATGATCGGTACAAAAGCATTCTCAACCACACCGCTGGGCGTTTCAAAGCGGCTGTTGATGCCCAGCGAATACGGAGCAACATCAGTCATTACCAAGTCTGACAGGGCCTGGTTACGTGCGACCAGCCCAGCCTGCACAGCGGCGCCCTGAGCTACAACCTCGTCTGGATTAATACCGGTTTCCGGGAACCTCTTCAGCATGCGAGTGACCAGGGCTCTGACCATGGGCATTCGGGTCGCCCCACCCACCAAAATCACGCGGTCGATTTCCTCAGCCGTAAGGCCCGCATCGTAAAGACATTGATCGATCGGGCGCCGGAGGCGAATCATCAGGTTCGCGCAGGCGTCTTCGAACTCGGCACGAGAAAGGTCGAACCGGACGCCGCCTTTCACCGGCAGCGTAGTTTCAGCCACCTCAGCTTCAGTCAACCGACGTTTGAGAGCCTCCGCACTAGTCATCAGCGGAGCCGCGTCACCCATAGAGATAGATTTCCAGTCCAGATCAAGATGCTCACTCATCCGCTGAGCAATCACCTCTGTGAAATCTTCGCCGCCAAGCCGGGTATCGCCAGCACTTGATCGCACTTCCATGACTCCGTTGAACATTTCGACAATGGAGACGTCGAAAGTCCCGCCACCAAGGTCTAGAATGACAAACGTACCCTCTCCTTCACGATCCTGTAGCCCATATGCCAAAGCCGCAGCGGTTGGCTCGTTGATGAGCCGTGGCCTTGGCAGCCCCGCAAGTTCCGCAGCCAGCAGGGTCGCCTCACGCTGCGCCGATGAAAAGTAAGCAGGAACCGAAACTACAAGGTGCTCAATCTCTGCGTTCGGATAGGACGCATCGAAGTCGTCTTTCAGTTTGCGCAAAACAAAAGCCGCCATATCGGCGGCCTTGTAGGTCTTGCTCCCCAAGCGAAGTTCCTTCGCGGTCCCCATCAGTCGCTTGAACAGCACCTGTGTCTTCTCCGGATGGGTAAGTCTACGCGGATGGGCAGCCATCCCCACCAAGAGTCTTCCCTCGTCAGAAATTCCAACCGCCGAAGGGGTCAGTACAGAGCCGTCAGCGCCCTCCACGAGCCTGACCTGCCCGCTGTCTTCCAGAACCGCCAGAAGCGAGTGGGTGGTTCCCAAGTCTATACCTACCGGCAGTCCGGGCATGACGCCTCTCAGAATCAACAGTGGCTGGGACGGTCGAGCGCGAACAGCAAACCTCAGTCCGTCCCACCACTGATTGGCGCCACGTACGCGACGTCGAGGTCCCAGGGGAAGAAAATCCAGGTGTCCTGGCTGACTTCGGTGATGAAGGTGTCGACCATGTCGCGGCCCTTGGGCTTGGCGTAGACTGTGGCGAAGTGGGCGCCGGGCAGCATGTCGCGGACCACGCGGGCGGTGTTGCCGGTGTCCACGAGGTCATCGACGATGAGGATCTTGCCGCCCTTCTTGGCGAGGTCGAAGACCGGCTGGCTGATTTCCTTGAGAATGGAAATGCCGCTCTGGTTCTGGTGGTCGTAGCTTTTGGCGGCAACGGTTTCGACCGTGCGGATATTGAGTTCGCGCGCCACAATGGCCGCCGGAACGAGACCACCACGGGCGATGGCCACCACGGCGTCGAAGGGGCCGATGCTGGCCAGGCGCCAGGCCAGCGCCCGGCTGTCGCGGTGGAACTGGTCCCAGGTGACGGGAAAGGACTTCTGGTTCGGATTGGTCACGGGCACTGTCTCCTGGTGGGGCGGCGCCCCGAAATGCTTGGTATTGGAGTGGTGATTAGCAAAGCACGGCCGAAAGGCCAATCATTCTGCGTCGGGCGGCGCAACACCGGCCTTTTCATGGGCGGCGGCCACCATGGCACGCACCTTCTCGGCCGCCTCGGCCAGGCGCGCCTCGTCGGACGAGCGCAAGACCAGTTCGGTCATGACGCGATCCCTGCCCATCTGCGGATAGGACCCCATCTTGACGTCGGGATATTCGGCCTGCAGGGCGCCCAGCGGCCCGCCAACAGTCCCCTCGCCCACCGCTGCCTTGATAGTGATGGACGCGACCTTCTTGCCGCCCTTGAGCGTGGGCGCGAGCGCTTCGAGCATGGAGCGCATGATGACCGGCACACCGGCCATGACATGGACATTGCCGATACGAAAGCCGGGCGCGGCGGACACCGAGTTGACGATGAGATCGGCACCCTCTGGAATCCGGGCCATGCGCAACCGGGCCTCGTTCACCTCGGTGCCGGTCTGCTTCCAGCGGCTTTCCAGCATGGCGCGGGCCTGGGCATTGATCGGCAGGGCGACACCAAAGGCCCTGGCAATCGCATCGGCGGTGATGTCGTCATGGGTCGGACCGATGCCGCCGGAGGTGAAGACGTAGGTATAACGGGCGCGCAGCGCGTTAACCGCCTCGACAATGGCGTCCATGTCGTCCGAGACAATGCGCACCTCGGTCAGATCAATGCCGAGATCGGTGCAGAAATCCGCCACGGCGCCGATATTCACGTCCTTGGTGCGTCCGGACAGGATTTCGTCGCCAATGACAATCATGCCGGCGGTTACGCGTGTGTCGTGCTGGGTCATCGGTGTTCTTTCCGTGGGGCAGTTGTGGATGCCTCTACGCCAGCGCCGAGTCAACGGTTCACCGCCCTTCCCTTGATCGGATTAAACTCCTATTTTGCGAGCCTAGGAGACCTGATTGATGATTACCTATGTCGACGCCACCACCAAAGCCCGCCGCACCGCCGGCGTCATTCCGCTGCATGGCGCGGAAGGCTTTGAGGGCATGCGTCGCGCCGGAGCCTTGACGGCCAGGGCGCTCGACGAGTTGACGCCCTTCGTGGAAGCCGGTGTACCCACCTCCACGATCGACCGCGTGGCCTATGAATTCGCCCGCGACAACGGTGCCGTTCCCGCGACGGTGTTTTACAAGGGCTACCGGCATTCGGTCTGCACCTCGATCAACCATGTGGTCTGTCACGGCATTCCCGACGAGCGGCCGCTGCGGGATGGCGATATCGTCAATGTCGACCTGACCCTGGTGCTGGACGGCTGGCACGGCGATTCGAGCCGCATGTATCCAGTAGGCGAAATCTCGCGAAAGGCCGAGCGGCTCATCGAGGTCACCTACCAGAGCCTGGAGGCCGGCATCGCTGCCGCCAAGCCGGGCAATACCACCGGCGATATCGGCGCGGCCATCCAGGCGGTTGCCGAGGGCGAGCGCATGAGCGTGGTGCGGGATTTTGTTGGGCACGGTCTGGGCCGCTTGTTCCACGACGAGCCCAATATCCTGCATTTCGGGACACCCGGCAGCGGCGTCCCGCTCAAGCCGGGGATGATCTTCACCATCGAGCCGATGATCAATCTGGGCCGCCCGCATGTGAAAATCCTCGCCGATGGCTGGACCGCGGTGACCCGCGACCGGACGCTTTCTGCCCAGTGTGAGCATTCCATCGGCATCACCGAAACCGGCTGCGAGGTCTTCACGCTTTCCCCCGCCGGCCTGTTCAATCCTCTTGCCAGCCGGAGCGCGTGATGAACCGCAGGCCCGACGAATTCGCCGAGGCCCTGCAGGCACCCGCCGCTTCCGATCATGCCGGACATCGCCAGCGCGTCCGCGAACGATTCCTCAAGCTCGGCGGTGACGCGCTGCAGGATTACGAGCTGCTCGAGCTGGCGCTGCAAATGGCTATTCCCCGCAAGGACACCAAGGCACTGGCCAAGACGCTGCTGCGGGAATTCGGTTCATTTTCGGGCGTCTTCAACGCCAGCCAGGCCAGGCTGGAAAAGATCGACGGGCTGGGCCCGACATCGATTGCCCATCTCAAGGTCATCCAGGCGGTGGCCGCCCGTTTCGGCCGGGACCGCATCGACACCGAAAAGCCGATCCTCTCCTCATGGAGCCAGTTGATCGACTATTGCCGCAGCCAGATGGCCTATGAATCGATCGAGCAGTTCCGCATCCTGTTCCTCGACAAGAAAAACCGGCTGATCGCCGACGAGGTGCAGCAGACCGGGACGGTGGACCACACGCCCGTCTATCCGCGTGAGGTGATCAAGCGGTCACTCGAGCTGTCGGCCACTGCGCTGATCCTGGTGCACAACCATCCCTCAGGCGATCCGGCGCCGTCCTCGGCCGATATCCGGATGACCAATGAGATTGCCGATATCGCCCGGCCGCAGGGCATTGTGCTGCACGACCATATCATCGTGGGCAAATCCGGCCATGCCTCGCTGCGCGGGCTAAAGCTGATCTGACGGCAGGCGGCCGAGCAGGCGGTCCCGGAACTGGCAGGCCGAGCGTATGAACGACTTGATGGTCGTATTGGCCTTGGCCCAGCTGCGCAGGCGCTGAAAGCTCTGATGCCCCATGATCACCAGTCCGCCGAACGGGGTCAGCGCGACATAATGCTGGCGCAGCGGGATCTGCACATTGCACCAGTGCCGCTTCTCATCGGTGAAACCCGAGCCCATGTCGAACATGGTGATCCCCTGGTCGAACACGGTCTGCATGACCCGCAACAGGCATTGCTTGCCGGGCGAACCGGACTGAATGCGGTTGCAATCGCTCATGGAGGAAATGAGACAGAACATGCGGTCGCCATGCACGATGTTGTAGCGCACGGCGACGATGTTGCCGTCGAGCCGCAATACGTGCAGGCGCACATCGAGCCCGGAACCGGGTTCGAGCGTTGCATGGTAGAAGCCGATCAGATCATCGGCCACAAAGGCATCGCGAATGCCTTGGGCCCGGAAGCGGGCGGAGCGCTGCGCGAACATGATGTCCAGCGCGGCGTGGGCGGTGTCGAGATCAGTGATTTCCTCAAAGCCCACCTCCCCCAAAGCGGCGAGACGATCACCCTGCTGCCGATCATGCTTGCGGCGCGAACGGCTGCGCTGCTCGCTGTCGCACTGCGTCCAGGAGGAAAATTCGGCGCGATAGAGCGTTTCCACCGCCAGCATGCTGCCCAGTTCGTCGAACAGGCCCGCCCGTGCGCCGATGCGCGTCGGCACCGAACGGAGATAGACGAGACTGGCGCCCTCGAGGGCACCGATCATTGCCTGCCACAGGGCCAGGCGTCCGGATTCGCCCAGGGCCTCCAGCCGGTCGTGATCGGCCAGTGGTGCATAGCAACCAGCCTGCGGACCAGGGAACCAGGTATAGAGACTGACGCCATGCACCCGCTTGCGGTGCAGAGGCAGCAGGGCCACCGGCATCCCGTCGACCTCGCCGACCACATAGCTCTGCGCCGATTGGGGAATATCGCGATCCTTGAGCCAAAGCCGGATGAAATCGTAGCTCTGCCCCGGAGATTCCAAACCGGCCGCGGCGAACTGGCGCCAAACCGGTTCGACTTCTGCAATGTCGCTGGTGACCCGCACAGATATCGCACGGCGCGCGACAACGGACATGGCCAAACGGCTGCTTGCCTCCCCGGCGATCTCATCCACCGCAGTGACGATGGGCTGCGTGTTTACGGTCACGGTCTTGGTCTCTGCCCCGAAATCGATCTCAGTCTGGCTGCGATGGGTAAATTGCCCCTGAACAGGATGCAGAGGAAACACCTCAAGCTCTCGAAATCGTGAAGAGGGTTAATTGCCGGCTGAAAACTCCGGCTCCCGACCGGAAATTTCCCAATTACCCGAACGTGGCGAGGACCGGGAAGGTCTCGAGAAACCAGTAGGAAATGCGCGTGAAGTTGCCGGTAATGAACAAAAACCCGGTCAGCACAAGCAACCCACCCATGATCTTTTCCACAGTACCCAGATGTTTCTTGAAACCGTTGAAAAAGGTGAGGAAGGGTCCGATGGCGATACCGGCGAGGAAAAAGGGGATGCCAAGGCCCAGCGAATAGAGCCCGAGCAGCGAAGCGCCTTCCCAGGCCGTATCGCGGCTGGCCGCGACCGAGAGGATGGCGGCCAGCACCGGGCCGATACAGGGGGTCCAGCCAATGGCGAAGGCAAGACCGAGCAGAAACCCGCCCAGGGGACCGGAGGCCACGCCGGGACCATTGTGGCGCAATTGCCGGTCGAGCAGGCCAATCCGGAAAATGCCGAGAAAATGCAGGCCCATGGCGATGATGACGACGCCGGCAATGGGCGTGAGGATCGGCAACAGCTGGCGGAACACCTGCCCGAAGGCCGTGGCGGTGGCGCCAAGGGTGACGAAGACGATCGAAAAGCCGAGAATGAAGAAGATGGAGGTGAGCGCCACGCGGCCGGTCAGCCGCCCCGGCGAGCCGGATACGGCCTCGGCGCGCAACTGGTCATAGCTCGCCCCGCTCATATAGGTGAGATAGGGCGGCACCAACGGCAGCACACAGGGGCTGAGGAAACTCAGCACACCAGCGCCGATCACGAGGGGCAGGGAGAATTCCACGTCAGACGCTCCATAGTCGCGACCCTGTTTAGCGCCCTTGCCCGCAAAGGCAATGAGCCGCTTGGCCGCATCGCGCGGACGTGAAGGCCATCTTCGCTTGAACCACGGGGGTGGGCATGCGCGAAATCTGCTTTAGTCTGGGCCGATCCTGGCCACGGCGCCACCCTGCTCCGCCACCATTCAAACCATGGGCAGCCCCTTGGTGATGGCGTTGATGCGCCGCTCCAGTTCCTGGCGGATATTGCGCACCTTCGGATCAACCTGACGGCGCGGCGGCTTGGTGGTGTGCGGACGCAGGCGCCGGATCGGCGCGGTCCCGTTCCGCTATAGCCACACATGGGCGTTCTGGTCCTTGTGCCAGGCGCTGTGCTGGGCTTCAAAATGCTCAAGCTGGGCCCGCGCCTCGGTCAATTGCATGACGAGCCCTGCGAGGTCGGCGGCCGGCGCAGCCCTGGCCCGCCTTTGCCCGGCGAACCAGGCGACCGCGCCCAGCATCTCGGTAGCGAGCCGCGTCACGACGGGCGAAACCGGCGCCTCCGGATGCTTGGCACCGAGGGGTTTGAGCTGATCGAGCAGCGCACACAGCCGCACAAACAGGGCCTCATGCGCCTGGGCTTGTCGGGCATTGAGAAACGATGTCTTGCGCATGGCATGGCTCCGGTCGGAAAGCGGGTTTTGACCAGAGAGGATCGCATGAGGTTTTGGGGACGAGGACAACTCGGCCGGCAGGGCCCTTGCTGAGGCCGTGAAGCATTATCGCGAGAAGTCGCGAACCGGACGGACATGATTCTCGAAGGGCACGTGGCGACGTCGAAAGGTCCGGGTTTCGTCAATCTCAGGGTGGCTGATCCTGTCGACGCGAAAATGACGAAAGTCCTGCCGGGTCGGGTCCCAGGCCACCAGATACCACAGGGGCGGCAGGATCAGCATCGCCTGGGGTTCCACCAGCCGGTCGCTCGAGACCCCTTTTGCATCCCGGTATCGAATGCGCAGATAGTGTCGCTGAAGAAAGGCCGTCTCGAAAGCGGGGAGCAGGTCGGGCGGCATCGCGCCGGCATTGGATATGTCTATCTGCGGCGCCAATTGCCCCACATAGAGGCAGTCGAGAAGCCGACGAAGGTCCTGCAACTTGTCCGATGGCAGGGCCCGCTCGATCTTGGCCAGACCGGAATCGGCCAGTGCAGAAAACGGCAAGTTTCCCGCCGCGCGCATCGAGGCCACACTGATCAGTAGGGCAAAGACTTCAGCGACAGTCAGCCGCGCCGTGGATTGAACAGATTGAGGGTCAAGCTGCAGCCCACCCCCGCGCCCCGGCTCGGAATAGATGACATATCCCTCGTCGCGCAGTGCATTGATGTCGCGCAGCACGGTGCGCCTGGAAGCACCCACGTCCGCTGCCAGCTCGGCGGCGGTCGCAGTGCCGATACGGCGGAGGCTGCGGACGATGGCATCTTGTCGAAGTCGAGCGTTCATGGCGCAAACATGACACTTAAAGGTGTCAGAATGTGGCACCATATCCGTTTAGTGGGCGCCTTGCATATTCAGCAAGGTGAAGACAAATGCCCAGAACGACCAATTTTCCCCCGGCCCAGATGATCTCTGTCAACGGGGTCGACCTCGAGGTCTTTGAAGCCGGCGAGGAGAACCGGGGAAACCCGATAGTCCTGTGCCATGGCTGGCCCGAGCATGCCTATTCCTGGCGACATCAGATCCCTGCCGTGGCTGCCGCGGGCTATCATGTCATCGTGCCCAATCAGCGGGGCTACGGCAATTCTTCGCATCCTGCAGAAGTCACCGCCTACGACATCGAGCACCTGACCGGCGATCTGGTCGCCCTGCTTGACCACTTCGGCTACGACAACGCGATATTTGCCGGGCATGACTGGGGCGCCATGGTCGTCTGGGGATTGGCCCTGCTGCATCCGCACCGCGTCAGCAAGATCATCAATCTCTGCCTCCCCTATCAGGAGCGTGGCGATACCCCCTGGATTGCGATGCTCGAGCAGTTCTTTGGTGCGGACCACTATTTTGTTCACTTCAACCGGCAACCGGGCGTGGCCGACGCCATCCTCGACGAGAACGTCGAGCGGTTCATGCACAATCTGTACCGGAAAAACCTTCCGCCCCAGGCTCCTGAGCCGGGCATGATGATGATCAACCTCGCCAGAGCCCACACGGCCCTGGGGGAGCCCGTCATGCCTCAGGATGACTTGGCCGTTTACATCTCGGCCTTCGAGAGATCAGGCTTCACCGGCAGCATCAACTGGTACCGGAACCTTGATCGCAACTGGCACCTGCTGGCGGACGTCGAGCCGGTGATCGAACATCCCGCACTGATGATCTATGGCGCGCACGATGCCATCCCGCCATCGCCCAACCTTGCGGCATTCGTGCCCAACGTGACCGTAGCCACACTTGATTGCGGCCATTGGATCCAGGAGGAAATGCCCGAGGAAACCAACCGGACAATCCTCGACTGGTTGAACAAGGACAGCGCCGTCTAGCGTAGGACACCGCTCTGGTGAACCGAAGCCGCCGACCAAGGGGCCGGCGGCCTGGTCCATGCGTCCAGGAAATACGCGAGGGACCTAACTTCCCGCCCTGCCTTGACTTCACCCCATTTGCAGTAGATGGTGCGGCCCATACGTTTCTGCCCACTGTTGGCGAACTTGGCCTGCCGGCTCAGCCGGTTGCTTGGCTTTCCTTCTGCAATGCAAACGTTCTTAGGCTCCCGATGCACAGTGCGCGGGAGAAACCTGCTCGCTTGCTACGCTTCGAGCCAAACTGAAAGGCGCCAAAATGATCAACGGCACCGTTAAATTCTACAACTCCACCAAGGGCTTCGGCTTCATCACCCCGGACACCGGCGGCAAGGATGCCTTCGTGCATGTCTCGGCGATCGAGCGTGCAGGCCTCTCGACCCTGGCCGATGGCCAGAAGGTCTCGTACGACCTGGAAAAGGGTCGTGACGGTCGCGAGTCCGCCATCAATATCGCTCTGGCGTAAGCCTAGTCCGTGGGGGCGCCCCAAAGCGCCCCCATTGTCACCTTCGCAAGGAGCGCACATGCCGCACCGCTACAAAGTCGGCCAGATGCTGGAATTGCGTTCGGCACCCCGGCATAGCAACCGCCCTGCCGGCCCCTGCGAGGTGATGAGCTGCCTGCCGCACGACAAGGGTCCGGTGCTTTACCGGGTCAAATCCTGGGGCGAGAGCAATGAGCGCGTGGTCGAAGAGATCGACCTTTCGCCCAGCGCGGCGGTCAAGACCGTGTTTGAAGACGCCAAAAAGGTCTTCACCATCGCCGTCAGCAAGCGCTGATTGCGAGGCTCGGCTGGACCGAACCGGCCGAACTCTATGCGCAATTGGGCCCATTTCGCGGGCGCGATGCCCGATATTTCAGATTACCCTCCGCCGCGAAGCGACCCGCTTCGCCATGTGAAGACATGCCTGCCGCAGGCGCGCGCGGCATGACCGCATGAGACGGCAATAAGCAATAAGAGGGTGAGGAGATCAGTGCGCGATTTGACGCGCAGGACTCCCCCCCTCAAGCGCATGATGCGCTGACACCCGGCCAAGGGCCGGCAGAAAGACAGACCAATGAACATCGATATTTTGACCATGCCGGGGCAGCTCTTCCTCGGCACCAGTGCTGAATCCGCACGCGCCGCCGGCGCCAGGCGCTTCACCTCGGCCGCCAAGGCCATCCGCTTTGCCATGGAACAGGCCGCGCCGGTCAGCCTGCATGGCGCGCAACTCTGTGTCGGGGACCGTCGCTACGGTTCGCGCCAGATCCGGAGTTTGCACCGGCAACTGACTGCTATCGGCCAGGCCCGCGGGCCCGGCCGGTAAGCTGTGGCGTCTAGCGGGTGCCGGAGCGCGCGGGACGCTTGGGGGCGGCAATCAGCCCTTCGCGAATGGCCTGCTTGCGCGCCAGCTTGCGGCTGCGGCGAACGGCTTCGGCAGACTTGCGATTGCGCATTTCCGAGGGCTTTTCGTAGTATTTCCGGAGCTTCATCTCACGGAACACGCCTTCACGCTGAAGACGCTTTTTCAGGACCCGAAGGGCCTGATCGACATTGTTGTCGCGGACTTGAACTTGCAAAAACTATCCTAACTTGGGGTTTGAGCCTCGTTTGAATGGATGGGAACGGATGGCCGGTCGGCGATCCGGGGCGAGGGGTAACATTGTTTGGCCGGAAACCCAAATCCGGGTGTGGACAGTGCCCCTGCCCTTGCCCCGCGCCCGCTTGCGCGCTAGAGCAGCCGCAGATTTCCCCTCGACCGAGGCGCCCATGACCGTTTCGCGACCGCTGCGTATCGCCCCCTCCATTCTCTCGGCCGACTTTTCGCGGCTGGGCGAGGAGGTGAAGGCGATCGTCGACGGGGGCGCAGACTATATCCATGTCGATGTGATGGATGGGCACTTCGTGCCCAATATCTCCTTCGGCGCACCGATCATGAAGGCCATCCGCGGGGTGACCGACAAGGTGTTTGACGTGCATTTGATGATCGCGCCGGCGGACCCCTATCTGGGTGACTTCGCCAAGGGCGGCGCCGACATCTTCACCGTCCACGCCGAAGCCGGCCCCCATCTGCACCGCTCACTGCAGGCCATTCGCGCCTTGGGCAAAAAGGCTGGCGTGGCGCTCAACCCGGCAACGCCGGTTTCGGCTATCCAGCATGTGATCGACGATTGTGATCTCGTGCTGATCATGAGCGTCAATCCCGGCTTTGGCGGCCAGAGCTTCATCCCCGAGAGCCTCAACAAGATTGCGCAGGCCAAGGCGCTAATCGGCGGACGGGACATCGACCTCGAAGTCGATGGTGGCGTGACCGCAGACAATGCGCGCGAGATCGTGCGCGCCGGCGCCAATGTGCTGGTGGCCGGTTCCGCGATCTATGCGGGCAATGACCCCACGACCTATGCCGGGCGGATCAAGGCGATCCGCGACGCAGCAACGGAGATGGTGGTTTAGAGCGCGACCGCGCGTGTCTGGCCGCATCCCCTCGACACCTGAATCAAACTCTGACCTACCAAGGCTAAACCCATGATCCCGCGCTACTCCCGTCCCGAAATGGTTGCCAATTGGTCGGCCGAGAGCCGCTTTGCCATCTGGTTCGAGATCGAGGCGCATGCCACCAGCAAGCTGGCCGAGCTGGGCGTGGTCCCCAAGGAAAGCGCCGACAAGATCTGGGAAGTGATGAACGCGCGCAAGGCCGAGCGAGGCGACTATGGCTTCGATGTCGCGCGGATCGACGAGATCGAGCGCACCACCAAGCATGACGTCATCGCTTTCCTCACGCATTTGAGCGAGATCGTTGGGCCCGACGCGCGCTTCGTGCACCAGGGCATGACCAGTTCGGACATTCTGGACACCACGCTCTCGGTGCAATTGAAGAACGCTGCCGACATCCTGCTCACCGATATCGACGCGCTGCTGGCTGCGCTCAAGAAGCGGGCGCTGGAGCACAAGAACACCATCACCATTGGCCGCAGCCACGGTATCCACGCTGAGCCGACCACCTTTGGGGTCAAGCTCGCCGAAGCCTATGCCGAATTCAGCCGCAACCGGGCGCGGCTGGTCGCCGCACGGGACGAGATCGCCACGGCGGCGATTTCCGGCGCCATCGGCACCTTCGCCAATATCGACCCTTCGGTAGAAGAATATGTGGCGGAAAAGCTTGGCCTCTCCATCGAGCCGGTGTCCACGCAGGTGATCCCGCGTGACCGCCACGCCATGTTCTTTGCCACGCTCGGCGTGATCGCCAGCTCCATCGAACGCGTCGCGGTGGAAATCCGCCACCTGCAGCGCACTGAAGTGCTTGAAGCCGAGGAATTCTTCTCCCCCGGCCAGAAGGGCTCGTCGGCCATGCCGCATAAGCGTAACCCGGTGCTGACCGAAAACCTCACCGGGCTCGCCCGCCTCGTGCGCGGCATGGTGACCCCGGCGCTGGAAAATGTGGCGCTCTGGCATGAGCGCGATATTTCGCACTCTTCGGTCGAACGCATGATCGGACCGGACGCCACGGTGACGCTGGACTTTGCATTGGCGCGCCTGACCGGGGTGATCGACAAGCTGGTGGTCTATCCGGAAAACATGCGCAAGAATCTCGACCTGCTCGGGGGCTTGCACAATTCCCAGCGCGTGCTGCTGGCGCTGACCCAGGCCGGCTATAGCCGCGAGGACAGCTATGCCGCCGTGCAGCGCAATGCCATGAAGGTCTGGGAGCACCGCGGCGACCGCGCGGGCCTGTTCGCGCAGAACCTCAAGGATGATCCGGAAGTGACTCTGAGTGATGCACAAATCGACGCCATGTTCGATGACGGCTATCACCTGAAACATGTTGACACGATCTTCGCCCGGGTGTTCGGCGCATGAGAATTGCCGACGCCGATATCCTGATCCTGCCCGGCCTGGGCAATTCGGGCGAAGGGCATTGGCAATTGCGCTGGGCCGAAAAGATGTCCACCGCGGCCATTGTGGAGCAGGCCGAATGGGACGATCCCGACCCGGAGGACTGGACCGACACTATCGTACAGGCGGTGGAATTGGCGACGCGCCCCGTGGTGCTGATTGCCCATTCGCTGGCCTGCATCGCCGTAGTGCAGGCGGCGGGACGCTTTCCCGAAGGCAAGGTGAAAGGCGCGCTACTGGTGTCGCCACCCGATATCGAGGGCAACAAGGACGTGCCGGAGGAGGCAAGGGCCTTTGGCCTGGTGCCGCGTGATCCCCTGCCCTTCCCCTCGCTATTGGTGATCTCGGACAGCGATCCCTATTGCTCGCTCGAGGCCGCTGCCGACTATGCCGGCGCCTGGGGCTCGGACTTCCATCAGGCCGGCAATGCCGGGCACATCAACGTGCATTCCGGGCACGGCCCCTGGCCCGAAGGGCTTCTTATGTTCACGCGGCTGATGCAGCGGCTGTAATGGACGGCTACGAAATTGTTCCGATTATCCCCGGCGTCGAGGACTATCTGCGCCTGCGTGTCGCGGCTGGATTGAGTCCCAAGACCCGCGAACAGGCCGAGATTGGCCTGCCCAATAGCTGGTGCGGCGTGACGGTAATCCACGAGGGCAAGGCCATCGGCATGGGCCGGGTGATCGGGGACGGCGGCACGGCCTTCCAGATCGTCGATATTGCGCTCGAACCTGCCCATCACGGCAAAGGGCTGGGCAAGGCCATCATGGCGGCGCTGATGGACCGGCTGAATGCCAAAGCGCCCGAAGGCGCCTATGTCAGTCTCATCGCCGATGGCGACGCGAAGCATCTTTATGCCAAATATGGCTTTGAGCCCGTGATGCCGGCCTCGATTGGGATGGCCACCCGCACGGCTAGATGAGCAAAAACACGCAGCCGACGGTGCAGCACCGGTGGGCACAATAATCTCTTGATCCGTGTCAACGCTGCGCGTGTCGTTCCCCGGTAGGATCTCACTGCCGTAGGAACACCACATGCCAGATGTCACTGACCATACGCAGGCCATTATCCGCTGCACGCCAGCAGTGATCTTGCTTGCCATAATTGCTGCTGTGGCGAGCCTGGCCCCATTTCTCCTCACATCGGGATGTGGACCATCCACGCATGTGTCAGTGCTCGGCGAAGAGATCGCGCTGCACGGGTGCGGTCCATACCGTCATATGCCCGCCGATATCGCCATCCAGGGGCTGGCGCAGGATCTGGTGACGCTCGCCGTAGCGGTCCCCCTGTTGCTGATGGCGCTCGTCGCGGCGCGGCGCCAATCCCTGGTGGCCCGCCTCGTGCTAACCGGTACGGTGGCCTACATGATGGTCCAGTACATTCTCTACATGGCAATGGCGACCTATAACGAGTTGTTCCTGCTCTGGGTCGCCGCGGTGTTGATCTCGTCGCAAGTCCTGGTCCGGCTGATGCTTCTGCCCCTACCGTACGCCTCGTCATCGCAGGCCGCGCGGCAATATGTGGGCGGCTTCTTGATCATTGCCGGTACGCTGATCGCTGCACTCTGGCTCAGCGTTCTGGTGCCCCCACTGCTGGACGGGTCGCTTTACCCCGCCGCACTGGACGGGTTGACGACGATGGTAGTGCAGGGCTTCGACCTGGCCCTGTTCATCCCACCGGCCCTATTCGCCGGCTACTGGTATCTGCGCGGCGACAGTCGGGGCACAGTGTTGGCGCCGGTCTACGCTGTCTTTCTCTCGGTCCAGATGTTGGCATTAATGGCCAAGGTGATCTGGATGACTGTTGCGGGAGCGGGCGCCGGGCCGGCGCTGGTCCTGATACCCCTGCTGCTGGCCGGAGCCTTGTTGGCGGCCACACTGGCATTGCGGCCCTATCTTCGCAGTTCGATCCCGTCTGCAGCTTAGCCTTGTGCCAACGACACGACATAAGAAATAAGAAAGGAGCCGGCCCAGGCCGGCTCCCCAAATTCTGTCAGCACTCGGCCAATCAGCCCTCGGCGGCGATCTGTTCGCTGGCGACGGTGATCAGGCTGAGCATCTTTTCACGAATCACGGCTTCGGAGATATCGACGCCCTTGGCCTTGAGATCGCCGGAAACCTTGCGGAACACGTCTTCATCACCGGCTTCCTGGAAATCAGCGGCAACGACTTCGGCGGCATAGGCCTTGGCAGCTTCTGCTTCCAGGCTCATCAGTTCGGCAGCCCAAAGGCCCAGCAGCTTGTTGCGGCGCGCCTCGGCTCTGAACTTCTTTTCCGCATCAAAGGCGAACTTGGCTTCCTGGCCCTTCTTGCGCTCGTCGAACCCGCTCATGGTCTCTCCCGTCCGGTTAGATGGCCGCCCGCGCGGCTATTGCCTTGGACATAGGCGGTTCAGGCCGGCAAATCAACGGCACACGCATCCCTGCGACCCCATGCCCATGGCTGGACTGCCGCACGGAAAGCGCTTGCTTTTAGGTGCCATTCTGGCGCATGAAGCGGCCCATTCCACCCCTCCTGTTTCCAGCAGCGGATTCGTCCATGAACCGTCGACGCAAAATCTATGAAGGCAAGGCCAAGATCCTGTTCGAGGGTCCCGAGCCGGGCACTCTGGTGCAGTACTTCAAGGACGACGCCACCGCCGGCAATGGCGCCAAGCACGAGGTGATCGACGGCAAGGGTGTGCTGAACAACCGGATTTCCGAGTTCATCTTCTCCAAGCTCAACGATCTGGGAATTCCGACCCACTTCATCCGCCGCGTGAACATGCGCGAGCAACTGATCAAGGAAGTCGAGATCATCCCGCTCGAAGTGATCGTGCGCAATGTGGCGGCCGGTTCGCTGGCCAAGCGGCTGGGCCTCGAGCCTGGCACCCGCCTGCCCCGTTCGATCATCGAGTTCTGCTACAAGGACGACGCCCTGGGCGACCCGATGGTCTCGGAAGAGCACATCACCGCCTTCGGCTGGGCCACCCCGGCAGAACTTGACGACATCATGAGCCTGGCCGTCCGCATCAATGATTTCCTGACGGGCCTGTTCATGGGCGTCGGCATTCAGCTCATCGACTTCAAGATCGAGTGCGGGCGCCTTTATGAAGGCGACCTGATGCGCATCGTGCTGGCCGACGAGATCAGCCCGGACAATTGCCGCCTGTGGGACATCAAGACCCGCAACAAGATGGACAAGGACCGTTTCCGCGAAGGCCTGGGTGGTCTGGTGGAAAACTATCGCGAAGTCGCCCAGCGACTTGGCATCCTTGTCGAGAACGACAATGCGCTGACCACCGGTCCGCGCCTGGTACAGTAGTTTCTGGAGAACCGATCATGAAAGCGCGCGTCATCGTCACGCTCAAGAACGGCGTTCTCGACCCGCAGGGGCAGGCCATTGAGGGCTCCCTGAGCGGCCTTGGCTTCGCCGGTGTAGCCGGCGTCCGCCAGGGCAAGGTGTTCGATTTCGAGATCGAGGGAACCGACGCGAGTGAGGCGCGTTCCCAGATCAATGCGATGTGCGAAAAGCTGCTCGCAAACACCGTGATCGAAAACTACTCGGTCGAAATCTCAAATTAACGCCTCACGGCTATAACCCCATTCGTGCCCATCACGGGCGCAGGACCGTATGACTATGCGCAAGACCCAGATCGCCCTCACCGTCATGTTCTTCTCCTCGCTCGGCCTGCTCTTTGCAGCCTACGCCTCGGTGCCGGTCTAAGTACCGAGGTAGCGCGCAATTCTTTTGCTCGCTTTTGATTCAATACTTCTGCTGAAATGACCATTTGTTAAGCCGTGGGCGGCTAGCTTCATGCCGGGATAACTCTCAGCAAGAAGCGTCAAGACTTGGTTTCATTCTCCAGATACCTGCTGACCGCGGGCGCGGCCACTATAGTGGACGTGACGCTGGTACAGGTCTGCCTCAATTTTGGCCTCCAGCATGGCTCGATCATGCTGGCTGTTGCCATTGTGTTTGGAGCAGCGGCCGGGCTGACGGTCAACTTCCTGCTGTCGCGCCGTTTCGTCTTCCGGCCTGACGGTCGCAGCCTGCGCGAACAATTCATCACCTTCCTGGCAGTATCGATCTCCACGACAGCATTTCGCATTGTGGTCGCTTACGGGCTAGTGGCCCTTCTGGCCCTTCCGGCCTTTGCCTTCCTGCTGACTTTGCCCGTCTCTTCGCCGGCAGAGCGCCTGGCCCATCTGGGGGCGGTCGGGCTGGTCACCATCTACTCCTTCCTTGCACACCGTCACTTCTCCTTCGCCGGTGGCTTCCGAAACCGCTTTCGTACCCGAACCAAAATGGTGTCCTGATGCACGTTGAAACGCTTATCATCGGCGCAGGGCCGGCCGGCCTGACCACCGCCTACGAATTGACCAAGGCCGGGCGCAGCGTCGCCATCGTCGAACGCGACCCGGTCTATGTCGGGGGCATTTCGCGCACGGTGAACTACAAGGGCTACCGCTTCGACATCGGCGGGCACCGCTTCTTTTCCAAGAGCGCCGAAGTCGAGGCCTGGTGGACGGAAATCATGGGCGACGAGATGCTGCACCGTCCGCGCTCCAGCCGCATCTACTACAACGGCAAGCTTTTCGACTATCCGCTGCGCGCCATGGACGCCCTGACCAAGCTGGGTCCGATCGAGGCGGTGCGCTGCGTGCTCTCCTATGGCTGGGCCAAGCTCAATCCCTACCCCAATGTGGTCAGCTTCGAGCAATGGGTGGTGAACAATTTCGGGCGTCGCCTGTTCGAGATCTTCTTCAAGACCTACACCGAAAAGGTCTGGGGCATGGACTGTGCGGACATCTCCGCCGACTGGGCCGCACAACGCATCAAAGGTCTCAATCTCTACCAGGCCATCATCCAGAGTTTCGGTCTCGGCAAGAAGGGCGGCTCCAAGGATGAGATCATCAAGACCCTGATCAACTCCTTCCGCTATCCGCGTCTTGGCCCCGGCCAGATGTGGGAGCGGGCGCGCGACCGCGTGGTGGAACAGGGTGGCAAGGTAATGATGGGCTCGACCATCACCGCGCTCAGCCAGCACCGCGAAACAGGCAAATGGGTGGCAATCGTCACCGACGCTGATGGGCGCGAAACCAAGGTAACCGCTGATCATCTGGTGTCCACTGCCGCGATCAACGAACTGGTGCGCATGCTGGGTGCCGATAGCGACCCGGCCATCGCCCGTGCTTCGGAAGGCCTGCGCTATCGTGACTTCCTCATCGTCGGGCTCATCCTGAGTGGCAAGGAAAGCTTTGACGACAACTGGATCTATATCCACGACCCGAATGTGAAGGTCGGCCGTATCCAGAATTTCAAGTCCTGGTCGCCGGACATGGTGCCAGACCCGCAAACCGCCTGCTACGGCATGGAGTATTTCTGCAATCAGGGCGATGACACCTGGGACATGGACGACCATGCGCTGATCGAGCGGGCCAAGGCCGAGATTGCCCAGCTGGGCCTTGCCCGCGCCGAAGATATCATCGACGGGTCAGTCGTGCGTCAGCCCAAGGCCTATCCGGTCTATGACGATGTCTACAAGATGCATGTCGACACCATCGCCGATGGGCTGGACGCGCAGTTCACCAATCTGCATCTGGCCGGCCGCAATGGCATGCACAAGTACAACAACCAGGACCACGCTATGATGACCGGCATGCTCACGGCGCGGAATATCATGGCCGGCCACGGTGCCTACGATGTCTGGACGGTCAACGAAGACGCCGAATATCACGAGGGTGGCCATGCAGGCAGCGACAGGATCGAAGAGCGGCTGGTTCCGCGCCGGGTCGCCTGACGAACCACACGTACCGAAAGCCGTCAGCCGGAGCGACGACGTCGCCGCTCTGGTGATTGTCGCCGCCTATTCGGCGCTGCAGATTGCTTTGGCGATTGCCCATGTTCCATGGCTGGACGAGGCACAGGCATGGCTCCTGGCCACCAGGCTAGAGGCGCCGCTGGATCTGCTGATCCTGCCCAATGAGGGGCACCCCCCGCTCTGGCACTGGCTGCTTCGTGCCATCTCGACGGTGTTCGAATTCGACCAAGCGCGCTATCTCAATGCCGGCGTCGCCATCGTCAACGCATGGCTGCTGGCAAGATTGCTGCGGGGCGAAACAATCCTGCTGGCCATGATGCTCTTCAGCTTCTCGGTCGTGCAATTCTGGGGCTATCACTTCCGGCCCTATACGCTGGTGTTCACCTGTATTCTCGCCGCCCTGCTGCTGGATCGCGACGACCGGCCGGTTGCGGCAAGCTGGGCCCTGGCCATTGCCTGTGCGCTGCACTTCTTCTCCGGTCTCCTCTTCGCCTTCTGGGTGATCTGGCAATGGATGAAGGGTACGAAGATCACCAGCCTGATCGCCCCCGCCCTCTTCGCAGCCGCGTTCGGAATGCTGGCCGTGCTGTCTGCCCTGGGCAACCAGACCGCCGGCCCTGAATCGGTCGGGCTGTTCGCCTCGTTCATGCACAACATGAGCTGGCCGCTGATCCTGCCGCTCCTGCGGGGCCCTCTGGCGGCGATAGTGGTGGTTGCAGCGCTCGTCGTGGGATTTCGCGACCGCCCCGCCCTTCTGGCGACACTACTGACCCTTCTGGTCGCGTTTGCATTTGGTTGTGCGCTGGTCTACGGCCGGTCTCCCTGGCACGCCAGCTTCATGACCATGCTGTGCTTTGTGGCGGCGATGGTGGCCGGGGTGACCCCGGTGCGGCGCTGGATGCTCATCCTCATCCTGTTGCCTCAGGTCGTGATCGGCCTGGTGGCCGTCTATCAGCGGCTGGCGAACCCCATCTGGCTGCAGGATGATCTCTACGCTCTCGTCGCCGAGGACGCGGGGGCCGGGGCCGGGTTCGACCCCGAGCGCGACCTGGTGGGCTGGCCGGATATGGCCATTCCTGAGTGGGCGGCACGCTATGATATCCGCATGATCAACGGCAATAACGGCCGGATCATCGACGCGGTGGACTGGACCACCTATGAGCCCGGCCGGATTGATGCGACCATGCTCGAACGGCCGCGTCCCTACTGGCTGATCTGCTATGTCTGCGAGCGGCTGGTCGGGCCCTTGCAGGAAAACGGTGCCACCCTGATCGAGCTTGGCCAGAAGAATGGATTCGACAATGGCGAGTCCAAGGCCTTTCGAGTTGAGTAGAAAACTTTAGGGCAATCCTTACCAATCCGGCCGTTTCTCCGGCACGGTGTCTTCCGCCTTAACCCGATACCGTGACGGTTGCGCTAGCTTTTCGCCGAACAAGAAGCGGGAAGACAGATGCAGAGCGACAAGACCAGGCTGGATTGGGTGGACATGGCCAAGGGCCTGTCGATCTTTCTCGTGGTCACCATGTATTGCGCGGCCAGTGTGGGCGAGGATACCGGGCAGACCGGTTTCCTGCACTGGACCATCGCCTTTGCGACGCCGTTCCGCATGCCCGAATTCTTCCTGCTCTCGGGCCTATTTCTCACCCAGGTGATCAATCGGCCCTGGAAGGCCTATGCCGATCGGCGCGTGGTGCACTACGCCTATTTCTACGTTCTCTGGGCCGTAATCCACATCCTGTTCAAGGAGGCGCTGGTTGCCGGAAATCCGGCTGGCGCTGCGGGATCGCTCGCACTGGCGATCATCGAGCCCTATGGGGTCTTGTGGTTCATCTACATGCTGGCCGTCTTTGGACTGGTCGCCAAATTGCTCCACGAGATCCGGGCGCCGCATTGGGGCGTGCTCGCCGTGGCCGCGGTACTGCAGATGGCTAGCATCCATACCGGCAGCTATCTGATCGACCAGTTCGCTGAGTATTTCGTCTATTTCTATGCCGGGGCCGTGTTTGCACCACGCCTGTTTGCCCTGGCCGAGTGGACTGCCACCAACACTATCCCGGCGCTTGCCGTGCTGGGGGCCTGGGCGCTGGTCAATGCGATCATGGTCTTCTCACCCGGCTTCCGTCTCGATCCCGTACATATCCAGATGGGCTGGGGCGCCTTGCCGGGGCTGCATCTGATCCTGGCGCTGGCCGGCTCGGCCGCCATCTGCATGATCGCCGCCCTGCTGGCGCGCCTGCCATGGATGGACTGGCTGCGCTGGATGGGCTCGAAGTCCCTGGTGATCTACGTCGCCTTTGTCCTGCCCATGGGCATTGCCCGGACCGTTCTGCTCAAGCTGGGCATTGATGACCCAAATCTGGTGAGCCTATTGACCATGATCGTCGCCATCCTCTCGCCGCTGGTGCTATGGTGGATCGTGCAGAAGATCGGCTTTGGCAAATTCCTGTTCGAGCGCCCCGGCTGGGCCCACCTCCCCGGCGCGACAGCGTCGAAGCGGCCTCAAGCAGCACCTGCCGAATAAGGAAAGGGCCGGTCAAGGACCGGCCCTCAGACTGCTGACAAACCCCTGGCGTTTGCCGGGGGTTTTTGATTCACTGGGTCATGTTGCGAAAACCTGGCCCCGA
>NZ_CAJXJS010000038.1 GCF_913055165.1 uncultured Devosia sp.
AAGGCCCAGCGGCTCACGCGACCGGCTTTCGAGGACCCAGAGCATTTTGGAAACAACTGACATGGCACAGACCCGTTTGAGACGAGTAGTCTATGCCATGTCGGGGAGCGGCGCATTTGATCGCGCTTGTCGTTCGGCCCACTTCGCCTCAGCGTTGTCCGACCATGGCGAAAAAGCGATCCTGCTCGACGCGGTCTTCGGCAAAGACGCCGGTGAAGCGATGGGTGACGGTCTTGACGTCATGGGCCCTCACGCCGCGCATGGTCATGCACATGTGTTCGGCTTCCAGCATCACCGCAGCCCCGCGGGGCCCAAGGTTCTCGTTGATGGCGTCGATGATCTGTGCGGTCATCGTCTCCTGCGTCTGGAGGCGCCGCGCGAAAACTTCGACAAGCCGGGCGAGCTTGGATAGTCCCACCACACCGTCATGAGGCAGGTAGGCGATGTGGGCCTGACCGAAGAAGGGCACCATGTGGTGCTCGCAATGGGCGTAGAACGGGATGCCTTTGACCAGCACCAGATCGTCATAGCCACCCACTTCCTTGAAAGTCTTGGAGAGGACTTCGCCCGCATCCTGTTCGTAGCCGGCGAAGAGCTCCCCATAGGCCTTGGTCACCCGCGCAGGCGTATCGAGCAGTCCCTCTCGGTTCGGGTCATCCCCGGCCCAGGCAATCAGGGTGCGGACTGCCGCTTCGGCCTCTTCGCGGCTCGGGCGCTCGAAAGTCTCGTTGGCAGGGGTAAGGGTCTTGAGCGGCTTGACTTGGGCGTCCATGGGTCGGGCTCCTTGCATTGCGACCGCTGTCCAATACGCCGCAGACGGCGCGCCAGATCATGGCAGGAGCATATTCCCCTGACACAAAGCTGGAGACCACCTATATAGAAGCGGAACGGGACCGGAACAAGAAACAGAATTGTCGGGATCATGGAGCTGAGCGATCTCTATTCCGAAAAAATACTCGAGCTTGCGGGGAACGCCCTGCAGCCGGGACGCCTTTCGCACCCCGATGCTTCGGCGCGCAAGGTCAGCCGGGTCTGCGGATCAGTGATTGAGGTGGATGTGGCCGTCCGGGATGGCGTGATCGTTGGCTATGGTCACGAGATCTCGGCGTGTGCACTGGGACAGACTTCGGCGGCGGTTGTCGCCCGCGAGATTGTCGGAACGCCGGTCGACAACTTCCTGCGCCTGCGGCACACCATGCACGACATGCTGAAGTCAGACGGCTCGCCGCCATCGGGAAAGTGGGAAGACCTTAGATATCTTGAACCGGTGAGAGACTATCCGGCGCGCCACATGTCGACCCTCCTGGTCTTCGACGCGGTGGCGGCGGCGTTGGAAAAAATCGAGTCGGACCCGCGGGTTGCGGCAGACGGCTGATGGATCGATTCATCGCGCTGATGTGGCGTGTCATCGACTTTCCGTTCAAGGTCGCCGCCGTTTTTCTGATCACGGTCTACCGTTACACGCTATCCGCATTCGCAGGCCGCACCTGTCGTCACCTGCCGACCTGCTCGGAATTTACGCGGGACGCAATTTGGCAATTCGGCTTCTGGCCCGGTGGGTGGATGGGATTGGCCCGCTTCTGGCGTTGCCGGCCGGGTGGAACGCATGGCTACGATCCTGTGCCTGAGTCACTGCCGGCAAGCGGGCGCTGGTACTTGCCCTGGCGCTATGGGCGCTGGAAGGGAGAAATGCATGAGCATGCTGACGGGTAGCTGTCTCTGTGGCGCGACGACCTATGAGGTGGAGGACGCATTCGCTGCCGCGTTCTACTGTCACTGTTCGCGCTGCCGGCGTGCAACAGGATCAGCCTTCAAGCCGATGGCGTCGATCAAGACAGGTAAATTGCGGTTGTCCAAGGGTGAGGACAACTTGCTCATTTTCGGCTCGCCTCCGGATACCCATGACATCCATTGCGGCAGTTGCGGATCGTTCCTCTATTCGGTGATAGCTGAGAACGGGAATACGCATGTTGCGATGGGCACCCTAGTCGATGCGCCAAGCCTGCGGCCTTCCTTCCACATGTTCGTGGGCTCAAAGGCGCCGTGGTACGAAATCACCGATGACTTGCCACGGTATGATGGGTTGCCCGGCTGAACGGCAGGTTGTGGCTGGAAATCAGCGCTATTCATGCTAAGCAGCGGCCTCGCGCATTGTTCAATGCGTGCAAATGCAAATTCATGGAGACCTAAAATGTCGATCAAGGTGACGTTCCCCGATGGTGCTGCTCGCGACTATTCGCGCGGCACTACCGGCACCGAGATCGTCGAAGGGATCTCCAAGTCGCTGGCCAAGAAGACGGTGGCGATGAAGTGGAACGGCGTGCTCTCTGATCTCAGTGACGCGCTGGAAGCCGACGGCAAGATTGAGTTTGTGACGCGCGATAGCGGCTCGCAGGATGTGCTGGAACTGATCCGTCACGATGCGGCCCACGTGCTGGCCGAGGCCGTGCAGGAGCTCTGGCCTGACACTCAAGTAACGATTGGCCCGGTTATCGAGAACGGATTTTACTACGACTTCTATCGTGAAGCTGGTCCGTTCACGGAAGACGAGCTGCGCGTCATCGAAAAGAAGATGGCCGAGATCATCGAGCGCGGCGCAGCCTTCACCAAGGAAGTCTGGACGCGCGATCAGGCCAAGAACTGGTTCGAAACCAAGGGAGAGGCCTTCAAGGTCGAGCTCGTGGACGCCATACCGGCTGACCAGTCGATCAAGATGTATAGCCAAGGCCAGTGGATGGACCTGTGTCGCGGCCCGCACATGCGGACCGTCAAGGATGTCGGTCAGGCCTTCAAGCTGACCAAGGTGGCGGGTGCCTATTGGCGCGGCGACAGCAACCGCCCGGTGCTGAGCCGCATATACGGGACGGCCTTTGCCACCAAGGACGAGCTCGAAGCTTATCTCACGATGATGGAGGAGGCCGAGAAGCGCGACCATCGCAAGATCGGTCGCGACCTCGATCTTTTCCATCTGCAGGAGGAAGCGCAGGGTTCGGTCTTCTGGCATCCGCGCGGCTTTGTCATCTACAACCAGATGGAAGCCTATATCCGCCGCCGTTTGAACAAGTCGGGCTATCAGGAGGTCAAGACGCCTCAGCTGATGCACGCCAAGTTCTGGGAGCAGTCCGGTCATTGGGGCAAGTACCGCGAAAACATGTTCGTGGTGCCCGATGCCGTTCCCAACACGGATGAAGAGGGTCCGGTTCTGACCGAAGAGGCGGATTATCTGGCCCTCAAGCCGATGAACTGCCCCGCGCATGTGCAGATCTTCAACCAGGGCATCAAGTCCTACCGCGATCTGCCTCTGCGCATGGCGGAATTTGGTTGCTGCCACCGCAATGAGGCGCATGGCGCACTGCACGGCCTGATGCGCGTGCGGCAGATGACGCAGGACGATGCGCATATCTTCTGCCGCGAAGACCAGATTCAGTCCGAGACTGAGCATTTCGTGCATCTGCTCTATTCGGTCTATGGGCACATGGGCTTCGACAATGTCGTCATCAAGCTCGCCACGCGCCCCGAAAAGTTCGGCGGCACCATCGAGCGCTGGGACGCGGCCGAGAAGGCGCTCGGCGACGCATTGCGCGCCACCGGCTACGACTTCGAGATCGCCGAGGGTGAGGGCGCCTTCTACGCCCCCAAGCTCGAATTCCATCTCAAGGACGCTATTGGTCGCTCCTGGCAGGTAGGCACGCTGCAACTCGATTATGTGCTTCCCGAGCGCCTCGACGCGACCTATGTGGCCGAGGACGGTAGCCGCCAGTATGCGGTGATGCTGCACCGTGCCATTCTGGGATCGCTGGAGCGCTTCATCGGTATCCTGATCGAGAACTATGCCGGCAAGATGCCTATGTGGCTGGCGCCGACCCAGGTCGTCGTTGCCACCATCGTGTCGGAAGCGGACGAATATGCGGAAAAGCTGGTGCGCCAGCTTCGCGACGCCGGTATTCGCGCCGAGATCGATACGCGCAACGAGAAGATCAACTACAAGGTCCGCGAACACTCGGTACAAAAGGTGCCGCTGATGTTCGTGGTGGGCCGACGCGAGGCCGAGGAGGGCACAGTTTCGGTGCGCCGCCTTGGCACCGAGGGGCAGAAGGTCGAGCCATTCATGGACGCGCTGGTGTCACTGTTGGCCGAAGCCACCCCGCCGGACCTCAAGGAAGCCGCTGAAAAGGCCGCCTGATGCCGCAGCGTCCCTCCAATCGCGAGATGAAGGCTCTCTATCATCTGGGCGAGGACAATGTCCTCGGCCCGGATGATTTCAAGGATATCGGCGAGAAGGTTTTCGCCGGCATGCTCAAGAAGAAGTGGATCGAGGAAGCCGGGCCGGGAAAGTACCGGACGACCGAAAAGGGCCGTATCATCCACGACGAGGAAGTCTGGTTCGCTGGCCGATCCAAGCGGTAGGACGGAATTTCCAGGACGCTTCTAAACGATTGAAGGGACGGGGGAAACATGGCCGAGCCTATCCAAATCACCCGCTCCGTCTCAATTGACCCGGCAGAGATCGAGGAAAGCTTCATTCGCGCTTCGGGACCCGGCGGACAGAATGTCAACAAGGTCGCAAGCGCAGTGCAGTTGCGCTTCGATCTAAGAAATTCCCCCAATGTGCCCGAGCCGATGAAGCGGCGCATCGCGGCTCTTGCCGGCAGCCGCATCACCAAGGATGGGGTGATCTTGATCACCGCCAATGGGCACCGCGACCAGCCTCTCAACCGGAGCGAAGCTCTCGCACGGCTGGTGGCCCTGCTCAAGGCTGGAGCCCACGTTCCCAAGCCGCGCCTCGCCACCCGACCAACTCTGGCTTCAAAGAAAAGACGATTGGAAGGCAAGTCAGTGCGTTCTCAGGTCAAGCAGATGCGTGGTCGCCCGCGCGCCGAGGACTAATGCCATTTACTGTCAATGCAGGTCTGGCTTGCAAAACAACTGATGGCTTTTATTAAGCGGTGATGGTCTTTTAAGGTCCGCAGACCGCACAAAGCGACATGTTTTAGGCCGTATCGGCGGGCGACAACGGAGAGTAATCGGTGAAGATTGCAGTGGTGGGTTCGGGCTATGTGGGCCTGGTGACGGGGGTCTGTCTGGCCGATTTCGGACATGACGTGACCTGCATCGACAAGGATGAGGCCAAGATCGCGGCTCTCGAAGAGGGTGTGGTGCCGATCTACGAACCCGGGCTCTCAGAACTGGTCAAATCCAACGTGGCCGGCGGAAGACTGTCTTTCACGACGGACCTGGCTACCAGCGTTTCCCAGGCCGATGTTGTTTTCATCGCCGTTGGAACGCCAAGCCGGCGCGGCGATGGCCACGCCGATCTGAGCTTTGTCTACGCGGTGGCGCGGGAAGTCGCGCAGGCGGTTGAGGGCTTCACCGTCGTCGTGACCAAATCCACCGTGCCGGTCGGCACCGGCGACGAAGTCGCCCACATCATCGCCTCGGTCAATCCCGGTGCCGATGTCGCGGTCGTTTCCAATCCCGAGTTCCTGCGCGAAGGGGCAGCGATCGATGACTTCAAGCGCCCCGATCGCATTGTTATCGGCATTGACGACGAGCGCGCGCGCGAGGTCATGACTGAGGTCTACCGACCACTCTATCTCAACCAGGCGCCGATCCTCTTTACCGACCGCCGGACCTCCGAGCTCATCAAATACGCGGCCAACGCGTTCCTTGCCATGAAGATCACCTTCATCAACGAGGTGGCCGACCTTTGCGAGGCGACCGGCGCCAATGTCCAGGAGGTGGCCCGCGGCATTGGTCTCGACAACCGGATCGGCTCGAAGTTCCTTCATGCCGGCCCGGGTTATGGTGGCTCGTGCTTTCCAAAGGATACAACGGCTCTGGTCAAAATTGGCCAGGATCATGGTAGTCCCATGCGGCTAGTGGAGACCACTGTTTCCATCAACGAGCAGCGTAAGCGCGCCATGTCGCGCAAGGTGATCGCTGCCTGTGGCGGCGATGTGCGCGGCCGCACCATCGGTGTCCTGGGCCTGACCTTCAAGCCCAATACGGATGATATGCGCGAAGCCCCCGCACTCGACATCATCCGTGGCCTCCAGGATCGTGGCGCCGAAGTTGTCGCCTTTGATCCACAAGGGATGAAGGCAGCGCGCGAGCTGATGGACAATGTCCGGTTCGCCGAGAGCGCCTATGAGGTGGCAGAGGGTGCCGACGCGGTGGTGCTCGTTACCGAGTGGAACGAGTTCCGTTCCCTCGATCTCGAGCGCCTGAGGGCGTCGATGACGTCACCCGTCTTTGTTGATCTGCGCAATGTCTATCGCCCTCATGAAATGCTGCGTCATGGCTTTTCTTATGTCAGCATTGGGCGCTCCGAGACGGAACCCAGCGAGCGGATTACCGAAGCGGCCGAGTGAGGCGAGGGGAGCGGCTCCATGAATATTCTCGTCACCGGCGCCGCCGGCTTTATTGGCTTTCACTTGTGCGAACGCCTCCTGGCCGGCGGGCATGAGGTTGTCGGTCTCGACGCCCTCACCAGCTATTATGATCCCGCACTCAAGCAGACCCGGCTCAATCTCCTCCTCGAACGGCCTGGCTTCAGTTTTGGCAAGGTCGACCTGACCGATGCGGCTGCCCTTGGTGAATTTGTCGGCGCGGCTCGAGCCGAGATCGTCTTTCATCTGGCGGCCCAGCCGGGAGTGCGCTACAGCATCGAGAACCCGGATAGCTACATCCAGTCCAACGTTGTTGGTACGGCGAACCTGCTTGAAACCATGCGCCGGCATCCGCCACGGCATCTGATCTTTGCCTCCACCAGTTCGGTCTATGGCGGCAATGAGCATATGCCCTATGCCGAGACTGATCGCGCGGATTCCCCGTTATCGCTTTATGCGGCCACCAAGAAGGCCGGCGAGGCACTGGTCCATTCCTATGCGCATCTGTGGTCCATTCCCTCGACCTGCGTGCGTTTCTTTACCGTCTACGGTCCCTACGGGCGGCCGGACATGGCGCCCCTTAAATTTGCGCGTGCCATCACCGCGGGCGAAGCGATCGATGTCTATGGCAATGGCCAGATGCGACGGGACTTTACCTATGTAGGAGATCTTGTGACCGCCATGGCAGCGATCATGGATCGTATTCCGGTCAAGGGAGAGCCGGTTCCTGGCGACAGCCTCTCGGCGGTGGCGCCCTTCCGCATCCTCAATATCGGCGGTGGCCAGCCGACGGAATTGATGGTCTTCATCGCCTCGATCGAGCGGGCCGTGGGCAAGGAGGCCCGGAAGACCATGCTGCCCATGCAGCCTGGCGATGTGGTCGCGACCGAGGCCGACACCGGGCTTCTTGCGGCCCTCGTGGGCGAATTGCCGGATACGCCCCTCGACCAGGGGATTGACAGTTTTGTTGATTGGTTCCGAAGCTACGCCGGCGAAGAGGCCGCGCGATGACGCTTGGAGGCAGCCTCAAATTTGGCACCAGTGGTTTGCGCGGCCTCGCCGCGGAACTTGAAGGGCAGGCGGCCAGGCAGTACACCACCGCCTTTCTGCGCCACCTCGACCGGACCCTCGACAGACCCGTCCAACGGGTCTTTCTGGCGCGGGACTTCCGGCCGTCGAGCCAAGCCATCCTCCAAGATTGTGCCGTGGCCATCGTGGCGGCGGGCCTTGAGCCGGTCGATTGCGGTGCGTTGCCAACCCCGGCGCTGGCCCTTCATGCTATGGCGGACGGGGGCGCAGCCATTATGGTCACCGGGAGCCACATCCCGGCCGATCGCAACGGTCTCAAATTCTATCTGCCCAGCGGCGAGATCGGCAAGCAAGACGAGGCAGGCATCCTCGCCGCGCTCGACCGGCAGCCGATTGCTGACGGCGAGGCCGATCCAAACAACGAGGTCGAACCGGCCAGACGCCGATATCTCAAGCGCTGCCTTGGCATCCTCCCAGACAAGGCTTTGGCCGGAAAACGTATAGGCGTCTTTCAACACTCAACGGTCGCCCGCGACCTGATCTTTGAGGTCCTGGCGCATTATGGAGCCGAGGTGGTTCCACTGGGACGGATCGAGGGCTTTGTGCCGGTCGACACCGAGGCATTCTCCGATGCAATATTTGCACCTATTCCAGGCTGGATCGGCGAACATGGCCTGGATGCCGTGGTATCGGCCGATGGGGATGGGGATAGGCCTCTGGTCGTCGATGAACGGGGCACTTTTATCCGCGGCGACGTGCTTGGCCTGATGACCGCTCGCTATTTGGGAGCGGATTGCGTCGTCACCCCGGTTACGTCCAATACCGCTATCGAAGATCTCGACCTCTTCAATGACGTCGAGCGGACGCGGGTGGGCTCGCCCTATGTGGTCGCGTCCATGAACCAGACGAGTGGCGCCACGATCGGTTTCGAGGCCAATGGCGGGACCTTTGTGGGGCAGGGGATTACCGCGCCTAGCGGCCCGCTGGACCCACTGGTCACCCGTGATGCGATCCTCCCCATTGTCTGTGCCCTGGGCGAAAGCGCGCGGCTTGGCCAACCCCTATCGCAGGTGGTGGCACAACTGCCGCTCAAAAGTGCTCTAGCGGACCGGTTGCAGGACATTCCGAGCGAGCGCAGCGCGGCCTTCTTGGACCGCCTGCGCCAAGATCCGGACTATGCGGGAGGCCTTTTCGGCGAGTTTGGCATTTCTCGTCGCGCCGATATTGATGGACTGCAGTTCTGGACCTCGGACGGCGACATGGTGCATTTCCGGGCCTCGGGAAATGCCCCGGAGCTGCGGTGCTACGTCGAGGCAAGCGCGCCCGCCAAGGCCCGAGAACTGCTGAAATGGGGTTTAGAGGTCGCCGCGAGGGAAACCCGACTATAGAGCCGGGTTGCCACTTGCGGGTAACGGGGGCACTCCATTCGGGGCTCAGGACAAATGGGTGACAGTTGCCGGATAGAGACGGGGACCAAGGATAATCGACGGCGACCTCCGCCCTCAGAACACTCGCCGTTCGAACGGTAAAATGCGTTCGAAAGTCCTGACGGTGTATTAGGAGATTGGACATATAGCAGTCCGGTCAGTGCCGCCCCTCGCGGGCGGGTAAACCCAGGGTCGACTTTCCTGAACCGGAAGGGCCAACAACCGCCCCATTGCGGGCGGGTGAACCCAGGGTTGACTTTCCGGCACCGGAAGGGCCGACATCCGCCCCTTGTGTGGGCGGGACAGGGGCTCCAGCTCTGCTGGAGCCCCTATTTCTTTATCGATCATTCCCCAGCATCTGGCCCCCGGTGACGGCAATGTAGAGGTGTTAAATGATAAGGCCGATTACTACCGTTACTTCGACGCTACACCACAGGTGGAATTCCTCTATAGGTGCGTAGAACGCGCGATCGACTTCGATCTACCGAATGAGACGTGGTTCCTGCGATCACATGATAAGTTCATGGCGAATGTCAGCGCGCACATGGACCTGCCAAGCCGACTGGAAACATTGCTTTTCAGCTTCCTTCATGCCGGGAAGGGAAAGCTCTCCAAGCGCGCTCGAGAGAAGGAATTTCAGGGCCTGTCCGACGACGAAGTGTCGTTCGTCGAAAGTGCTTATGTCGAAGCCTTTGCCTGGCAGAATCAACCTGGAAACCAACCCGGAAGGCATATTTAGCAACTTGGCGCGTCTATCCGGCAGAATATGCAATTGCCCGGCAAGTTTTACGCGTGACCGTCGACGATGGAGAAAGTCCGAGGGATGATGCCGGCGCAGGGGCGCTGCGATCGTCCTTGGGCGAAAGCAGACATGCGCGTTTTCCTTCGCTCATTTCCCGGGCGCGCCATACTTTCGAGATGCCGAGCAGCTCGGGCTGCACCCAAGACGACAATCGCTGACCGTTATCGCCTTGACTCAACCTGGCGTATATCGGGAGTTTTGTCGGGCAGGACCGCGCAAGATACTGTCTGGATTTGGTATCAAATCGCGATCGCCGGATGGCTGACCCAACACCTCTGGGAAACCACCCTCGACCCCAATAAATGTACTGACGCGGTTCAGCATTTTGTCCAGGCTTGCCGAGCAAGGTCGCGAAAGGCTCCCTATCGCGAGTTCAAAGCAGCCTGGGACGCAGGCCCGTCCCTAAGACACCGTCGGCCAGGAAGAGGGGCCGCCCGGTGAGCGGCCCCAATGTCATTTGGCTTCGGCGCTGATATTGACCTTGCCGAGAAGGCTGGTGGGGTCTTCTTCGGCCTCCATGAAGTCCATCATGGTCAAGCCAGGTTCGGACTTGGCTTTAATACCGATCATCAATGTCTTGGCATTGCCGGACACGAACTGGTTGATCGCGTCTCCAAGCTTGGCTGCGTCGGCCGCTCCCGCCATCATGCTGATGACGGTGCCTTGTGCGAGGCCCGCGAAGACGGGCCTTAGCGTTGCCGGATCGGCGCCTTGTTCGGCGGCTACGACGGCCAGAATGATATCGGACAGACCGGCGTCGGTGACGGTCAGGTCGAGGTCGCGCACGGCAAGGGCCATGCCGGCCATCATGGATTGATCCATGTCCAGCGAGAACATCGCTTCGGTTGCATTGGCAATTGTTCCGGCAAGGACGACACTGGCAAGATCGACGCCGGAAACTGACACTTCCTCTATGGCCACGGTTTCCGTGGCCTGGTCCCAAGCGGCGGCAAAGCGGAAACCGGCGTCAATGTCCGTGATGCCCAGCGCGCGCAGTTGCTCGAACGTCTCATCGCCCGTGTCGGCAGGGATCGCGGCCTGGATCTGCGCAGCGGAGAGATCAATGTCAGTGGGAATGCCATTGAGGTAGCTGGCCAGCGAGAGGTCGAATTCGCCGACCTTGGCCTGAATGCGCGAACCCTCGTTCTCTGGATCAGGAATGTCGATGTCCAGGCCCGCAAAGGAGAGGCCCTCCATCGCGGGTATCAGGGCACGCGCGTTCTGCTCGAGCCAGGCCTCGTCAACCAACTCCGGAGCGCTTTCCAGTGTTGCGATGGTGGTGGAAAGGTCCATGGGCTTGAAGGTGAAATTGTCGAGCGACATCTCGCCATCGCCCTCCACTTCGATGGCAAGGCCGTCCATGGCGATGGAGGGATAAACACCCGGGCTCATGCCGCCCATGGTCATGCCAGCAACTGAGAAGGCCATAGGGCGCCCTTCCTCGTCTTGGCCATTGCAGTCGAATCCCTTGAAGGTGATGTCGGAGGTTTCAAAGGCGGTGAGGACATCGGCATACATCTTGAGGAACCGGCCCATGGTTGCCGGATCCACTTCGTCGCCTTGATCTTCCATGGCCTGACCAATCGCCATCATTTCTGCAAATGAGGTCTTGAGGGGGCGGGCCCTGAACTCGGCGCCGCTGACGGCACCGAAGCTGCATGTGACCTCGTCGCTTTCCAGCGTACCGCCTTCAGACACCAGGTTCGTGTAGATCGTCGAGAGTTCGGTCTGGCCGGCCGCATCGACTAGACCATAGACACCCAATATACCTGCAATATCGAGATCGGCGGCGGACATGGCGCCGAAAGCGAAGGTCGCGTTGTCGGCGGCAAGGTCAATCCCTCCCAGGCTGATGTTTGCGGCTTTGCCGTCGACCACATCCTCAAGCAGCAGGTCCTTGAAAATCAGTGTTGCATCCTTGGACGCGCCGTTCGACTGGGAGGTGACGTTCACCTTGATTTCTGGGACCGAGATGCTTGTCGCGTCCAGGGTTGCCAGATCGCCCGCATTTTCGGCGACCTTGCCGCTCAAAATCTCGGTCAAGACCTCGTCGCCGAGATTGGACCCGACCGCGTCAATGCTGGGAATGGAGACCGAATAATCCATTTCCAGAGCAGCAGGGGCAGTTTCGCCGCCAGACTTAACCTTCTCCTTGGCCAGAACCGGGGCCTGGGGTAGTGCGACGCCCAAGAGGAGGGCTGTAGCGATCGCGGGGATAGTTCTGCGGACAGAGCAGTTGTTTAACATGGTTTTCTCCGGTTCCATGCATTCAGTCTTGGGCTTCAAAGGGGCAGGTCCAGCGTATTGATGGACCATGAGCGCATGCGAGAACAAAGACGCGCCAGCGAGAGAACGTCAAGCCATGCCAGGCGCAGGTCGGCAGGGCCCGAACGGCAACGAGGGCAGGATGCGGGACGGGCGCTTGAGCCTCTGGTGCCCGCTAAGAGGTCGTTCGACCCCCGATAGCGGGTGCGGAGATCGGCTCTTCACACGGATGCATGACAGACAGACGGGCCGTTCGTCGGCATTCTTAGGAAACTATTCTTGCACCGTGAACCAAGATTCGAGCTGCGCCGCGGCGCCAATTGCCAGATATTGGTGTCCCTCCGACCATGCCTTGTGTCAATAATGATTCTCAGGAGAGAAAATGCGCAAGATTATCGATGGCAATAGTTACAATACCGATACGGCCACAAAGGTCTGTAAAATGACGTGCACTGCCCATCATAGCGATTTCGACTGGCATGATACATGGCTCTATCGCACTAGCAAGGGCAACTGGTTCTTGGCCGGAGAGGGCAACGGCTCTTCCATGTGGAAGCGCCCCGCTGTTGGCGGTGACTCTGTTCCGGGAGAAGGTGTGCGTCCGCTTACCGAGGATGAGGCCCGCGAGGTGCTCGAGCAGGAGGATGACGTCATCGCCATTGATGAGTATTTCACGGTCGAAGAGGCCTAGTCTGGGATAGCAGTCTGCTCGAACCGAATGGGTCAGCGCGTCAAAGTCAGGCAAAAACGAAGGCTCCGGGATGCTGGGGCCTTTTCCTATTGGCGCGGTTTGATCGCACTTGATCAGCCCCCAGGACCTGACATCGCAAGGCCTCTAAGCGCTGTCATATGTTGCAGGAGGGAAAGCAATCTCGATCGACAAGTGTCCTTTCCGCACCTTCGCGTCGCGACAGGGTCGGAGCGGAGAATCATGCAGCGCCCCCGGGACCGGGCTGGGATGTCCGGTCCCGTCCTGATCTCACCCCTAGGAAGCGCGGTTCCGTTTTATGTAGGCCGTAGCGTACGAAACCGCCGATGAGGTTCCATTGCCGGAGGTTACCGCCAGACATCGATCTCGGTACGATCGACATAGCAACACGGTTGTGGCCGACTTCCAGCCGCCCGCCTTCATCAGACGCAGGAGATCATGCCCATCCTCGAGCAGCGTTTGCGCTGCGCCGATCCTCAGGGAATGTCCGCTGATCTGGTTGACAAGGTCGCTTGGCAGGCCGGCGCCTGTCGCAATGGATTTGAGGAGGCGCGAGATCGAGAAACCCGACATATGGCGTGCCACGGCGCGTCCCCGATAGACCGGCCGAATCAAGGGGCCGTGTTCGATCCCAGCCGTCTCGATCCACTCAAGAACGGTCCTGGCCGTCTCCGGTGAGAGCGTGATGATCCGGCCATCGCCCATCTGGTCGGCTTTTCCGCGGCGAATGAGCAAGGCCAACTGTCCCTGGCGATTGTGCACAACGTCATCGAGCCTCAGGGCGGCAAGCTCCGAGCGTCGACAAAGCCCCTCAAAACCCAGGGCGACGAGAACCTTGTCCCGCTTTCCGGCGAGCATGCTTTTGCAACTCGACAGCATTTGGGCGCGCAAGTCCCGGTCGATGCCATGGGCCTGGCGCGGGCGATTGGGCCGGTAGCGCTGGGTGCGCCGCCGCGCGAGGCGAACGCGTTCGCTGGTGCCCGGATTGTCGAGTTCGAGTGCCCGATGGACCCGCACGGCCGCTGCCAGCCGCCGGATAAGGGTGGCGGAATTGAGTGTCCCGATCATCTCGTCAAGATAGCGGGCCAGGGTCTCGGGTGTTGAGGGCAGGGGACAGGCGCCCTTCTCCGCGCACCAGTCGGCAAAGAGTGAAAAGTCCGGGGCGTATCCGGAAATCGTCGTCGTGGCATAGGCGCCCTCTAACGCCTTGAGTGCGCCTCGCCAATCATGCCCAGCGGAAGGCACCCCGGGCGCAGAAGCGCAAGGGCCGTGCGAAATACCCTCGCTCATGCCCCTTCTCCCACCTTTCCATTGGTGACGGTCCGGCGTTGGGTCGGCAGACCCGGAATGATCGACACCGCGTTGCGAAAGAGGCGCCAAGCGCGCCGCCAGGCTGTGTGAACCAGCGGGCGACCTGCAACGACCCAGCCCATGGCGAGCACAAAGGCCGGCTCATGCTGCAGAGACGGCCTTGCCGCGAAGCGCGGCAGCACATCGCGCTCAATGGTCGTGACCATGGCGCAGGCGTCGGTGGCCAGCACCGGCACTCCGGCCCAGACGACCGCGGCAGCGCCAGTCGCTTTGGCAATGTGCCGCCGGAAAAGGTCCGGATTACGGACGAGGCCACACTGAAACCTGCCCGACCCATCGGCGACAACGACGATCATCTTCATCGCGTGCCTCCGATGCGGAAGCCGCATTGTGCGCGGGCGGCTGCAAATCGGGGAGGATAGGTGAAATAGTGGCGGAAGGACGCAAAGACGCCTTCAACAACGCGCCAGAGCGCGTTAGGGCTGATGTCAGCCATGGTCGACTCCTGTGATCGCAGGATTGATCTGGTCAGGCCGTCTCGGTGTTACCAGCACCGGGGCGGCCGCCTTAACGACGACACGCCCAACCCGACACGAGGCCATGATCAGCCTCGACCAGACATTGATCGCACAAAAAGAGAACAAAGCCAGCATCTTGCGCTGTTAGGGTTAAAGGGATGCATTGGGCTTAAATGCGATCCAGTGGGCGCGTAGGCCCATCATCTGCGGTAAACAAGGTTCTGAGGTCAGGCGACCAGTGTAGAAGCGATCGACAACCTTCCTTTTCGCACTTTAACACACTGACGTGTTGAACTTCTTGTCTTACCGCGATACCGATGGGGCCGAAAAACGCTCGTCACATGCAAGCATTGTTGAGCCGGCTTTCTGACGGCGCTTCTATTTAGGTCGAAAAATATGGCGCTGGACCAGATCTTCGTGCTTGTCCTCCTCGGCCTGGTCTTTCTGAGCTTTGTTAAAGAAATATACCCCCCCGAAGTCACGGCCCTTGGCGCCTCGGCCACCTTGTTGGCGACGGGTGTTTTGTCGACCGATGAGTTCCTGGCGGTCTTCAGCTCCCCGGCGGCTATAACCATCGCCATGATGTTCATCATCTCGGCCTCGCTCGAGCGAACCGGAGTGCTCGATGTCGTGGGCATGGCGATCAAGACTATCGCCCGCGGGTCGCTTTTGCGTGCGCTTCTCGTGATGATGGTCGGCGCTACCGTATCCTCTGCCTTCATCAACAACACACCTGTGGTGGTCCTTCTCACCCCGATCATGATCTCTGTGGCAAGTTCGGTCGGCGTCCAACCCTCGCGTCTCCTTATCCCCCTGTCCTATGCGGCCATTTTCGGCGGCACCCTGACCCTTGTGGGCACATCCACCAACGTACTCGTCAGTGGTGTGGCCGAGAAGGCGGGCATGACGCCGATCGGCATGTTCGAAATGACCGCTGTAGGCGCGGTGTTTGTCGTCGTCGGGCTCGTCTATATGATGTTTGCTGGACGGTTCCTGATTCCTGATCGGGCCTCGATGGCCAGCATGCTCTCCAAGGAGGGCAAGCGGCGCTTCATGGCCCGGTTCCTGATCCCGCACGGGTCAAAGTATGTCGGCAAGATGCTCAAGGACTTGCCCTTCCACGATTCGACAACGCGGATCCTTGATGTCGTGCGTGGTGAGACATCGATGCGGCGCAGGCTGGAGGAACTGATCCTCCAACCCGGCGACAGGGTGGTGGTCAAGACCGACACCGGCGAAATCCTGGGTTTGAAGGAAAACGGCCAGATCGAGTTCCGCGAAGTGGAAGACAGCGGCCTTGAGCCGGTGACCGCAGAGCAGACGGTGCTAATGGAGGCTAGCGTCGGTCCGAATTCGCATCTCGTCGGCCGCCCGGTCCTGGAGCTCAAGCTGCGGCGCAAATATGGCGTCTACCTCATTGCCGTGCACCGACAGGAGCAGAACATCTCGCAAAATGTTCAGGCCCTACACCTGCAGTTTGCTGATACTCTATTGCTTGAAGGCCCACCAGAGGGCATCCGGCGCCTGGTGGACGACGGAGGAGTGGTCAATCTGAGCGCACCCTCTGAGCGGGCGATCCGCCGCGACCGTGCACCGATCGCTGTCTTCACCATTCTCGGAGTGGTATTGCTCGCGGCCTTCGATTTATTGCCGATAGCAGGGCTTTCGGTCATCGGCGCGGTTGTCGTTATGGTCACCAAGTGCATCGATGCCCAGGACGCGTTCGACGCTATAGACTGGCGTATCCTGTTTCTAATTTTCGGGATGCTGGGGTTCTCGCAGGCGCTGGAAACCACCGGTACATTGCAAGTCGTCGTCAACCTTGTTGCTGCTAATTTTGCCCATGCCGGACCCTTGGCTCTGCTCGCGGCGGTCTACATCCTCACCAGTGTGCTGACCGAGATGGTTTCCAATAACGCGGTCGCAGTGCTTGTGGCGCCGCTCGCGATCGCTTTGGCAACCCACCTCGGATATGATCCCCGCCCGTTCTTGATTGCGGTGATGTTCGCGGCGTCTGCCAGTTTCGCTACTCCGATCGGCTACCAGACCAACACATTTGTCTATGGTGCGGGTGGATATAAGTTCAGGGACTTTCTGGTCGTGGGGCTGCCGCTCAACGTTATTTTTGCCATCGTGGCCATTGTCGTCATCCCGATATTTTTCCCGCTGTAGTATAGTTGACCGGTGTTTCTCGAAATCGGGCCCGTCATACGACGCGGCCTATGGCATGCGTTTACGTTATAGGAGCCATGTACTCAACGCGCTGGCTTTAAGGCGCCAGAGGTCCTCTGCTCTAGTCCGGTTGGACAATAACCATTTATTCAATATCCACTGGCGACCGGAATGGCAGTTACAGTAGGGATTGGCGAAATCGATAGCAGAAGGCGGCTTGGGTCGTGATTGAAAGAATTTGCGGGATTGCGCTGGAAGCTGGTGCTGAGGTGATGGCGGTCTATGGCACCGACTTCACTGTCGAGGTAAAGGCCGACCAGTCACCGGTGACCCTAGCCGATATCGCGGCTGAAGCGATCATCCTCGAAGGCCTGTCTCATCTCGATCCGGGTGTGCCGGTTGTGGCGGAGGAAGCGGTGTCTTCGGGCGCAGCGCCGGAGATGGCGGAGCGGTTTTTCCTGGTGGATCCGCTCGATGGCAGCAAGGAATTCGTGTCGCGCAACGGCGAATTCACTGTCAATATCGCCCTGGTCGAGCATGGCAACCCGGTGTTGGGCGTGGTCTACGCGCCGGCCCTGGGGCGGATTTGGTGGGGCGAGGGCGGCAAGGGCAGTTTCGCCGCCAAAGTCATTGACGGCCAGATCGTCGAGGCGCGCCAGATCAAGGTGCGCGAGGCACGGCAGGGGCTCTGCGCCGTGGGCAGCCGGTCGCATGGCAGCGGGGAAGGGGATGCGCGGCTGTCGCGCCTGCCCATAAGCAGCTATGTGTCGGCAGGATCATCCCTCAAATTCTGCCTGGTGGCGGCTGGGGAGGCGGATGTATATCCCCGTCTCGGGCGCACCATGGAATGGGACACGGCGGCGGGCGATGCCGTGCTGCGGGCCGCCGGCGGGCGTGTCGAGTGCCTGGACGGACGCCTGCTTTCTTATGGCAAGAGGCAGCAGGCTGATGATGCTGACTTCGCCAATCCATTTTTTATCGCCTATGGCGATGTCCGTTACGCCCAGATGGTAGATGCCGTCTGATGTTTGGAGTTTAGGATGACCCCGCTGAGACGCACCCATCTTCAAGCCCTAGAGGCCGAGAGTATCGAGATCCTTCGGGAGGTGGCGGCCAGCTTTGAACGTCCGGTGATGATGTACTCGATCGGCAAGGATTCGAGTGTGTTGCTGCATTTGGCGCGCAAGGCGTTTTATCCGAGCAAGATCCCGTTTCCGCTGCTGCATGTGGATACCACGTTCAAGTTTCGCGAGATGATCGCGTTCCGGGACCGGACGGCGGCGGAATACGGGTTCGATCTGATCGTACACACCAACCAGGATGGGGTGCGTGAGGGGATCAATCCGTTTGATCACGGCTCGTCTCGCTATACCGACATCATGAAGACCCAGGCGCTGCGCCAGGCGCTCAATGCCGGGCAGTATGACGCCGCCATTGGCGGGGCGCGTCGGGACGAGGAGAAGAGCCGGGCCAAGGAGCGGGTGTTTTCGCACCGCAATGCCAGCCATGCCTGGGACCCCAAGAACCAGCGCCCGGAGCTTTGGAGGACGTTCAACACGCGGCTCAATCCGGGCGAGAGCATGCGGGTGTTCCCGATCTCCAATTGGACCGAGCTGGATGTGTGGACCTACATCTATGCCGAGAAGATCCCGATCGTGCCGCTGTATTTTGCGCGGCGCCGCCCGGTTGTGGAGCGCTCGGGGACGCTGATCATGGTGGATGACGAACGGCTGCCGCTGGCGCCGGGGGAAGAGCCGCGCGAGGAGATGGTGCGGTTCCGCACGCTGGGCTGCTATCCGCTGACCGGGGCGATCCGGTCTGATGCCGCCGATCTGCCGTCGATCATCATGGAGATGCAGGCGAGCCGGACCTCGGAGCGGGAGGGCCGGCTGATCGACAGCGACAGCGTCGGGTCGATGGAGAAGAAGAAGCAGGAAGGGTATTTCTGATGAGCCTGGCCATGCCCAGCCCCGATACTGATCTGGCGCTCTGGCTGGAACAGCAGACGGACAAGTCGCTGTTGCGGTTCATGACCTGCGGCAGTGTGGATGACGGCAAGTCGACCCTGATCGGGCGGCTTCTGTATGACAGCCAGCTGATCCTGGATGACCAGCTGGCGAGCCTGAAGAAGGAGAGCCACAACCGCACGGTGGGCGATGAAGGGATCGACTTCTCGCTTCTGGTAGACGGGCTGTCGGCGGAGCGGGAGCAGGGGATCACCATCGATGTGGCCTACCGGTTCTTCTCGACCGACAAGCGCAAGTTCATCGTGGCGGATACGCCGGGCCATGAGCAATATACCCGCAACATGGCCACGGGTGCCTCCAATGCGGAGCTTGCCCTGGTGCTGGTGGATGCGCGCAAGGGGGTTCTGACCCAGACGCGGCGGCACAGCTTCATCCTCTCGCTGGTGGGGGTCAAGCATGTGGTGCTGGTGGTCAACAAGATCGACCTTGTGGACTATGATCAGGCCGTGTTCGATCGGATCGAGGCCGAGTTCCGGGCCTTTGCCGAACCCTTGGGGTTCAAGACGCTGGCGGCAGTGCCGGTCTCGGCGCTGCGGGGGGACAATATCCTTGCCCCGAGCGCCCGGACGGAATGGTTCCAGGGCAGCGCGCTGGTGCCGTATCTGGAGACCATCGCGGTGGCCGAGGACCGCACGGGCAGCCCCTTCCGCTTTCCTGTGCAGTGGGTGAACCGGCCGAACCTGGACTTCCGAGGCTTTTCGGGGACGCTGGCCTCGGGGGCCATTGGGGTGGGGGACGAGGTGCTGATCGCGGCCTCGCGTAAGCCGGCGCGGATCAGCCGCATCGTGACCATGGACGGGGATCTCGATCGGGCCATTGCCGGGCAGGCGGTGACGCTGGTGCTGGACCGGGAGGTGGACATCTCGCGCGGCGATGTGCTGTCGCGACCGGGCGAGACGCCGGAATATTCGAACCAGTTCCAGGCGCGGCTGATCTGGATGAATGACGAGCCGGCGTTCCAGGGGCGGTCCTATCTGCTCAAGCTGGGCACGCAATTGGTGCCGGCCACGATCACCGACCTCAAGTTCCGGACCAATGTGAACACGCTGGAGCAGACGGCAGCGACCAAGATCGACCTCAATGAGGTGGCGACGGTGACGATCGCCACGGACCGGCCGATCGCGTTCGACCCCTATGCGGCCAATGCGCTGACTGGCGGGTTCATCCTGATCGACCGGCTGACCAATGCGACGCTGGGGGCAGGCACGATCGAGTTCGGGCTGCGGCGGGCGCAGAACCTGACCTATCAGTCCTTCGATGTGAACCGGCAGGTGCGGGCGCGGCTGAAGGGACAGGCCCCACAGATCGTGTGGTTCACCGGGCTGTCGGGTTCGGGCAAGTCGACGGTAGCCAATCTTCTCGAGAAGCGGCTGACGGCGGAGGGCCGACACTGCTACATCCTGGATGGGGACAATGTGCGCCACGGGCTGAACCGGGATCTGGGCTTTACCGAGGCGGCGCGGGTGGAGAACATCCGCCGGGTGGCCGAAGTGGCCAGGCTGATGGCCGATGCCGGGCTGATCGTGCTGGTCTCGTTCATCTCGCCCTTCGAGAAGGAACGCCGCCTGGCCCGGGAGATCGCCGGGGACATCGCCTTTACCGAAGTCTATGTCGACACCCCCCTGGAGGTGGCCGAAAGCCGCGACCCAAAGGGCCTGTACGCCAAGGCCCGCCGCGGCGAAATCACCAACTTCACCGGCATCGATTCCCCCTTCGAAACACCCCAAAACCCCGAAATAACCCTCAACGGCGCAACACAATCACCCGAAATACTCGCCGACAAATTGTATGGGTTCCTGAAGTTCTAGTGAGAAGGGCGCCATCCGGCGCCCTTCTTCATTTGGTGCTTTGGGTGGCCCGACGTTGTGGCCCCGTCACTTAACTGCGTCCGAATTCGTCCTCGATGCGGATGATGTCGTCTTCGCCTAGATAGGATCCGGTTTGAACTTCGATAAGTTCGAGCTCGATCTTGCCAGGATTGGCAAGGCGATGCACGCAGCCCAGTGGAAGATAGATAGATTCGTTCTCCGACAGGGTCTTGACGGTGCCATCAATGGTCACCTCCGCGGTGCCGCGGACGACGATCCAGTGTTCCGCCCGGTGGTGATGCTTCTGCAGGCTGAGTTTCTTGCCCGGTTTGACGAAGAGGCGTTTGACTTGAAACCGGTCTCCGTTAAGTACCGACGAATAGCCGCCCCAAGGGCGGTAGGCCGTGCGGTGAATTTCCGTCAGTCCTGAAGTCGTCTGGTTGGCCTTCAACTGCTTGACCATCTCACCGACTTTTTGGGCTGCAGACAGGCGCCCCACATAAATCGCGTCATTGGTAGCTATCACCGTCACGTCTTCCACCCCGCTCACAGCGACATGGGCGTGGTCGCTGATGACCAGGGAATTGCTGACACCTTCAAGCGTGACGGGGCCTTTAGACACATTGCCCGCCGGGTCGCGTGGGGCGTTCTTCCAGACTGCATCCCAACTACCCAGATCCGACCAGCCAAAGTCCACGGCGACCACCGCTGCCTTTGCGGTCTTCTCGAAGATGGCGTAGTCCACCGAAATGTTGGGGGCCATGGCAAACGCCGCCTCGTCCAGACGGAGGAAGTCGAGGTCCTTCTGCGCCTGCTGCGTGGCGTTGCGGGCCGCGACCAGGGTTTCAGGTGACAGGGATTCACATTCGGCGAGGAAGGTCGAGGCGCCAATCACAAACATGCCCGAGTTCCAATAATAGCCGCCTTCGGCCAACATTTCTTCCGCGCGTTGAAGGTTGGGTTTTTCGACGAAGCGCTCCACCGGGCGCGCTCCTTCCCCAACCTTGGCATCGCACTTGATATAGCCAAAACCGGTTTCAGCAGAGCCCGGCTGGATGCCGAAGGTCACAAGCTGTCCGGCGTGAGCGGCCGCCACGGCTTCATCCAAAGCGTGCCAATAGCCAGATGTCGTGTCGACATCATGGTCTGACGGCAACACATGCAGGACTACTGAATGACCGAAAAGGTTCTGGGCCTGAACGGCGGCGGCAGCGATAGCAACTGCAGTGTTCCGAGCCACAGGCTCCAGCATGATGCTGGCAAGGGGACAACCCATCTCCGCGGCCTGCTCGGCCACGATGAAACGGTATTCGGTATTGGTTACGACAATGGGTGCGGCATACCGGGCGCTGTCACTTACCCGTGTCAATGTCCTCTGGAAAAGGCTTGTTGGTCCAGTCAGGGGCAGAAATTGTTTTGGACGCGCGGCGCGGGACATCGGCCACAGTCGGGTGCCCTGGCCGCCAGCCAGAACCACCGGCACTACCACAATGTTACTCACGTTTAATATGCCCCCAGGGATTTGTGCCGTATGCAAGATTGTACAATTCTCGCGCGGCGGCCAATAATCACACTAGCATGTCTGATCGTTGACACTATGTATCAATTGCACGGTGGTTAACTCGTGGCCGGTTCATAATAATAGCGTTTAGGCTCGCCGCAATCGTGCACTGTGACGATCTGCCATGCGTGTGCTGCTTGACGCTCAGGCCGAACGCAGGGCGTGGGAGTTAGGCGCTACATCCACATCGTCAACGGCGGCAAGGGCCTTCATCATCAGTCCCCGGAAGATTGGCTCACGCTCGTCAAGATGGGCCGAAATGGCTGGAAGGCCGTTGATGGAACAAACAAGCGATGCTGACAGGGCTGACTCGATCTCACCCCGCATGAGCGAGAGTGCTCGTGCCCCTGGTCCAACAAGCAGGATGTGAGAGGGATCAAACATGGCCATCATCCGACTGAGGCCGAAGCCGATGGCGCGGCCTGCCAGGTTGAAACCGTGTGTGGCCGCCCTGTCACCGGCTTCTGCACGTTTGATAAGCGAATCAAATTGTTGGGATGGCACCGCTGGAGCGGGAGCGGCGGTATCTGGAACAGAAAAGCTGGTGCGTAAGATGCCATAGTCGGCAGCATAGGCTTCAATGCAACCTCGCATGCCACATCGGCAGAGCGCTCCGTTTGGAACGTGATTCATATGTCCGAATTCAGTAGCGCCACCCATGTCTCGACCGGTAGTGCTGCCGCGTTGGCTGAGGCCCATCGCTACAGTGGATCCGACAAAAACCGTGGCGACACTAGCATCGCTTAGTCGAGGGTCCAGCCATCGCGTTCCCTCTGCCAAGAGGCGGCCACGCTTGTAGAGTGCCACGGGCAGCTCGGTCATTTCAGCGAGTTCGTCGGCAAAGCTGGTTCCGGCCAGATTGGCGATTGGCGACCATTTCAAGCCGCCGCCGTTGCGATCCAGAATCCCCTGCACGCTGATCGCGATGCGCCGAAAGGTTTGTGCGGCCTTCGGAGTCCTTGTGCGCAGGCTCTCAAGATGCTCGGCAAAGAATGCCGAAGGTCTGGTTTGAGCAAAGGTTTGAGGGGTAACCGGAGTTTCAATTCGATCGACGAGCACTCCCGAATAGTCGACAAGAGAAGTGCGCAGTCGATTTACATCAACCTCAAACAGGACAACATATGCTGCCGCCCGGTGGAAGCCGACCAGAGTTGCTGGACGCCCTCGCAAGCGACCGTCCGCACGATCGGGGCTAGTCAGTTCCTCTACCACACGCTGAGCTAGAAGGTCCTGCATGATGGCAGTAACGCTGGCGTGGCTCAGGCCAGTGATGCCGGCAAGAGCCGTGCGTGACTGAGGGCCGCCGGAGCGCAGAGCGCTCAGGATCAAACCCCGATTCTGTCTTCGGACGCTATCACTATCGCTGACGTTACGCGTCAAACGGACCTCTCCCCGTCCCATGGCTCAAAACAGCATTGCCGAAGCGATATCGCAATCGGTGATTGTCTTTGAGTGTGGAAAAGGACGTTGACACGGCGCGCGACAACATGCGAGAGGTTTTTTCGAGCAGTGAAAATAATGCTCAGGGCGCAGGGAGGCGGCGCCTGGTTGGGGTATAACCGCCGACTTGCATTGCGGGCAGCGTGCTGCCCATGGGAGGACAGATATGAAAAAGTTTGCAGCAGTCCTGCTTGCATCCACCGTGCTTTGCGGCGCGGCGATTGCCCAGGATCAGATCGTCGTGGGTGTGTCCTGGAACAACTTCCAGGAAGAGCGCTGGAAAACTGACGAGGCCGCCATGAAGGCTGTGCTCGACGCGGCTGGCGCGCAGTATATTTCTGCCGACGCGCAGTCTTCGGCGTCCAAGCAGCTCACGGATATTGAAAGCCTGATCAGCCAGGGTGCTGATGCCATCATCGTCTTGGCGCAGGATAGCGAAGCCGTCGGCCCTGCCGTGGCCGCTGCGGTTGCCGAAGGTATTCCAGTCATTGGCTACGACCGTCTCATCGAGAACCCTGATGCCTTCTACCTGACCTTCGACAACAAAGAAGTCGGGCGGCTCCAGGCTGCCGGTGTCGCTGCTGTCCAGCCGGAAGGGAATTACGTTTTTATCAAGGGCAATTCGGCCGATCCGAACGCCGACTTCCTGTTCGAAGGTCAGATGGAAGTGCTGCAGGCTGGTATTGATGCTGGCACCATCAAGAATGTCGGCGAAGCGTATACCGACAACTGGAACCCGGAAGTCGCCCAGGCGAACATGGAGCAGTTCCTGACCGCCAACAACAACGATGTTGACGCTGTCGTCGCCTCGAACGACGGTACTGCCGGTGGTGCCATTGCGGCTCTGGCGGCCCAGGGGCTCGCCGGTTCGGTCCCGGTGTCTGGCCAAGATGGCGACCATGCTGCCTTGAACCGTATCGCACTTGGCACCCAGACCGTTTCGGTCTGGAAGGATGCTCGCGAGCTGGGCAAGAAGGCCGCTGAAGTTGCTCTCGAGCTGGCGAATGGCACTGCGCTCGATGCCGTTACCGGTGTCGTTCCGTTCGCCGGTGGCCCGAAGGGTGTGACCATGAACGCCTTCTTCATCGCTCCCGTGGCGATCACCAAAGACAACCTCGACGTCGTCATTGATGCGGGCTGGGTGTCCAAGGATGTGGTCTGCCAGGGGGTGGCCGCCGGTTCAGTTGCGGCGTGTGACTGATCACGACTTGATATAGGTTGAGTGGGAAGTGCCGCGGCGTCTATCGCTGCGGCAACTCCACAACCTGAGTGCGCCCCGGCACACGGGGCGCACCGTTCTCATGGGGGAAATTTATGGCCGAGCCGCGCGCCATGACCAGCACCACGCATCCCAGCCAGATGGTGCAAAATCCGTTTCAACGGTTTCTAATCGCCACGGAAATCGACACGCGTCTGCTGGGCATGATCGGCGCGCTGGCAATTATTTGGGTCGGGTTCAACTTCTTCTCCGGTGGTCTGTTTCTGACGCCGCGAAATCTTTGGAACTTGTCAGTCCAGACCGCATCGGTTGCCGTCATGGTGACGGGTATGGTGCTGGTCATCGTGACCCGCAATATCGATTTGTCCGTGGGGTCCATTCTGGGTGTGGTCGGGATGGTCATGGGGGTCATGCAGACCCAGATTCTCCCGGTGCAACTTGGACTGGGCCTTGGCCATCCGCTGATTTGGGTGCTGTCATTGGCCACGGGGTTGGCGGTCGGCGTAGGTATCGGCGCTTTGCAGGGGACAATCATCGCCTATCTGCGTGTGCCCGCATTCATCGTGACGCTCGGCGGTTATCTGGTGTGGCGCGGTGCCGCCTGGTGGGTTACGGCCGGACGTACGGTCGCGCCGATGGACTCCACGTTCCAACTGATGGGTGGTGGCCCCACCGGGGCCATTGGCAGCTTCTGGAGCTGGGTGGTTGCTGTGGTCGCGTGTGCCGCCATCGTGGTGGGTATCTACTTCGGACGGCGGCAGCGGCAGAGGTTCAACTTCCCGTTGCGACCCGTCTGGGCAGAAGTATCGCTCGCAGTCATTGGTTGCGGTGCAACTATCGCGGCTGTCTGGGTCGCCAATGCCTATCCCTGGCCGGTCCGCATCGCCGAAAATTTCGCGGAAGCCAACGGCATTACTGTGCCGGAGGGGGGGCTGTTCATTTCGCACGGCATCGCCATTCCGGTGCTGATCGCCGTGGGCGTCGGCGTGGTCATGACTTTCCTGGCCACTCGGACCCGCTTCGGCCGCTATGTTTACGCTATGGGCGGCAACCCGGAAGCGGCCGAACTGGCGGGCATCAACACCCGCTGGGTGACCGTCAAGATTTTCATGCTGATGGGAGCGCTCTGCGCGATAGCGGCGGCTATTTCGACCGCACGTCTCAACGCAGCCACTAATGCCCTCGGCACGCTGGATGAACTCTACGTCATTGCCGCGGCGGTCATCGGTGGCACATCGCTGGCCGGTGGTGTCGGAACCATTGCAGGAGCTCTTCTGGGCGCGGTGGTGATGCAGTCGCTGCAATCCGGCATGGTGCTGATGGGGATCGACAGCCCGCTCCAGTCCATCGTGGTTGGTATCGTTCTGGTCTTCGCGGTGTGGCTAGACACGCTCTACCGCCGGAACAAGCATTAGGAGTCGCGTTATGCTGAATACCGGCACGCCACTGGTCGAAATGACCGATATTTCAATCTCTTTCGGCGGCATCCGGGCTGTCGACCATGCCTCGATTGATTTGCACGCCGGCGAAGTGGTCGGCCTGCTTGGGCACAATGGCGCGGGCAAGTCGACCCTGATCAAGATCCTTTCTGGCGCCTACAAGCGTGACGCGGGCGATATCCGCATCAACGGTGAGGCTGCCACGATCAACAATCCACGCGATGCCAAGGCCTATGGTATCGAGACGATTTATCAGCAGCTTGCTGTTGCTGATAATGTCGATGCCGCCGCCAATCTGTTTCTCGGCCGCGAAATGGTGACGTCTCTCGGCACACTTGACGATGCCGCGATGGAGTCCAAGGCGCGTGAGGTGATGGGGCGGCTTAATCCGAACTTCCGCCGCTTCAAGGAGCCAGTTAAGGCGCTTTCGGGTGGACAGCGTCAGTCAGTAGCTATTGCCAGGGCCATACTTTTTAACGCCCGCATCTTGATTATGGACGAGCCGACGGCAGCGCTCGGCCCGCAGGAGACTGCGCAGGTCGGTGAACTCATCAAGCAGCTCAAATCCGAAGGCATTGGCATCTTTCTGATCAGCCACGACATTCACGATGTCTTCGATCTCGCTGATCGTGTTGTGGTGATGAAGAATGGGCAGGTTGTGGGCCAGGCCAAGACTTCGGATGTCACCAAGGACGAAGTTCTGGGCATGATCATAATGGGCAAGGTTCCACCCGGCGCCGAGCCGGGTCCGGGAGCCATTCAGGGCTAGAGCGCGTTAAGCCGTTGCCGGGTTTGAACCGGCGATGGCTTTTCGGACCCAATGGTTAAAGCTAAGGCAAAGGCAACTGGTAACCACGGCACGCGGCGCGATGCTCCGCGCAACGCGCGCCATCCAGTCCTGCTCCGGCAAAAGGTGGTGGAGCGGCTCATGCCGCGGCATGCGCCTTTCTACCTAAGCCTTGTGTGTGGAGCGGCGGCGCTCGCGACAGCCATCTGGCTGCTGCCGGATTATGCCGTCAGCCTGGGCAGCAATGTCTTGTTTGTTGTCTTCCTGGGTCTGACCTATATCAAACTGCCGCACCTGACATCGGACTACTTGCGGGAGCACGCGCAGGAGGAGGACACACCGGGCGCAGGCATCTTCCTGATTGTCTTCATCGTCGTCATGGCTTCAATCGTGTCGCTGTTCCTCGCATTGAGCGGTGGACAGGACCCTGATCCCTGGCAGGTCGTAGCCAGCGTCATATCCGTTCTTCTCGGCTGGTTCACGGTCCAGACTCTCGGGGCCCTTCACTATGCCTATGAATATTATCAGGCGCCGGCCACCGGGGAAGACGGAGAGGTCGAAGGCGGGCTGGAATTTCAGGGCGATAGCGACCCAGATGGGGCGGACTTCATGTATTTCTCCTATACCGTGGGCACATCAGTGGCTACCTCGGACACCAAGACTACCAGCAGCAATATGCGCCGCTTGGTCGTCTATCATCTGGTCTTCTCGCATCTTTACAACACGCTTATCCTCGCCTCTGCGGTCAATGTCATGTTGAGCCTTGGAAGCGGGAGCAGCTGACGGTTGCGGCGCGCCTCAGGTGCGTGCCATCTTCCAGCCACGGAATCTGGAGGATGCTTGCAATGAAAACCCGCGCCGCCGTCGCCTTTGCTGCCGGAAAGCCCCTTGAAGTTGTCGAGGTCGATCTGGAAGGTCCAAAGGCAGGTGAAGTTCTCATTGAGATCAAGGCCACCGGATTGTGCCATACGGACGACTTCACTCTTAGTGGTGCCGATCCCGAAGGGCTTTTCCCGTCGATTCTGGGCCATGAAGGCGCTGGTGTAGTGGTCGATGTGGGGGCAGGCGTCACTTCGGTCAAGAAGGGCGACCATGTCATTCCGCTCTACACCCCTGAATGCCGTGAGTGCTATTCCTGCCGGTCGGGAAAGACCAATCTGTGTACCGCCATCCGCGCGACGCAGGGGCAGGGACTGATGCCCGATGGAACGTCCCGCTTCTCGTACGAAGGCAAGCCTATTTTTCACTACATGGGCTGCTCGACCTTTTCGAACTACACGGTCATGCCCGAAATTGCCGTGGCCAAAATCGATCCGGCCGCCGCCTTTGAAAAGGTTTGCTATGTCGGTTGCGGCGTGACCACCGGCATCGGGGCGGTGATCAACACGGCCAAGGTCGAGATCGGCTCTACTGCTGTCGTCTTCGGACTGGGGGGCATCGGCCTCAACGTCATCCAGGGTCTGCGGTTGGCAGGTGCCGACATGATCATTGGCGTGGATATCAACAACGGCAAGAAGGAATGGGGCGAACGCTTTGGGATGACTCATTTCGTCAATCCCACCGAAATCGGCGAGGACGTGGTTCCTTACATCGTGAACCTAACCAAGCGGCGAGGGGACCTTATCGGCGGCGCCGACTACACGTTCGATTGCACCGGCAACACCAAGGTTATGCGTCAGGCGCTCGAGTGTGCTCACCGCGGTTGGGGTAAATCGGTCATCATCGGCGTGGCCGGGGCAGGGCAGGAGATTTCCACGCGCCCGTTCCAGCTTGTAACAGGTCGGACCTGGATGGGTACCGCGTTCGGTGGCGCCAAGGGCCGCACGGACGTACCGAAAATCGTCGACTGGTATCTCGACGGCAAGATCGAGATCGATCCCATGATTACCCACACTCTTCGGCTCGAAGACATCAACAAGGGCTTCGACATGATGCATTCGGGCGAGAGCATTCGCAGCGTGGTGGTTTACTGACCTTCACGCGTTGGATAGGGTGAACGAGCGGCATGGCGCCGCGACCCCCAAAAAATGTTTGCGAGGCAACAGCATGACCTATGCTGGTGAATGCCTGTTCGTGCTGACCGGTGCCCCCGGTGCGGGCAAGACCACGCTGCTCAAAGCGGCGGCGGCCCATGGCATTCGCGTTGGCCGAGAGGCCGCAAGAGCGGTTATCCAGGTTCAGTCGGCCGTTGACGGTCCGGCTCTGCAATGGCGCGACGCAGCACGCTTTGCCGAGTTGATGCTGGACCGTGACATCCAGACCCATGAGACGCTCAGGGCATCCAAGGGGCCAGCGCTTTGTGACAGGGGTATCCCCGACCTCGTAGCTTATGGCCGCATCATGAAGCTGAGCGAGACGGATCATTTCACCCGTGCCGCCTGGCTCTATCGCTACAATCGCAAGGCTTTCTTCGCCCCGCCCTGGCGCGAAATCTACGCCGATGACGAGGAGCGAACGGAAGGTTGGGAACACGCACAACGCATCTATGGTCCCTTGCGTGACGCCTACGAAGAGACGGGCTACGAGGTTGTCGAACTGCCATTGGCTCCGGTAGCCGAGCGGTTGCGCTTTATCCTGGATATCGTGGCCCATGCCTGACCCCCAGATTTTCGTCGATGCCGACGCCTGCCCGGTCAAGGAGGAGGCACGCAGAGTCGCCGAACGGCTAGGCTTGGTGGTCACCTTCGTCAGCAATGGCGGCATCCGGCCATCGCGCGATCCGATGGTGCGCGTGGTGGTGGTTCCGGCAGGGGCAGATGCGGCCGATGACTGGATCGCGGAGAACGCTGCGGCCAATGACATTGTGCTGACGGCCGACATTCCCCTCGCCAGCCGAGCCATCGACAAGGGGTGTCACGTGCTCGGCTTCACCGGCAAGCCATTCACCACGGCTTCGATTGGAATGGCGCTCGCAATGCGCGACCTCAAGCAGCACCTACGCGAGACCGGGGAAATTGCTGGGTACAATGCCGGCTTTCGCGCCGCCGACCGGTCTGCGTTCCTCAGTGCGCTCGATACTCTTGGGCGGAAAGCCAAAACTTTGGCGGGTAAGTAATCCTTAAGCTTTTGCGAGGGGATCGTTAACCATAATTGGCAAAAGTGAGTCCACTTGATTTGGACGGGTGGGCTCTGATTTGCGGTTCTTTTCTGCGTTGTTGCTGTCGGGCCTGCTCGCACTCACCATGGCTGGTTGCGCCAAGCCAGTCAGCCATACTTCTCTGACTGCCGGTGCTGCCGCATCTCGTGACGATGTGGTTACGGGAGGAGTGGCCCGCAGCGCCTCCGCCAGAATGAACCAAGCCATGCCGAACAAGATTCTTGGCGCCAGCCAGTTGGCCGGGCGGACGCTGGAGGTGGCATCAACATCCGAGATTGTGCTGCGCCCCGGCGAAGTCATTCTTACATTTGATGACGGCCCTCGAGCCGGCAAGACGTCTAAAATACTGGACGCGCTGGATCGATATGGGGTGAAGGGTACCTTCCTGATGCTTGGGTCGGCGGCAGCGGCCAATCCGGCCCTGGCACGAGAGGTGGCTCTGCGGGGGCACACCGTTGGCAGCCACACCTACGATCACACCAACCTGGCCAACCTTTCGCGTCAAGCCGCACTCGACGAAATCGCGCGGGGCGAGGCCGCCGTGGCCGAGGCCCTCGGAGGCGCGGACATGCTCTCCCCCTTCTTCCGGTTTCCTTATCTGGCGCAAACGGGATTTTTGCGCACCAGCCTCCTTCACGGGGACATGGTCGTTCTCGACGTCGACATCGACAGCAAGGACTACTACAAGGAAAGCGCACAGTCCGTGGCCAATCGGACGCTCGATCGGCTGGAAGCGCGTGGAAGCGGCATTATCCTGTTCCACGACATCCATCAGCGGACTGTGGATCTGTTGCCTGACTTCCTCGCTGAACTTGAGGCGCGCGGCTACTCAGTCGTCCGTCTTGTGCCAAAAGCGCATGGTATCTTCGGTCGCAGCATCATCACCGCAGATGTGACAGGTCTATAGGGTCGTTTAGGCGAACAGAAGATCGGTCACAAACCGGTTGCGGAACTTGCTTGCAGAGTCGAGGCGGTCAGCCAAATCACAGAAATCCGTCAGTCTCGGGAACAGCGCCTGAACCTCATCCGATGGCATGGTGAACACCTTCGCCCAATGTGGGCGGGCGCGGAGGGGCCGGAGCGTTGCTTCAATCGCCCCAATGGCCGACAGGGCTGGCTCCCAATCAGGCTTCCAGGTGAAATGAAAGCCGATAGTGTCCTGCTGGTAGGCCGAGCTTAGCCACAGATTATCGGCGGCGACCGAGCGGATTTCGGATATGAACAGGGCAGGGGCGAAGGTGTCCTGCACCGCGTGCAAGGCTTCGATTGCTGTGGGCGCGTCTTTGCGAGCAACGAAAAATTCCGATTGAAGCTCTGCGCCAGCGGATGCTGTACTGCCGATCGCAAAGTGGAATAGCCGCTCGTGCCAGGGGCCTACCACGCCCATTTGTCTGGTGCACGACGTACCATCCATTCCGGGAATAGGGTGGCATGGGATTGTGGCCGGTGTAGCACCAAAGATCTCTTCCGCAGGTTCTCCCGCTTGGGCCCGCGCTTTCACCCAGATTTGGTCAGTTGTTTCGCCTTGCCAGCGCGTGAACAGGCTCACGCTGTAGGCGCGCGACATGAGTTCATCGAGCCGGTTCGTGACTGTTGCCATGGGCAGGTTGAGATAGACATTTTGCCGGATGTCAAAGCTGGGAACGATGTCCAAGGTCAGTTCCACGATCACGCCCAGGCTGCCCAAACTCACGACTGCACCCTCGAAGGCGGCATCGCCGCGCTTCAGGCTGATCAACTCGCCATCGGTGGTGATCAGCTTGAGGGCCGAAACGGCGGCGGAAAGGTTCTTGTTTCCGTCGCCCGACCCATGCGTGGCGGTCACCACCGCACCTGCCACGGTGATACTGGGCAATGAGGCGACATTGGCCAGCGCAAACCCTGCGCGGTGGAGCTGCGGGGCGATATCGGCATAGGTGGCGCCGCCGTCAATCGTTACGCTTTGAGCCTCGGCGTCGATGCTGATGTTGCGCTTGAGCTTGGAAAGCGAGATCAATGTGCCGTTCGTGTCGGCGATACGATTGAAGGAGTGTCCGGAGCCGAGGACGCGAACCTTGTGGGACGAGCGTACCGCCGCTTGAGCCTGTTCAACTGTCGCCGGATGCAGCACGGAGGAGGCGCCAAAGGCGATATTGCCGGCCCAATTGGTCGGAGCTGTAGAGAGTGAATCGAAATTTCCAATCTGGACTGATTTCATTGATTTTTTTGGTGTCCATGGAATCGAAGTTTCCCAATTTGGGCAATCGGATTGTCACTCATAGTCCGACAAAATAAAAGGGCCGCCAGTCCCCTCCGGTTTTACGGAGAGTCCTTGGGTTTGTGCACTGAGACCAATCTTTGGATCGCCGGTGAGTAGAGTTTTCCGGCTTTCTTCACGATGACGGGCTGGTGGCGCCACCGGGATTCTGCAACGCGATCGGGACGTTGTATGCGATCGCCGAGTGAGGACGAACCTCGTTGTAGTACTTGCGCCAGGCGTCGGTCCCCGTCGGCTTGGAACCTTCGGCGCTACCACCTAGGGTGCGGTTAGTTGTCCATATTGGCGTGCGGTCAGGCTGTTTGCGGCCCCCGCATCAGGATCCGACAAACGGCATGATTGGTGCCGTGTATGGACGGCCCCGTTGTATCGCGCCCTGCACCGGCCGCGGCTTCAGCTTTCTCCTCTGAGCGGAACCAGCGCCACGCGCGAACTATTCCGCGCCATCATAGGTACACATAATCAGCCTATAATGGCGCGTAAAATGCCGCTGTCGTCACTTAAAGGCCACTTTTGGCATATTGACATAATCGGCCGTAATCGGCATATTCTAACATCTAAATTAAGCTAAAAGGTCATATATGGCAGATACCGTGGATTATGCCATTGCGAGCAGCGGGCAAATCGTAGCCGACCTTGGGGACCGGCTGCGGCGGCTGAGACTAGCGTCCAATGTCACGCAGGCAGACCTGGCTAACAAGGCGGGTGTAGGGACACGCACCTTGGTCCGACTCGAAGCGGGAGAAGGCGGAACCATTGATAGCTTGGTTCGAGTCATTTCCGCCCTGGGCCTGGGATCGCACCTGGAGGCGTTGCTTCCTGATCCCCAAATCCGACCTATGGAACGCGTGCAGCAGCGCGGCAGGGAGCGACTCCGCGCTAGCACGAAAGACAGTCCGGCGCCCAAAAGGCCGTTCCGGTGGGGTGAACAATGACGGACGCTGCTGTCAAGCTCTGGGGCACACAGGTCGGCGCCGTCTCTTGGGACGATTCCAGGCAATATGGCGTGTTCCAGTTCGCTCCGGAAATGGTGGAATCTGGCATCGAAATCGCTCCCTTGACCATGCCGTCGAGGACACTGCCTTACTCGTTTCCTGCCCTCCCGCGAGATACCTTCAAGGGATTACCCGGTCTGCTCGCGGACTCGTTGCCGGACAAGTACGGTAACAAGCTAATCGATACCTGGCTTGCCCGTCAGGGCCGCGCCCCCAACTCCTTCAATCCGGTTGAGCGCCTTTGCTACATCGGCACGCGCGGGGTTGGGGCACTGGAGTTCGAACCGGCGACGAACGCGGCCACCCGGCGGGCAGGCAAGGTCAACATCGGCGAATTGGTCGATGTTGCGAACCAGATCCTCGATGAGAGGGGCCGCCTCAAGGGCAAGCTGTCCGGCATCGCCGACGATGAGCACGCCATGGAGGACATCCTCAGGGTCGGCACCTCCGCCGGCGGGGCGCGGGCGAAGGCCGTACTGTCTTGGAACGAAAGGACAGGTGAATTCCGCTCGGGCCAGGTCAACACCGAAGCGGACTTTGAACACTGGCTGCTCAAGTTTGATGGCGTCGACAAGAATTCCGACAAGGAGCTCGTCGATCCACAAGGGTTCGGCAGGATAGAGTTCGCCTATCACCTGATGGCCACGGCATGCGGTATCGAGATGAGCCGTTGTCGGCTGCACTTGGAGAATGGCCGAGCGCACTTCATGACCCGTCGTTTCGATCGGCCTAATGGAGGCGGCAAGCTGCATATGCAATCCCTGACCGCGATGATGCACTACGATTTCAATGTTGCCGGCGCCCATTCATACGAGCAGGCCATACAGGTCCTTCGGCGCCTCGATGCGGAAAACCACGACATTGAACAGCAGGTGCTGCGTGCGCTCTTTAACGTGGTTGGCCGCAATCAGGACGATCACCCCAAAAATATCGCGTATCTCATGGATCGAGACGGCCAGTGGCGGCTGTCTCCCGCATTCGACGTGGCCTATGCCTACAACCCTAGTGGGGAATGGACCAACCGGCACCAGATGAGCCTCAATGGCAAACGTGACGGCTTTGACCGCACCGACCTGATCACTTTTGGTAGAACCGCCGGCCTGAAGGCCGCACGTGTTGAGAGCTTGCTCGATGCGGTTGTCGACGCCGTGGAACGTTGGCCCGATTTCGCGGCGGAGGCAGGGGTGTTGGACGAACACGTCGATGACGTCCAAAATGGCCTCAGGCATCACGCCGTTCGTTGAGCGAGGGCTGCCGTCAGTCCTCCAATCGTTGACCGGCAGGGACGCGGACGCTTCGCAATACCCGTTGGTGAGCAGCCATGATTACCTACACGGCTGAACTGTCTCAAACGGACAGTCCCATCCCCACCCCGTTGAGGAAGGGCGTCGGCATGAGCGGGCCGGCAGCTGTCAGATGCGGCTGAGACAACACGAATGTCTTCTGTGGTTGGCCCCCGCATTGCAAGAGGTAATTCGGTGTTCTGGCGCATTGGTCGAGTGCAGTCTTCTGTCCGGCCTGTTGATGCAGTCAGTAGAGACTGCTGGCCCTGATGGGGTCGGCGAACAGGGTCCCAATCTGAAATCTAGGCTATGATGCCTCAGACATTCGACGGGTTGTCCCTGTTTCCGGCCTGACCGGTTTCGCCATCACATCGCGTCGCTCTCACAACTTCATGGAGCCGTTTAATTGGCTCGAACTGGATCTTGCTTCAGGACTCTCTGATTTTACGCTGCAAGGCCTGGGGTACGGCGAGCTTGGTAGACCTCGCCGCGGGCCCTGATAGCAAACCCACTTTGGCACTCAGATGCCGGGAGCGGGAGCCATCCACCTCATCTGAAATGGGGCGCCTAGCTGCCGTCCCAAGTGTGACGGCCCCCTCTCCGATGTCGCTTTCCCGAGCGAGTTTGTTCCGCCCAACTTCGGAAGCACGATCATTCATCGCTAAGGATGACAGGCCCGGACTTCTGGACCTTCATGACAAGATGGAAGAGCTCCCCCCAACAATGGAAACTCTATGGAGAGCGTCTCATCACATCGATTCTATAGCTATGCCACTCCGACATGGTGCTGCGGTCAACATGGCTTTCTAGGCGGTTGCCGATACGAGCCATGCGGACTTGCCCATACCAGATGTGCCCAACCAAGCTTGGGCGGTGGAAGGACCGATTCCGTTCCAACTGGATGGGCTTTGTCTTAAGTCTATGAAGCTACTAATTTATTTCTTCAGTGATCTCTCGAATTTGGAGAATCCGTATCACTCTCTACAGCTACAGGAGCGGTGCTCATGAGTCTTCATCGTCCTCGACGTCAGTCAGATAGACTGAAATTTCGATGTCGATGCCATGGAATGCTATGGCCGCGGCGGCATGTGCGGGCAGGCGGGCTGACATGGATTCGCCCTCACTGGGATAGTCGAATGCAATATCGAGCACTGCCTTGCCGATGCGTCGGTCCTCGAGCATGGTGGCGATGGCGACGCCCGAGCGCTCCGCCAGGTCCAGAATTGCCCGGATCGGGTTGGCGACTGGCACGTCGATCTGGGCGTAATGGCTGTTCTCTACGTCCTCGGGTTCGTAGCGTATAGAGAGCTGTTTGAGCGCAATATCCAATTCCTTCTGGGGCACCGTGACGCCGGACAACCTCAGGGCCATCGCAAATGGCTCAAACTGGCTCACTTGATCTTACCTGCAGTGGCGGCAAACAGCGCTATGGCTGCCGCGTTGGAAACATTGAGCGACTTGATGGGGCCGGGCATGTCGAGCCGGACCATCTCATCGCAGAGCTCTCTTGTACGCTGCCGCAGCCCCTTGCCTTCTGCGCCCAGGACCACGGCCAGCGGGATCGAATCTGTGCGCGGACGCAGCTGCTCCTCAGCTTCCGAATCAAAACCCAGCACTAACATGCCGCGTTCCTTGAGATTTTCGAGCGTGTCGCCGAGATTGCGCACCTCGATCATGGGCACGAGATCGAGCGCGCCCGAGGCGGCTTTTGCCATCACGCCGGTCTCTCGTGGCGAGTGGCGGGCGGTGGTGATGACGGCATCGGCGCCGAAGGCGCAGGCGGTGCGCAGGATAGCGCCGACATTGTGTGGGTCGGTCAATTGGTCAAGCACGACCACGAGGCTGAGTTTGGTAATGTCGTTGAGTCCAAAGCGGCTGACCGGGTCAACTTCCAGCGCCACACCTTGATGAACGGCTTCGCCGCCCAAAAGGCGATCGAGTTCCTTGGGGGTGGTCTCGGTTACCGGCACCTTGCCGATCTCCCCAGTTTCCTTGAGCCGGTTCAGGGCATTAGGGGTGGCCAATAGGGCCTTCTTGATGCGGCCCGGATTGTCGAGCGCGGCGCGGACCGTGTGCAGGCCATAGAGATAGACTGGCCCGGTGTCGGGATCGTATTTGGGCTTGGGCGGAAATTTGTTGCGGCTCATGACTGGAGCGGTAGCGGTTTTACCGCGCTCCGGCAAGCAGTCCCGCCGCAGAACCAGACCGCTGAAACGTGTGTAGCGATACCAGGCCCGGCCACTTGGCAAATGCCGTGCTGGGAAAGTTGTCAGGTTCATGGGGGTGGTGGAGGGGACTGGATTCGAACCAGTGTAGCCTGAGGCGTCAGATTTACAGTCTGATGGATTTAACCACT
>NZ_CAJXJS010000039.1 GCF_913055165.1 uncultured Devosia sp.
TTCACCCCCTGGAGCCTGTTCTGGTGCGGCGTGGTGGGCCTGGTCATTACCGGGCTGATCATCGTCATCACCGAATATTACACCGGCACCAACCGCCGCCCGGTCAATTCGATTGCCGAGGCCTCGGTCACCGGTCATGGCACCAATGTCATCCAGGGTCTGGCCGTATCGCTGGAATCCACGGCCCTGCCGGCCATCACCATCATTGCCGGCATCATCGTCACCTATTCGCTGGCCGGGCTCTTCGGCATTGCGGTGGCGGTGGCGACCATGCTGGCGCTGGCCGGTATCATCGTGGCGCTCGACGCTTTCGGCCCGGTTACCGACAATGCCGGTGGCATTGCCGAGATGGCCGGTCTCGACAAGGAAGTGCGCCAGAATACCGACGCGCTCGATGCGGTGGGCAATACCACCAAGGCGGTCACCAAGGGCTATGCCATCGGTTCGGCCGGCTTGGGGGCCCTGGTGCTGTTCGCCGCCTATACGCAGGACCTGATCTACTTTGCGGGTCTTGAAGATGCTCCGGCCATTTTCCAGGGCATGGGTAGCCTGTCGTTCTCGCTGGCCGATCCTTATGTCGTGGTCGGGCTGTTGTTCGGCGGCCTCTTGCCGTTCCTCTTTGGTGGCATGAGCATGACCGCCGTCGGGCGCGCGGCCCAGTCCGTGGTGGTGGAAGTGCGCCGCCAGTTCAAGGAAAAGCCGGGCATCATGGCGGGCACCGACAAGCCCGATTATGGCCGGGCCGTCGACATGCTGACCAAGGCGGCGATCAAGGAAATGATCGTGCCGAGCCTCTTGCCGGTGCTTTCGCCGATCGTCGTGTTCTTCGTGATCCTCTGGATCGCGGGCCCCGCGGCCGGCTTCTCGGCGGTTGGCGCCATGCTCATGGGTGTCATCGTCACCGGTCTCTTCGTCGCCATCTCGATGACGGCGGGCGGCGGCGCCTGGGACAATGCCAAGAAGAGTTTTGAGGACGGCTTTACCGACAGCCACGGCGTCACCCACCACAAGGGCGGCGACGCGCACAAGGCCTCGGTCACCGGCGACACCGTCGGCGACCCCTACAAGGACACGGCGGGCCCTGCCGTCAACCCGATGATCAAGATCACCAATATCGTGGCGCTGCTGCTGCTCGCGGTGCTGGCGCATATGGGGATGTGACCAGACGTCGTCTGGACTGAAGAAGGCCCGGAGCGAAAGCTCCGGGCTTCACCAATGGTGGTGTTCTGGTGACCGAAAAAACTCACGACCTTCATGAATTTATGGCCCAAGTCACGGACGAGATGTCCGCTGAGTACTTGCGAATATATCGGCGAGCCAGTGAAGACCCGGGAACAGCCGGGGACGAGGGGGAAGAAAATTGGGCCGCGTTTCTTCGAGAGTGGCTCCCACCGAACTATCAGGTATTCACGAAAGGCCGCTTGATTAGTGCCAAGGGAGAGCTTTCGCCGCAGGTGGATGTTCTGGTCTTGAAGCCGTTCTATCCGAAAAAACTGACTGAGAAACGCGTCTGGTTGGCCGATGGTGTGGCCGCTGCATTTGAATGCAAAACCACTTTGAACGCCAAACATGTTGCTTCCGCCTACACCCGGTCGCAAGAATTTAAGCGTCTTTCGACCAAGCGAAAAGGGAGTCCCAGAGAAGAGCTCACGTCGCCGCTCATCTATGGAGTGTTGGCGCATTCGCATAGCTGGAAAAGGGATAAGTCCAGGCCGATTGAGAATGTTAGCAATGCCTTGTACGAAGCGGCCACGAATGGAGATCACCCGACTTGGGAACCCGATCTGATTTGTGTCTCTGACCTCGCGTTTTGGGCCAGGCATTACACGAGTTGCTATGATTCCAATTGGCAGCCCGAATCCAATCGTGACATTTTCAAGAGAATATTCGGTGCGGATGTGGGACCCTTAACCGGATATATATGCAGTTCATCCGATACCGATGGCCAAAAGGCCGAGTACCGGCCTATCGGTTCACTAATTGCTACGTTAACGCGACTTCTAGCATGGGATGACCCGTCTCTTCGAACTATAGCAGATTACTACAGATTTGCTGGACTGTGGGGAAACGGTGCAGGTAATACCCGACCGTGGCCAATTTCCTCCTATAGTGATGAGGTGAAGTCTCAGATTCTCCGCAGGCGGTTTAGCAACGGGATACTTTGGGACGACTGGTCGATTGGGCCAAACTGATACCTCGAGATACCAGTGCCCCACCGGCCGTCACCCTCGGGCTTGACCCGAGGGTTCTGTACTTCAAGATGCCGGTATGGGCGGCTTTGTTTACATCCTTGCCGATATGCGGCGCGGGCGCACTTATATCGGCGTCACCAATAACCTTGTGCGTCGTGTCCATGAGCATCGCGAGGGTCTGATCTCCGGTCATACCAAGACCCACAACATCAAGCGGCTCGTCTATTTTGAGGGGTTCGGTGAGATCGGTATGGCCATCCAGCGCGAGACGTCGCTCAAGCGCTGGTACAGGGGTTGGAAAGAGGCGCTGATCGAGGAGCATAACCCCGAGTGGCGTGACCTTTGGGAGGATATCGCTAGGTGAAGTGCAACGCCCTCGGGTCAAGCCCGAGGGTGACGTTCGGTGGGTTGGGTTGGCACGGTTGAAAAGGTCGTGACGCCAAAGCGTGCCCTGGCTCATCGATAGCCTCGTCGCTAGAAAACAACCAATACAAAAATGTCGAACCCTTCCACCCTCCATCGTCGCCTCAGCGAAACGGGCGGCATGATGCGGCCCGGACCTTGGGAGACAAAAGATGCGTAAAGTGACAGCCGGGCTTTTTCATTCCGTTGATGGGGTGGTCGAGGACCCGTTCAAGTTCCAGTTCGACAGCTTTGAAGATCAGCTCGGGGAGATGCTGACCGGGGTGCAGGAGCGAGTCGACACTGTGCTCATGGGCCGGGTGGGCTGGTCGGAATGGGCGGGCTATTGGCCCAAGGCCGAACAGGACCTGGATTTTGCCGCCTTCATCAATGACGTGCCGAAATATGTGGCCTCGAACACGCTGACTCAGGCCGATATGGCGCAATGGTCCAATTCTTCGCTGATCGAGGGTGATGTGGTGGACTTTGTCCGCCAGCTGAAGGGGCAGCCGGGCGGCGAAATCGCGGCCATGGGCGGGATTTCGCTGGTGCGGCAGCTGCTTTTTGCCGGGCTGATGGACGAGCTGTCGCTGATCACCCATCCGGTGGTCGCGGGCGAGGGAAGGCATCTGTTCGAGCCGGGCGACCCGACCACGCGGCTGGAGCTGGTCCGCTGCGATGTGACGCCCAAGGGCAATGTGGTGCAGGTTTACGCCAAGAAGGCGGAGTAGGGGGCTGGTTGCCCTCGTGGTTCGAGGCTGCGCTTCGCTCCTCTCCTCACCAAGAGGGCTTCCGAAACGCCAGCATCTCGTCAGCCCTCATCCTGAGGTGCCGCGCAGCGGCCTCGAAGGGCGAGGGCGGGAACGCGATGCGACACCTCCCCCTTGACGGGGGAGGACGGGTGGGGGTGCCCACGCGCTGGTGGGCTGCGATGGAAATCGGGTTGCCGGTCCCCCTCCCCAACCCTCCCCGCAAGGGGGAGGGTGCCATATCGAGCGCGCCCCTTATTGTGGGCCAGCTCAACCTGCAATTTCCCTCAACCGCTCCACCACCCGTTCCCTTTCCCGCGTCAGCCCCTTGTAGTCGAGCTGTTCGGGCGTCAGCGCGGTGATCTGTTCGATCAGCGATGCGGCAATCCTGGCCCCATCTCCGTGCGCTTCCAGCCGCTCCAGTGGGTCGATGGACATCCGGATGGTGAAGGCAATGGCGCCGGTCTCGGGCAGCTTGCGCAGCGTCTGCCGTTCAACCCGCAAAAACACCGGGTCTGCCCGCTCGCCCTCTCCAAAGCGCCGCTCTTCCGGCCCCGATATATCGGGGTGAAACAGCCGATCATCGCCATAGAGCGAGAAGTTCCAGCGGATCATCGGGGTTTCGGGGCGCATGGCGTCGAACATGCGCGCCATCACCTCGGCCTGCCGCGTGCCGGGGCCAAAGCCGGGCACGGGGGCATGAATCTCGGTCAGCACCTTGCCCAGTTTCTCGCCCAGCACCCAGGAGGAAGGGAAAGAGAGGCTGCCGGCGGTCAGCCGCCATCCTTCTGGCGCGCGCTGGAGAATAAGCAGATCGTCCTGTACGAGCCGTGATGCCGTCAGCAGCGGGCTGCCGACACCGTCGAGCGGAACCGTTTCGCCGATCGGAACGACGCGCATTCCGGCGCTGCTATGGCGCCATAATTCCGGGAAATGGTTGGGGAGATGCTTGATCAGCTCCGCCAGCAATTCGGCCTGTGCCGGGCGGCTCTCTGGCAGTTCGGCAAAGACGTCGCCGGGCCGCCGGGCAATCAGCCGGGCCTTTTCAGCCAGCTGGCTGGCCATGGCCGCATCCGGCTGCAGCCAATTCGCCGGGTCGAGCGGTTTCGTGCCGATGCGAAACAGCGGTGACGACCCGTCATAGGGCGTGGGCAGGGTCATGATCGCATCATCTCCTTGGCGAGGCGGCCCAAGGCGGGCGGTGCTTGACGAATCCGGGCGCTTGGCTACTGGCTGTCCGATATTTTTGAGAGGTCCTTACGCGATGCGCCAGTCCCTTGTCGCGCTTCTGTCGTCCCGCCGCTGGGAACAGACGATCATTGCCGTCATCGTGGTCAATTCCATCATTCTCGGGCTCGAGACCGAGCCGGGCATCATGGCCGCCTATGGGCCGGTGTTGCAGGCGCTCGACGCGGTCATTCTGGGCATTTTCGTCGTCGAGATCGCACTGAGAATCTTCGCTTTCGGCCCGCGCTTCTTCCGCGATCCCTGGAGCCTGTTCGATTTTGCCGTGGTGGCCATTGCGCTGGTACCGGCGGCCGGGCCGTTTCAGGTGCTGCGCGCCCTGCGCATCCTGCGTGTGCTGCGGCTGGTATCGGTCATGCCGGCGCTGCGGCGCGTGGTGGGCGGGCTGATCGCAGCGCTGCCGGGCATGAGCTCGATCGTGGTGCTGATGGCCATGCTGTTCTATGTGGCGGCGGTCATGGCGACCAACCTCTTCGGTGACGCCTTCCCCGACTGGTTTGGGCATTTGGGCGCTTCGCTCTATACCCTGTTCCAGGTGATGACGCTGGAAAGCTGGTCCATGGGCATTGTCCGCCCGGTCATGGCGGTCTTCCCCTATGCCTGGCTGTTCTTCGTGCCCTTCATCCTCTTGTCCACCTACGCCGTGCTGAACCTCTTCATCGGCGTCATCGTCTCGGCCATGCAGGAGGAAACCGAGGCCAGCGCGGCCTCGGACCGGCAGACGCTGCATGAGGATTCGGCACTGTTGCTGGCCGAGATCCGGGCGCTGCGCGAGGAGGTGGCGGCGCTGCGCAGGCAGAGCGAGCGGCCCTAAAAGGAAAGGCGGCCCGGAGGCCGCCTTCTTGTTGTTTCGATCAGCCCTTCTTGGCCAGTTCGATGGAATCGAGGATCACCTTGCGGGCCTCGTCCAGGCCGCCGATGCGGTCGATGCGGGCCCATTTGCCGGGCTCGAGATCCTTGTAGTGAGTGAAGAAGTGCTTGACGCGCTCAAGCTGGATCTCGGGCAGGTCACCGATATCGGCGATGCTGTCATACATGCGGGTGAGCTTGGAAACCGGCACGGCGATGATCTTCTCGTCCTGGCCGCCATCATCTTCCATGAACAGCACGCCGACGGGCCGGCTGCGCACCACGGCGCCGGGCACCAGCGGGCGCGAGTTCATGACGATGACGTCGAGCGGGTCGCCGTCGCCGCACAGCGTATGGGGCACGAAGCCGTAATTGCCTGGATAGCGCATGGGCGTATAGAGGAAGCGGTCGACGAAGAGCGCCCCGCTATCCTTGTCGATCTCATATTTGATCGGCTCGCCGCCCAGCGGCACTTCAATGATGACGTTGAGCTCGTCGGGCGGGTTCTTGCCGGTGGGGATCGCGTCGATATTCATAGTTCGTTCATCTTCACCGTTCGGGAGGGGGTCCGGGGGCAGGTTCTGCCCACAATGGCTCCCGAAGGCAAGGTCCAAATCCGCCGCAGCAGCCATGCGGCGGCCGGAATTACTTGATGATCAGCACCGGAACGGGCGCGCGGGCCAGCACTTCGGCGGCCTGGCTGCCCAGCAACAGGCGGCCCAGCCCCCGCCGCCCATGCGATCCCATGACAATCAGGTCGCATTTGCGTTCGGCGGCAGTTTCGATGATGCCGTCGGCGGGGCGATGGCGCGGCAGGTGCAGGGTCTGCGCGGTGATGCCGGCCTCCTGGGCCTTGTGGCGGGCGGCGGCGAGCAGGTCGGCCGCCTCGCTGGCATAGGCTTCTTCCAGGCGCGCCACGATGGGGCCGGCATCGATGGTGCCAAACCCGCCCGAGCCGATGCCGGTGCTGACCGGATCGGTGGCCGTCAGAATGGTGAGGCTGGCGCCATTGAGACGGGCGGTTTCCAGCGCGACCTCAAGCGCCTTGTTGGCGAGGTCAGAACCGTCGGTAGCGACCAGGATAGACTTGAACATGGGTTCGATCTCCTTGTGTGCAGCATTCTGGCATGGTCATCTGGGGAGCATATTGATCTGGATCATCGGTGTTTGACACCGGTTTAGCGTAAAGAGGCTGGTCGTGATGGCAAAGGTTAACAATGTGCTAGCAAAGTGTGTCCTGCTGCTGGCCTTGGCGCCATCGGCAGCAATGGCCCAGTCCGGCTTCACCAGTGCCTATACCGATCTCGATCTGGATGAGTGCCTGGTGCTCGAGGCCGATGATTTCGGGGTGTCCTGGTCCTGCCCGGGCTATAAGGGCTACCCCTTGCTAGTCGAGGAAGGAGACCTGCGGTTCTCGCTAAGCTATGGGTTCGAGCCGCGGGAGAACAGCGTGGGCTTCCAGACCCTTCCCCCCTTCAACCGGCTTGGCGACAAGCTCGAATGGCGGCTCTCCAACGCGCTGGGACGCTGGTTCCCCATCGCTACTATCGTGCGCTATTACACCGCCCACCCGAAAACCGGGGAGGATTTCGGCCAGGTGCTGGTGGTGACCCAGATTGCCCAGGGCAATAGCTGCCATATCGCCTATGTCGATGCCCGCGCCAACGCCAATGCCAATGAGCTGGCCCGCCAAGCGGCTGATAAAGCAGGGGATTTCGATTGCGCCAATGATGAGGTCGAGATCATCGGCGCCTTCGAGGCCTATTAGGTTTCTTCCGATTCCTCGGCAGCTTTGCCGCGAATCTGGTTGCGCAATATGGTACGGTCGCGGCTCGAGACGCCGATCAGCTCGGCAATGCGCCAGACCATATTGTCTTCCAGCTCATGGTTTTGCCGGTCGGCGAAGACCACGGTCCACATCATGCGGATGATCTCGATGCGGTCATCCATCTCCAGCTGGGTCAAGCCGCTGGTGAATTTGTAGAAATCCACCGCCTCGGCATCGCGCTTCTGGGCTTCGCGCACGAGCCTGTCGACGGCGGGTTCATCCAGATCATAATGATCCATCAGGGCCCCGCGAATGGCCCGGCGCTCTTCGTCCTGCATGGCGCCATCGACCGCAGCCAGATGCACGAGGAGCGCGGCGACGGCCAGCTTCGGATCGTGCAGATCGGGCGGGGCTTCGGGCTTTGAAAACAATCGGGTCAGGGCCTCGAACATGGCGATCAGCCTTCCTCGGGGTCAAGGGTTTGTCGGGTTGCTGCGCGCCGGGAGGCGGACGGGCCGAGACTTAGTCATAAGTGGCAGAGGCTCAATGGGGTTCGTGCCACTCTCACGCGGTCTTGACCGTTTTGATGCAGTCCCGCCACACCGGGCTGCGCAAAAGGGACTCGACTCCGGCGAGATTCGGAGTCTAAATGTTCTTGTTTTGTTCGTATAGACCATTCGCACCATGCAGACTCAGAGCCGCCAACAGCGCCTTGCCGCGCTGCGGGATATCATTGCCGATATTGAGCGCAAACCGGCGCTGGCCGGGATGCAGGCGCGTCCGTTCGGAGCCGATGGGGAGGGCTTTCCTCGCCTGCCCGGTGGCCTGTTGCAGGAGGTTTTTACCGATGCTGTCCGCAATGGCGGGACGAGTCTGGCCTTTGCGCTGGGCCAGGCCAAGGCCCTGCTGACCCCGAGGCGCCTGGCCGTGCTCTATCTGCAGCTGGATAAGGATGCGCAGTTCTTCGGCCTGCCTTATGGACCGGGGCTGTCCAGCTTCGGCTTCGACCCGGCCCAGCTGGTCCTCGTGCGCGCCGCCGATATGCAGGACCTGTTCTGGGTGGCCGAAGAAGCGCTGGCCTGCCGGGCGGTCGCCGGCATCGTGGCGGACATCGGTGGGGCACCCGAGGCTCTCGACTTCACCATCAGCCGGCGGTTGAGCCTGCGCACGGTTGAAAGCGGCACATCCCTTTTTCTCTTGCGCTATGGCACCGAACGGCAGGCCAGCGCGGCGCATCTGCGCTGGCATCTGATGCCGCAGCGGTCAGGGCGGAAGGCCTTTGACGACCGGGCGCCTGGCGCCGCCCGTTGGAGCCTCAAACTCGAAAAGGGCAATGCCGGCCAGCACAAGAGCGAATGGATATTGGAGTGGACAGGAAATGCGTTCAAATCCCTCCCAAACTGGATTGGCATTGCAGCCCAGTCTCCATCTGGAACGCCGGTTTCTCTGTCTGCATCTGCCTTACTGGCCAACCCAATATCTCAAGCGGGTTGATCCCGACCTCAAGGCGCCCCTGGTTCTTTATGAAAAGATCAAGGGCGGGTTACGGCTTGTGGCCCTCGATCCGGACGCCGACCGGGAGGGGTTGCGTCTCGGCCAGGCTCTCGCTGACGCCCGGGCCATGGTACCCAGCCTGACCGTGATGGAACAGGATAGCGCGCGTCTCGCCTCGGCCTTTGCCGCATTTGCCGATTGGCATTCCAATGCCAGCCCCTTGGTCACGGTGCTGCAGGACAAGACCCCTTTTGGCGATCTCATCCTCGACATTACCGGGGTTGCCCATCTCTTTGGCGGGGAGGCGGCCATGCTGGATATGGTCCTGAGCCGCCTGCAGACCCTGAACTATACCGTATCCGGTGCCATTGCCCCGACCATTGGTGCGGCTTGGGCCGTCAGCCACTCTGCAAAGAGCGCCATTATCTCCACTGAACAACTGGTGGAGACCATGGATGGCCTGCCGGTGGCGGCCCTGCGGCTTGAGGAGAGCCAGATCAGTCTTCTGGCCCAGATGGGGTTAAAGACCATTGGCGAATTGCGGACGCGGCCGCGCAAGCCGCTGCTGGCGCGGTTTGGCGCCTCACTGATCCTGCGCCTCGATCAGGCCTATGGTCATATTGAAGAACGGATGACGCCGCGCCTGCCGCCGGCGGAGCATTTCGTCGACCGCAAATTCTTTGAGCCCATCTCCACCCTTGAGGATGTGCTGTTAACGACAGAGGGCCTGGCGCAAAAGCTGGCGCGGAGGCTGGAAGTCCAGGGTTTGGGGGCCCAGACCTTCCATCTGTTTCTTTATCGGGTCGATCACAAGGTCATGACCCTTTCGCTCAATGCTGCCCGGCTGACACGCGATGCAGAGCATATCGCGAGCCTGTTCCGGCACCGCGCCCAACGGCTGGAGCAGGAAAATTATGACCCGGGTTTCGGCATAGATCTGGTGCGTCTGGCCGCAGCTTCGCTTGACCGGCTCGATCCCGGCCAGACCGGAGTGTTCGAAACCGATACGGGGGCCAGGGATATCGAGCAGTTGACGGACCGCCTGGCCAGCCGCCTGGGTACGCTGAGCGTCTTGAAGACCGAGCTGATGGCCAGCCATATTCCGGAACAGGCCGCGCGCCTGGTGCCGGCACTGGTGCATCAGCCCCAGGACATTGGCCTGTCCAGCGACCGTCACCGGCCCTTGCGCCTTCTGCCGCAACCCGAGCCTGTCGCCATCAATGCCGAAGTGCCCGATGGTTTACCGGCCTCGATGATCTGGCGGCGGCAGCAATACCGCCTGATCAAGGCCGCCGGGCCCGAGCGGATCAGCGCCGAATGGTGGCGCAGCGGCAAGCGGCTGGAGCTGGTGCCAGCCGCACATGCCAGATCGGACGAGCCGGGCGAAAAGCCCAAGCCATCGCCCTATATGCCCGATCTGCCGCCCTTTGATCCGATGAGCGGCATGCGCGATTACTATGTGGTCGAGGATGGCGCCGGACATCGCTTCTGGGTGTTTCGCCAGGGGCTGTATGGCGGTTCGATTCATCCCGTCTGGTATCTGCACGGGATATTTCCATGAGCCAGATTGTTGCGCTCCAGCCCCAAAGGCCGGCATCGCCGAGGGCGCGTGTGGCAGCGCCCGGCTTTGCCGAATTGATCATCACCAGCAATTTCTCCTTCCTGCGTTCGGGCTCGCATCCCGAAGAGCTGGTGGCCAGCGCCATGCATATGGGCATGAGCGCGCTGGGACTGTGTGATCGCAACAGCTTTGCCGGCATCGTCCGGGGCTATGTTACCGCGCGGGACAACAAAGACGTCAGCCCCGGTTTCCGCTATCTGGTTGGGGTGCGGCTGTGTTTTTCTGATGGAACGCCCGATATCATCGCCTATCCGACCGACCGGGCGGCCTATGGGCGATTGTGCAAACTCCTCACCATCGGCAACAAGCGCGGCGACAAGGGCAATCCCGATATCCGCTTCGACGATCTTTTCGGGGACAGTGATCCGGCCTTTGCGCAGGAATACGGGCCGCACGAAAATTTCGCTCAGGGGCAGCTCTTTATCCTCGTGCCGGACGAGCGCGACTGGGGGGTGACGGAAAGCACGCTGGAACGGCTGGCCGCCCAGGCGCCTGGCAGGGTGTGGGTGGCGGGCGTGGTGCGCTTCGACGGCCAGGACCGGGCGCGTCTCAATCGTGTCGACAGCCTGGCCCGGCGGCATGGTGCCCGGATGATTGCCAGCAATGACGTGGCCTATCATGAGCCTGACCGGCATATGGTGCTCGACGTGGTCACCTGCATCCGCGAGCATCTGACCCTGGATGAGGCCGGGCTGGCCCTATCGGTCAATGCCGAAAGGCACCTCAAGGCACCGGCGGAAATGGCCCGGCTTTTTGCCGAACATCCCGATGCCATTGCCCAGACGCAGGATTTCATCGCCCGCATCGGCTTTTCGCTCGACCAGCTCGAATACAACTATCCCGAGGAAACCATTGGCAATGGCGAAACCGCGCAAGAGACGCTGGAGCGGCTGACCTGGGCGGGCGCGGCCAAAAGATTTCCGGAAGGGTTTCCCCCAGGCACCGAAAACCAGATCCGGGACGAGCTGAAGCTGATCGATGAGAAGGGCTATGCCGCCTATTTTCTGACCGTGCACGATATCGTGCAATTTGCCCGCCACGAGAAAGGCATTCTGTGCCAGGGGCGCGGCTCGGCGGCCAATTCGACCGTCTGCTATTGCCTGGAAATTACCGAAGTCGATCCGCGCAAGGCCAATCTGGTCTTTGGCCGCTTCATCTCCACCGAACGCGACGAGCCGCCGGATATCGATGTCGATTTCGAGCATGAGCGGCGCGAAGAGGTGATGCAATATGTCTATCAGAAATATGGTGGCCGGCGGACCGGGCTCACCGCCAATGTCATCACCTATCGTTCCAAAAGCGCCATTCGCGAAACCGCCAAGGTTTTCGGGCTCTCCGAAGACATGATCAATGCCTTCAATCAGCTCCATTGGGGCTGGGGGTCGGGCGTTGATCTGAAAAGCGTTGCGGGCCTCGGGCTCAATCCCGATGACCCGATGCTGGCGCAGATGTTCGAGGTGGTCAAGGTGTTGCGCGGCTTTCCGCGGCACCTGTCCCAGCATGTAGGCGGCTTCGTCATCACCCGCGATAGCCTGGAAAGCCTGGTGCCGATCAGCAAGTCGGCCATGGACAGCCGCACCATTATCGAGTGGAACAAGGACGATATCGACGCGCTCAAAATCCTAAAGGTCGATATCCTCGCTCTCGGGATGCTGACCTGTTTGCGGCGCGCTTTCGAGCTGATGGATGAGCATTATGGGCACAAGGTGAAGCTCGCCGAGCTGCAGAACGAAGAATTCGTTTTTCCCGAAAGGGCAAGGCCGGTTTACGAGATGACCCACCGCGCCGACACGATCGGCGTATTCCAGATCGAAAGCCGGGCGCAGATGTCGATGCTGCCGCGGTTGCGGCCAGAAGTGTTCTACGATCTGGTGATCGAGGTGGCCATTGTCCGGCCCGGCCCGATCCAGGGCAATATGGTCCATCCCTATCTCCGGCGCCGGCAGGGCATCGACAAGGTCGACTATCCTAGCCCCGAACTCGAAGCGGTGCTGCACCGCACGCTTGGCGTGCCGCTGTTTCAGGAACAGGCGATGCAGATCGCCATTGTCGGGGCCGGCTTTTCGCCCGGCAAGGCCGATCAGTTGCGCCGGGCCATGGCGGCCTGGCAACGCACCGGCAAACTGGCCCAATTTGCCGATGACTTCATCGGCGGCATGATCGGCAATGGCTATACGCCCGAATTTGCCAAGCAGAGCTTCGCCCAGATCCAGGGCTTTGCCGAATATGGCTTTCCGGAAAGCCATGCCGCCAGCTTTGCCCTACTGGTCTATGCCTCCTGCTGGCTCAAATGCCATTATCCCGATGTCTTTGTCTGCGCTTTGCTCAATTCCCAGCCCATGGGGTTTTATGCGCCCAGCCAGCTGGTGCGTGATGCGACCGAGCATGGCGTTGAAATCCGCCCTGCCGACATCAATTGCTCAAGCTATGACAGCAGCCTCGAAGAGGATGGCTGGGACATTGGCGCTCATATCTGGCCGCGTCACGCTGCCATGACGGAGCATATCTGGACCCGCAAGGCGCTGCGCCTGGGACTGCGGCAGGTCGAGGGCCTGGCCGAGAAGGATGCGGCGCGCATCGTGGAGCGGCGCCGGGATGGCTATAGTTCGGTGCGCGACCTGTGGCTGCGCACCGGCGTTCCCGTTGCCAGCCTCGAAAAACTGGCGCGGGCCGACGCCTTTGCCTCTCTGGGCCTCAACCGGCGCGAGGCGCTTTGGGCCGTAAAGGGTCTGGTAGGTACCTATGGGGCCGAAACCCTGCCGCTATTTGCGGCCGAGCCAGCGGTGGCGCCGCCTCAGGAGGAGCAGGCCGGCCTGCCATTGATGGCGCCGGGGGAAGAGGTCATCCACGATTATGCGACCCTCTCGCTCTCGCTCAAGGGACACCCGGTCGAATTTCTCAGACCCATGCTGATGGCTCGCGGGACGACGCGCGCCGCCAATCTGGCCGGGGTGGCCAATGACATCGTGGTCGAGGTCGCGGGCCTAGTATTGGTCCGCCAGCGACCCGGTACGGCCAGCGGGGTGATCTTCGCGACACTCGAAGACGAGACGGGCGTGGCCAATGTCGTGGTCTGGCCAAAGCTGTTTGCAGATGACCGCCTGCGCAAGATTTTGCTCTCAAGCCGCATGCTGGCTGTGCGCGGCAAGGTGCAATCCGAGCAGGGCGTCATTCATGTCATCGCCCAGGATATGGAAGACCTGACCCCACACCTGCTCGATCTCTCGCATGGCAAGGACTTTGGCGACAGGATCGTGGCACGCGCAGACGAGGGCAAATCGGGTCCGCCGGGCAGCCAGAGCCGTGATCGCCAGGCCATCCGCGAAGAGGACATGGCGCGCCGGCGCGCCTATTCGGCTATGCCCAAAGGCCGCAATTTCCATTAGGGAGCCGTTTGACGCTGTCCTGCCGCGCCCCGTGCCCAAGCCGCACTTAGGGCACTGCTAGGACGCCAGCGCGTCAATCCTCCTGGCGAGCTCAATGTCTTTTTCGCTCAACCCGCCGGCGTCGTGGGTCGTCAGGTGAATGGACACCTTGTTGTAGACATTGGACCAGTCGGGATGGTGCCCGGCCTTTTCGGCCAACAGCGCCACCCGGGCCATGAAGGCGAAGGCTTCGGAAAAATCCTTGAACTTGAATTCGCGGGCAATTGCATCCTGCGCCGGTTCATAGGCCCACTGGCCGAGCGTGGCCAAAGCTGCCTCCCGGGCTTGAGGGGAGAGTTTATCGATCATGAGAGCCTCCGTGGGGTTGGCTTGCCGGGGAAACGCTTGGACGTTGAGGACCGCTCCGCAGGGGAACTGCCCAGACCCTGCAAATATTAACCTGTCATTCAGCCTGCAGTCCAAATCGCGGCGACGGAAAATCCTTCCAGCAAGGGCTTGTTAAGGCCTCGCCCCCCCAAATGGCGTAGTCATAGGGAAATTTCCGTGCTGAACTCAGCCAGAAGGACAATGCCGGCCTTGGACTATGTGTCCATTGTGCGCTCGGTCTACGGCGACCGTGCGGCGATGCTTGGCGGCGTCTTTGCCACCGCCACGACCTCCGGCCTGGCGGCCTACAGCACCCAGTCCGCCGCCCTTTATGTCATCACCGCCGCCTTCCTGGTGATCGGGTTCATCCGCGATGCGAACACGCGTGCCTTCTGGCGCGCCTCGATTGCCAATGACGATGTCGTCGCGGCAGAGCGCTGGGAGACCCGGGCCGTTTGGACCGGTGGACCGCTGGCGCTGACCTATGGGCTCTGGTGCCTGATTTCGATGGGTTTCGTGCGCGATCCGTTTGCCGAGCTTTCCAGCGCGTCCATCACCATCGCCGTCACCGTGGGCATTGTGGCCCGCAATTTCGGTCTTGACCGGCTCGTGACCATTCAGACCAGCCTGGTCATCATTCCACTTTCGATCGGCTATGTGCTGCTGGGCGATCTCAACCATATCGTCCTTGCGGCGATGCTGGCGGTCATGCTGGTCAGTTTCCGCAAGCTGGCCGGCGATATCCGGGCGATCCTGCTGGCGGCCGTGCATGGACGCGAGGAGGCCTCGCGCCTTGCTGCGGAACTGGATATCGCCATAACGACGCTGGAGCATGGCCTGTGCATGCTCGACGAGAACGGCCTGGTCACCGTTGCCAATGAGCGGGCCAGCAGTGTCTTTGCCATGCTGGGAATCCGCCAGCTTGCCAACCAGCCATTCGGCTCGGTGCTGGCCGCCTTGGGGGCCACAAACCGTGTGCCGCGTACCGCCATTGAACAGCTCGGCAGCATGATCTCCCGCCGCGCCTCGGGCAAGGTGCTGCTCTCGCTCAGCCCCGGGCGGTACTACGAAGTCACCATCAGCTCGCGCGGCAAGCGCAGCGTCCTGCTGTTCGAAGATATCAGCGAGCGCGTCGAGGCCGAGGAACGCATCAGCTATATGGCCCGCCATGACACGCTGACCAACCTGCCCAACCGCAACTATTTCGGCGAACTGGCGCATGAGGACCTCGAAGTCCGCGCCGCATCGGGCACGTCCAGCGCCTTGATGATCTTTGACATTGACGAGTTCAAGCACGTCAATGACAGCTTCGGCCATGTGATCGGCGACAAGCTTTTGCGCCAGACGGCGAACCGCCTGCGTGAGACCCTGCCCGAGGGAACGACGCTGGCGCGCCTGGGCGGCGACGAATTCATCGCATTGTCTGGGCATGATGCCGAGCAGACCCGTGCCGATGTGCAGCGTGTGCTGGATGCCTTCCAGCAACCCTTCGTGCTTGATGGCCACCATCTATCGGCCAAGGTCAGCATTGGCGTGGTGACCAGCCTGGCCAGCCAGGACGATCTGGATGAACTGATGACCAAGGCTGATTTGGCGCTTTATGCGGCCAAGGGCGAAGGCAAAGGGCGCAGCCAGTTCTTCCATGCGCAGATGGACATCGACTATCACTACCGCCAGCGTCTCAAGACCGATCTTCGCGAGGCGGTGGCGGCCGGCGAGTTGACACTGGTGTTCCAGCCCCTGCTCGACATCACCACGCGTCGGGTCGTCTCCTGCGAGGCGCTGGCGCGCTGGACGCATCCCGAGCTTGGTCCCATCGCCCCGGCGACCTTCATTCCGCTGGCCGAGGAAATGGGGATGATCTCCGACATCACGGCCTTTGTGGTGCGCAATGCGGTGGCCCAATGCAGCCAGTGGGCCGGCGATATCGGCGTGGCCGTCAATGTGTCGGCACGGGACTTCCGTGGCCTGGACCTGCCAGCCCTGGTGGACGAGGCCCTGGCGGCCGCCAATCTCCCGGCACATCGGCTTGAGCTTGAGGTCACCGAGACGGCTGTGATCGAAGAGCGCGAACTCGCCCAAAGCGTGCTGCAGAACCTGTCCGAACGCGGCATTGTCATCGCCCTGGATGATTTCGGCACCGGATATTCCTCGCTGAGCTACCTCAGCGCACTGCCCTTCGCCAAGCTCAAGATCGACCGGTCCTTCGTGCAGGACATTGCCAGTGATGCGCGGGCCATGAGCCTGCTGTCCAATGTGGCGCGGCTGGGCCGGGATTTGGATCTGGTGGTGGTGGCGGAGGGCGTCGAAACCGAGGAACAGCTCAATGCCATGCTCGACCACACCGGCATCCAGCAGGTTCAGGGCTATTTCTTCAGTCGCCCCTTGCCCGCGCGGGATATTGCCGAGCTGATCGGCAGGCTGAACGGCAAGGGTGTGCCGCTGGCCCCGGCGAATCGTAAACATGGTTAACTTCCGTTAACGTTTTGATAACCAAATGTTTTTGGTGATGAATCGCGCTCAAGTGGCCGCAGCATTGTGATTTTTCCGAATGCGGAAATCCCTAACAAAAGGTTAAGCTCACGCCAGACACCTGCAAACGGTTTGGTAGATGAGTGCGGCAATGGATACGGCGGCGGGGTCAACCTCGCGTTTTGCCACGAGTTTGATCGATCTTCTGGACCGCGTACATTATCGCCGCGTGTCGGCGGATGAGCAGTTTGATCCGGTCTATCGGTTGCGTTACGAGGCCTATCGGCGCGAAGACTTCATTCCCATCAATTCCCAGGGCATTACCCGCGACGCCTATGACGACGCCGACAATTGCTATTGTTTCGGCGTCTATATCGACGACATTCTGGTCAGCTCGGTTCGCCTGCATATTGCGACACCGGAAAACCCGACCTCGCCGAGCGCGGCCATCTGGCCCGATGTTTTGGGTGATATCCTGGCCAAGGGCGGCAGCTATATCGATCCGAGCCGGTTCACGGCCGATCACGACGCGTCGCTGGCCTTTCCGGCTTTGCCCTATCTCACGCTGCGCGCCGCCGTCATGGCCTGCGAGCACTTCAAGGCCACCTACTGCATTTCGTCAGTGCGGCCCGAACATGCCGCCTTCTACCGGCGTGTCTTTGGTTCGACGCAGCTGGCGGGCATTGGCTATTGGGGGGAACTGACCTTCCCGGTCTGCCTCTATGGCTCGTTCATCCCGGTCATGTATCCGCGCGTCATTTCCCGCTATCCGTTCTTCGACTCTACGCCTGAAGAACGGGAGGCATTCTTCGCCCCGGGTGGCCACGCGGTTCCTATCATCCGGCCAACGGCCCGATTGGCGCAGCGGCTCGAGCGGCTTTCAAACGTTGTTTGAGGAAGTGGTGCCGCAGAAGGGACTCGAACCCCCGACCCCATCATTACGAATGACGTGCTCTACCAACTGAGCTACTGCGGCGTTGCCATCGGGGGTTTGTGCCCCAGCGGATGGCGGGTCTTTTACTGGGCGTTTTCGGCCGGCGCAAGGGGCAAGGGTGGTTCGCTGGACAGGGCGACCGGGTTCGCCTCGGGACGGGCCTGAGCAGCCACTTGTGGGCGCGCATTGCTGGCGACGGGTACCTTCCACTCGAAGGCGTCCAGACGCCCCGTGACCGGGGACACGGGCTCCCATTCATCGCTGACAATGCCATCGGCAGTCCAGGCCGGATCGCGCGGTGCGCGCATCGCCCGGGCCAGCCACTCGCGAGCCTTGCCCTGATCGCCGTTCTGGCCCTCTTCGATCTCCGCCATGAGGCTGCAAACGCCCTGGGTGGCGCTGCCATCGGCGAAGGGTGCCAGCGCCTGGCGGGCCCGGGGCCAGTCATAGGCGTCAATGGCAGCGCGGGCCATGGCCATGCCGGCAGCCCGGTGCGGGGGCGGCATTTCGATGATTTCGCCCATCCGCTTGAGCCGGTCGACCGCCGAGGCGCCGGGCTGGGCATGTGCATAGAGCAAGGCGACGTCCGGGTGGCCGGTGGCGCGCCAGATGCGGCGCAGCAGGCTCTGGGCGCGGCGGGCTTCACCACGATTGGAATAGATGCGGGCGGCGATCAGCGCGGCGGGCACGAAGTCGGGCAGCAGCTTGAGCGCCGTCAGGGCATGCTCCAGCGCATTATTGGGTTCGCTGACCTCGCTTTCGCGCGCGCGTGCCGTTTCGATAACGGCCTGGCGGCGGCGCTTGCGGGCCTTCTCCACGCGCGTCGAAGCGGGCTCGGCATTGACCATGCCCACCGCCTCTGCCCATTGGCCCCGCCGGGCAAGGTCATCGAACACCGCTTCACCAGCCCAGGCAGTTTCGGGGGCCAGCGACAGCGTCTTGCGCGCAAAGGTCAGGGCAGCATCGGGCCGGTTCTGGGCGCGGGCCTGGTCATAGAGCCCCGTGAGGGCGGCCACGGCGGTTTTCTCGCTGGCGATCAGCGCCCTGTAGTGCTCGCGGGCCGCCGGCATGTCGCCCAGCGCCAGGTCGGCGCGGGCCTCGAGCAGCTTGGCGGCGCCATTGTCGGGCAAGCGCGCCTGTGCTTCACGAGCCATAATCCTGGCGCGGGCCGGGTCGCCGGCCTGAAGCGCGATGACGGCGTCCGAAAGGGCTTCGACCCCCTGTTCGCGGCGCCGCGCCGCCCGGCGCCGTGCCATGGCCCGCGGGGCGCCAATGGCGCGGCGGGTGATGGCCCAGAGGGCGATAATCATCGCTGCGGCCACCAGCAGGATAACGACGGCGGTGCCGAGGCGCGGCTGCATCCGGTAGCCAGCCAGTTCAAGGGTCAGCGTGCCGGGCAGGGCGATGATCCAGGCGGCGATGCCGGCAATGACCAGGCTGCCGATGATCCAGGATGCGAGACGAATCATGCGCCGTTCTCCCCGACGAGGGCGCGTTGGCGCAACTGGGCGAGGAAGTTCTCGGCGGCGGCCAGGCGAGCAATGTCGTCGGCCACCTCGCCTGCAGCCGCGCGCATGGGCGCGGGCAGGGCGTTCAGCTCCGCAGCCGCGGCTGCAAAGTCGCGGGCTGATACTGCCGCTTCGAGCCGGGCCACGATGGCATCGGGACTATTCCCCTCCACCACGCCGGTGGGCCGCATTGCAACCAGGCCGCGGAACCAATCGACGCCTGCATCCTGCCAGCTGGCATCCGAATCGGCCGGCCGGCCGGCCAGCATGCCGGGCAGCGCGGCGTCCAGCCGCGATTCGACGGCCTCAGGTCTGGGTAGGCCGGTCGCGGCGGGGCCGGCGATAGCTTCAGGCACGACAAGCTCGGGCTGGGCCTGCCGCAGGGCCGCCAGTTCAGTCTCGTAAGGACGACCGCCTTCAAAGGCGCTTTCGAGTGCGGAAAAGATCAGCGGTAGCCGGGCAATGGCGAGGTCATTTCCAGCCTCATCATTGGCGCTCTGGGTCAAGCTGGCGATTTCCTGGCGGGCTTCGGCCAGCTCGGTGCTGGTCTGGGCCGCACTGGCGCGCAGGGCGGCCAGTTCACTTTCGATCGCCGCAAGGCTCTCAGCCGCGGCTGGAGAAGCCGCGGGCTGGCTGGACATTTCATCCAGCCGTGCCGCAAGCGCGGCCAGTTCGTCTGCGCTCGCCAAGTTGCTGGTGTCAATCGAGCCCGAAGGCAGATCTGCCAGCGACGATTCGAGGGTACTGACGCGGCCGGTCAGAGTGGAAAGCTCGTCCTGAACGGTGCTTGTCACCGTTTCCAGTTCGGGAATGGCCGTCGCTAACTGGCTGAGGCGCGGGTCGGCAGGCGCGGGCGCCTGTTGCGGGGCTGGCCAAAGCCCGTACCAGGCCAGGCCATAGGCGGCACCAAGTCCGAGTACGCCACCCAGAAGCCCGGCCAGCCAGGCGGTGCCGGTACCGCTTCCACTTTCTTCTGCCGGAGTCGTCGATCGTGGCGCAGATGAGCCGGAAGCGGGTTTTTCCGGCTTGCGGGCAGCCGTGGATGCGTTCGTTTCCGCTCCCGGCTTGGATCCAGCGGCCGGCTTTGCCGTTCCCTCCAGCACGGGCGGCTTGAGAGCACCGGACTTTTCGGCCGGCTTTTCAGCCGGTTTGGGGTCGGTTTCAGGCGGTTGCTTGCCGGTTGAATCAGCCATGGCCCATCCTTGTTGTTCCCGCAATCATGGCGCAGTTTGCTCGCGTACAAAAGCCAGTGCCAGCGCCATCATGGCATCTTCGCTCGGATGGTCTGCCAGGAGAACGCGGCTGAAGTGATGTTCGAGCAGCGGCTCGGCGACTTTTTCCGAAAGACACAACACGGGCAGCTTACGCCGCCTGTCTGGAGCGATGGCCGGGGTGCCCAGCGCGCAGAAGATCTCGGCGGTTCGGCGGGAATAGAACAGGATGGCGCCGTAGCGGCCCTCGGCCAATGCGCGGCTGATGGGCTCCGGCAGGGCGGCCTCGGCGACCATCTCATAGACTGGCACGGTCACCACCATCAGCCCATAGGGCGCCAGCGCGTGGGCAAGATCGCCGCTCAGATGTTTGCCTGCCGGATAGAAAACCGGCCCCTCCAGCCGCGCCAAGGCGATGGTTGTGGCCAGGGAGTCAAGCGTACCATCGGCTGCCCTGACGACGGAAAATCCCAGTTGGCGCGCCTCATGGGCAGTGCGGTCCCCCACTGCGAAGACGGGCTTTTCCAGCAAGGGGTCGAGCGGCGCCAAGTCAGCCAGGGATCGCAGGGCATTGGTGCTGGTGAGCGCCAAAGCCGCAAAGCCCTGCGGCGGGGGCAGATGGGCCTGGATTGTCTGCCGGCTCATCAATGGAGCGATGTCGGCATCGATCTCCAGGGCCGCCAGCCTTTCCCTGGTGGCCTGGGCATCCGGCTCGGGTCGGGTGATCAGCATGCGCATCAGCCGGCCCATTGCTTGAGCCAGTCTGGCCCTGCCTGGTTCAAAAGGTCGCGGCCCACCGCTTTCCCCAGGGCAACCGGGTCGCTGCCCTGGGCGGTGGCCCGGAAGCTGGTTTGCCCGTCCAGGCTGAGAATTTCGCCCTTGAGCGAGAGCTGCCCATTGGTGAGGGCCGTGAGGGCCCCGACAGGGGTCCGGCAGGAGCCGTCCAGAATGGCCAGCATCGTCCGTTCAGCGGTGATGGCGGTGTGCGTTGCCGCATGGTCGAGGGGCGCTACGATCTCGGCAAGGCGCGTGTCCCCATCGCGAATGGCGAGGCCGATGGCGCCCTGGGCGGGCGCCGGCATGAAGGCATCGGGGTCCAGTATCGCGGTGGCGCGATGGCCCTCGCCGAGCCGGTTGAGGCCGGCCATGGCCAGAAGCGTCGCATCGGCGACCCCGTCGAGCAGCTTTTGCAGGCGGGTGTGCACATTGCCGCGGAAGGGCACAATGCGCAGGTCTGGGCGCAGGCGCAGGGCCTGGGCGGCGCGGCGAATGGAGGAGGTGCCGAAGCGCGCCCCTTCGGGCAAATTGTCGATGCCCTTCACCGTTACAGAAAGAAACGCGTCGCGCACGTCTTCACGTTCAAGAAAAGCGGCCAGCACCATGCCCGGCGGCAGGCCGGTGGCGACATCCTTGCTGGAATGCACGCCGATGTCGATGCGGCCGGCAAGCAGCGCTTCGTCGATTTCCTTGGTGAACACCCCCTTGCCGCCAATATCGGACAGGGTGGTGTTGTCCTTCTGGCTGCGGTCGCCGCCGGTCGAAAAAACCTCGATCTCGATCCGCTCTTCGGCCACGCCATGGGCACGGCACAGCAGCTCGCGCACCAATCTTGCCTGAGCCAGGGCCAGGGGACTGCCGCGTGTTCCGATCCGGGCAAAAAGTGCGGGCGATTGCATAATCAGGCAGTCCTAGTGTACGCGATAGGCTCCGATTTGGAGTAGACCAGTTCGTCGTGACCGGGCAAGCGCAAGCCACCATTCTGGGTATCGAAACCAGCTGCGACGAAACCGCCGCGGCGGTGGTTGTACGAGATCAATCGGGGCAAGGCCTTATTCGTTCCAATGTGGTGCGATCCCAGCTGGATGAACATGCCGCCTTCGGGGGTGTCGTGCCCGAGCTGGCGGCGCGGGCCCATGTGGAATGGCTCGATCACATCATCCGCCAGGCCGTCGATGAGGCCGGTATTGATCTTGCCGAGCTCGATGCCATTGCCGCCACCGCCGGACCGGGCCTGATCGGCGGCGTGCTGGTGGGCTTGACGACCGCCAAAGCGCTGGCTGCTTCGCTCGGCAAACCCCTGATCGCGGTCAATCATCTTGAGGGCCATGCGCTGACAGCGCGGCTGACCGATGGCGTGCAATTCCCCTATCTGATGCTGCTGGTCTCTGGCGGCCACAGCCAGTTCGTGCTGGTTCGCGGCGTCGGGGCGTATGAGCGCTGGGGCGGCACCATCGACGATGCTCTGGGAGAGGCGTTCGACAAAGTCGCCAAGCTTTTGAGCCTGGGCCATCCGGGCGGACCGGCGGTGGAACGCATTGCAGCCATGGGCGATGCCGGACGGTTCAAATTTCCGCGACCGCTCCTGCGCGAACAGCGGCTGGATTTCTCCTTCTCTGGCCTCAAGACGGCGGTGCGACTGCAGGCCGAGGCGCTGGCTCCCCTCAGCGATCAGGACGTGGCCGATATCGCCGCCAGCTTTCAGGCCGCGGTGACCGAGATCGTGGCGGTGCGGTCGCGCCAGGCGCTCGAACGCTTCCGAACTGAATTGCCCGAGGCGGAACCGCAATTGGTGGTCGCCGGCGGCGTCGCGGCCAATCGCGCGATCGCCGCAGCGCTCGAGGCCGTGACCTCGGATATGGGCGCGCGCCTGGTGGTGCCACCGGTTGCGCTCTGTACCGACAATGGCGCGATGGTGGCGTGGGCCGGCGCGGAACGGTTTGTGCTGGGCGCGACGGATGGGCTGGAGGTGGAGGCGCGGCCGCGCTGGCCGCTCGATACGCCGGGCATGAGGGTGGATGGCAATGCAGCTCAATAGCGTGGCAGTGATTGGCGGGGGCGCCTGGGGAACGGCTCTTGCTCAGGCCGCCACCATGGCCGGACGCCGGACCCGGCTGGTCGTGCGGACGCCTGAGAAGGCCGCCAAAATCAATGCCGAGCATATCAATGCCACGGCCTTGCCAGGGCAGGTCCTGCTGCCCGAATTGGTGGCCGTGGACCGGCTGGAGCCTGCCGACATCGTTATTCTGGCGGTTCCGGCGCAGTCGACACGCACCCTGTTGGCCGGATTGGACCCGGACTTGCTTGCCGGCCGACCAGTCGTGCTCTCGGCCAAGGGGCTGGAAACCGGGACACTGGCGCGGCAAAGCGAAATTCTCCTCGATATGGCGCCCGAGGCTATTCCCTACGTTCTTTCGGGCCCCAGCTTTGCTGCGGACCTGGCGGCCGGCCGGCCGACGGCGGTCACCCTGGCGGGAGACGATGCCAGCGATACCTCGGATCTCGCGGCTGCGCTGGCGGGCCCCAGTTTCCGGCCCTATGCCGCCGATGATCGGATCGGGGTGGAGGTCGCTGGGGCGCTCAAGAACGTCTATGCGCTGGCCTGCGGCGCGGTGGAAGGGGCGGGCCTCGGCTTTTCCGCCCGTTCGGCGCTGATGGCGCGCGCCTACGCCGAGATGGCCAGGATCGTCACCGCCATGGGCGGTTCGGCGCATACGCTGACCGGACTAGCGGGACTGGGCGATCTGACCCTGACCTGCACCTCGGTGCAGTCGCGAAATTACCAGTTCGGCATGGCGCTGGGCGCCGGGCGCAGCACCCAGGATATTCTGGCGGGCGGCGCCAGCCTGGCCGAGGGCGTGGCCACCACGCCGGTCGCGGCGGCGCTGGCCCGGAGTCTTGATATCGAGGCGCCGCTCATCGATGCGGTTGATGCGGTGGTCGCCGGCCGGGCCGACATCGCCACAATTGTTGCGGGCCTGATGGCCCGGCCACTGAAAAGGGAAGTCTGAAGATGCTCTATGCCATGATCGCCAAGGATGCCCCGGGGGCGCTGCAGAAGCGGCTCGATACGCGCCCGGTGCATCTGGATCATCTCAATTCGCTGGGCAAGAAGCTGGTCTTTGCCGGGGCCCTGCTCGATGCCGAAGAGCAACCAGAAGGCTCGATCGTGGTGTTCGAGGCCGCCGATCTGGCCGAGGCCGAAGCGATGGCCGCTGCCGATCCCTTTGTGTCGGCGGGCGTGTTTGCCAGTTATGAGGTCAAGCGCTGGCGCATTGCCATCAATACCACCGGCGTGGAGTTCTGATCTCATGGCCTACTGGCTGATGAAGTCCGAGCCGGACGTCTTCTCTTTCGATGATCTGGTGGCAGAGACCGCAAAGGGCGAGGCCGAGGAATGGCACGGCGTGCGCAATTACGCGGCGCGTAACAATATGCGGGAGATGAAGGTGGGCGATCAGGCTTTCTTCTATCACTCCAATATCGGCAAGGACGTCGTGGGTATCATGAAGATCGTGGCGCCCGCCCATCCTGACAGCACAGCCGACCTCAACGCCAAGGGCGAGGTGGTTTGGGAGTGCGTCGACGTGCAATCGGTCAAGCCCTTTCCACGCCCGGTGAGCCTGGCCGAAATCAAGGCCACGCCGGAATTGGCCGATATCGAGCTGGTCAAGCTGTCGCGCCTGTCCGTCTCCAAGGTCAGCGACGCGGAATGGCACCTCATCTGCAAAATGGGTGGCTTGTAACCGTCCCGCAGGGCCGGGCGCGCCAGTGGCGCGACCGGAGGTTACAAGGCCCGTAGAGCTATGCTCGCAGGGCGGGCATGTCCCGTAGGGCCGGGCGCGCCAGTGGCGCGGCCGGAGGTTACAAGGCCGGAAGAGCTATGCTCGCAGGGCGGGCACGTTCCGCAGGGGTGCAAAGCCCTTGTTCGTTAGTGTCCGCAGGGATTACCCTCTCTGGGCGCATTTAACGCGAGGGGGATGAAATGCTGAGTTTGAGTGTGAATTGGCTTGCCATCGTATTGGCTACGGTGGCCAGCATGGCTCTGGGCGCCGCCTGGTATATGGGCCTTGCCAAGCAGTGGATGGCTGCCGCCGGCATGCGCAAGGAAGATGTCGAGAAACCCGACCCGACGCCCTTCATCATCAGCGCGCTCTGCCAGCTGGTGATGGCCTATTTCCTGGCCGTCCTGATCCCGGTGCTCGCCGGGGCGACCAATGTGGGCAATGGCCTGCTGATCGGCTTCTATATGTGGCTGGGCTTTGTGATCACGTCGATGATCGTCAACCACCGCTACCAGATGAAGCCCTGGCCCCTGACCCTGATCGATGGCGGCTATATGCTCGGCGTGCTGCTGGTCCAGGGCGTGGTCATCGGCCTGTTTGGCTAGCTTTCAACAATCACCGGCGGGACGGTTTTCTGTTCCGCCGGTGGCGCATATTTGTTCAGCAGCGGCAGCTGGGTCATCGAAAAGATCACCGTCAGCGGCATGATGCCCCAGACCTTGAAGGCGACCCAGAAATCGGTCGAGAAGCTGCGCCAGACCACTTCGTTGAGCACGGCAAGGGCAACGAAGAACAAGCCCCAGTTAAGGGTCAGCTTCCACCAGCCTTCCGGCTTGAGCTTATAGACATCGCCAAAGACATATTTCAGCAGTGACTGGCCGAAGAGCAGCCCGCCCAGCAGGACTGACGCGAACAGCGTATTGGTAATCGTAGGCTTGATCTTGATGAAGGTGTCATCCTGCAGCCAGAGCGTCAGGCCGCCAAAGACCAGCACCACGACGCCGGTCACCAGCGGCATGACGGCGATCTTCTTGAGGATCAGCCAGCTCAGCGCCAGCGAAATGACCATGGCCGCCATGAACCATGCGGTGGCGACGAAAATATCGGCGCGCCCGTTCATGATGAAGAACACCACGAGCGGACCCAGCTCAAGCGCCAGCTTAATGATCTGGGGGCGCGTTTCGTCCCAATTGATTTCCGGTTCGGCTTTTTCGGTCATTCCACAATCCGTATGCTGCCGCCAATGTGAGGCGTGCGGCGCCCTGATGCAAGGCGTTAGCGGACAAGAGTGGTCAGATTTTGGCTGTGCCTTGTGCAGGAGGGGAGCGCTTCAAGGCAAGATTGCACACGAGTGCTAGTGCCCCGGTGTCAGTCCGCCGGTTCCGGGCAACCGTTGCGAATGGCCTGAAATGTCCCATCCAAATGCCGCCATAATGACCATCGCCAAGATCACAAAACCGGCCGTGCAATAAGTCAGCCATTTATCCCAGTTCGGACCCGATGGGAGCTCCTGTTCCGCGCGCTAATCCCGCCCGGCTATGGCTCGCGCAAAATCGGCGGCTTCAAACGGCTCAAGATCGCCGACGCCTTCCCCGACGCCGATATAGTGCACCGGCAGGCCGAATTTTTTCGCGATGGCGACGAGGATGCCGCCGCGGGCGGTGCCGTCGAGCTTGGTCATCACGAGGCCCGTGACACCCGCGCGCTGGCCGAAGATTTCGACCTGCTTCAGGGCATTCTGCCCCGTGGTGGCATCGAGGGTGAGGAGGGTGGCGTGTGGCGCGTCGGGCTCGACCTTCTTGATGACCCGGATGATTTTTTCGAGCTCGTTCATCAACTCGTCGCGGTTCTGCAGGCGGCCCGCGGTGTCGATGATCAACACATCGCGCCCTTCGGCCTTGGCCCGGGTGACGGCGTCGAAGGCGAGGCCCGAGGCGTCGGCACCGGCCGGCTTGGCGATGACGGGTGCGCCGGTGCGCTGGCCCCAGACCTGCAATTGCTCGATGGCGGCGGCGCGGAAGGTGTCGCCAGCGGCCAGCATGACCGATTTGCCCTCGGCGGCGAATTTCTGCGCCAGCTTGCCGATCGTAGTGGTCTTGCCCGAGCCATTGACCCCGATCATCAGGATGATGAAGGGCTTCTTGCTGCTATCGACCACCAGGGGCTCGGCGACCGGCCCGAGCACCTTTTCGACCTCGGCGGCCAGCACGGCGCGTACATCCTCGCCAGAGACATCCTTGTCGAAGCGGTCACGGCGCAGCGTTTCGGTAATCGCCATGGCCGTGTCGATGCCGAGATCGGCCTGGATCAAAACGTCTTCGAGTTCGTCCAGCGTGGCTGCGTCGAGCTTGCGCTTGGTAAAGACCGAGGTGATCGAATTGGTGAGGTTATCCGAGGAGCGCTTGAGGCCCGACGCCAGCCGCGCAAACCAGCCTTTTGGCTGTTCAGGCTCGGCTACCGGCTGCGGGGCAGCTGCAAGGTCGTCCTCGACATCTTCGATATAGTCGGGCGTGGTCTCTGGCGGGCCCGGCGGCCAATCGTGCTTGGGCGCCGGGGGTGGCTCTGTCGGCTCGGCTGGCTCGACCGGCTCAGGCGGTTCGGCCTCCGGTTCAGGAATATCGGGAATGGCGTCGGGGGTGACCGGTGTCTCGGGTGGGGATTGTTCGGGCGTCTGGACTGGCGGGGTGCCGAACAGGCGCTGGAAGAAGCCGGGTTTCTTTTCGGTCATTTTTGGTCCTGCATCCTGTTGCCGGTCAGGCGGCGGCGCGCAGCGCCTCACCGGCAAGGCCGTCCTTGGACAGGCCGGTGATACGGACGCTTAGCAGTTCGCCAGCCTGTGTGCCAGCAACGCTGACCGGAACGAATTGTTCTGTGCGGCCCAGCCCATCGCGCTCGACCAGCACGTTTTCGGTTCGACCAAGCCGTGCCGCGCAGAGCGCAGTAAATTCGCTCTCGCCCGCCTCGCGCAGCAGCGCGGCGCGTTTCCGCGCAATCACCTTGCTCACCTGGGGCATGCGTGCCGCAGGTGTGCCCGGCCGTGGCGAATAGGGAAAGGCGTGGATATAGGTCAGTTTCGCCTCGCGGATAAAGCGCAGCGAATTTTCAAACATGCTGTCTGTTTCTGTTGGGAAGCCGGCAATGATGTCGGCGCCAAAGACCATGTCGGGACGCAGCGCGCGGAGCTTTTCGACTACGGCCAGGGCGTCGGCGCGCAGATGGCGGCGCTTCATGCGCTTCAAAATCATGTCGTCGCCCGATTGCAGCGAGAGATGCAGATGCGGCATCAGCCGCATGTCGGTGACGGCCTCATAGAGCGCCGGGTCGGCTTCAATGCTGTCAATCGAGGAGATACGCAGGCGCGGCAGGTCCGGCACGTGTTTCAGGATCGACTGGGTCAATTTGCCAAGTGTGGGCGCGCCGGGCAGGTCCGGGCCATAGGAGGTGATGTCGACGCCGGTCAGCACCACTTCCTTGTAGCCATTGGCAACCAGCTTCTTGATCTGCTCAACGACCAGTCCCATGGGCACGGAGCGCGAGGGACCGCGACCAAAGGGGATGATGCAGAAGGTGCAGCGGTGATCGCAGCCATTCTGTACCTGCACGAAGGCGCGGGTGCGTCCGTCCATGCCTTCGATCAGGTGCCCGGCGGTTTCCCGCACGCTCATGATGTCGTTGACCTGCACCTTGTCATTGAGCGGCGTGCCGAACACCATGGGCTTGTAGCTCTCGGCCTTGAGCTTGTCGGCATTGCCGATGACGAGATCGACTTCGTCCATGTCGCCAAAGCTGCGGGCCTCGGTCTGGGCGGCGCAGCCGGTGACGATGATGCGGGCTTGCGGGTTGTCGCGACGCGCCTTGCGCACCGCCTGCTTGGCCTGGCGCACCGCCTCGGCGGTGACCGCGCAGGTATTGATGATGACGGCATTGTCGAGCCCGGCCTTCTCGGCCTCGGCCTTCATCACCTCGCCCTCATAGGCATTGAGGCGGCAGCCGAATGTCAGGGTTTCAATCGCCATCAGGCGGCCTCGTTGCGCGTCCAGGCGCCGGTGGCCGGGTCAAGGCGCCCGCGCCATTCAAGCTCGGCCGGGCCGGTCAGGGTCACGTGGTCATTGTCGAGCCATTCCACGACAAGATCGCCGCCCGGCACGGTCACGGTCGCCTTGCGGGCGGTACGGCGGGTGCGGGCGCCATTGACCAGGGCGGCACAGGCGGCCGTGCCGCAGGCTTCGGTAAGGCCTGCACCGCGTTCCCAAGTACGCAGAATAATGCGGTCCGGGGCTGGCACATTGGCAATGGAGATATTGGCGCGCTCGGGGAACAGGGGGTGGTTCTCGAGCAGCGGCCCGAAACGATCCAGCGCATAGGACCAGACGTCGTCCTTGACCCAGAAGGTGGCGTGTGGATTACCCATGGAAGCCACTGACGGCGAATGCAGGACCGGCGCATCAATGGGCCCGATCTGCAGCTCGACATAGCGGGTATCTGCAAATTCCTCACTGAGGGGGATCTCATACCAGGCGAACTTGGGCGTGCCCATGTCGACCGTGATCAGCCCGTCCCCGGCCTCCTCACCGAACAGGATGCCGGCCACGGTTTCGAAGGTGAAGCGCTGCCGGCCCTGTTCGGCGGTCAGCGTCTGCACCACGCAACGCATGCCATTGCCGCAGGCCTGGGCCAGCGAGCCATCGGAATTGATAATCTCGACATAGTTGGCAGTGCCGGGGGTCCTGGCGTCATGGATGGCCATGATCTGGTCGAAGCGGGTTTCGGGCCGCGCGTTGATGGCAATGGCAGCCTCAGGGGTGACGCGCGCACTCGTACCGCGCAGATCGGCCACGATGATCTGATTGCCCAGCCCGTTCATTTTCAAAAAGGGGACGTCGCTCACGCCGCTATTCCAGATTGCCGCCGCTCAACATGGGGGTTTAGCGCTCTATATGGCGGAACTGGATTGCAATTGCCAGTCCAGGCCATGCCAGCCCGCTGGCTACCCTCGGTGGCGAAGGGCCTACTCCCGACAATTTTTGTTTCATCTTAACCACTTGCGGGGTGCTCGATCTTAACCAGCAGCGGAGCTTTCGGATGCATTGGCCGGTGGATGCGATAGGCTGGCAATAGAGAAAACCGCCAGCGCCGCCATTTCCGGGAGCCTGCCCATGAACATGCCGCTCATGTCAAACCAGATCATCACCGACTGGCAGCCGCATTATCCGAAATTGTGGGGCAATCAGGCGCTGCGCCTGCAGCATAGCCTCGCCACTTCGCCGCTGTTCAGTGATGCGGCGCTGGCTGAATTGATCGAGAACAGCCCGCGCGAGGCCTACCACGTCAATTACTCGCAGAAGACGCCGGGCAATCCCCCCAAGCGCCGCGAGGGCGAGATCAAGGGGCTGTCCGGGGCCGAGGTTCTCGAGACGGTCAAGCAGGGCAATATCTGGGTCAATCTGGTGGCGCCGGCCAAGACCAACCCGGCCTATGGTGAACTGCTCGACAGCCTCTATGCCGAGTTCGAGGAACGCGTACCGGGATTCAAGAGCTACAAGCGGAACCTCACCATCCTGATTTCCTCGCCCAATGTGTCGGTGAAATATCACTCCGACGTGCCGGGGCAGAGCCTGTGGCAGGTGCGCGGCACCAAGAAGGTCTATGTCTATCCCGCCCAGGCACCGTTCATTTCCCAGGCCGCGCTGGAAAAGCTGATCCTGGGGCAATTGCGCGAGACCGACATGCCGTTCGAACCCTGGTTCGACGATTTCGCTCAGGTCTATGATCTGGAAGCCGGGCAGATGCTGCATTGGCCGCTCAACGGGCCGCATCGGGTGGTCAATCACGGCATGCTCAATGTCAGCTTCACCACCGAGCATTGGACCGACGAACTGCGCAAGCACTATGCGGTCAACTACGCCAATGGCGTACTGCGCAACGCGCTGGGCCTAAACAAGCTCAGCCAGCAGGTAACCGGCCTCTCCTATCTGGCCAAGCTCGGCCTTGCGGGAGCGGTGAAGTTTTCGCCGCTCAACCCGCAAAAGAAGAAGGTCTATACGGTCGATTTCCAGGTCGATCCGGCCGCCCCGGAAGGCGTGCGCGATATTGCAGCGCATAGCTTCGAAAAATGAGCGTTACCGACGCATTCGTAGGGCAGGCAGACCGCCGGGCCGCAGGCGCGGCGATCTCCCACGGCCTGAATGCGACGGTCGTCCGCGACCGGGAGGGCCTGGAGGCCCTGGCCTCCCGCTGGCAGGGGCTGGAAGCGCATGCATATGGGCCCAATCTGTTCCAGAGCCTTGGCTGGGCCCGGGCCGTCTTCGAATTCGAGACAAGTCGAGGCAATCAGGCTTTTGATCCAGTGATTGCGACGCTGGTCGATGGCCGGCGCCTCGTTGGCGTCTGGCCGCTGGAACGCGTCCGTACCGGTGCACGCACGCTGCTGGTGCCGTTGGGACACGCTTTCGTGCAGGCGGCCGATGTGCTGCTTGACGCCGATTGCGATGCGCGCGAGGCGGTCGGCCTGCTGCTGCGGGCGGCCATTGCTGCGGCACCGAGCGATGGGGTCAGCCTGCTCAAGGTGCGGGACGGTTCGGCGCTGGCCGAGGGTCTGCCCGCGACCTGCATCCGAACCGGAGAGGTGCAGGGTGCACCCCGCGTCGCATTTGACGCCTTTCCCGATTTTGCCGCTTATTTTTCGTCCATCCGCGCCAAGACCCGCAAGAATATGCGCAATGCGCGCAACCGGCTGGAGCGGGATGGACCGGTTGAGCATCGTGTCGTAACCGATCCGGCGGAGCGGCTGGCGCTGATCGAACGGACCCTGGACGGCCGAGCCGACCGCCTCAAGGATCAGGGCCTGACCTCCCGCGCTTTCCGGGATGGTGGCTTTCGCGCGTTCTGCGTCGGCCTGGCGGGGCAGGCAGATATCGACATCAGGGCCTTTTCCCTGCTGCACAATGGACAGCCTCTGGCCGAGCAATGGGGCTTTGTGCATGGCGGGCTCTATCACGCCTTCGTTGCGAGCCGCGATTTTTCGCATTCCGATGAAAGCCCAGGAAAGCTGCATCTCAGCGAGATCCTCAGGGTCTGCGCTGAGCAGGGGCTGAAAGGGTGCGACCTGGGGGTGCCTGTCATGCCCTACAAGTTGACCTTCGCGACCGAGACCATTGCCGTGCGCGATTACGCGCTGCCGATCACACCGCGCGGCTGGCTCATGTTCCAGGTCTGGGACGTTCTCGTGCGCCCGGCACTCAAGCGCGCGGTCCTGGCCATGCCTGCCCAACTGCGCGCCCGGCTCATGCGTCTGGCCGGCCATGGCCCACAAGAAGCAGACAAGCCTCAGGGTTAATCATTTCTTACCGACTTGCCCGGTAGTGTCCCCGAGACTGACATTTGGAGGGGACCATGCCAGCCAGTGCAGCGGCACAGGCCATTGCGCCATTGGGCGACGGTGGGCGACTGGGTGACATTGGTGATCGGGCAGGGCGGCTCGGCGTAGAAATCGCCGATGTGGCCGGGTTGATTGCCGATCTCTCGGCTATCAGTCAGAGTCAGGCGAAACAGGCAGATGCGGCCCGCGCTTCGGCCCGAGATATGAGCTCGGCCACGACAAGGCTCGGACAATCCATGGGATTGAGCCGCGAAGCCGCCGCCGATGCCCGCCGGGTGCTGGACCAGAGCGCCGGACAGATTTCAGACGTGGTGAACCGCACGACCCAGGCCATGACGGGTCTGTCCGAGAGTGCGCTGGGCTTCCGCACCAGGCTCGACGAGGTTTCGGGCACGGTGAAGGGGGTTGAGCAGGCCAGCATGGCGATTGCGCAAATCGCCCGGGAAACCAAGCTCCTGGCCCTCAATGCCTCTGTCGAGGCAGCCCGTGCTGGCGAAGCGGGGCGGGGCTTTGCCATCATCGCCAATGCCGTAAAAGGCCTGGCCGATCAGATCCAGGAATTTTCCGGCCAGACGGTGTCGCATCTGGGCGTCCTCACCGAGGCGCTTGGCGGGTTGAGACAGGAGGCAGAGGGCAATGCCGAGGCCGCGAGCCAGGCCATGACCGATGCACATGCAGCGACCGAGGCCACGGCCACGCTTGAAGAACTGGTCGATTCGGTTGGCCGGCTGGTGAGTGATATCGACGCCATGGCGCAACCGGTGGAGCAATCCATTTCCGGCTTTGAGTCGATGCAATCCGAACTCTCCGCCCTGGCAGACGGTGTTGCCGATTGCCGCGCGCATCTGGAACAGGCCGAGACGCGCACCCAGACCATCCTGGGCATCTCGGAAGAGTTCATGCTGTTCCTCGTCGAGGCCGGGGTAGAAACGGCCGATGCGCCGTTCATTGATCTCGCCCGGGCCAAGGCCGACGAGATTTCCGAGTTGTTCGAAGACGCCGTCCGGCGCGGCCAGATCGGCATGAGCGATCTCTTCGACGAGAACTATCGCGACGTGCCCGGCAGCAACCCCAAGCAGGTGACGACCCGGTTTACGGCCTTCACCGACAAGGTGCTGCCGGCCATCCAGGAGCCGGTGCTGGGTTTTGACAAGCGCATTGCCTTTTGCGCTGCGGTCGATCGCAATGGCTATCTTCCGACCCACAACACGATCTATTCCCAGCCACAGGGGAATGACCCGGTCTGGAACGCGGCCAATTGTCGGAACCGGCGCATCTTCAACGATCGCACCGGGCTTTCGGCCGGCCGCTCGACCAAGCCTTTCCTGCTCCAGACCTACCGGCGTGACATGGGCGGCGGGCAATTCGCGCTGATGAAGGATTGCTCGGCCCCGATCACCGTCAATGGCCGGCATTGGGGCGGCGTGCGGGTAGCGTTCAAGGTGTAGCGCCGCGGCCGGCGACAATGTGGTCCGCACGGCGTATCGGCTCGGTCAGAAGATAATGATCGACGCTGGGCAGGAAATAGTTCTGCCAAGCCTCGGGCCAAGGATCGCCACCGCGCGCCAATGCCGTTTCAAGCGTCGAGGCAGGGTCGCTGGCCACCCAAAGGCGCAGGTCACAGGCTGGCGATAGCGCCGCATCGAGCGCGGACACGCCTTCGATGACAATCGGACGATTTCCTGCCGCCAGCGTCCGGAGCGGGCCGAGCCTGTCATTCTCCCAATCATAGGGCTGGAAATGGCAGATGCGCTCTCGCGCCAGTGCAAGGGCCGCCGCGACAAAGTCGGCATGGCGGACATAGGGAAAGGGATAGGCCGGCCTGAGCGGGCGTGGCCAGAGGTCCTGGGGCAGGACGAAGTCATCCAGATAAAGGCAGACCGCACCCAGCCTTAGCTCGAGCTGCTCGGCTAGAGTAGACTTGCCCGAGGCAGGGAGGCCGTCGATGGCGATGGTCCGCTTGTCGCGGGCAAGATCAAGGGCCCGCTTCATGCTGATCATCTTTGCCTCCGCAATACCCACATCGATATCGCATCCCCCGGGCAAGTTGATCAATCAGCCGCGCGGCGGACCTGCCCGGTATTTATCCATCACGGCATCGAGCCGGTCATTGGTGATGTCGGGATTGATTGCCTGCAGGCAGGGCAGAAGAGTGGCCTTGTTGTCGCGCTCGCGCTGGCCGTCCAGTTCGGCTGCGGTGCGTGCCGGCGTGACGCCGGCAAAGCAGGTGGCAAATTGCAGCGGAGTCACGCCCAGTTCCCCGGCCACAGCCTCGACGGGACGATTGGGGTCGTTGAGCACCTGTTCGGGCGTCGATACGGCAAAGGCGGGGCCGGTAATGGCCAACATAGGCAGGGCGAACAGTATTGTGGTCAGGCGGGTCATAGGGCTTCTCCTCATTTGATGGCATGAGGATGGCGGCGCTGCTCCCTCGGAACAAGTTAGGGTTCGGTCATTGTTTTGCCCGACCTGTCACGGAACGGAAAGGTTGCGGCAAGGTGGACATGGCGCGCGATATGGCCTGACTTCCTTGACTCTGTTCGGGCTTTCCCATAAAGCCAGCCCGTTCATCAGGCATTTGCTCCTGACCAGCCGACCGGGACCCCTTGTGGTATAAACCGATCCCGGAGGCCAACATCCGCCAGCGCGTTGCGCCCGCGGGTGGGTTTTGCATTTGCGCCTATGGACCCTATCTCTTGCGGGATTGGCCCGCGAGCGAAAAGGAAAAGCGATGTTTGAGAGCTTAAGCGACCGGCTTGGCAAGATTTTCGATGGCCTTCGTGGACGCGGCGCGCTGAACGCTGCCGATGTCGATGCGGCCATGCGCGAAATCCGCCGGGCGCTGATCGAGGCCGACGTTTCGCTTGAAGTGGTCCGCGCCTTTGTCGAACAGGTGCGCGAGCGCGCCGTCGGCGCCGAGGTCACCCGTTCGGTGACGCCGGGCCAGCAGGTGGTCAAGATCGTCAATGACGAGCTGGTCCAGGTGCTGGGCTCGGACGCCGTCACCATCGACCTCAATGCACCCGCGCCCGTTACCCTCCTCATGGTGGGTCTCCAGGGTTCGGGTAAGACGACCACGACTGCCAAGATCGCCAAGCGGTTGAAGGACAAGCAGCGCAAGAAAGTGCTGCTGGCCTCGCTCGATACGCGCCGCCCGGCCGCCATGGAGCAGTTGCGCGTGCTGGGCGAGCAGGTCGGCGTCGATACGCTGCCGATCGTCACCACCGAAACCCCGGTCGAGATTGCCCGCCGGGCCGAGCGCGAAGGCCGCCTCGGCGGCTATGACGTGCTCATCCTCGATACGGCCGGCCGCACTCATATCGATGAAGAGCTGATGGCCGAGACGGTCTCCATCAAGGAGATCGCCAAGCCGCACGAAATCCTGCTCGTCGTCGATGCGCTGACCGGTCAGGACGCCATCAACGTCGCCCGCAGCTTCGATACGCGCTTGGATGTCACCGGCATCGTCATGACCCGGGTCGATGGTGATGGGCGCGGCGGTGCGGCGCTCTCGATGCGCGCGGCCACCGGCAAGCCGATCAAGCTGATCGGTGTCGGGGAAAAAATGGATGCGCTGGAGGATTTCCATCCCTCCCGCATCGCCGACCGCATTCTGGGCATGGGCGACATCGTCAGCCTCGTCGAAAAGGCCGCCGAACATGTGTCGGCCGAAGACGCCCAGAAGATGGCCAAGAAGCTCAAGAAGGGCGCCTTTGACTTCGAGGATCTGCGCAGCCAGCTCCAGCAGATGAAGAAGATGGGCGGCATGGGCGGGCTGATGGGTCTGCTGCCCGGCGCCGGTCAGCTCAAAAAGGCCATGGCCGGCGCCAATTTCGACGAGAAGGTCTTTGACCGGCAGATCGCCATCATCAATTCCATGACCAAGAAGGAGCGGGCCAATCCGGACCTGCTCAATGCCAGCCGCCGCAAGCGCATTGCCGCTGGGGCGGGCGTGGAAGTCTCGGAAATCAACAAGCTGGCCAAGCAGCACCGCCAGAT
>NZ_CAJXJS010000040.1 GCF_913055165.1 uncultured Devosia sp.
GGAGGGGCGGATGCCCAGCGGGTAGCCGAGGCGCTCGGCGACGAGGCGGGCCTGTTCCAGCGAGTAGGCGATGCCGTTCTTGGGCTGGGTCAGCTCGAGCTTGTTGACCAGCTTCATGAAGAGGTCGCGGTCTTCGGCCAGGTCAATGGCTTCGGGCTGGGTGCCCAGGATCGGCACGCCGGCCTTGGCCACGGCCTCGGCCAGGTTCAGCGGGGTCTGGCCGCCGAACTGCACGATGACGCCATGAAGGGTGCCATTCTGCTTTTCGGTAAGCAGGATTTCGATGACGTCTTCCTCGGTCAGCGGCTCGAAGTAGAGGCGGTCGGAGGTGTCGTAGTCGGTCGAGACGGTTTCGGGGTTGCAGTTGACCATGATGGTTTCGTAGCTGGCATCGGCCAGCGCGAAAGCCGCATGGCAGCAGCAATAGTCGAACTCGATGCCCTGGCCGATGCGGTTGGGGCCGCCACCGAGAATGACGACCTTCTTGCGGTCGGAGGGGCGGGCTTCGTCATCGACCTTGCCGGCGAAGGGGGCTTCATAGGTCGAATACATATAGGCGGTGGGCGAGGCAAATTCGGCCGCGCTGGTGTCGATGCGCTTATAGGCCGGGCGCACGTCGAGGCTGTGGCGCAGCTTGCGGACGTCGGAGACCTTGAGATTGGCGAGTTGGGCCAGGCGGGCGTCGGAGAAGCCCATGGATTTGAGCATACGCAGGGTGGCGGCGTCCTGCGGCAGGCCGAATTCCTTGACCTTGGCTTCCATGTCGACGATGCCGCGCATCTGCTCGAGGAACCACGGATCGATCTTGCAGGCGTCGAAAATGTCCTCGTTGGAGACGCCCAGGCGCATGGCTTCGGCGACATGGAGCAGGCGCTGGGGCGTGCCGGTGCCGAGCGCGGCCTTGATGGCGTTCTTGTCCTCGCCTTCGCCGAGGCCGGGAATGCCGACTTCGTTGAGGCCGGTCAGCCCGGTTTCGAGCGACCGCAGGGCCTTTTGCAGCGATTCCTGGAAGGTGCGGCCAATGGCCATGGCTTCGCCCACCGACTTCATCGAGGTGGTGAGGCGCGGGTCGGAGCCGGGGAATTTTTCGAAGGCGAAACGCGGGATCTTGGTGACGACATAGTCGATGGTCGGCTCGAAGCTGGCCGGGGTGGCGCCGCCAGTGATGTCGTTTTCCAGCTCGTCGAGCGTGTAGCCGACGGCGAGGCGCGCGGCGACCTTGGCGATGGGGAAGCCGGTGGCCTTGGACGCCAGCGCCGAGGAGCGCGACACGCGCGGGTTCATCTCGATGACGACCATGCGGCCGTCCTTGGGATTGATGCCGAACTGGACGTTGGAGCCGCCGGTTTCGACCCCGATCTCGCGCAGCACCGCCAGAGAGGCGTCGCGCATGATCTGGTATTCCTTGTCGGTCAGCGTCAGGGCCGGGGCGACGGTGATCGAATCGCCGGTATGGACGCCCATCGGGTCGATGTTCTCGATGGAACAGATGATGATGCAGTTGTCCTTCTTGTCGCGGACAACTTCCATCTCGTATTCCTTCCAGCCAAGGACGCTTTCCTCGACCAGAACTTCATTGGTGGGCGAAGCGTCGATGCCGCTTTCGCAGATGGCGAGATATTCCTCGCGATTGTAAGCAATGCCGCCGCCTGTGCCGCCCAGGGTAAAGCTGGGGCGGATGATGGCCGGCAGTCCGATGACCTCGAGCGCCTGCAGGGCTTCGATGGAATTATGGGCGAGCATGGAGCGCGGGGTTTCGAGCCCGATCTTCTTCATGGCGTCGCGGAACAGTTCGCGGTCCTCGGCCTTGTCGATGGCCTCGGCAGTGGCGCCGATCATCTCGACGTTGAATTTGTCGAGGACACCCATTTTGCGCAGCGACAGGGCGCAGTTTAGAGCCGTCTGACCGCCCATGGTGGGGAGGAGCGCGTCGGGGCGCTCCTTCTCGATGATCTTGGCGACCACTTCGGGGGTGATCGGCTCCATATAGGTGGCGTCGGCCAGGTCCGGATCGGTCATGATCGTCGCCGGATTGGAATTCACCAGAATGATCCGGTAGCCCTCTTCCTTGAGCGCCTTGCAGGCCTGGGTGCCGGAATAATCGAACTCGCAAGCCTGCCCGATAATGATCGGACCCGCACCGATGATGAGGATCGATTTGATGTCGGTACGCTTTGGCATTCGGGGCTCGCTCTGGCTCGTTCAACTCAGTCGTGGTGGCGCTGCCGGGGCGAAAAAGTGGACCACTTCTTCTGACAGCACCAGGCGCCGGACGAGGGAGAGAATCGCCCGGACACACCCGTCCGCGCGAAACCCGCGCTGCAGTTGAGCACTGCGGCGCAGGGGAAAAGACCGAACATGGTGGTTAAGCGGGCTGTCTAGCGGAAGAGTCGGCGGAAGGGAAGGGGGTGGTGATCAATCCGGGACCTGGGCGATACGATCCTCGCCGATGAGGTCGTCGTAGCCGGGCTTGGGCATGGGGAAGCCATAGCCAGTGCCCGGCTTGTCCCAGCGCAGTTTGCCTTCGGCATGGTAGTGGCTGGCATAGAGATGGACGGCGATGGCCTGCATGGCCAGATAGGTCGCCTGCATGCTGTCAAAGCCCCGGGCGCGCGACGACTTGCCGCCTTCGGGCCAGCCAATGTCAAACTGGCACTCCCAGTAGCCATCGCCCTGGATGGGGACGTGGAGTGTGATGGGGACATCGATGTCGCCTTCGGGCATCGTGGCGGTAAGAGTTCGCGTCAACATACGAAGCCTCTCAGCATGGGTGGGGTGACACCGCGTGTGTGAAACCAAGCACTATACGGCCACGGCCAGACAAACCTGACGAAAGCTGTGTCGCGTCATGAGGCTGCGGTCGAAGTCGCCGAACCTATGGGCAAGTTTGAGGCCGCCCAAGGAAAGCAGGAGCGGGAGTTCCTGCGGATAGATCTGACGGAGGTCGAGGCGCGTGCGGCGAAAGTCTCTTTCGGTCTCGGTGGACCAATACCAGTTGGCGCGCGATATTTGGGTAACGGGATCGTAGGCGATCGTCTCCTCGACGGTGATTGTGCCGAGAACCTTATGTTGGAAAGTGCCAAGCGGTTGGCGTTCGTCAGTCGGCAGGCTCAGGAGGCGCGCACTGGGCACGTAGACGTCGAAGGCAAATACGCCGTCTGGCGCCAGATGCTTTCGGATGGCCGAGAAGGCGCGGCGGAAATCGTCCTCGGTGTGCAAGTGCATGAGCGAATTGGCGGCCATGATGATTGCGTCATATTGCCGGCCAAGCGCGACGTCGCGCATGTCGCATTCGACGAACTCGGCCTTCAGGTCCTCCCGGGCAAGGGTGTGGCGAGCGCGGGCAAGCATGGTGGGGGATAGGTCGGCGCCGGTCACGTCTGCGCCGCTGGCCGCGAGCGGAGCCGTGAAACGGCCGGAGCCACAGGCAAGTTCGAGGACGCGGCGGCCCGTCCCGCCTGCTGCCTTCACATAGAACTGCTCCATGTCGGCATCGCGCGGTGCCACCAGGTCATAGAGGTCGGCGTCGTCGTAGAGAGAGTTCATGCTGTCCTCGGGTGGCTCGCGAGCATTTTCGGGGCATGCCGTGGGGAGTGCAAGTTAGGAGATCGCACACCCCCTCCTACCTTTGCTACGGCCCTACGGGCCTTGCGGCGGTGCCTCCCCCTGTCAGGGGGAGGTTTAGGGGGCGGTGGAGGTGGCAACTGTGGTTGGCTCACCCGATCCCCACAATCTCCACTTCTGCCTCGCCCAGCACGGCCACATCCCCCACAGCCTTGCCCATCAGCGCCCGCGCGAGGGGTGAGGCGAAGGACAGGGTGCCGGCCTTGGGGTCGGCTTCGTCTTCGCCGACCACGGTAAAAGTCTGGGTGCGGCCGTCGTCGCGCTGAAAGGTGACGCGGGAGCCGAAGGCGACGAGGTCGTTGCTCTCTGGCGGCGGCACGAGTTGGGCGGTGCGGATGCGTTCGTTGAGGTAGCGCAGGTCGCGCCAGGGATTGGCCGCCTGGCGGCGGCGTTCGTTGATGTCTTCGATGGCGAGGGCGGCTTCATAGGCGGCGGTAGCCTCAGCCAGTTGCCGCTGGAGTTGCGCCAGCCCGTTGGCGGTCACCAGGTTGGGGCCTGCGGGAATGGGCTTTTCCGGCAGCATGGTTTCGGCGGCCGTCTCGGCGCTGTCTTCCTTGGTAAAAGCTACACTCACTGAAAAATCCTGACTTCGGCTAAGATGAGGGCGACCGGTTCGGGCGGGCGCACACTAAGGTTTTCCCTATGTAGGTCGTCTGGCGGTGAGATGATACGGCGGGAATGTAGCTTCCCCGCTCACTGCGTGCCACCGGCACGAATTTCTGGCAGGACGCTCCAGGCAATCGTGGCCTTCTCACCTGAATTCCTTGCTTCGGCAGGATCTCGCGCGAAGCGCCGGTTCAAAGTTGACATGCAAGCAATTGCTTGCCTATAAACATGCAAGAAGATACTTGCGTATAAGCAGCCATGACCCCCGACGAACTTGACGCGCTTTTCAAGGCTCTGGCCGATCCGACGCGGCGGCGGATCGTGGATCGGCTGGCAGAGCGGCCGGATCAGTCGCTGTTCGAATTGTGTGCGGGCGCCGTGGCCAAGGGGCAGCCGGTCATGTCGCGGCAGGCGGTGAGCCAGCATCTTGAGGTGCTGGAAAAGGCGGGGCTGGTCCAAGTGACCCGGGCAGGGCGGACCAAGCTGCACCGGCTGGAGCTGTGGCCGCTCAGGGCGGCGCAGAAGGCGTGGCTGGGGCGGTTGTTGTGAGGGACCGGACGTGCCGACACCCCAACTAGCTCTGCTCCGGGCCCAGCGGGCCACGCGTCGCTGCCTCCCCCGTGGAGGGGGAGGTGACGATGAACACTCAAACCGGTGAGAGGACCAAAGATGAAAATCTATGTGACGAATGTGTTTGTCGATGATCAGCAGAAGGCGCTGGAATTTTATCGGGACCGGCTGGGTTTCGCGGTGAAGCGCGATATCGACCTGGGCGGGGGCAATCGCTGGTTGACCGTGGTGTCGCCGGACAATCCGGATGGAACCGAGCTGCTGCTGGAGCCCAGCGATCATCCGGCGGTCGGGCCGTTCAAGGCGGCATTGGTGGTCGACGGCATCCCCGCAGCCTCGTTCATGGTGGACGATATTGCCGCCGAAGTCGCGCGGCTGAAGGCGGAGGGCGTGCAGTTTACTGTCGAGCCGATGGATGCGGGTGCAGTGATGATGGCCGTGTTTGACGACAGCTGCGGCAATCTCATCCAGATCGTGCAGGTGAAGGGCTAGAATTGTCCGGCCGCATCAGGCGGGGAGGGAACCTATCGGGCTGCCGCGCGTGATGCCTTGGAGATGTTTCCAAGGAGCCGCAACATGAAACGCCTTACCCTTGCCCTCGCCACAGCCTTCGCAGCCGGCCTTTTCGTTCCGCTCCCGGCTGCGGCGCAAATTGGTGCCGATCCGGTTGCCTGTCCCAGCCAGCAGGATCTCGAGCAGTTCGTCAGCAGCAATGGCGATATCCAGCCTGAGGACTGCACGGTCATTGATATCAGCAAGCTGACCTCGGAAGGGCAGGAATTGTGCCTGATCGATTTCGGCGTGGATGAGGGGTTTTTGGGACGCCTGCGTGAGGTGGCGATGCCGAGCCAGTGGTGGGTGCGCTGCGAGGACCTGGAACTGGCGCTCGAATAGGCCTGTCAGGCGCGCAGGATTTTCGCCATCGCCTTGCCCCTGGCGAGTTCGTCCACGAGTTTGTCGAGGTAGCGGATTTCGCGCATGGTCTCCTCCTCGATCTCCTCAATCCGCACGCCGCAGATGACACCCTTGATCTGGGTGCGATTGGGGTTGAGGCGAGGGGCCCTGGCAAAGAAATCCTCAAAACTCGTGCCATTGGCCAGTTCGGCCTCCAGGCTTTTCTGGTCGTGGCCCGTGAGCCAGCGGAAAATCTCGTCGACCTCGGCCTTGCTGCGCCCCTTGCGTTCGGCCTTGGTGACATAGAGCGGATAGACGCTGGCGACGCTGGTGGCATAGATGCGGTGCCCGGGCATGCGCAAGCTCTCCAGTTTTGCTGCACACGAATGCTAGCACGGGGCCGGCCTGACCGGCAAAGCGGCGGCCGCCAGGGGCCAAACTTATCGTGATTGGCTGGCAGGCAACGATATGGCCGACGCCGGCTTAGGCGATTGTCACATTGGATGATCGACAGGAGAAAATCATGTCCCTCACGCCACGCCTGCTGGCCAGTACAATGCTTTCGGTGGCCGTGCTGACCGGTCCCGTCCTTGCGCAGGGCCAGCCGGTGGAGACCGCGCCACCGAACGCGCCGCACCAGACCCCGGCCTTTGAAGGCCAGACACGGGCGCCGCAGCCCGAGCAACCCGTGGAGACGGATCAGCAGGTGATTGCCGAGGGCCTGCCCCATCTGTGGGCGATGGAATTCCTGCCCGATGGGCGGATGCTGGTGACGGCAAAGTCGGGGGTGCTGCACATCGTCACCCAGGATGGTGAGGTCAGCGAGCCGATCACGGGCCTACCGGAGGTGGACCTGGTGGGGCAGGGTGGGCTGCTCGATGTGGCGCTGGCCAATGATTTTGCAGATTCGGGGCGTATCTTTGTGTCGTTCTCCGAACCGCGCGAAGACGGCAATGGCACTTCGGTTGCCTCGGCCCGGCTGGTGCTGGCGGAGGATGGCGGCGCCAGCCTTGAGGATGTCGAGGTGATCTTCCGGCAGGAGCCAAGCTATGACGGGCGCTTGCATTTCGGCTCGCGGATTGTGCCGACCGAGGACGGCAATCTCTATGTGACCGTTGGTGAACGCTCCGACGACCCCATCCGCGACCAGGCTCAGGAGCTGCAGAGCGGGCTGGGCAAGATCTTCCGGATCACGCCTGAAGGCGAACCGGTCGAGGGCAATCCGTTCATGGACAATCCCGATGCGCTCGACAGCATCTGGAGCCTGGGGCACCGGAATGTGCAATCGGCGACGCTGGACGATGAGGGCCGTCTATGGACTGTGGAGCACGGCGCCAGGGGCGGGGACGAGCTGAACCTGCCCGAGGCGGGGAAGAATTATGGTTGGCCGGAAGTGGCCTATGGCATCACCTATGGCGGTGAGCCGATCGAGGGTGGGATCACCCAGAGCGCGGAGACCGAACAGCCGGTCTATTATTGGGACCCGGTCATCGCGCCCTCGGGCATGGCCTATTACGATGGTGACGCCTTCCCCGAATGGCAGGGTGACTTCCTGGTCGGGGGCCTTGTGGCCCAAGCCGTGGTGGTGCTGCACATGGCGGACGACCGGGTGGCACAGGAAGCGCGTGTGGATGTCGGTGCGCGGGTTCGAGACGTTCGGGTCGGTCCGGATGGCGCGGTCTATGCGGTGACGGAGAACCGGGGCGCGGGCACGTCGAGCATCGTGAAGATCACCAAGGCCGAATAGGCAAAAGGAAAAGGCCCGGCGCAGTGCCGGGCCTTTTTCAACAGCGGAGGCTGGATCAGTGCATCTGGCTGGACCAGTCATCGACTTCCTTGCGGACCTCGTCCTTGGTCTTGCCGTAGCGCTCCTGAATCTTGCCTTCGAGCTGCTCGCGATTGCCATTGATCTGGGCCATGTCGTCGTCGGTCAGCTTTCCCCAGTTTTCCTTGGCCTTGCCCGAGAACTGTTTCCAACTGCCTTCGATGCGATTCCAATCCATTGTCAGATCTCCTTTTCTTGTCGGTACCTGATCAACGTCGGAGACCCGAGCTTGTTCCACCGCCCGGCGGATGGCGGCGATTGCGCCATCGCGCGGCGCCGAGGTCGAGCGCGAAGCCGAGGAGCACGGCGAGCGCTATGGCAATAGCCATGCCGAGGAGCGGCTGGCTCCTGAACCAATGGCCGGCCAGATAGCCCATGGTGACATTGTAGATCGCCCAGGCGAGGCCTGCGGCGAGGCAGAAAGGGGCGAAACGGGCGAAGGCATAACCGGTGCTGCCCGCCGCCAGATTGACCGCCAGCCGGGCAAACGGAATGAAGCGCGCGGTCAGCACGACCATGCCGGTGCGCGGGCCGAGGCGCCGGCTGGCCCAGCGCAGCATCCGCGCCAATGGCCGGAAGCGGGTGGATTGGAGGCGGCGGATGCCGATCTGCCGGCCAATTGTATAGGTTAGCATATCGCCAACAAAGGCGCCGGCCGAGGCGACCAGCACGAGCAGCATGAGGTCAGGCACTGCGCTGGCTGCGGCGAGCGAGGCGAGGCCGACGACGAGGACTTCGCTGGGAAAGACAGGGAAGACAGCGTCCAGAACCACCAGGGCCAGAGCAATGGCATAGATCCAGGGTGAGTTCGCCAGGGGCAGGAGGAAATCGTGGAGGAAGTCCATGGCGGCCGCCAGCTAGTCGAGGGAACGCCCAAACTAGCGGATTGGTGGGACAGGCATATGACGGTCCGTGCCGGTCAGGCGGCCCGTGCGGTTTGTTGGGCGCAGAGGGCGGCGACAATGTCGGCCACCAAATAGGGCTTGGGCAGGAAAACGGCACCGGGCGGCAATTGTGCCGCTGCGGGGCGCACGCCGCCCGAAACAACGACAATCGGCAGGCGGGGGCGGGTCCGAGCTGCAAGGCGTGCCAATACGAGGCCATCGGGACCGTCGCCAAGTTCGATATCGGTGACGAGACCATCCACGGTCTGGTCCATCATATAGCTCGCCGTGCGGGCGCTGCCTGCTGTCCGGACGTCGTAGCCCAGCTCGGCCAGCTGGTCCGCGAGTTCGAGCAGCAGCAAAGGCTGGTCTTCGACTACCAGGATGCGTTTGATCTCGGTCATTTCCGCGCCTCCTCGATCGGCGATTGGCAAGGAGTGAAGCGCCGGTGACCGCTTTCGTTGCATCACCGGCACGCATGGCTGCCAGTATGGTTAGTATTTGGTTCAAATTGTTCCTATGGGCAGGCGAGGATATTCGCTTAAGCATTGCCGCTTAGGGTCGGTGTCGCTGGAGATGCGAGACCATGACCGAACATGACGTCATACATTTGTCCGAAGTGGTCGGGGCGCTGAGCTTCGCGCTCGACATTACCGAGGGGCAACCCGTGGGCCACAGCCTGAGGTGCTGCTGGATCGGCATGCATGTCGGGCGGGGACTGGGGATGAGCGAAGCGGCGCTTTCAGACCTCTATTATACGCTGTTGCTCAAGGATATCGGCTGCAGTTCCAATGCGGCGCGGATTTGTCAGCTCTATCTGGCTGATGATCTGAACTTCAAAAGCGCCTACAAGGTCGTGGATAACAAGCTGCCCGAGATCTTGCGATTTCTGATTGCCAATACGGCGCGGAAATCGGGCTTTGTCGAACGACTGCAGACCCTGGTCCATATCGCGCGCAATGGTGGGGAGATTTCTCGGGAACTGATCGAGACACGCTGTCAGCGCGGGGCGGAGATTGCCCGGTCGATGCGGTTCTCGGAGGCGGTCGCGCGCGGCATTCTCGACCTCGATGAGCACTGGGACGGTAGCGGCCAGCCGGAAGGTCTGGCTGAGGGATCCATCTCCCGGTTCGGGCAGATTGCGCTGCTGTCGCAGGTGGTGGACGTTTTCTTCATGCGCGGTGGCGCGCAGGCGGCGCTGGCGGAGATCAGCGAGCGGTCGGGGCGCTGGTTTGACCCGAGGCTGGTGGCACAGATGAAAGCCCTCGGAGGCGACGATGCCTTTTGGGACGTCCTTAGAGCCAATGACCTGGCGGAGCGGGTTGTTGCGCTGGAACCCAAGGCGCTCGCCAGGGCCGTGGACGAGGACTATCTGGACGAGATCGCGGCGGGCTTTGCCCAAGTGGTGGACGCCAAGAGCCCGTTCACGGCCGGGCATAGCGACAGGGTGGCGCTTTTTGCCGATCTCATCGCCGAAGAGATGGGATATGAGCCCGAGCGCCGGCGCTGGCTGAAGCGCGCCGCATTGCTGCACGATATCGGCAAGCTGGGGGTTTCAAACAGCGTGCTCGACAAGAACGGCAAGCCGGATGAGGACGAATGGGCCGAGATCAGGCGGCATCCGGAACTGGGCCGGACCATCCTGTCCAAGATTGCAGCTTTCCGCGACATGGCACGGATCGCGGGCGACCATCACGAAAAGCTTGGTGGTGGTGGATATCCACGCGGTATCAGGGCGGAGGCCATCGATCTGGACACGCGCATCGTCACTGTCGCCGACATATTTGACGCACTGACGGCGGACCGGCCTTATCGCAAGGCGATGCCTGTCTCGGCGGCCTTCGACATCATGGAGAAAGACGTGGGCTCCGGGATCGACGGAGCTGTGTTTGCGGCGCTGAGGCGGGGCTTTGTGCGGCTGGAAGACGTCGCCGAGGCAGGGGAGCGGGCGGCCTAGGTCGAAACGCCCCCTCACCCGGCGCTTCGCGCCGACCTCTCCCCCAGAGGGAGAGGTGAAGAGGGACCTACAGCTTGGCGCGGTAAAGCCCGACACGGATGCCGCCATGCAGCACCGGAGGTAGTGCCGGCTCGAAGGCGAGGCCGGTGGCCTCGGCCAATTGCCTGTCGGCGGTGACGATGCCGACGCGCCAGCCGGCAAAACGCGACTTGAGGACGGTCCCAAGGGTGCGGTGCAGGCCGATCAGCGGGCCCTTCTGGCCGATGCGGGTCCCATAGGGCGGGTTGATGATGACGAGGCCGGTGGGGCCGTCTGGTGGAACCAGGTCCTCAATGGCCAGCTGTTCGAACCGGGTTACGTCGGCCACGCCTGAGCGTTCGGCATTGGCCCGAGCCATCCGGATCGCACCGGGGTCGCGGTCCGACCCGAAGAAGCGCAGTGCTGTTGGGGTGAGGTCCTTGGATTTGCGGAGATCAGCCCAGTTACCGGGATCGAAGCTCACAAGGTGTTCGAAGGCGAAATCTCGCCCGCGACCGGGATATAGGCCGAGGGCGATTTCAGCGGCCTCAATCACGAAGGTGCCCGAGCCGCACATTGGATCAAGAACCGGTTCGGTGCCGGAGTAGCCGCATTGCCGCAGAAACATCGCGGCCATGGTCTCGCGCATCGGGGCCTTGGCAACGCCTTCCTTGAACCCGCGCTTGTGCAACGACTCGCCGGTGGTGTCGATGCTGATGGTCACCAGATCATCCTCGATGCGGACCATGATGCGCAGCGCGGCATCCTCGGCGATCGGGGCGCCGAGCTCTTCCCGGATGGCCGTGGCGACCCGCTGGGCGGCGGCGCCGGCGTGGTAGATGCGCGAGCGCTTGCAACTGGCCTCGACATGGACCGGCATATTGGTGCGCAACCAATCGGCCCAAGGCAGCTTGCGGGCGCGCTTGTCGAGTTGGGCCAGATGCATGGCGCGGAAGCTGGCCATGCGGGCCAGGACGCGGGTGGCACCCCGCAGGATCAGATTGGCGCGCCAGACATCGGTCCAGGTGCCCATGAAAGCGACGCCACCGTCCGTCGTGGTGGCGTCGGGAAAGCCGGCCGCCAGGGCCTCGTCGCGAAGCGGCGCTTCCAGACCGGGGGTGGCGACGAGGTAGATTTCGAAGGGGGCAGCGGCGGGACTGTGCATGGCTGAGCAGTAGCTGTGCGCTGGTCGACTGGCAAGTTTGCGAGGGGGTGGGTTACGCCTGCCGCATTCTGTGCTTATATCGGCGAAAGGCGATGAATGAATCGCTTGTTTCACCACACAGCCGGAGAGCCTTGTCATGAATGAATATGTGCCGCCCAAAGTCTGGACCTGGGACAAGGAAAACGGAGGCGCCTTCGCGAGCACCAACCGGCCCATAGCCGGGGCGACACATGACAAGGACCTGCCGCGTGGCGAGCATGCCTTGCAGCTCTATTCGCTTGCAACGCCCAATGGGCAGAAGGTCACCATCATGCTTGAGGAGCTGCTGGCGGCCGGGCATGATGCGGAATACGACGCCTATCTCGTCAATATCGGCAAGGGGGACCAGTTTGGTTCGGGCTTCGTTTCGGTCAATCCGAACTCGAAGATCCCGGCGATGATGGACTACGGTCCGGAAACGCCCATTCGCTTGTTCGAAAGCGGATCGATGATGGTTTATCTCGCCGATAAGTTTGACGCCTTCCTTTCAAAGGATGTGGCGCAGCGGGCAGAGACGCTGAACTGGCTGTTCTGGCAAATGGGCAGCGCCCCTTTCGTCGGCGGCGGTTTTGGACATTTCTATGCCTATGCTCCCGAAAAGCTCGAGTATCCTATCAATCGCTACGCCATGGAAACCAAGCGTCAGCTTGATGTCCTCGACCGGCAACTGGCTGAGCATGAATTCGTCTCGGGCCGCGACTACAGCATTGCCGATATGGCCATTTTCCCCTGGTATGGGGGTCTGGTGCTGGGGCGTGCCTATAATGCCGCCGAATTCCTCGACGTGGGCACCTACAAGAATGTGATCCGCTGGGCCAAGCAGGTCGACGCACGCGAGCCGGTCAAGCGCGGGCGCTGTGTCAACGCGGCTGGCGGACCGGAAGACGAGCACCTGCATGAGCGGCATTCGGCCGCCGATATCGACAAGGTGCTGAAGATCCGAAAGGAACGCGGCACGGTCTAGAAGGTGCAGAAGTCCCCGCGAAAGCGGGGATATTTGTTTGCTCCAGTCGAAATTGGCTGGTGTTGTTCGTCGCATGGTCAGACCATGATTGGAGGACGACGATGCGGTTTATGGCGCTGGTATATTTCGAGCCCGGCTCGATGGATCACCTGACAAAAGAGGACTTCCGGAAACTCGATGACGCCACCATCGAGCATGACCGCAAGCTCCGGGCGAGTGGGCAGCTGATCTTTGCTTCACCGCTGGCCGGGCTGGAGACGGCCCGATCGCTGCGCATGGACGACGGAAGCCTGATTGCGACGGACGGGCCCTACGCGGAAAGCAAGGAAGTGGTTGGTGGGTTCCTGCTGCTCGAGGCCGAAAGCATGGATGCGCTAATGCCTTTGTTTGAGGATGATCCAATCCTGCAATATGGCCGCATGGAGATCCGGCCGCTGGTGGTGCACACGCATAGCCAGTCCGGGGAAGGCCGGCCAGAGATCGATCTGATGGCGGATTGATCACGGCAAGGCCGAGGCAGTCCATACACCCCCTGTTAAGCCTGATCAGACCATTATGCGGGGCGAGGAGGCGGCGTTTCGGCCTCCCTGTGCCAGTGTTGTATCCGCGTTCGAGTAAGCCCAATGCGTCTGATTATCGGTATCGTCGTCGTCTTTGCCTGCGTGTTTGGCGGCTATTCGGCGATGGGCGGCCACGTGGAGGTGCTCTGGCAGCCCTTCGAGTTCGTGATCATTCTGGGCGCGGCGATCGGCGCATTCATCATTGCCAATGGCGGGCCTGTGCTCAAGGCTGTGCCCTCCATGTTCGGCACGCTGTTCAAGGGGCCGAAATATAACAAGGCCGCTTATGTGGAACTGCTGGGCCTGCAGTTCTCGATGTACAAGCTCATCCAGCAGAAGGGCATTCTCGGCATCGAGCCTCATATCGAGGACCCGCACAACTCCACGCTCTTCAATGCCTTTCCGACCTTTGCCAAGAACCACCATGCGGTGGAATTCGTCTGCGACTACATGCGCATGGTGACCATGGGGTCCAACAATGTGCATGAGATGGACGCGTTGATGGACGAGGAACTGGAAACGCACCACCAGGAGCAGGAACGTCTGGTGTCGGCCATGCAGGCGATTGCCGACGGTACGCCCGCGCTCGGCATCGTGGCCGCGGTGCTGGGTGTGATCAAGACCATGGGCGCCATTACCGAGCCGCCCGAAGTGCTGGGCCACCTGATCGGCGGCGCGCTGGTGGGTACGTTTTTCGGCGTGTTCGTGGCCTATGGCTTTTTCGGGCCGATGGCGCAATCGCTCAAGAACACGTTTGAGGCGGAGTCGAAGTATTTCCTGTCGCTCAAGGTTGGGCTGCTGGCTCATATCGGCGGCCAACCGCCGGTCATGGCCATTGAGTTCGCGCGCAAGGCGCTGATGAGCGAAGTGCGCCCGACCTTTGCCGAGGTCGAGGCTGCCACTGCGGCGCTGCCGGCCACGACCTGATAGCAACAGTCCGGATCAGCCAGAATGGCGAATTACGACCAGCCCATTATCATCAAGAAGGTCAAAAAGGCCGGCCACGCGCACCATGGCGGCGCCTGGAAGATCGCCTATGCCGACTTCGTGACCGCGATGATGGCCTTCTTCCTTCTGATGTGGCTGATCAGCATGACGACCCCGGAGCAGAAGGAAGGGCTGGCGAATTACTTCGCGCCCGCTTCGCTAAGCATGACCACCAGCGGCGCTGGCGGCGTGATGGGCGGCAATGCCATGGACAATTCGGGCAACCAGATGTCCGGCTCCTCGGCGGATATTGTGGAGGATCGTCCCGCTTCTCCCCAAAGCTCGGACGAGGGCACGGTGGACGTCCATATCGGCGGGCCGGCCCGGGAACAGGGCAGCGAGCGCGAGGCCAGCAGCGACAGCGAGTTCAATCTCAAATCCATCGACACTCAGGCCTTCCACAGCGCCGCGGCCAGTATCAAGCAGGCCTGGCAGTCGCTGCCGGAAATCACCCCGTTCATGGACAATTTGCTGATCGAGCAGACCAGGGATGGGCTCGATATCCAGATCGTCGACCAGCAGGGACGGCCGATGTTCCCCGAGGGATCGAAATATCCGCTGGAGCCGACACGGGCCGCCATTGCCGCCATCGCACCGATCCTGCAGCAACTCAATGCGCAGGTGACCATTTCCGGCCATACCGCGGCGGGCGGGCGCTATGACAATCCACGCTACGGGCCTTGGGAACTCTCGGCCGACCGGGCCAATGTGGTGCGGTCTATCCTGGGTGAATTCGGCATGAGCGATGACCGGTTCAAGGCCGTGTCAGGCCGCGCGACCGATGAACCGTTCTTCCCCAATGACCCCTATATGGCGGCCAATGAGCGGGTGCGGATTACAGTGCTGCACGCGCCGCCGCCGGTTCCGGCCGGGCTGGAATTCTAAGCACAGATATTCCGTAGCACTGCATTAACCAACGGGCGCGGTGTGAACGGCGGAAGTGAGCACGAAGGCTTTCGCAAGGGCCTGATTAAGGTGTCCCTGCGCACTCTCCCGTTGTGTTATCGGGGGAAACCAAATGCGTTCTTCAGCGCGCCTACTCATCGCATTGTTCCTGGTGCTGCAAACAGTCTTACTCGCCGTCGCAGGCGAGTGGACGGTAGCCCGTTTGCGAGGGGATGCGCAGCTTTATGACGGGCGTGAATGGCATCCGCTGAACGTTGGCGACATCGTCAAGAACTCGCATCACGTCCGTACTCTATACAATTCCCGGATGGAATTGGTTCGCGACGATGAGGTCATCGACATGGGGCCCGGGACGTTCCTCGCGATACATGAAGCGCAGGGGCGGAAGATGACCAATGTCGAGCACCATCTGGGAAGCGTGACGATTTCTGCCGACAAGCGCAATGTCCAGCATTTTTCAGTGAACACACCGATGCTGGCGGCCGTGGTCAAGGGGACCCAGTTCACAGTCACGATTTCGAGGAACCGAGCTACCGTGGAGGTGGACAGTGGCGTGGTGCAGGTACAGGACACCAACAACATTGTCGCCGATGTTGTCGTTGGCCAGTCAGCTTCTGCGGGGACCGACGCGCCGTTGATGGTCTCCGGCCCAGGGTCGTCCAACACCGTCTACACGGTGAACGGAGTGCCAGTCGTCGGCGCTTCGGCAGCTGCTCAAGCGGCTGGCCTGGAGGCGACATCCCAGTCGGGGGCGGTATCATTCCGGTCACTCTCAACTTTTAGTCCACCGCCCCCTCCCGCTCCCGCCGCGGCACCTCCTGCTCAAGACAACGACTCCGGTGGCGGGGACGATGGTGACGGCGGCGGCGCCGGTGGTGGTGGCGGTGGTGGTGCTGGCGCCGGTGGCGGCGGCGGTGGTGCTGGCGGCGGTGGTGCTGGCGGCGGCGGTGCTGGCGTAGGTGGCGGCGGGGACGACGACGATGACGATGATGACGATGATGACGACGATTAGTGGCTCGCCAACGGGTGCTACTACTCCAAGATGTCGTACAACCCGGGCGCTAGGCGCGGTCGCGTCCGGGTGAACCTGCAAATGCAGTGTTTTCCCGGGGCTTTCCGTTAACTCTGGCGCACGATGACGCGGTTGGACATAAGCCCCGGTTAAGGATTGTAGCCGCGAAATGGCCTCCAATATTGCGGGCAGGAGCTCGCCTGGAGGTAGAAACCCATGCGCTTTGGCAAATCAATCTTAGCGGCTGTGGCCCTGGTATGCTTCAGCTCGGTGGCCTTGGCCGATGAGTGGATTGCAGATCGTCTGCGCGGCAGCGTGATGCAGTATGAGCGCGGCGGCTGGGTTATCCTGCAGCGCGGCGACGTGGTTCCCGATGGTGGCAAAGTGCGCACGGCCGGGGACGGGCGCGTAGAGCTGGTGCGCGGACAGGAACGCATAGCCCTGGCCGCCGGCACGGAAATCACCATTCGCGATGCCATCGGACAAAAGATGACCAGCGTCATCCAGAGCCGTGGCGAGGTGACCATTCAGGCCGAGCGGCGCAATGTGCAGCACTTTTCGGTACAGACGCCTGTACTTGCCGCCGTGGTGAAGGGCACGCAGTTCACTGTGACCTATCGCAATGGCGAAGCCAGGGTGGATGTGTCTAGCGGAGTTGTGCAGGTTCAGGACAATGTCCACGAGATGGTCGTCGATGTGGTCCGGGGGCAATCGGCTGCCGCCAGCGAGTCCGCGCCAGTCGATGTCAGCGGGCCGGGTTCGGATCGGGTCATCTATCTGATCGAGGGTGAGGCCGTGCCTGCCATTGCCAAGGCCGCCGTGCTCAGCGGAGAGTTGCCGGCAGAAGAAGCGCTTGAGGCGGTCAAGAACCGCGCCGTGCCCAACGTCAATGCCAGCGTGAATGCCGGTGGACAGGGCAATGCGGTGAGTGCCAATGCGCGCGCAAACAATGGCAATGGCAACGCCGATGCGTCTGAAGGTGGGAGCAATGGTGTGTCCGCCGGTGCGGCTGCCGGCAATGGCAAGAGCAACGGAAACTCTGGCGGAAACGGCAACGGAAACTCCGGCGGAAATGGCAACGGAAACGGTAACAGCAACGGCAACGCAGTTGGCGCCGGCGCGTCCAATGGCGGCGGCAATGCCAGTGCAAACGCATCATTCGGTCTTGGGGTTGCGGCTTCGGCAAGCGCGGGTCATGGCAATAGCAATGGCAATGGAAACTCTGGCGGAAACGGCAACTCGGGTGGCAATGGCAACGGGAATGCCAATGGCCACGACAAGGACAACGGTGATGGCAATGGCAACGCCAATGGTCACGACAAGCGGGCCAGCGTGAGCGTTGATCTCGAGGTGGCTAAGGCCGAGCTGAATGTGGGCGGCAATGGTGTGGGGCTGGGAGTGGGCCTGCTCGGCAACTAGCCTTCGCGCCGGTGCTGCTGAACTGGCAGGATAGCGTGCATTTCGCGGTCCGATATGGGACGGCTGAAGTAGTAGCCCTGGCCGTAGGTGCACCCCATGCTGGACAGGAGGCTGGCGGTTTCCTCGTCCTCCACACCTTCTGCAATGGTGAGCTTGTTCATCTTGCCGGCAAGCTCGATGATAGCAGCCAGCAGGCCCCGGTCGCTCGGTGACGTGCGATTGCGCACAAACCCCTGATCAATCTTGACCAGATCGAAGGGCAGGTCCCGAAAGTAGCTCAGCGACGAATAGCCAGTGCCGAAGTCGTCAATGGCGAGCCTCACACCCAGATTGCGCAATTGCCACATGATGTCATGCATGCGCGCAGGATCCGTCACGCGGCTGCTCTCGGTGATCTCGAGTTCCAGGCGGGACGCGGGCAGACCCGAGCGCTGAAGGGCGATCGCCACCGTGGTGACGATGTCGGCGTGCTGGAACTGGATGGGCGAGACATTGACGGCCACAGTAACCGGGCTGGGCCAACTGGCCGCCTGTTGGCAGGCTTCCCCCAAAATCCACCGGCCCAGCTCGACAATGAGACCCGTCTCCTCGGCCAAGGGGATGAACTCAGCAGGAGAGACCGCGCCCAGTTCGGGATGATCCCAGCGCATCAGAGCCTCGGCGCCGATGATTTCGCGGTTCTGCAGGCTCACCTGTGGCTGGAAGATCAGGCGCAGTTGATTGCGTCCCAAGGCGCGGCGCAGGTCGCGGTCGAGCCGGCGGTGCCGGTCGAGTGCTGTCTGGTCTGCCGGACTGAAGCCGCGGTACCGAACGCGATCGCTTCGTGCCTGAATCAAGGCAATCTCGGCCTGGTTGAGCAGCTCCTCGCGCGTGTCGGCACCGGCCGCGTAGCCGGTGACTATCTCGATATACAAATGGTGCCCATCGACATGGTACTCCCCGGACAGAGCTGCATTGAGCCGCCTGACGCGCTGGGCAATGCCGTCGGCATCGCCATCGTCATCACGCAGCAGCGCAAAGCTGTTGGGGGCGGTACGGGCGACGTGGCGAAATCCGGCATGGCTCAGGCGATGTGCCACCTGCAGCAGGACCTTTTCCACCACGTCATGTCCCAGCGTGGCGCGCAACTCATCGGTCGCCTGCACTTGAGCCAATAGCAGCAATTGTGAAACGTCCGGCGCCGGCAATTCCACAAGGCCCTGGCGCGAGAGAAGTCCGGTGGCGGCATCGTGGGTGGCCAGAAACTCCAGGCGTTGCTGGGCGGAACGCCGGGCCAGGAGATGGTTGTAGCCGTTGTCTGCCATGGCGAGACCAAGCAGCATGACAAGGCCAACGTGCAGGCCCGCCGTGTCGATGAGAAGACCTGCCTGGTCGTAGGCGATCAGCGCCAGAATCTCGCCGCACAGGGCGACGACGCTCAGCGTTGCCAGCACACCGGGCAAGTAGGACTTGCGCCGGCGCAGAAGCAGCAAAAATGCCAATACCGACACGATCACCAGTGCGGGGATCCCACCCCAATCAACCAGGATGCGCCCCGACTTGAGAGTTTCGAGGGCCAGGGCCTGCAGCACGGGTCCGGGAATGACTCCGTAGCGCGGTACCGTGAAGAAATCGCGCAGTTCTATGGCCGTGGCACCAACGATGATCTGCTTTCCTGCCAGGACAGTCGGGTCGATGCGGCCATAGAGGACGTCGATGAAGCTGACGCGCTGCAGACCGTGAAGGTCCAGGCCGAAATCGACCTCCAGGGTTTCGGGCAGAGCCTGAGCGGGCCGTGCAAGCTGCACCGCCAAGGCGGGTATCGTGCCGGCATTATCGGTTGCGGCGATGGGCAGACGCCGGGCCATGCCGGTGAAGGGGTCGAGCAGGACGTTGACGAGAACAGGGTCCGCAGCGGCCGCGAACTCGGGTAATGGCCGCGAAAAATGCAGACTGCCATCGGCGTTGGTCTGCGCAAATGCGGCAAGCCAGGCGTAGCCGCCGGCACGCTCCAGAGCTGCAGTGAAAAGAGCGTCGTCGAACGCGTCCCGGCTACTGGAAAAGTCGATGTCGAATGCGACCTCGTCGACGCCTGCTTCCATGAGCTTGTCGAGAAGGGCAGCGTGCAGGCTCCGTGGCCATGGCCAGACGCCGACCTGATCAAGGCTTTCGCTGTCGATTTCGACGACGACGGTTCCCTCGCCAACCGGGCGCGAGGCCAACGCATAGCGCAGGTCTTCAAGGCGGCGATCGAGCGAAGCGAGCATGCCCGTCAAGGTCAATGCCAGCAGCAGCAATATCGTCGCGAGGGCAGCGCCCCATCTGATAATGTGCCGCAAATAATTTCTCCGAGCCGGACAAGGACTTTAGCCCCAAGTGCACTGACATCCGGTTAAGACCGAGATTTGCCGGATCAAGGCGGAACGCAGCGGCCAGCTACAACGTTTGCAGCTCAGTTCCACGGGATAAGGCCGCGTTCTGCCATGCTGCAACTCTTGCTCATCCTCGTTGTCGTTGCCCTGGTGGCTGGTGCCATGGGTTTTTCCGGCCTGGCGGGTGCGGCGGCTACGCTCGCCAAGATTGTTGCCGGCATCATGCTGATCGGGATTGTGATCATCCTCATCATGGCCATGATGGGATTGGCGATCCTATTCTAGCCGGGGCGCTGCGCTATTTCCCACGCGGAGCCAGCAAGCGGGCAAGGCCAAGAGTGCCAACAGCCAGAATGGCTGGAGCAACGGCCAGTATGGGGATGCCCGCTGCCCACAACGCACCCGTGCCAGCCCAGAGAATTGACGAGAAGGCCTCGCACAGCGTTGCAGCGCGCGAGGCAACCTGGCGGCGCCGGAACATGGAGCGTTTGGCGGTCACGCGGAACCAGAGCTGAATGGCAGTAGATGCTGCCGCGGCAAGGGACGCACAGATCGCCGTGATCAGGGCCATTGGCCAGGCGCTGAAAGCCATGAAGGCCAAAAGCGGCGCCATGAGCACGAGGATGACGATGAGCACGGCCTCGATCTTGGCGCGCAGAATGCTCGCAGTGCTGAGGGGGGCAGTGGCGACCAAGTCGTGAGCGTCTTCGCCGGAGATGGCCAGCCAGGCCAGACCGCCGGCCAATTGTCCGCAGGCCATGATCAGCACCGGCACGATGACCACGAAGGTCCCGTCGCCCGAGGCGGAGCCGTAGTTGATCCACAGCAGCAGGGCCGGTGGTACCAGATAGAGCAATTGCATCAAGGTCTGCGAGAGGAGCCAGGGGTCGCGCTGAAGCAGCAGGAATTCCTTGCGCCTGAGGGCCTGTCGCTGGCTGGCGGGGCGGAAGGCCTTGGGTGAGGGGCGCCGCTGGCTGCGCACCTGATTGAGCCCCGCGGCGGCGGTCGCGAGCCGGCCATAACTGGGCGCAATCAGCAAGACCGTCACGATCAGCGCCGCCAGTGCGGCGCTCACCAGCAGCAGCGCAGGTAGCGGCTCGCCCAATACCGCTCGCGCTGGCAACCAAAGGAGACTATCTGTTCCCGGTGCGGCGTCGATGATTTCCTGGGACTGAAAGAAGGCCAGGCGTGAAAACCCGTCGTGGGAAAGAATGGCGGCCGCCTGCACCCCGATGACGAAACCTGCGCCGACGATGCCGGCGACGACCTGTGCTATCAGGCGCGTTCGTCGCGGACCTGTTAGGCGGAACAGGAGCCGCGTTATGATCATGGCGATGGCCACGGAGAGGGCCGACAGAGCCAATAGCACGAGGACTGCGGAGAGCCAGCGTGGGCCGTCCTGCGCCACGAGAGCGATGACCAGTGGGCTGATCAGCAGGAGCCCGAGCAGTGTGGTGCTCACGAACACCGTTCCGGCGCGGACCGCAAACAGGCGTGCACTGGAGGCGGGGGACGAGAGGATGAGATCGAGGTCGGAGCGGCCATAATAGACCCGTGTCACCGCCTCGAGCGCCTGGGACAGGGTGACGGCCCAAAAGAGCAGGCCGATGCCCGAGATGAGGACCAGTGCCTGCTTGTCGATGACAATCCCTGCCTGGACCCACGGACGGACGGAGAACCAGGCGATCAGCAGCATGATCCCGAAGACTGCGCCGCCGCCGACGATCCAGCCGACCAGGCGGGTGCGGCGTCCACCGGTCATCATGGCCAGTGCGTCGCGCCAGGCGAGGCGCAGCTCATGGGCAGCAAGCCAGGGCAGGGAGGCGGGGGCGAGGTTCACGCGGCGTCCTGCCCGACGGCCTGGCCTTCGGCCACAAGGTCGAGAAAGATCTCCTCAAGCGTGGTTTCCCGGCCAATCCGGGTGCGCAGCTCGGCCAGGGTCCCTTCGGCGATCAGCCGGCCGCCGGAAATGACACCGATGCGTTCGGCCATCCTTTCGGCCACTTCGAGGATGTGGGTGGTCATGATGACGGTGACGCCGGCGGCGGTTTTGGCGCGCAGCACGTCCTTGACCTGGCGGGCTGACCCCGCATCAAGGCCGGTCAGGGGCTCATCGAGAATGATGAGGTCGGGATCGTGAACAAGCGCGCCGGCCAGGGCAACCTTCTGCAGCATGCCCTTGGAGAAGCCGCCGCAGAGTTCGTTCGCATGGGGAGCAAGGCCCAGCCAGTCTACCAGTTCATGCGCCGACTGGCGGGCCTGTGCGGGCTCGACCTGCCATAGGCCCGCGACGAAATCGAGATATTCGAGCGGGGTCAACCTGTGATAGACCATGGGCTCGTCGGACACCCACGCCATGCGGCGTTTGGCGGCCACCGGTTCGGCCAGCGCGTCTATGCCCAGGACGGAGATAGAGCCCGCGTCCGGCCTCAATAGCCCCGCTACCATGCGCAGGATGGTGGTCTTGCCCGCGCCATTAGGGCCAAGCAAGGCGTAGAACTCGCCGGTCCGGATGGTCAGGTCGACGCCCTTGACCACGGGGCGATCGAAGGACTTGTGCAGGCCTGCAATGGAAAGGGCGGCGGGCATGGCGGCTCCTGTGAGAGTGAGGACGCTAGCCTCGCCGCCCTTTCGGTCAAGTGAATGGCAATCGTTAACGAAAGCCTCAGGCGGTGGCGAGCGCGCTTTCCACGATGGTGAGGGTCACATCGACATTGCCGCGGGTGGCATTGGAATAGGGGCAGACCTGGTGGGCCTTGTGGACCAGGTCTTCGGCCTGTGCCTGATCAAAGCCTGGAATAGCCACCTTGAGTTCAACAGCGATGTTGTAGCCAGGGGCCCTGGCATTTTCGCCGAAGGAAACGGCCGCATCAATCGTGGTTTCGTCGGGGATCTTGACCTTCTCGCCGCGACCAACGGCCTTGAGGGCACCGAGGAAACAGGCGGAGTATCCAGCTGCGAAGAGCTGCTCGGGATTGGTACCGGGGCCGTCATTGCCGCCCATGGCCTTCGGTGTATCGAGAGTGATCTCCAGACGGCCATCATCGGTCTTGCTGGTGCCGGTGCGGCCGCCGGTGGTGTGGGCGTGGGCAGTGTAGATGGCTGACTTGATGCTCATTGGAAAGCTCCTTTGCGTGGATGGCAATATGAGTATCGCACAATTAAATTGTGCACAATGGAATTTTGTGTGATAGCTTCGTGACTGAGAATGAGGTCGCCCATGGCCGATCAGCCTATGCCCACAATCGACCAGATGTTGTGCTTTGCAGTCTACTCGGCGGGGCATGCCTTTACGCGCTATTACAAGCCCCGGCTGGACGCACTCGACCTGACCTATCCGCAATATTTGGTGTTCCTTGTGCTTTGGGAGCGGGATGATCTGACGGTCAAGGCGCTGGGGGACAAGTTGTTCCTCGACTCCGGCACGATCACGCCGCTGATCAAGCGCTTGGAGGCAAGGGGCCTTGTCGAGCGCCGGCGTGACGAGGACGATGAACGTCAGGTGCGCATTCGACTGACCGGCGAGGGTAGGGCGCTCAAGGCCAAGGCGCAGAGCATTCCGCTTGCAGTGGTGCAGGGAAGCGGGCTGACGCTCGAGGGAGTCGATGCTCTGCGCCGCGAACTGATGGCGCTTCGGGACCGGCTGGATGGGATGGAGCGGGGTAGCTAGTCCGGCAAGGCTTTGTTCACCATGCCGCATGGACCTGGGTAACCAGATGTTGCCGATCGTCGAATAGCCTCGCGAATGATTGGAGGTCCCGATGCAGATTGGTGGAGACTATCCCAGGCCCGTCATGATCAACGGATATGCTTGTCACAATTGCGACGAGGTCAGCGCGGCGAAACGTGGCGAGGATCCATCGAAAGTGGCCGAGCCGTTTGAACCGGCCGTGGACTTTGGCGGCAGTCTCTCCGGGCGCCAAGTGGCTGTTGCGGCCTTGGCCGAGCCGCCGGCTCTCGTTGACAGATACGCCTGATCCTCAACGCAATCCGACCGCATCGACCTGTCCGGACCGGCAGTCGCTTTCAGCCGGCTCCGCGGCCAGCATGAGCGGGCCCAGATCGTCGGGGCCAGTGATTTCTCCGGTGAGATTGATCTGCAGTTCTGTGATCAAGATACGGTTGCCGTCTGGTGCGCAGCTCACCGCCACGCGGTCTCCAGCACCAGGTCCAAAGGCCCGATCGAAAGCGTTTCGAATCTGCGCCAAGGTGATGCGCTTGCCGATATTGCCTGCAAAGAGTTCAACGACTTCGGAGGTGTTGATCGCCAACATGAGATCGAGCGAGTCCGCGAAATAGTCACGCTGGCCGGTGCCATAGCAGGTGCCATGCTTGACCCATTCGTGGCGGTCGAGACCGGACTGGCTGCCGGGCATGACCTCGTCGAGGTCGCGGCGTTGCGCAATGGTGAGATCAAGCGCGGGCAGGTCCCGCCAGCGGCCGTCGCGACTGGCCCAGATGTCCCTTTGCGAGACGCCGCAATATTCGTTGCTGCGGGGCTGGGGCCAGAGGCCGTGCAGGGTGAAGTGGCTGGCTTCGAAGCTGTTCGGCTGTTGGTTGCGGCATTCCCGGACATGGGACACCGTTTCACAAAAGGCGGGTTGCCAATTGATGGCCAGCACATACTGGGTGCCGCGGTAAGACTGTGACGCCGATTGCTCTGAAGACGTGGCCGGCAAGTCCGCATTTGTCGCGCCGCAGTCCAGCTCGACCCAGCGACGCCTGGGTTCAGCATCCGGGACGACGATGGAGAGGTGGGTTGGCGGGTTCTTGTTGGCAGCAACAAGCTCATAATTGGTGCCGGGCACCAGTTTGATATCACCGGGATTGGTCTGGCGGCTGATCGATTGATAGGCCGGGCAGGCGGCGCTGGCGGTGAAGGTGCCAGCAAGCGGCACTTCGGCGATGGCGGGTCGGGCGAGGAGGGCGAGGGCCAGAACGATGATCGTGCGCAGCATGGAGCCTTCCCTGAAATGAATGGGGGAGCCTTAGCGGCTCCCCCAAAGGATTGCAAAGTCCGAGCGACTACAGCGTGATGCGGTAGATACCGAAACCGTCGGCATTGGTTTCGCCGGTGGCCTCGATGCTGACGGCGGTCACGTCGGCCACCTTGTCGGCGGCTTTGGGGCCGGTGGCAAAGAGCACGGTGGTGTCGCCGATCGGGGCGAGGGACCAATTGCTGTCGGCCTTGGGATTGATGGTGCCGTTTTCGATGATGAAGCGGACGATGATGTCGCGATTGGTATCGGGGCCGATGAAGATGATGTTCTCCGCGCCGGTGCCCGGGAAGGAACCGCCGCCGCCAGCGCGATAATTGTTCGAGGCGATGACGAACTTGGCTTCCGGATCGATCGGGGCGCCGTCGAACATCAGGTCGACGATGCGGTTGGCGTCCGGGTTGAGGACTTCCTTGCCGTCGGAAGAGTATTTCGAGGGCTGGGTGAGGTCGATCTTGTAGGTGACCCCGTCGATGACGTCGAAATTGTAGGACGGGAAGTCCGGGTTGATGAGTTCGGCATCGGTGGCGCCGGCCTCGACCTGGTTGAAGATACCGGCCGAGCGTTCGAGCCAGTTCTTGACATCGGCGCCGGTGACGACCAGTGCCTGGATGGTGTTGGGGTAGAGGTAAAGGTCGGCCACGTTCTTGATGGCGACTGGGCCGACGGGGACGTCGGTGTAATATTCCGGACCGCCACGACCGCCGGCCTTGAAGGGTGCAGCCGCCGAAAGGATCGGCAGGCTTTCCCACTCGGTGCCCTTCATCATCTGCGCGATGTACCAGGATTGGGCCTGAGAAACGATCTGCACGGACGGATCATCGGCCACGAGTGCAAAATAGGAGTGCAGCGGTGCCGCGGTCTCGCCCACCGGGCGGCGGATATAGTCGAGGGTCTCCTGGTGTTCGTCGGCAACGGAAGCCTCGACTTCCGGCACTGATTCAACGGTGGGGACATTTTTGTTGTCGATGCGCTCGACGATGGGGCGGGCTTCGGAGGTGTGGGACACGACGCTCCACTTGCCATCGGCATCGACTTCGAGCAGCAGATCTACCAGACCCATATGCGAGCCCCAGAAACCCGGCATGACGGCCGGCTTGCCGTTGAGCGTGCCTGCAGCAGTGTCAACGCCCTCGATGCCTTCATAGGCTGGGCCCGGGAAGACCAGATGGTGGTGGCCGGTGAGGACCACGTCGATGCCTTCGACTGCGGCGAGCTGGAGCGAAGCGTTTTCCATGCCAGGGACGTGTTCGCCGCCGGTAATGCCGGAGTGGGAGAGGGCGACGACGATATCGGCGCCTTCCTCACGGATTTTCGGAACCCAGGCCTGGGCCGCCTCGACGATGTCGCGCACCACGACCTTGCCGGTGAGGTGGGTGGCATCCCAGGTCATGATCTGGGGCGGCAGGAAGCCGATGACGCCGATCTTGATGGTGTGGGTGGCGCCCGAACCGTCGGTCAGTTCCTTCTCGAAGATTCGATAGGGCTCGAGATAGGTCTCGTCATTGGTGGGGTCTTCACCCAGTTCGGTGCCGCGTACCAGATTGGCCGACACCAGCGGGAAATTGGCACCTTCCAGGGCGCGATCGAGGAATTCGAGCCCATAGTTGAACTCGTGATTGCCCAGGGTGGCGGCGTCGTAGCCAAGGGTGTTGAGCGCGGCGACGGCGGGGTGGATGTCACCCTGGTTGAGACCCTTTTCATAGGCCATGTAGTCGCCCATCGGGTTGCCCTGGATCAGGTCGCCATTGTCGAACAGCACGGCATTGCCGGCCTCGGCGCGAATGTCTTCAATGATGGCAGCGGTGCGCGCCAGACCCATCGTGTCGTTGGGGGCGTCGGCATAGTAGTCATAGGGCAGGATGGCGACGTGAATATCGGTCGTCTCGATGATGCGCAGGTGGGCCTGGTTGGCCTGGGCCATGACTGCAAAGGGGTGCATGGCGACCATGGCGCCAACGCTGGCGGACCCGGCCAGGAAGCTGCGCCGGGAAATGGCTGGGAAGAAGTTCATCTGATCGTCTCCAATGAGGTGCCGCTTTGCCGGGGGCGTACTCCCGGCTGCCGGTTTTCGACCGGTTCTTGGCGCTTCCCGACTGAGGGGAGCAGACCGTTCCATGCCCGCTTCAAATGACGGGCGGATGACGGCTGAGGCGAGACGCTATGAAGTTTTTACCGGTTGGTCAATTTATGACAGTTGGATGACGGTGGTGTCTCGGTATTCCTCCCAAGCTTGCGGGGGAGGGGGACAACGCTTAGCCTGGCGGAGGGGGCGCAATGGCGGGAGGCATGGTTGAGGGCACCGGACTTTATTCGGCAGCACGCCAAGTCTCTGCGGCGTTCGATGACAATCCCCGAAGCGGACGCTATGGGCACTGCTGCGGCGGGATCAGCTCAAGTTGCACTTTCGCCGACAGCATCCGATCGGGCCATTTGTTCTCGACTTCTATTGCGCCAAGGCAAAGCTTTGCGTTGAGATCGACGGGCCTGTGCATGCGGAGCAGTCGGAGTATGACACGCGCCGAACTGAATGGCTCGAGCGAGAGGGTATTCGTGTTCTGAGGTTTTCTGCAGAGGACGTGGAGCGACGACCTGCGATGGTCGTGGCGGGCATCGTGCGGGCGGCCCCCCCTCCACCGCCTTACGGCGGTCCCTGCCATTCGGGCCTAGCCCTCATGGCCTTCTTGTCTCAAATCGCTCCCCCGGAGCGATTTGCCCCTTGGGACGCCTCGAAGCCCCGCTCGCGGGGGAGGACAGATGGCGCGGGTGCTTTACCGCACCAGCTTGGGATCCACCAGTGCACCCTTGTGGCCGATGACGATGCCGGCAGTGCGGTGGGCGGCTTCGGCGGCTTCGCGCAGGGATTTGCCGTTGAGACGGGCCGAGAGATAGGCGCCATTGAAGCTGTCGCCAGCGCCGGTGGCATCGACCACATTGGCAACAGGCGGGGGGGCAATGCAGACCCGCTCGCTGGCGGTGGCGATCAGCGCTTCCTTGGCGCCGTCCTTGACCACCACCTCCTCAACACCCAGCTCGAGATAGCGGTCGGCGGTGTCATTGATGGTCTTGTCGCCGAATAGCGGGGCCTCATCGGTGTGGGTGGGCAGGACGATGTCACAGAGGCTGGCGGCGGCGGTCAGCACGCCGGCCATGACGCGCGGAGAGGACCACAGAGCCGGACGCAGATTGGTGTCGAAGGCGATTTTGGCGCCATTGTCGCGGGCCTTGACGATGGCGCCGAGCAGGCGGCCGCGGGCACGCGGGGCGAGAATGGCGAGGGTAATGCCAGAAAAATAGACGAGTTCGGCGCCCTCGACGGCCTCGGCGAGGGCGGGCTTGTCGTCAGCCAGGAGCTTGGCGGCGGAGGTATCGCGCCAATAGGTGAAGTGCCGGTCACCCTTCTCCTGGTGGATCAGATAGAGGCCGGGGCGGCGATTTTGAATGGTCTGGATGTGGCCGGTGCCGATGCCATTGTCATCGAGGAAGGTACGGATGTCGTTGGAATAGCGATCTTCGCCAAGCGCGGTGGCATAGTCGACCGACCAATCCTTGCCGAGCAGGGCGCGCAGATACCAGGCGGTGTTGAGCGTGTCCCCCGCGTAGCCGAGACGATAGGTGCGGTCCACTCCGCCGCTCATCTCGATCATGCATTCCCCGATTGAGACGATGCGCTTGGTCACGAATTTCCTCCTGAACTTCAACCGGGTTATGCCGGTGCGGGCTTGCTCCGGCAAGGGCTTGCCACTAAAGAGGCTCTATCTTGCGTCGAACTTCCATACAAGATGGGAGCCGCATGTCCCGAGGAGATACCCCGTGTCCAGACCGCGCCTCAATTCCGCCAGCCTTGCCAAACTTGCCGGCGGGACGAATGTGCCCGGATATGACCGCACCAAGGTGACGCCGGGTATCGTGCATCTGGGCATTGGCGCATTTCACCGGGCGCATATGGCCGTCTATGTCGACGATCTGCTGGGAAAGGACCCGAGCTGGGGTATTGTCGGGGCTAGCCTGAGGCGGCCTGACACCAAGGAGGCGCTGGAGCCGCAGGACGGGCTCTACACCATCGCCGTGCGCGACGCAGAAGGCACCCATCCGCGCGTGATCGGTTCGATTCTCAGGGTTATGGACGCCAATACAGAGCGCGAGGCACTGCTGGCGCTGATGGCTGATCCGGCCATTCGCATCCTCTCGCTGACGGTGACGGAAAAGGGCTATTGCCACGATCCGGCGACCGGGGAGCTGGACCAGAAGCACCCCGACATTGTTCATGATCTGGCAAACCCGACGCAGCCAAAATCAGCGCCGGGCATGCTGGTGGAAGCCCTGGCACGGCGCAAGGCGGCGGGCGTGGCGCCGTTCACGGTGATGAGCTGCGACAACCTGCCGAGTAATGGCGAAACGGCCAAGCGTATTGTCACCAAATTTGCGGCGCTGCGGGATGGCGAGCTGGGCGAATGGGTGAAGTCGGTAGCGTTCCCCTCGACCATGGTGGACCGGATCGTGCCTTCGACGACCGATGCGGACCGGGACGAAGTCGCCGGGTTGATTGGTGCGGAAGACGCCTGGCCGATCATGACCGAACCCTTCACCCAATGGGTGATCGAGGATCATTTTCCGTCCGGCCGTCCGGCGTTTGAAACGGTCGGCGCGCAGCTCGTCAAGGATGTCGAGCCGTTCGAGCATATGAAGCTGCGCATGCTCAATGGCAGCCACTCGACCATGGCCTATGCGGGCTATCTGGGCGGCTACGAATATATCGCCGAGGTGATGGGTGACGCAGCCTATGTGAAGCTGGTCCATGGACTGATGACCGAGGAGGCCATGCCGACGCTGGACATGCCGGGCGTGGACCTGGGCGCCTATCGAGACCAGTTGCTGGAGCGGTTCCGCAATCCGGCGCTCAAGCACCGGACCTGGCAGATTGCCATGGATGGATCGCAGAAGCTGCCGCAGCGCTTGCTCGGGACGATCCGCGATCGGCTGAAGGCCGGGCAGAGGATCGAACGGTTGGCGCTGGGGGTGGCGGCGTGGATGCGCTACGTGACCGGTGTTGCCGAAGACGGTAGCGAGATCGATGTGCGCGATCCGCTGGCGCTCAAGATGCACGCCATTGCCGCCGATGCCGGGGACGATCCGGAGGCGCTGTTTGACGGGCTGGTGGGGTTGAACGAGGTCTTTGGGTCTGACCTTGCGGGCAATGCGGCGTTTCGTGCGGCGGTAGTCTCGCATCTCGAAAGCCTGTTCGACCACGGGGCAAGAGCGACGGTCAAAGCGGTGGCAGGGTAGCAACCCGCACTTCTGCAGCGTCACTCCACCCTCGTGGGCACTGAGGGAACCTGTTCCGCAACACCTCACTTACTGCTAGCGTCCATCGGCAATTCTGAAAGGCGTCGGGCATGAAGTGGCAGGGGCGGGAGCGCAGCTCCAATATCGAAGATCGTCGGGGGCAGCGTGGCGGCCGGATGGGCGGACTTGGCGGGCTCGGTGGCCTGGGTCGCGGCGGTATTCGCATCCCGACGGGCGGACGGGGTTCGCGCGGTGGCATTTCCAGCCTGATCGGTATTGTCGTGGTGCTGGGTATCATCTGGTTCGCTACCGGGCAGAACCCGCTGGACATGCTGACGGGCGGCTCGGGCACGGGCCCCTCCTCAAGTGCCTCATCCACCCAACTGCCTGCGCAAGGGCAGGACGAACTGGCCGATTTTGTCGGTGTGGTGGTCAAGGAAACCGAGGACCTCTGGAACGCGCAATTCGCTGCCATTGGTGAGAACTATCCCGAGCCCACCGTGGTTTTGTTCACTGACGCGGTGAATACGGCCTGCGGGGCCGCCGATTCCTCGGTGGGACCATTCTATTGTCCGGGGGATTCCAAGGTCTATATCGACCTGTCCTTCTATGACCAGTTGCATCGACAGTTCGGTGCGCCGGGCGATTTTGCACAGGCCTATGTGCTGGCCCATGAGGTCGGCCACCACATCCAGAACCTGACCGGGGTGCTGCCTGAGTTCAATCGCGCGCGGCAATCCATGAGCCAGGAAGAGGCCAATGCCTGGTCGGTGCGGGTGGAATTGCAAGCCGACTGCTATGCCGGGGTGTGGGCCAATTATGCGGGCCAGCAAAACCTGCTGGAGCGCGGGGATGTGGAGGAGGCTCTGAACGCGGCCAACCAGATCGGCGACGACACGCTGCAGAAGCGGATGCAGGGCTTCGCCGTGCCCAAGACGTTCAATCACGGCACATCGGCGCAGCGCCAGACCTGGTTCGAACGCGGCTATCGTTCCGGCAATCCGGGAGACTGCGATACGTTCTCGGGGAATGTGTAACCTCGGGCACGGGCGAGAATGAAGGGTAGCGGGCCGGCGGCAGCTTGGCTAAACCGGGGGATCACACTCAGCCGGCCGGTTCATGATCCCGAAAATTCTTCACTTCACCTGGAAGTCCCAGGACCTTCCGCGCCAGATGCAGGCCTATTACGATGCCTGGCGGCGCCTGCATCCGGATTGGGATGTCCGCCTGTGGACCGACGAGAGCATGCGGGACTTCGTCGCCGCGACCTATCCCGATTTTCAGGACACGTATGACGCCTATCCCAAGATGATTCAGCGGGCGGATGCCTTCCGCTATCTGGTGCTGGGCGCGCTGGGCGGGGTCTATGCCGATCTTGACGTGGAGCCCTATCAGGCCATCGACGGATTGCTGGAGCACGAATGCTTTGTCGGCATTGAGCCGCTCGAGCACATATTCCCGGACCGCCATCACCAAGGCGTGCCTTTCCTTCTAACCAATGCGTTCATGGGTTCCGTGGCGGGGCATCGGCTGTGGAGGGAGATCATTGCGCGCCTGCCGAGCTTGTCGGATCAGGAGACTTTCTATTCCACCGGGCCGTCCATGGTGACCTCTTCGGTGCTGCGCCTGCCGCGGAATGAGCGACCGACCCTATTGTCCCCAAATGTCTGGTCGCCCTTGCTGGCGGACGGGCGGAAGACGCAGACCGACGCCGAGGCGACGGCCATGCTCGAACCGGTTGGGACCGTGATAGCTGCTGCAGGTGGTACGCTGGTGTCACATGTGTGGATGACGACATGGGTGCCCTGGCACAAGCGTGGCAACCGGTTCCTGCCGTTGATCCAATTGCCGACCACTGCAAAATGGGCCTGGCGGCGGCTGCGTCATCCATCGCTTGCCGGCGTGGTCATACCCGATCCACTCTATTTCTATACGGACCAGAATGTCGCGCCGACATCGGATCGACCGCATGTCCAGGTGGCGGTGCGGGTTGGGAAAACTGGCCTGACGAGTGAGCTGGCGCAGGCCCTGGCCGCGCTGGACTATCCTCGAGATCGGCTGACAGTGACGATCCACGGGCCGGTGGGACTAAACAGGGACGTGATTGACGCGGTGCTGGCGGCAGCCGGTATTGAGGCCAGCATTGGCGAGCACCCCAAATGCAGCAGCGCTGCTCGAGACAATGCGATACTGGATGACCTAGTGACTGGGGCGGAACACATTCTTCTGGTGGACGGCTCCGTGCGGTCAATGCCGGTTGACGCGATCCAGCGGATGCTAGGCGCAGGGCGACCGGTGGTGGCCGCCAATGTCGTGGACGAAGCGGGCAGGCCCGCCGACAGCCAATTGTTCCGGTATGAGAAGGGGGCGCCGTTTAAGGTGCTCTACAAGGATGGTGGCCGGAGTGGCCGGGTACGGCGCGACCCGGGTTTTCGGACCTATCTCACCGACCAGAAGACCTTCGAGTTGCTGCCGCTTGATGGCGTGGGCGAATGCTTCGTGCTGATCGCGCGACCGGTGGTGGAGGCGGGGGTACGGTTTGGAGAAACCCCCTACAAGCTGCATCTGGGCGCCGAGGCCTTCGGAATCATGGCACGGGACCGCGGCCACGAGGTTTGCGGCCTGACCGATCTTCAGGTGGTTCGCGCGGTGCCGGTCCAGCCGGACTAGCAGGCGTCAGAGTAGCATTGTTTGGTATCCTGGGCGGCGGGGAACGCAGGGGTTCGCTCGACGTTGCTCCCAAGTCACGGTTGAAGGAGGACTCCATGCGTGTGAATGTCGGTTCGGTTGCGCTGGAACACTTTGCCGATGGCGGTGGCGTCCCGAACACAACTCTCCCCACGGTGATCTGCAAGGGTGCCGTTCGGGAACCTTCCGCCGAGGCCATGGAGGCACTATTTGACGCCAATGGCTGGCCAAGTGCCTGGCGCTGGGGCGTTTATGATTTTCACCACTACCACTCCACCACACATGAGTGCCTGGGCATCGCTCAGGGGAAGGCGCGATTGATGCTGGGTGGTGAGAGCGGCCGGGTCTTCGAGGTCGTGGCAGGCGATGTCATCGTGTTGCCGGCGGGGACCGGACACAAGAGGCTCGAGGCCAGTGGTGACTTTCTGGTCGTGGGTGCATATCCGCCCGGTTGCAGCGCCGATCTGCTGCGGGGCGAGGCGGGCGAACGGCCCGAGGCGGACAAGCGGATCGCTCAGGTACCGCTGCCCCTAACCGACCCGGTCGGTGGGGCGGCAGGGCCCGTGCTGGAACACTGGGGCTGAACCCGCATTTACCGGTGACTACAGACCCACGAGGTGTCGTGATGCCATGGCTGCGGCCCAGCCGGCGGCCAGCATGACCAGTACCGGATAGCGCAGGCTGACCAAGGCGGCGACGATCAAGGCGACCCGGACATCCCAGCCGCTGGTGAAGAAGGTGGGTGCCCATAGGGTGGTCAGCACGGCTGCCGGCACAGCGTTGAGCGCCTGTTCAAGACGTGGCGGCAAGGTCCGCATGCGGGTGATGAGGACATAGCCTCCAATCCGCGTCGCATAGGTGGCCAAAGCGGCGGCAAGGATCAGCCAGATCGTGGAGAGGTCTTGCGTCACGAGGGGGCCTCTTCGGTCGTCCCGTCAGGCACAGTGGGAAGCGGTAGAAGGGCGGCCACAGCCACACCACAGATGGCGCCGATGCTGACGTGCCAGGGGGACCCGACCAGATAATAGCCTGCGACCGATGCGGCCATGCTGGCTGCGACAACGGGATAGAAGCCGGGCTTGCGCCGGAAGCCGAGGACAAGGCCCAGAAAATAGATCGGCAGCAGGACATCCAGCGCCCATGTCTTCGGGTCGCCAATCATCGAACCGAACCATGCGCCCAAGATCGAGAAGACGAGCCAGGGCACATAGATGGCGCCGGCAAAGGCCATGTACCAGACGAAGCTTAGCGGCCGGCCCGATTCGCCGCGCCGGATCGCTTCGGCAAATTGCGGATCGATGAGGAAGAAGAACGCCACTGCCTTCTGCACGAGGCTGTAGGTGCGGATATGGCGGGCGATGGCGGCAGAATAAAGAATGTGCCGGAAGTTCACCGCGAAAATCGAGAGCACGATGAGCCACGGGGCCACGTGTTGGCCGAACAGTTCGATGCCCACCAGCTGGCTGGCGCCGGCATAGATGGTGGCGCTCATCAAGGCGGCATCAAACACGGTGAGGCCGTTGTCCACGGCGACAGCCCCGAACAAGACGGCAAAGGGGCAAGCAGACAGGGCGACGATCGCGCCGCCCCGGATGCCATCGATAATCTGCCTGTTCATGGCTGTGCCGCGCAATGAGACGGGGCGCCCGAAGGGATCAGGCGGCCTCGCCCGGCGCAACATATTCCGGCTTTTCGGGCAGGCCCTTCTGCTTGCGCACCTGATTGAGGAAGCGCGTGAACAGATAGTGGCTGTCCTTGGGGCCGGGGCTGGCTTCGGGGTGGTACTGCACCGAGAAGATCGGCTTGCCATTGACGGCCAGGCCGGCATTGGAGCCGTCG
>NZ_CAJXJS010000041.1 GCF_913055165.1 uncultured Devosia sp.
CTCAGATATTGACCGGTCTGCTCGGCGCGGTGGCGGCCGTCAGCTTGCTCGTCGGCGGCATCGGCATCGTCATCCTCGCCATCATCTTCGACCGCATCACCCAATCCTTCGGCAAACAGCTCCAGGCCCGCATCGGCCTGGCGGAGGCCCGCTGACATGCATGACGTGAAAACCGATACCAACCTGGCCATCCGCATGCGGGGCGTCACCAAGATCTTCGGGGATGATCCGCAGAGCGCGCTGGCGCTATTGCAGAAGGACAAGTCGAAATCCGAGGTGCAGGCCGAAACCGGCCATGTGGTGGGTCTCGACAATGTTTCGCTCGATATTGCCCGGGGTCAGATCTTCGTGGTCATGGGCCTGTCCGGCTCGGGCAAGTCGACCCTAATCCGTCACGTCAACAGGCTCATTGATCCGACCGCCGGCGAGATCATCGTGGAGGGCAGGGATGTGCTCAAGATGAGCCTGCCGGACCTCCGGACCTATCGCCGCAATACCGTGGCCATGGTGTTCCAGAAGTTCGGCCTGTTGCCGCACCGCTCGGTGATCGACAATGTCGCCTATGGGCTGGAGGTGCGCGGGGTCAGCAAAGCCGAGCGGCTCGAGCGGGCCGCCAAGTGGATCGAGACGGTGGGGCTTTCGGGCTATGAGCAGAGCCGGCCGCGCCAGCTTTCAGGCGGCCAGCAGCAGCGTGTGGGCCTGGCCCGTGCGCTGGCGCTCGATACCGATATTATCCTGATGGACGAGGCGTTTTCCGCGCTCGACCCGCTGATCCGCTCCGGCATGCAGGACCAGCTGGTCGACCTGCAGAAGAGCCTGGGCAAGACGATCCTGTTCATCACCCACGATTTCGACGAGGCCCTCAAGATTGCCGATCGCATTGCCGTGCTCAAGGACGGGGCGGTGCAGCAGGAGGGCAAGCCCGAGGATATCGTGCTCAAGCCCGCCAATGAGCATATCGAGGAGTTCGTGCGGGAAGTGAACAAGGCGCGCGCCATCCATGTCCGCACCATCATGGAACGCGGGTCCTTTGAAGACTGCGAATACAAGGTGCCCGCTGATGCGCGCTGCGAAGACGTGCTGCCCTATTTTGCCGAGCACCAATGGGTGGGCGTCACCGATGATGACGGCAAGCAGATCGGCCGCGTGACCGCCAAGCGCATCATCGGTGCGCTGGCGCGCTACACGCCGGGCGTGGGCGAAAGCTAGCGCTTAACGCCACAGCAACCATTCGGGAAAGGGGCGTCCGCATTGTCACCTGGCTGTCGCACAGGGGCATTAGCGTGGCGCCCCTTCTGGTGCTCGCCCTGAGCTAAAATTCTTCTTTTTCAGTAATTTAGGATTGATTCACAGTTGCTGGGCCATGGTTGCGCCCAAGCTCGACTAGCCAGGTTACGCCATGAAGGCCCGTCCCAGTTTTGCGTTTGTCGCGGAGGCCCATGACCGGTTGCGCATCGTGGTCGGGTGCATGGCCGGAATTCTCCTGATCCTCAATGTCATCAGCGCGCTGGGTGGCCCCTGGCAGCCGGAGATGGCCTGGACAATGGCCGGCCTAGCCGGCGCCATTCCGATCATGCTGCTGGTGACGCAAAGGCTGGTGCGCCGGCGGATTGCTGAGGCCCAGACGGCGGTCAGCGAGGCGCTGGCCTCGGCCCATCGTGACGCGCTGACAGGCACGTTCACCCGCTCCTATTTCCTCGACGAACTCAGGCGCTACGCCAGTGGCGGTTCCCTGTCTGCCCTGGGCTATCTCCAGATCGACATGGACAATCTCAAGGTGCTCAATGACAGCGCCGGCCACCCTGCAGGCGATGCGGCACTGGTGACCCTGGTGCGGGAGATGCAGGCCCTGTTGCCGGGGGCGATTATCGGGCGGCTGGGTGGCGACGAATTCGGGGTGCTGATCCCCGGCCATGACAACAAGCCGGCCCTGTGCCGGTTGGGCGAGCAGTTGTTGCGCCACTTGAAAAATGGTCACACCATCGCCGGGCGGACGACGCCGCTTTCGGCGACCATCGGGGTGGCCCTGGCGCCGCTCGACAGCGACGATCCCAATGAGCTGATCGCCATTGCCGACCTGGCGCTCTATCGCGGCAAGCAGGCCGGGCGCGGTTGCGTGGTTCCCTTTGATCCCGACATGCTGGGCGAGGAGCGCTACAAGCGCTTCATCGAGCGCGAACTGCGAGCCGCCATTCTGATGGATGAGCTGGAGCTGCACTACCAGCCGGTCTTTGACAGCCAGACGCGCACCGTGAAGTCGCATGAGGCGCTGGTGCGCTGGCGGCATCGGGTGCGGGGCATGATCGCCCCGGACAAGTTCATTGGCGTGGCCGAACAGAGCAGCCTCATCGACCGGCTGGGCGAATGGGTGCTGCGGCGGGTCTGCGCCGATATCGGGCGGCTGGGTGGCCCGGTGGCGGTCAATGTCTCGCCCAAGCAGCTGCGCCGGGCTGAATTTGCCGAGGCGTTCTCCGATATCCTGATGGAAACCGGCACGGCCCCGACCAGCATCATTGTCGAAATCACCGAGAATGCACCGCTCGAGAAGAACAGCGTCGAAATGGCCAATCTCGCCGCCCTCAGGGCCATGGGCATTCGCGTGGCCGTCGATGATTTCGGGGCCGGGCATGCCAGCCTGCACTATCTCAGGGACTTCGCCTTCGACATCATCAAGATCGATCGGACCTATGTCGCCCAGTTCTCGGCCAATCCGGTCAATGCCATGATCGTTTCGGCAGTCTGCGACATTGCCCGGGCGCTGTCGCTGGAAGTGGTCGCCGAAGGCATCGAGACCGAGGAACAGCTGCGCATGCTGACCGAGGCGGGGTGTACGGCATTGCAGGGCTATCACCTGGGGCGCCCCGCGCCGCTGGCCGGGCACAAGATCGTCTGCGCTGCCTGAGGTCTGCGACAGCTCCATGACAGCTTTGCCCGGCCTGCCAGTTGCGCGCCACCTGCCCGCATGGCTATAACGGGGCCATCGCGCGCCAGCGCCATGCCTGCACATTCGGGGCCGGGTGTACGCCGTCCAGCGCGCCGACGGCCGGAATTGCAGGGGCTTATGGGGAGAAACGAGCCTTGGAATTGAAGCGGATCAACGATCACGTCAGCGTCTCAGGACAGATTCAGCCTGAGGACGTGAAAACGCTCAAGGACCTGGGCTTTGTGGCCATCGTCAACAACCGGCCGGATGGCGAAGCGCCCGACCAGCCGGCCGGAGCGGAAATAGAAGCGGCCGCCAAGGCTGCCGGGCTTGCCTATCACGCCATCCCGCTGGGCCGCGAAGGGGTCAACCCTGACCTCGTCAATGCTACCAAAGCCGTGCTTGAGGGGAGCAACGGCAAGGTGTTCTGCTTTTGTCGGTCGGGCACGCGTTCGACCACGCTCTGGGCGCTGAGCCAGGCTGGGGAGGCCCCGGCCGACCAGATCATCGCCCAGGCGGCCGAAGCCGGTTACGACATGAGCCATCTGGCCGGCTATCTCGGCCAGAAATAGACCCAAGTTTTCGGCGGTTGGGCGGACAACCGTCCATGCCGCCGGTAGTGCTGAGCCGGACCGCATGCGGTCCACGCCCCCTCCTGCTCGGAATGGACACCAATGCCCATCAAGAAAATTCTCGTCGCCAATCGCAGCGAAATCGCCATCCGCGTGTTTCGTGCCGCCAATGAGCTGGGTCTGAAGACCGTCGCCGCCTATGCCGAAGAGGACAAGCTGGCGCTGCACCGGTTCAAGGCCGACGAGGCCTATCTTATCGGCAAGGGCAAGGGCCCGGTCGAAGCCTATCTCCAGATCGATGAATATATCCGCATCGCGCGCATTTCCGGGGCCGATGCCATCCATCCCGGCTATGGGCTGCTTTCGGAAAGTCCGGAATTTGTCGATGCCTGCGAAGATGCCGGCATCACCTTTATCGGTCCGCGGGCGCAGACCATGCGCGACCTTGGCAACAAGGTGGCCGCCCGCAATATGGCGATCAAGGCCGACGTGCCGGTGGTGCCGGCCACCGAAGCGCTGCCTGACGACATGGACGCGGTCAAGAAGATGGCCGCCGAGATCGGCTATCCGCTGATGCTCAAGGCCAGCTGGGGCGGCGGCGGGCGCGGCATGCGCCGGATCATGGACGAGAAAAGCCTTGTCCATGAGGTGTCTGAGGGTAAGCGCGAAGCCAAGGCCGCCTTCGGCAAGGACGAGATGTATCTCGAAAAGCTGATCGAGCGCGCCCGCCATGTCGAGGTGCAGCTGATTGGCGATGATCACGGCAATCTGGTGCATCTATTCGAGCGCGACTGCTCGGTGCAGCGGCGCAACCAGAAGGTGGTTGAACGCGCCCCCGCGCCCTATCTTTCCGACGACGTCCGCAAGAGCCTCACCGATGCGGCGGTGCGCCTGGGCAAGGCCGCCAATTATCGTGGCGCCGGCACGGTCGAATTCCTCATGGATGCCGATACCGACAAGTTCTACTTTATCGAAGTGAACCCGCGTATCCAGGTCGAGCATACCGTTACCGAGGAAGTGACGGGCATCGACATCGTCAAGGCGCAGATCCACCTGCTCGATGGCGCCGTCATCGGTACGCCGGAATCGGGTGTGCCGCTGCAAGAGGACATCAAGCTCAACGGCAATGCCATCCAGTGCCGTGTCACCACCGAAGACCCGGAACAGAACTTCATTCCCGACTATGGCCGCATCACTGCCTATCGCGGTGCCACCGGCTTCGGCGTGCGCCTTGATGGTGGCACCGCCTATTCGGGCGCGGTGATCACCCGCTATTACGATCCGCTGCTGGAAAAGGTCACCTGCTGGGCGCCCAGTGCCGACGAGGCCATCGCTCGCATGCATCGTGCCTTGCGCGAGTTCCGTATTCGCGGCGTCGCCACCAATCTGGCTTTCCTTGAAAACATCATCACGCACCCGGACTTTGTCGAGAACCGCTACACGACGCGCTTTATCGACACCACGCCGGACCTGTTCAACTTCAAGCCGCGCAAGGACCGGGCGACCAAGCTCCTGACCTATATTGCCGATGTGACGGTCAATGGGCACCCGGAAGTGCGCGACCGGCCGCGGCCACCAGCCGACGCGGCAGCGCCGATCGTGCCGGAATTCCCGCCGCTTGCAGTGATCGAAGGCAGTCGCCAGGTTCTGGATCGCGATGGCCCCGCGGGCCTGGCCAAGTGGATGAAGGCGCAGAACCGGGTGCTCTTCACCGACACCACGATGCGCGATGCGCATCAGTCGCTGCTGGCGACGCGCATGCGGAGCTTCGATATCACCCGCATTGCCCAGGCCTATAGTCGCGGGCTGCCAAACCTGTTCAGCCTGGAATGCTGGGGCGGGGCGACATTCGATGTCTCCATGCGCTTCCTCAACGAGGACCCGTGGGAGCGGCTGCGCCAGGTGCGCGAGGGCGCGCCCAATATCCTGACGCAGATGCTGCTGCGCGGCTCGAACGGGGTGGGCTACACCAACTACCCGGACAATGTCGTCAAATTCTTCGTCAAGCAGGCGGCCGAAGGCGGCGTCGATGTGTTCCGTGTCTTTGACTGCCTCAACTGGGTCGAGAACATGCGCGTCTCCATGGACGCGGTGATCGAGGCCAACAAGGTCTGCGAGGGCGTCGTCTGCTATACCGGCGACATGCTGGACCCCGACCGGTCCAAATATGACCTCAAATATTACGTCGCCCTGGCCCGGGAGCTGGAAGAGGCCGGCGCCCATGTGCTGGGCATCAAGGACATGGCGGGGCTGTTGAAGCCCGCTGCTGCCCGCAAGCTGATTGCAACCCTCAAGGAAGAGATCGGCCTGCCCATTCACCTGCATACCCATGACACCTCGGGCGCTGCCGCGGCGACGGTGCTGGCGGCGGTGGATGCCGGGGTCGATGCTGTCGATGCGGCCATGGATGCCCTGAGCGGCACAACCAGCCAGCCGACGCTTGGCTCGCTGGTGGCGGCCATGGCCGATACCGATCGTGATCCGGGGCTCGACGCCAAGGCAATCCGGCAAATCTCGTTCTACTGGGAAGCGGTGCGGACGCAGTATCGCGCCTTCGAGAGCGACTTGAAGGGTGGCGCTTCAGAGGTTTACCTGCACGAAATGCCGGGCGGGCAGTTCACCAATCTTAAGGAACAGGCCCGTTCGCTGGGGCTGGAGACGCGGTGGCACGAGGTCGCCCAGACCTATGCCGACGTCAACCAGATGTTCGGCGATATCGTCAAGGTGACGCCGTCATCCAAGGTGGTGGGTGACATGGCGCTGGCCATGGTTTCGGCCGGCATTACCCGCGCCGATGTCGAGAACCCGGACAAGGACATTGCCTTCCCCGACAGCGTCGTCGGCTTCTTTGCCGGCGATCTCGGCCAGCCGCCGGGCGGTTTCCCGCAGGCGCTGCAGAAGAAGGTGCTCAAGGGCAAGCAGGCGCTCAGCGAACGTCCGGGTTCCTATCTGAAGGATGTGGATCTGGAGGCCGAGCGCAAGAAGGTCTCTGAGGAGCTTGGCGTTGCGGTCGATGACTACCGCCTTGCGTCCTATCTGATGTACCCCAAGGTCTATTCGGATTTCGAGAAGACCCAGGATATGTACGGCCCCACCGAAGTGTTGCCGACCCCGGTCTATTTCTATGGGCTGCAGGAAGGTGACGAACTGCTGGTCGATATCGAAAAGGGCAAGACGCTCGTCGTCACCTATCAGGGTCGCGCGCCGACCAATGAAAAGGGCGAGGTGCGCTGCTTCTTCGATCTTAACGGTCAGCCGCGCACCATCACCGTGCCGGATCGTTTGAAGGCCGGGGATGTGGTGGTGCGCGCCAAGGCTGCAGCGGGCGATCCGAAACAGGTCGGCGCCCCCATGCCCGGGGTTATTTCGACCCTGGCGGTCAAGGAGGGCCAGGCAGTCAAGGCCGGCGACGTGCTCTGCTCGATCGAAGCCATGAAGATGGAAACCGCCATTCATGCCGAAGTCGATGGCACGGTGGCGGAACTGCTGATCAAGCCGGGCGACCAGATCGACGCCAAGGACCTGCTCGTGCGGCTGGACTAAGCTGTGCACATTCTGGCGCTACGGACGTTGAAAACGTTCTGGGAGAAGCACCCCCAGGCCGAACGTCCGTTGCGCGAATGGTATGCCACAGCGTCCAGAGCGCGTTGGCTGACGCCGCAGGACATCAAGAACGCGTTTGGCGGAAACGTCGACTTTCTGGCCGACAATCGCAGCGTCTTTGACATCGGCGGTAACAAATACCGGCTGATAACCTACAACGCTTACGCTTTTGGCCTTATATATGTGAAGTTCGTCGGCACACACGCCGACTACGACAAGATTGATGCAGGGACGATAGATGAACATTAGGCCCATCCGAACGGAGGAGGACCTGACCTGGGCTCTCGCCGAGGTTGAGCCTTATTTTCTCAACGAACCGGAAAAGGGAACGGAAGAGGCTGTTCGCTTTGAGGTTCTTGCAGATCTCATTCGCGCCTATGAGACGCTGCATTGGTCAATCGAGGGGAACGATACCGCTGCGGACAGTGACCAGCGTTATGTGCACAGGGGCAGGACGTATAATGATCTTGCCTCCGTCCGGGTTGCCATCAGGAAGACGCAAATGACCAAAACTGGAAGAAGAAGCAGCCTCATGGGCGCTTCCTCCGGCAGATTTGTTGCTCGTCCCAACCTGAGGGGAAGCAGGATTAGGCGGTCTTTGAAGGCAGGCTAATGGGGCATCCGAGGGGAGGAAGCTATTTCCGTCGTGCCGTGCCGTCGACGGTCGGACCATATTTGCCCGCATAGACCTTGGCCGGCACTGGCAGCCGGCTGACGATCCAGCTGACCATCAGCGGCACCAGCACGATATCGTCCACCCAGCCGAGCAGCGGGATGAAGTCGGGCAGGATGTCGAAGGGGTTCACCAGGTAAAAGGCGACGAAGAGCGTTGCGGCCTTGAGATGAAACGGCGTCTCTGGCGCCCAGAAGGCTTTCCAGAGCTGCACGACTTCCTTGCGGAACAGGATGAGGCGGGTGAAGAGCATGGTCATCATGGTTCATAGATGGCCCCGGCCCGGCCTGGTTCAAGATCGGCGGGATCACATTTGTGATGCCGGCCGGCCTCGCCGCCTCACGTCTTTCGCCGTGCGGCCTTGCGCGCTTCGGCCTTGGCCAGGTTTTCCGCAATCCGCGCCTTGACGATGCGGGCGATCAACTCGTCCGGCGGCAGCGCGTCGGGCGGAAACTGCAGCGTGCCCTTGGAGGTGCGCCAGGGCGCGATCTCCTCTTCCATGCCAGTGAAAACGGCATTGCCCATGGGAAAGAGCGAACAGTGCTTCTTGAAGGCGCAATAGCTGACGAGCGGGCCATGGAAGCCAATGCCTGGCATGGCATAGGTGATGATCTCCTCGGCCTCGGGGGCCGCTGCCCGAATGGTCTGGCGCAGATGCGCGATGGCGTCGCGGAAGGGCGGTGACAGGCCGGCGATATAGGCATCGATCGTGCTCGAAGCGTCATTCTGGTCAGGCATTGGGGGCACCCCGCACACTGCTGTCACGCTATTGTTCAGTTGCCAGCGTCAAAGGGAAGTCCTATCTCGGGGGCATTGGAACAAAGAGGTTTGCACATGGCGGGTCCCGCAGCGCGCAGGCAATCGGTGGGCGTCAATGTGGGCGGCGTCATGGTGGGCGGTGGCGCCCCCGTGGTGGTGCAGTCCATGACCAATACCGACACCGCCGATATCGACGCGACCGTCCGCCAGGTCATGCAATTGGCCCGCGCCGGCTCGGAAATCGTGCGCATCACCGTCGACCGCGACGAGAGCGCCGCCGCCGTGCCGATCATCCGCGACCGCCTCGCCTTCATGGGTTATGACGTACCGCTGGTGGGCGATTTCCACTATATCGGCCACAAGCTTCTTACGGACCATCCGGCCTGTGCCGAGGCGCTGGCGAAGTACCGCATCAATCCGGGCAATGTCGGCTTCAAGGCCAAGCGCGATACCCAGTTCGCGACGCTGATCGAGATTGCCAACACATACGACAAGCCTGTGCGCATCGGGGTCAATTGGGGCTCGCTGGACGAAGAGCTTCTTACCAAGCTCATGGATGAGAACGCGGCTTCGGATGCGCCGATCTCGGCCGCTGCCGTGCAGCGCGAGGCGATCATCCAGTCCGCGCTCCTCTCGGCCGCCCGAGCCGAGGAACTCGGCATGGCGCGCAACAAGATCCTGCTCTCGACCAAGGTCTCCGACGTCCAGCACCTGATCGCTGTTTATCAGGACCTTGCCGCCCGTTGCGATTATGCGCTGCATCTGGGGCTCACCGAGGCCGGCATGGGGTCCAAGGGCATCGTCGCCTCCTCGGCGGCGCTGGGCATATTGCTGCAGCAGGGGATTGGCGACACGATACGCATTTCCCTGACCCCCGAGCCGGGTGGCGACCGCACGACGGAGGTCAAGGTTGCGCAGGAATTGCTGCAGACCATGGGCTTCCGCCAGTTCCTGCCGGTGGTGGCGGCGTGCCCGGGTTGCGGGCGCACCACCTCGACGACCTTCCAGACGCTGGCCAAGGAGATCCAGGACCATCTCAACACCTCCATGCCCGAATGGCGCGAGCGCTATCCGGGCGTCGAGACGCTGTCGGTGGCGGTGATGGGCTGCATCGTCAATGGGCCGGGGGAAAGCAAGCATGCCAATATCGGCATTTCCTTGCCCGGCACTGGGGAAACGCCCGCGGCGCCGGTCTTTGTCGATGGCGAAAAGGTCGCCACCCTGCGCGGCGCCGATGTGGCCGACCAGTTCAAGGCGATGGTGGCCGATTATATCGAGCGCAAGTTCGGCAATGGAAAGCAGGATGCCGCCGAATAGCGGCACTATGCCAGGTTAAGTCGGAACTCTCCTCCGATTGCGGGATTGGGCCTTGCAAGGGGCGAAACAACAAAACCCGCTAGGAGGAACTCATGCAATTGAGCAAAACCCTTTGTGCCGCACTTGGCTTCAGCCTGGTCGGAATGGCCGCGGCACAGGCCGCCCAATCCACCGCGTCGCTCAATGTGCGCTCGGGGCCCAGCACCAGTTATCGCGTCGTGGACGTGCTTTATCAAGGCGAGACCGTCGATGTGGAGACCTGCCAGTCGGGCTGGTGCCGTATCAACCACAATGGCCCGGATGGTTGGGTCTCGGCCCGCTATCTGACCGATCGTGGTGACGGGGGCGGGCAGCAGGATTCGGGCTCGGGTGCCTCCGTCTCGGGTAATGCGCGCGCCACAGCGGCTCTGAATGTGCGCTCGGGTCCGGGCACCGGCTATCGTGCCATCGACGTGCTTGATCGCGGGGAACGCGTGCAGGTCGAGCGTTGCCAGTCGGGCTGGTGCCGCATCAATCACAATGGACCTGATGGCTGGGTTTCGGCCCGCTATCTCAGCAATGCTGGCGGAGGTGGCCAGCAGAGTGCGGAACCTGACGTCAGCTTCAGCTTCAACGTGCCGGGCTTCTCGTTCTCCGTTGGCAATGGCGGCGATTTCCAGCCGCGTCCGGGCCGGCCCAGCGGTGAAGTCTGCTTCTATGAAGATTACAATTACCGCGGTGCCAGCTTCTGTGCCCAGCCGGGCGATCGCGATGCCAGCCTGGGCAGCTTCAATGATCGTATCTCGTCCATCCGGGTGCGCGGCGATGCCCAGGTACAGGTGTGCGAAGACTTCAATTTCAATGGCCGGTGTGCCGTATTGGATCGCAACCGCCCCAGCCTGCAGGGACGGAACAATGACATCATTTCGTCCTATCGCGTGCGCTGATAGCGATATCTGGTGAAAGTCTGGCCAGCCGGTCCGCCGGCTGGCTTTCTTATGCGCTCAGGCCTTCTGCCTGTCCCATTCGGGCAGCGGAAACAGCCGGTCATAGGCCCAGTTGAAGACCAGCGCATAGCCCATGTAGAAGAGGGCGAAGGCCAGATCCATGACCAGCGCTTCCCAGAGGCTGATGCCGAGATAAAGCGCGATCAGCGGCATCAGCATGAGCAGGAGCCCGATCTCGAACAGCACGGCATGGACAATGCGCGCGACAAGAGTTTTCTCCGTCGACCGCCCGAGGGCCTTGAGGGCATGGTCGAAGCCGAGATTGTAGATGTAGTTCCACGCCATGGCGATGGTCGCGCTGCCGATGACGATGACGGCGCTGTCTCCGGCATGCAGCTGAAACACGAAGGCGCCCAGAGGCGTCGCCAGCAAGATGCCGATGATCTCGAAGGAAATGGCGTGGCGGATGCGGTCGGCTGCGCTGCGCATGGAAGTCCCCTTTGGGCTCCGGGCCGTCCCGCACGCTGATCCCGGTTGTCGGGGGAGGTCGTCCTCACAGGTCGGCATATAGACCCGGTCCGCCCCCTCCGGCAAGCGTTGGCAGGCAGGTCAGATGGTCCGGGGATGCAAGGCAAAGACCGCGGCATGCACAGGACTTTTGCCGCCCATGTCCTCGACATCATATTCGGCCAGAAGGTCGAGGCGGTCGAGTGGTAGGGATCGCCGGAACGGATCGCCGATCAGAACGTGTGTTCCTGCGCTTGCGGCCTGCATCAGGATCGGCAAGGTCTCGGCCACGACGGCCTCATCGTAGAACACATCGCCGGCCAGGATGATATCGGCCTCTGGCAGGCCTGGTTGGTCCCACAAATCGAGCGCAACGCCGTTGGCCTGAGCGTTGAGGCGGGCAGCAACCGGCGCGATGGGATCGGCGTCCACGGCCCAGACCCTGGCGGCGCCGGCCCTGGCCGCAGCAATGCCGACCAGGCCCGAACCGGTTCCGAAATCCAGCACCGTCCTGCCTGCCAGCAATTGGGGATGATCACGCAAGTACAGGGCCAGCGCCGCGCCCCCACCCCAAGCATAGGCCCAATAGGGGGCCTCATCGTCCAGCCCCTCACTGGCCAGCCAGCCGACAAGGCCGCTTTGCGGGGTCGGCGTATGGATGGCAATATCGGGACGAAAAGGCAGGGCGCGCAGGGGCATGCGGCCGCTGATGAAGTCGTGGGCGCGCTGGTTCAGCCCGGCAATTGGCACGCATCCACCCATTTGCCGCCGCACAGTTCGGCCAGGCGATCGACGCTCAGTTTCACGGATGAGTGGGTATCGCCGGCTGCCGGGATCACCAGGTCATAAATTTTGAGCGAGGTGTCGAGAAAGATCGGCAGCGGGGCGGGCAGGCCGAAGGGGCAGACCCCGCCAACCTGGTGGCTGGTCAGGCGCAACACGTCCTCGGCGCCCAGCATGCGGGGCCGTCCGCCAAAGGCGGTCTTGGATTTCTGGTTGTCCAGTCGCGCATCGCCGCGGGTCACCAGCAGAAATTCGTCGCCATTGACCTTGATGCAAAGTGTCTTGGCGATCTGCCCAGGCTCCACCCCATGCACCTGGGCGGCCAATTGCACCGTGGCGGTGGACTCGCCGGTGACAATGACGGAGAGGTCAGGCGCACGCGCGGCAAGGTCAGAACGGACGGTGTCGAGGCTCATCAATCTTTCTCAGAACAGCTTGGCCAGTTTCTCTTCGAACTCGGCGCGCATCTTGTAGTGCACCGGGGTCTTGAGCACACGTTGCATCAGTTCGGGCTCGATATCGCGCACGCCTTCAAGCGCCAGCAATTGGCTGACGGTGATCCGGTCGCCGGCAAAGGGTACGTGGATGACCGGCTCGCCCGGCTTCACCCGGCCCGCTTCGATCACCCGGCAATAGGCACCGGGGCGCCCGGCCCTGAAGAATTGCTTGACCCAGGCGGGGCTGCCCATGCGCGCCGCAAACACGCTGCAGGGGGTGCGGTGAGACGTCACCTCCAGCACCACATCGTCGATTTCGAAACGGTCGCCAACGCAGACGCTGCGCCCTCCGACCCCGCCAATGGTCAGGTTCTCGCCAAAAGTGCCGGGGGCGATGTCGCGCTCCAGCGTCCTGCTCCACCAGGCGTAGTCGTCTGCGAAATAGAGATAGACCGCCTGGTCGACGCCACCGTGATGCTTGCGGTCGATGATCGCGTCGCCCTCAAGGCCCTGCTTGCCGATCTCCACCTCGAGATCATCCGGCACTGGTTCCTTGTAGATGCCGGTCATGGAGGATTTGGCCGGAATGGGTCGGGGCGTGCCGATATTGACGCTTTGCAAGATGGCCATGGCCTAGTTCTCCCGGCTGGCGAAGAAGCGGGCGGTGGCGCGCAGGCCATCCGCCCGGGGCCCAAACGTGCGAAGGGCGGAAATGGCTTCATGGACGGTCTTGTCAAGCATGGCGCGGGCACCCTCGAGACCGAGCCGCGCCACGATGGTCTGCTTGCCAAGGCCGGCGTCCTTGCCGGTCGCCTTGCCCATGGCCTGGGGGGTTGCGGTCACGTCGAGAATGTCGTCGGCCAGCTGGAAGGCGCGCCCGGCGGCCTCGGCATAGGCGGTCAGGGCGGAGAGGGCCCGTGCATCCGCGCCGCCCAATATGGCGCCCATGCGCACCGAGGCGCGGATCAGGGCGCCGGTTTTCATGGCCTGCATGATGGCGATGTCATCTTCGGAAAAGCCGCCCTGCTCGCCCTCGATGTCGCGCATCTGTCCGCCGACCATGCCGCCGACGCCGCTGCCGGCGGCCAGTTCAGCCACCAGCCGGATGCGCACCTCGGCATCGGGATGGCATTGGGGGTCGGCCAGCACGGCAAAGGCATGGGTCAGCAAGGCGTCGCCGGCCAAGATGGCCGTGGCGTCGTCATAGGCCTTGTGCACGGTGGGGCGCCCGCGCCGCAGGTCATCATCATCCATGGCGGGCAGATCGTCATGGATGAGCGAGTAGCAATGCACCATTTCCACCGCCAGCCCGGCGGGCAGGGCGGCTTCGCGAGGCATTGAAAAGATGGCGGCGGCCTGGCGCACCAGCAAGGGCCGCAGGCGCTTGCCCCCCTCCAGGCTCCCGTGGCGCATGGCGGCCACCACCCGATCGGCGGCCGGGCCGGGGCCGGAAAGCCGCGCGCCGGAGAGATAGTCTGAGAGCCCGGCCTCTATGGCGCGGGCGCAATCGGCGCTGTCGGCAGAAAAGTCGTACATGGCGATGTTGCTAGCGTTTTGGATGAGGGGCGGCAAGACGTTCCTGCAAGGTCGGCACCCCACCCTCATTGCCTCCCCATCCAGGGGAGGGATGCACAAGCCCGACGCTCGGAGTTCATCGTCTCCCTCCCCTTGTGGGCTTCGATCCGTCCCGGAGGTCAAATCTCTCCCGAGGAGAGATTTGAGGGGAGGTGGATCAAGGGTGAGGGTATTGGCCTGCAGCGGGGATATCGGTACACAGCCAGCATGCCTCGGCGCAAGAAAACTCTCTGGCACTATCTCCGCATTCCGCTCGGCATCCTTGCCATGCTGGTCGCCGTCCCCCTGGTGCTGACGCCGCTTTATCTGGTGGTCCAGCCTGTGTCGGTGCCCATGCTCACCCGCATGCTCACCGGCCAGAGTGTCACGCGGGAATGGCGCGATATCGACGATATTTCCGATCGGTTGAAGGCGTCGGTGATCCTCTCCGAGGATGGGCAGTTTTGCCGCCATTGGGGCATTGATGTCGCGGCCCTGCGCGCCGAGGTCGAAAACTATCTGGCAGGCGAAGAGGCACGCGGCGCTTCGACATTGACCATGCAGGTGGCGCGCAATCTCTTCCTGTGGAACGGTCAAAGTGTCATCCGCAAGGCGCTCGAAGTGCCCCTGGCGGCCTATGTCGACCTGGTGCTGCCCAAGCGCCGGATCATGGAAATCTATCTCAACATCGCCGAATGGGGACCGGAGGGCGAATTCGGGGTGGCGGCCGGCGCGCAACGGGCGTTTGGCCGCGAACCGCAGAACCTCGATTGGCGGACGGCGAGCCTGCTCGCGGTGACCCTACCCAATCCGATTGTCCGCAACCCCGCCCGCCCGAGCGCGGGCCTGGTGCGCGTGGCCGGGATCGTCGAAAACCGGGCCCGCCAATATGGTGAACGCGCGGCCTGCGTCGGACAGAATGGACGGCTGGCGCTTTAACGATTCTTGACGCCTGGTGGGGCTGATCGTATATACTCTTTTGTATTGGAGTATATACATGTCCTTTTATGTGCGCGATGAAACGACCGATGCTGCGGTGCGAAAGCTGGCACGCATGACGGGGCTAAGTCTAACCGACACGATCCGCCGTGCAGTTGAGGCCGAATTGGAGCGGCAGCGCAAGGTGGTTCCACTTGCCGAGCGGCTCAAGCCTTTGGTTGCGCGCTACCAAGCCTATCCCCCGTCTGGCGAAGAGGCGGATAAGGCCTTCTTCGACGCCCTGTCCGGAGAGGAGTAGTGTTCGTCGACGCATCTGCGGCCATTTCCATTTTGAGTGGAGAAGAAGACAGTGCAGCTCTTACTGCCAAGCTCGAGCGAGCGGACAAGGCGTTGATGTCACCTATTGCCGTCTATGAAACGGTCGCAGGCCTGGCGCGGAAACGCGCGTGTTCAGTGGGCGAGGCGCAGGACCTGGTTGACCAATTCCTTGCCGAGATCGGTGCCGAAATCGTCAGCATTTCCGAAGGCATAGGACGCGCCGCAATGGTCGCCTTCGAGCGTTTCGGAAAGGGACGCCACAAGGCCGACCTCAATATGGGGGACTGTTTCGCCTATGCCTGCGCGCGCGTGCATGGCGTCCCGTTGTTGTTCAAAGGCAATGACTTCATCCACACCGATATTGTGGCGGCGTAGGTGGATCAAAAGGTACTAGCCAAGCCGCGCTTTCTCCTCTATAGACCCCACCAATCCTGACAGAGAGACCTCTCTGGGCCGCTTTCGGCGGCACAATGAATTTGAATTCGGAGTACCGACCATGGCAGTGCCAAAACGCAAGACCTCGCCGATGAAGCGCGGTTTCCGTCGCTCGGCCGACGCGATTGCCAACCCGACCTATGTCGAAGACAAGGATTCGGGCGAGCTGCGCCGTCCGCACCACGTGGATCTCAAGACCGGCATGTATCGCGGTCGCCAGATTCTCGCGGCAAAGAAGTAAGCCGAAAGGCGAGCGGGCGCTGATGCGCTTTTTCTGATATCTCGACGGCCGGCCCCCAAAAAGGGTCGGCCGTTTTGTTTTTCCCGCCGCCGCCAGAAGCGGCCAAACCGGAGCTGAGGGCAATCATGAGCATGCGCGTTGAATCGGACACCATGGGCCAGATCGAGGTGCCGAATGACAAATATTACGGCGCGCAGACCGCAAGAAGCCTCCAGAATTTCGATATCGGCGGGGAGAAGATGCCCACCGAGATCGTCACCGCCTTCGGTGTCCTGAAAAAAGCCGCGGCGCTGGCCAATCACAAGCTCGGGCTGATGGATGAAGCCACGCGCGACCTCGTTGTCGCTGCCGCCGATGAAGTAATTTCGGGCAAGCTCAGCGATCACTTCCCGCTGGTGGTCTGGCAGACCGGTTCAGGCACCCAGTCCAACATGAATGTCAACGAGGTGATCTCCAACCGCGCCATCGAAATGGCCGGCGGTACCATGGGCTCCAAGAAGCCCGTGCACCCCAATGACCACGTCAATATGAGCCAGAGTTCCAACGACACCTATCCCACCGCCATGCATATTGCGGCGGTCGAGGCGGTCGAGGGCTATCTCTATGAGCGCGTCGAACTGTTGCGCAGCACGCTGGCTGCCAAGTCCGAAGAATTCATGGATGTGGTCAAGATCGGCCGCACGCATTTGCAGGATGCGACGCCCTTGACCCTGGGCCAGGAAATCTCGGGCTGGGTGGCGCAGATCGACTATGCCCTGGCCGCAATCAAGGCGACCATGCCGCAACTCAAGGAACTGGCGCTGGGCGGTACGGCCGTCGGCACGGGGCTCAATGCCCATCCGGATTACGCCGTGACTGTGGCGGCCGAGATCGCCAAACTGACCGGGCGCGATTTCGTCACTGGCCCCAACAAGTTCGCCCTCTTGGCCGGGCATGATGCCTTTGTCGGTTCGTCGGGTGCGCTGAAGCAACTCGCCGTGGCCTTCATGAAGATCGCCAATGACGTGCGCTGGCTGGCCTCCGGCCCGCGTTCGGGCCTCGGGGAAATCACCATTCCGGAAAATGAGCCGGGCTCGTCCATCATGCCGGGCAAGGTCAACCCCACCCAGTCCGAAGCCATGACCATGGTCGTGGCCCAGGTCATGGGCAATGACGCCGCCATCGGTTTCGCCGCCAGCCAGGGCAATTTCGAGCTCAATGTCTTCAAGCCCGTCATCGCCTACAATTTCCTGCAGTCGGTGCGCCTGCTGGCCGACGCCGCCAAGTCGTTCAACGACAATTGCGCCGTGGGCATCGAACCCGACCACAAGCGCATCAAGCAGCTGGTCGACCAGTCGCTGATGCTGGTGACCGCGCTCAACCGCAGGATTGGCTACGACAACGCCGCCAAGATCGCCAAGACCGCCCACAAGAACGGCACGACCCTCAAGGAAGAGGCCATCAATCTGGGCCTGCTGACGGCGGAAGAATTCGACGCCGAAGTGAAGCCCGAACAGATGGTCGGGCCGCTCAAGCTGAAGAAGTAGATCAAGAAGGCCCGCACCTCGGTGCGGGCCTTTTGCTTATTCGCCCCTGATCGCCGCCTCGATTTTCGCCACGTCGATCTTTCTCATCTCCATCATGGCCTCAAAGGCCCGTTTGCCAGCCTCGCCGCCGGCCTGCATGGCCTCGGACAGCACCCGCGGGGTGATCTGCCAGGAGATGCCCCACTTGTCCTTGCACCAGCCGCACATGCTTTCCTCGCCGCCATTGCCGACAATGGCGTTCCAGTAGCGGTCGGTTTCTGCCTGGTCCGCGGTGGCCACCTGCATGGAAAAGGCTTCGGTGTGCTTGAAGTGCGGGCCGCCATTGAGCCCGATGCAGGGAATGCCCATGACGGTGAAGTCCACGGTCAGCACGGCGCCCGCCTTGGTGGAGGGATTGTCGCTGGGCGCGCGATGCACACCGATCACCCGGGTGTCAGGGAAGGTCGCGGCATAGAAATTGGCGGCCTCTTCGGCTTCACTATCGTACCAGATGCAGATCGTGTTCTTGGCATTGGGCATGGGTTCCTCCTCTCGGGCCGGAACGGCCCCGAATTGTCTGCCGCCTGTGCGCGGCCGTCATTGCTGCGACGGTTCAGCATCCGGGATTTAAACAGCCATCGCATCATTGTTTTCGCGGATCGACTGCTTCCGCCCGCAAAAAACCTCTGGCATGGTGGCCGGCATTGATCCGGAGGCCTGATAATGACCGAGACCGTCATGATGCCCACCCCGCATGCGCCGCGCCCGCGCAGCAATGGTTTCATCATCCCGCTGCTGGTGGTGCCCTTCGTGCTCTACAATCTGGTGGTCTTCCTGTTCTTCGGCGGCAATCCGGTCAATTGGGGCGCGGGGCTATTTTCCATCCCCATGCCTTCGGGCATGCCCTGGGCCATCACTGCGGGCGATTTCCTGCTTGTGGTGGGCATCTTGCTCCTGTTTTTCGAGGTGCTCAAATCCACCAATACGGCGCGTTCCTCCATCATCGAGCATATGCTCTCCATGGTGGTTTTCGTTGTCTATCTGGTGGAGTTCCTGCTGGTGGGCGCGGCCTCCAGCTCAGTCTTCTTCCTGCTCATGGTCATGAGCCTGATCGACGTGGTGGCCGGTTTCACCGTCTCGATCACCTCGGCCAGCCGCGATGTCTCGATGAACTGAGAGCCTCAGGCGAGAACGGTCTTGCGATAGCCTTGCGGCATGCGCCGCTGGGTGAGGCGGGCCGTCTGCCCATAGGCCCCCACGGCGCCTTCCGGCGTGCCGATGCGACGGGTTCTTTGGGCCGGCATATGCGCACGGGCCGCAATGAGCTGGCTGACAAAGGCGGCAGTAGGGGTGCTGCGCGCCAGCGAGGGACGCGGGCCGGACGGGGCCTGCGCCACCGGCAGGCCGGAGGAGACTGTGTCGCTCTGTGTCAGTTCGGCCATCGACTGTACCATTTCGGGCCGTCCTGTGCCGGAATGGCACAGAACTCACGGCGCTCTACTCCTTAAGCAGCAAGCGCCATGCCAGATGGTAACAGTCTGTTAACGAATTTCGATCCGCAAACGTGATCGGTTCACAGGCAATTGCACGAAAAAGGCCGCTCGTGCTGAGCGGCCTTGCTGGTGGTTTGACAAGGGTCAGGCGTCAGAAATTGTCCTTGCCCTTGCGGATGGCAGCAAAGACATCGGCCGGGTCTGCGCCTTCAAGGCCATAATGCCTCGCCAGTTCCGGGGCATCGGCGCGCAGGAAGGGATTGGCCTTTTTGTCCGCGCCCAGATTGAACGGAATGGTCGGCCGACCGGCGGCGCGCAAGCTGTCCACCTCGGCCGCGCGGGCCTTGAGCGCCGCATTGTCCGGGTCGATGGAGAGGGCGAACCTAGCGTTGGACTGCGTATATTCGTGCCCGCAATAGACCAGTGTCTCGTCGGGAAGGTCGCGCAGGCGTTTCAGCCCCGCCCACATGGGGCCCGGCGTGCCCTCGAACATGCGCCCCACGCCCAGGGAGAACAGCGCATCGGCCGAGAACAGATGCCCGCCGGCACGATCGTAAAACACCACATGCCCTAACGTGTGGCCGGGGGTCGCCATCACCTCGAAGCTGGTTTCGCCCAGGGTGATGACATCACCGTCGCCCACCAGTTCATCCAGCCCTTCGATCTTGTCGGCCTCTTCGCGAGGGCCAACGACACGGGCACCGAAGGCGGCCTTGAGTTCGGGGATGGCTTCGACATGGTCGACATGGTGGTGGGTGATGAAGATATCGGTCAGCGTCCAGCCACGCTGAACCAGCGCCTCGCGAATGGCGGCGGCCTCAGGGGCATCAATGGCAGCTGTGCGTCCTGTGGCCTCATCATGCACCAGATAGCCGAAATTGTCGCTGCGGGCGGAAAACACATCCACGATCAGGCCCATCGGTCATCTCCTTTTCTCGATTTGCCTGCAAGCTAGGGAGCGCACCAGACAATGACAACCTCGGATTGGACAAGTTCACGGGCCTTTGGCACTGTCCGCTCATGACCAGCGACGTCACCCGCCTTATTGGTTTTTACAAATCTCCTCTCGGGCGCCTGTCCCGCGCCCTTGTGCGCGAGCAGGTGATGGAATTGGCCGGCGATCTCAAGGGACGTCGCGTCCTCGGCCTGGGCTTTGCCACACCTTATCTGCGCTTCACACTGGAGCCTGCCGAGCGGGTACTGGCCTTCATGCCAGCGCGGCAGGGGGCTTCTGCCTGGCCACGCGAGGGACCGTCGCGCACCGTGCTGTGCGACCCCCTGGAAATGCCGCTCACCGATGCGGCCATTGATCTGACCATTGCCATCCACGCGCTCGAGCATGTCGCCGATGCCGAGGAGCTGATGCGCGAGCTCTGGCGCGTCACCGCCCCCAATGGGCACTTGCTGCTGGTGGTGCCGCGCCGCAGGGGCATCTGGGCGCAGCGCGACAATACGCCGTTCGGCCAGGGCAATCCCTATTCGGGCGGGCAGCTCGACAAGCTGTTGCGCGACCACAGCTTCGTGCCCGAGGCGTGGCGCGATGCCCTGTTCCTGCCGCCATTCCAGTCGCGGCTGGTGGTCAAGTATCCGCGCTTCTTCGAGCGGGCGGGACGCCTGCTTGGACCGGCCATGAGCGGGGTCATTTGTATCCGCGCCCGCAAGGAGGCCTTCCCGGCGGTGCCACGCCGCAAGCGCGCGGAGCGTTATGTCAGGATGCCGGGCCTGAGCACGGCGACGGCCCGAAGCGGGTGATGATTGCGGTGCCTGCAAGCCGCCTCGACCACGGCAAGGGGCGGTCCTGGATGAGCGATGCCCTGCAATTCCGCGAGCCCGCTGCGCCGGTCTCTGGCCCTCACCGCGCCCGCGCCACGATTTTTATCCCCGGTGCCAAAACCTCCCACATAATGCCCTCATTCCTCTCGCGATAGGGCGGCCTGCAGCGACCAGTGGCGGGAGGGAAAGCCGGGCATGGGGCAGTCGCGTGCCGTCATGGTCTGGGGGTCGGCGGGTGAGAGTTCGCGCCTGCTGTCGGTCTTTTGATCGGCAGCTGAAAGCGGGTGCCCTGGGGGTGCTCGTGCCGGACAGCTCGCCAAGTTATCCCCTATCGAGAAATCCCGGCGTTCCCGAGGCGGCTTTCGTCTCAGTTTTTTAGTTTCAGGGACGATCGCCGTCTCGGGACTCCGCTCTTATTTTCATAACCGCGAGGTCAACAGGCCGGGCGGCGATCCGGCTTGGCGCGCGCAGAGAGGCTTTGCCTTTGATGTCAGGTTTCACTATGGTCCGCCCGGCTTTTCCCGCCAGCTAGAAACCTTGTGATGTCCGATACAAAGCGTCCCACGCCGCAACCCGGCATTCTCGATATCGCGCCCTATCTGCCGGGCAAGTCCGGCAAGCCGGGCAGCCAGGCGATCAAGCTCTCGGCCAATGAATCCCCGCTTGGTGCGAGCCCCAAGGCGGTGGCCGCCTTTGCCGCAGCGGCGGATCGGCTCGAAATCTATCCCGAGGGCTCTTCGCGCCTGCTGCGCGAAGCGTTGGGCGACGTCCACGGCGTCGATCCAGCCAGCATCGTTTGTGGCAATGGTTCGGATGACTTGCTGCATCTGCTCGCCCAGACCTATCTGGGCGAAGGCGACGAGGCGGTGATGAACCGGTTCGGCTTTTCGGTCTATCCGATCATCACCAAAGCAGCCGGCGCCAACATAGTCCTGGTGGATGAAACCGACTACACCGCCGATGTCGACAAGCTATTGGCTGCCGTCACCGCGCAAACCAAGGTCGTCTGGCTGGCCAACCCGAACAATCCGACCGGTACCTATCTGTCGGACGCCGAGGTACGGAGACTGCATGCCGGTCTCCGGTCCGACGTCCTTCTGGTCATCGACAATGCCTATGCCGAGTATGTGACCGCCCCGGATTTCTCCGTCGGGCTGGATCTGGTGCGCGAGGCCGACAATGTCGTCATGGTGCGCACCTTCTCCAAGATGGGGCTGGCCGCAGCCCGGATCGGCTGGATGGTCGGGCCCGATCACATCGTGGATGCCATCAACCGCATCCGCGGGCCGTTCAATGTCAATCTCCCGGCCCAAATGGCCGGGGCCGCCGCGGCGCGCGATCTGGACTTCAACGAAAAGCTCAAGGCGCACAATGCCAAGTGGCGTAACTGGCTGACGGCCGAGCTGCAAGGCAACCGCATGCGCGTCGTGCCCAGCCAGGCCAATTTTGTCATGGTCTTGTTCGACAGCGCCGAAACGGCGTCCCGGGCCTTCGAGACTCTGGCCGAGGCCGGCTACATCGTACGCGAAATCGGGGCCTCCTACGGTATTCCACAGGCCCTGCGCATTTCCATCGGCTCAGAGGCCGCCATGCTTGGCGTCGCCGAGGTGCTCAAATCCATGGACGAGACCCCATGAGCGTGCATTTCAAGAAGCTGGCCCTTATCGGGATCGGTCTGATCGGCTCTTCCATCGCGCTGGCAGCGCGGCGGCAGGGACTGGTCGAGGTCATTTCCATCGCCACCCGCCGGCAGGAAACGCTGGACGAGGCGCGCGAGCTGGGTCTGGGCGACATCTACACCCTTGATGCCGCCGAGGCGGTGCGCGGGGCGGATCTTGTCATCCTTTGCGCGCCGGTCGGCGCCTATGGTGCCCTGGCGGCGGCAATCGGACCGCATCTGGAAAAGGGCGCTATCCTGTCCGATGTGGGCTCGGTCAAGGAACATGTCGTCCGGCAGGTGGGACAGCATGTGCCGCCGGGCGTCAGCTTCATTCCCGGCCACCCCATTGCCGGTACCGAGCATTCCGGGCCTTCGGCCGGCTTTGCCGAACTTTTTGCCGGCCGCTGGTGCGTCCTGACGCCCACCGAGGGCGTGGCCCAGGCCGATACCGACCGGCTGGTCGCCTTCTGGCGGGCCATGGGTTCGATGGTGGAATGCATGGATGCGGCCCACCACGACATGGTGCTGGCGATCACCAGCCATATCCCGCATCTGATTGCCTACAATATCGTGGGCACGGCCGATGAACTGGAAACCGTCACCAAATCGGAAGTGATCAAGTTCTCGGCCGGCGGTTTCCGCGACTTTACCCGCATCGCCGCCTCCGACCCGGTGATGTGGCGCGACGTCTTCCTGACCAACCGGGATGCGGTACTCGAAATGCTGGGCCGGTTCCTCGAAGATCTGTCCGTGCTGCAGCGGGCGGTTCGCATGGGCGATGGACCGGCGCTCGAAGCGCTGTTTACCCGCACCCGGGCCATCCGCCGCTCGATCATCGATGCGGGTCAGGATTCCGCGGCGCCCGATTTCGGCCGCCCGCATGAGCAACCGCCGATACCCGAACCGGCGCCGGTGCGCGACCACGGCGGCGGGGACGACGCCTAGAACAATGGCGCCAGCGCCGCGATGGGCACCAGGCCTGACGACAGGCCGCCGCCGGCAAAATTGAGCTGGTTACTGTGCCGCCCGTCTTCGCTTGGCACGCCCAGCACCAGGGTGCGCCAGGGTTCCTCGAGATAAGGCCCGATGCGTTCGGCAACGCCCAGGGAATCGATACTGATCGAGCCAGTGGGAAAACCCTCTGAATCGAGCGCAAGCTCGCCGGAAGCGTTGAGATCGGCACTGCCATCATTGGCGCGGATGGCCACAATGCGCAACTTACCCCCGGCCTGCTGCCAGTCGGGTAGAATGGGCGCTGCACCCCAATTGCGGATATCATCTGGCAGGGCGGTTGCTTCCAGCTCGATTTCGGCATTGGCGCCGGTTAGGTCGATGCCGGGGGCGGAGAGCGCTTCGGCGCGCAGATAACCGGCCAGGGCGGCGCGCCCGGCTTCGGCATCGTGCTGCTCGGGCATGTCGAGCAGATGCGCCTCGATATGATCGGCCGAGGCGATCAGCGTGTCGCCGAAGAGCGTGTCCGTCCAGGCGATGTCGTCGGCGACGATCGATAGCCTGGCGATGCGCCAGTCCTCGATCCGGAGGCTGGCCTCGGTCTCGGTCCAGTTGAGCTGGTGGCGCATGCCGGTGAAAGCGTCCGAAAGCATCACCGGTCCGGTCACGGCACCGAGCAAATGGTTGGGCCGATAGACCATGGCGCTGGCGCGCATATAGGGAATTTCGACCAGCAGATCGCCCGACACGAGCGATGCCGTGCTGCATTCGACATCGAAACGGAAGGGGAAACCGCCGATTGCCAGCTCGCCACAAACAAGCTGTGGCGCCGTCTCGCCATCGGCCAGCGCCTGCAGCTCGATCTGCTGGCGCAGTTGACCCGCGATGAAGAACCAGGCGCCAGTCCAGCCCAGCACGACGAGCAGTATAAGTCCGCCCAGGATGATGATTCGCTTTTTCATGGCCCCTTCATATCCTTGCTGCCCGATTGTCAGAAGCGGGTTTGCATCGTCCTCGCCAGACGCCACATATCCCCGCGTGGTTCGGCGGGCTTAGGATGTCCTTGCCCGGCGCGTTCGGGGTCGCTAGCCTAATGGGGAAAGTGGTTGCGCTATGGCGAATGAACGCGATTTCGAGGCGTCCGGGAAGACGCATTGGGTTTTTGGCTATGGATCGCTGATCTGGAATCCTGGCTTCTCGTTTCTCGGCGCGCAATTGGGCCTGCTGCGCGGCGCGCACCGGTCCCTCTCGATCATCTCCCATCACCATCGCGGCACGCGGGATGTGCCGGGTCTGGTCTTCGGTTTGACGCGCGGCGGCTCATGTCGGGGCATGGCTTTTGAAGTATCGGCCAGCGCCTGGACGGAGGTCCGCGCCTATCTCGATGCACGGGAACTGGTCACGGCGGTCTATCGTGATGTCTGGCGGCCGGTGACGCTGGCCGACGGGCGCAGGGTCAGCGCCCTGACCTATGTGGTCGACGAGACGCACGAACAATTTGCCGGGCCATTGAGCGTCGAGCAGCAATTGGCCATGATCCGGGCCGGGGTGGGTATTTCGGGGCGCAATGTGGACTATGTGCTCAATACGGCCGCGCATCTGACCCAGCTGGGGATCACCGATCGCGCCTTGACGCAGCTGGCCCGGCAGTTGCAGGCAGAGGATCAGCCCGGTGAGGGTCAGGCCGCCTGAGCCACCGCTTCGGATGCCGGTGCGGCCTGTTCCAGGTCGGAAATCATCGCCAGGCGGTGTTCCGGAGCTGGCAGGCTATAGACGTCGGTCGCGCAGTCGAGCGCCAGGCGGAAGCGGGTGCGGCTCATCGGATCGGCAACCAGGTCCTGGGTCGAGCCAACCCACAGCACATGGCTGCCCTTGGCAATCAGATAGAGGCAGGTATCTTCCATGGCAAAGTGCTCAAGGCTTTTCTGGTCGAGCGCATATTGGCGGCCCGAGCGGCCCTGCCAGCGCATCTGACCTGCCCGGCGTCCAATTGCTCTCTGTGCATTCGCTGTGAGCATCACGTGACCATCCCCTGCGTCCCCAGAAGAAGAACAAAATTAGAACAAACTTGATTGATCGTCAAGCTGCCTGAATTGTTCGCACTACATCTATGGTCTGGTTCGCCTTTTTGGTCAACATCTAGTGTTTGGGCGCGGCGCGGAGGGCGTCTGCGCGTGCCTGCAGGCTGGCGTCGGGCGGCCTACCGATCCCCTCGTCGATGGCCTCAAGCGTCAGTCGTGTCGATTCGGCTTCAATGACATCATGCAGCCGGGCGCGGAACAATTCGGGCGCCAGACCAGGCTCAATCGGTGGAAGGAAGCGGGCCTTTGCCGTGCCGGGCCAGATCACCAGGCTGTTGCGTCCCCAGAAAAGGCCGGAATTGAGCACCACCGGCACCACGGGCACCCCAAGCTCGGTATAGAGGCGCACGATACCCTGGCGGTACTCGGCCGGCGCCAGCACCGCCCTGCGCGTGCCTTCGGGGTAGATGACGATGCGGCAGCCGCGCGCGATGGCGTCCCTGGCCTGGCTGATCATTTCGGGAATGGCCTGCGCGCCCTTCTGCCGGTCGATCTCGATACAGTCGAGCGAATGGGCGGCCCAACCGAAGAAGGGGATGCGCATCAACTCCTTCTTGGCGATATAGGCCGGGCGCCCGGTGTGCGGAAAGATAGCGAAGATATCCCAGTCCGACTGGTGCTTGGAAGCAATGATGCAACCACCAGGCGGTATGTTCTCGCTGCCCTCGACATCGGTGCCCATGCCGGTCAGGGCACGCAGGAATATCACGTTGGACCAGCACCAGTAGCGGGCAATGGCCCAGCCGAAGCGGGTGCGCCCGAAGAGGATGCCAATGGACCCGGCAATGATGGCGAGGATGGCCGTCTGGCCGATAAAGACCAGGTAGAACAAAATGGTGCGGATCGCCTGAATCGCGGCTCTGATCGACATGCCTGCTTTGCCTCCCCCGGCTCCGCCCCGTCATAGCTTGATGTGGAACGCTTGGCGAGGCTGCCGGTTCAGGAAGCCTCGCTCAGATAGCGGCGTACCGTGGTGCGGGAGGTGATGGCGGTCAGCACGGCGATCACCGGCACCACGGCCAGGATGAAGGCCATGCCTTCCCAGCCCAGCAGGAACTGACCGAACAAAGCGCCAACCTGGGCGGTGGCCTCGCTGGGCAGCACGCTGCCAGCAGCCGTGCCAATGAGCAGGAAGAACAGGATCGCCAGCAGCGCTCCCAGAAATCCGCCCTGCAGGCCAATGGAGAGAAACCGCCCCTGGAATTCGCCAGCAATGAACTTGTTGGAGGCGCCGATGAAATGCAGCACATCGACGATTTCGCGGTTTGTCGCCATGGCGCCACGGGTGGCAAAGATAATGGCCAGAACCGTGGCGACGCCGATGAGGCCCAGCACCAGAAGTCCCGAGAGCACGACCGTTCCGGCCATGGTGTTGAGCTGTTGCCGCCAGGCAGCGTGGGTGTCGAGGCTGGCGCCCTTGATGGCCGACAAATTGCGCTGCAATTGCTCGATATCGGCCTCTGCGGGATCGGACAATTGAACAACCACCAGGCGGGGGATGGCAATGGCGGAAAGGTCAAGGCCGGCCCCGAGCCAGGGTTCGAGCAGGGCCTGGCTTTCCTCGATGGTCAGGGCTCGCGCATTGGCGACGCCCGGCGTTGATTGGGCGAGCGATACGGCAGTCCGCAGATTGGAGTCCATCACCTCGCCCTCCATGGGGCGAATCTGGATGGTCAGTTCCCGCCCCACATCAGCCGACCAGGCAATGGCCGATTTCTGCACCAGAATTACCCCGCCCAGCGTTACCGCCGAGAGGAAGGCCATGATGGTCACGAGCAGAAGCAGTGTCCGTCCAGCCACGCTCTTTTCCGGCACGATGGGGGCGCCACCGCCGCGCCGGGGCACCAGGGTGAGCAATTGCCTAATCATGGATGGTCAGCTCCCCCTTGTTCAGCACCATTCGGGGATAGGCAAAGCGGTCGAGGAGCGGCAATTCATGTGTGGCCAGGATAATCGTCATTCCAAGCGTGCGATTGAGTTCGGCAAACAGGTGTACCAACCGGCTTGAAAGATCCGGGTCCACATTGCCGGTGGGCTCGTCGGCCAGCAGCACCTTGGGCCGGGCGATGACGGCGCGGGCAATGGCGGCGCGCTGTTTCTCACCCCCCGAGAGCAGGGTTGGCAGGGCGTGCATGCGCTCACCCAGCCCGACCCATTCGAGCAGCTCAATGACATTGGGCCGGTATTCGCTCTCCGGCTGGCCCAGCACGCGCAGCGGCAGGGCGACATTTTCGAAGGTGGTCAGATGGTCGAGCAGGCGGAATTCCTGGAAGACAATGCCGATATGGCGTCGCATCTGCAGGAGACTGTCCTGATCGAGATTGCCCACATCCTCGCCGAACATGGTCACCTTGCCCCGGCTGGGCTTGGTCGACAGCAGCAGCAAGCGCAACAGGCTGGTCTTGCCGGCGCCGGAGGGGCCGGTCAGGAAGTGGAACGAGCCAGGCTCGATGGAAAAGGTCAGGTCTTTGAGTATTTCGGGACCATTGCCGTAGCGCAGGCCCACATCGGAAAACTCGATCAAGAACGGGTGCTCCCAGCTCGTCCGGTTGAAATCGGCGGCACAAAAGCGAATCAGCTTTGCGCCATCATAGCAGCGCGGGCCTTCGCCCGCGGCATGGCCGAGCCATTGGCCGGGGGAAAGCGGCACAAATTTGGTGCTTGGCCGGTTTGAGGAGTCTTAACCCGGCGGGGATAGGGTCGGCAGACCATTCCGGGAGCCCGCGCGCCGTCTGATGATCATCACCTGCCCGCATTGTCAGACCAAGTATCAGGTGACCTACGAGGCGATCGGCTCGGCAGGGCGCAAGGTACAGTGCGCGCATTGTCATCAGGCCTGGACACAGGACGCGGTTATCGCGACACAATCCGAGAGCAAGTCCAAGGGCGGTGTCACGACGGAAGATGACAAGCTGTTCGAGGCCATTGCCGAGGATGCGCTGGACGAGGCGATGCGGGCCGAAGAGGGCGCGGTATCGACTGCACGAGGCCGGGTTGCCACCGCTCCAGAGGCGCCTCTGGCGCCCCCAGGAGTTGATGCGGCTGCGCTCAAGAAGCGGCAGGCTGAATTCTCCCGTCGTCAACATGCAATCGTCTCTCGACTGCCCATGGCCCGTCTGCGCCGCGCCGCACGCATCTCGGGCGTGCTGATCCTGGCAAGCCTCTTGGGCAGCGGTTATTACTGGCGTGTCCCGATCGTTGAGCGCTATCCGGACCTTGCGGGCCTCTATGAGGCGGTTGGTCTGGGCGTCAATGTAGTGGGGCTCGAGTTTGACGGTCTGGAGACACTCAAAAGCCTGTCTGGCGGCAATGATGTGCTGACAGTTTCTGCGCAGATCATCGGACGGTCACCCCGGCCGGTGCCGGTGCCGCCGGTGGTGGTCAGCCTGCTCGATGCCAGTGGGCATGCGGTCTATGAATGGAGCGTCGCCCCGCGGGTGCGTGACCTGATGACGGGGGAACGGGCCACGTTCGACACACGCCTGTCACTGCCCCCCAGCGAGGCAGAGCGGGTAAAGCTGAGTTTCGCCAATCGCGGCGCAACGCCCGAGCGCGGGGCTGCGCCGGGTTCTGGTGCACCGACACATGCGGCGCCTGTCCCCCAGGCAGGCGCGCCCGTTGAACATACCACGCCAGCGGCTCCGACTCACCCGCCAACGGGGGATCATGCCCCGGCCGCGTCGGATCACACTCCCGCTGCAGAGCCGCCACCGGCCGCGGCGCACCACTAGGATCGGGAACGTCTGTGGAAAACCAATCATTGCTTTCCATGTCAGCTTATTGCGCCTGTGAGGCGGCGCGGCAGGCCTTCCTGTCTGCAACTATCGCTTAGGAGAAAGTCCATGGCCCGAATTCTGGTTGCCGAAGACGATCCGTCAGTCCGCGCCTTTGTCGTCAGCGCCCTGACCATGAAGGGTCACGAGGTGGTGGCGGAAGATGATGGTGGTCTTGCGGCAGAAACCATGGATGCCGAAGCCGGGCGCTTCGACCTGCTGCTGACCGATATCAAGATGCCGGTGATGGATGGCATTGCTTTGGCCTTGCAGGTTGGGGCGGCTTATCCGGACGTAACCATTCTGATGATGACGGGGTTTGCAGACCAGCGCGAACGCGCCCATGGGCTGGAGGCGCTGATTTATGACGTCATCGCCAAGCCGTTCACGCTGGCCGACCTTCTGGCCAAAGTGGACGACGCGCTGGCCGGGAAACCGGTCGAAGTGGTTTCGCTGGCGCGGCAATCGCAGATCCCATAGCGCTCACACCCAGTCCGGAACGCTGTCCAGGGCAATCAACTCGTCGAGTGATCTGCGCGGGCGGATGACGTGCCAGCGGGTACCATCGACCAGCACCTCGGGGATGAGCGGCCGGGAGTTGTAGGTCGAGGCCATTACGGCGCCATAGGCGCCGGCGCTCATCACCGCCAATAGATCGCCTTCCTCGACGCCGGGAATGGTGCGGCCCCTGGCCAGGTAGTCGCCCGTCTCACAGACCGGGCCGACAATATCGCCAGTGATCGGGGGCAGGTTGGAAGGGTTCACGGGCTGGATATCGTGGTGCGCCTCGTAGAGCGTGGGACGCAGCAGGTCGTTCATGGCTGCATCGACGATGACAAAGTCCTTGTCGCCCTTCTTCACATATTCGACCCGCGTAACAAGGATACCGGCATTGCCCACCAGCAGGCGCCCGGGCTCGATCACCAAGGAACAGCCCAATTGCCCGACCTTGTCCCGGACGACCGCGGCATAGGCCTCGGGATGCGGCGGAGCCTCCTGGTCGTGATTATAGGGAATGCCCAGCCCACCGCCGACATCGATGTGCTCGATGTGATGCCCGTCGGCTCGCAGGTCGGCCACCAGTTCGGCCATCAGGCCGAAGGCATTGCCGAAGGGCTCGAGATCGGTGATCTGGCTGCCGATATGCATGTCCACGCCGACCGCCCGGATATTGGGCAGTGCGGCGATGCGCTGATAGACCTCGCGGGCGCGCTTGTAGGAAATGCCGAACTTGTTCTCGGACTTGCCGGTCGAGATCTTGGCATGGGTGCGCGCGTCGACATCGGGGTTGATGCGTACCGAAACCTTGGCGGTCAGCTCCATATCGGCGGCGACCATGGATAGCCGTTCCAGTTCGGGTTCGCTTTCGACATTGAAGCACTTGATGCCGACCTCAAGGCCGCGGCGCATTTCCGCGACCGTCTTGGCGACGCCGGAGAAAACGATCTTGTCCGGGGCGATGCCCGCGGCCAGGACGCGTTCCAGTTCCCCCAGCGACACCACGTCGGCGCCGCAACCTTCCGAGGCCATCAGCTTGAGCACAGCCTGGTTGGAATTGGCCTTCATGGCATAGGCGATCAGCGTCGGGATACCCTCGAAGGCTTCACGGACCACACGAACGTGGCGGCGCAGGGTGGCGCTGGAATAGACGTAGAAGGGCGTGCCGACCTTGTCCGCCAGATCGTTGATGTTGACGTCTTCGGCGAAAAGCACGCCATCACGCGAATTGAAGTGGTGGACCATTGTTGCCCCGCTGGTTGCGGCCCTTCCCTAAACTGGACGCGCGCAAAACAAAAGCCAGTCTTATCGATCCGCCTCATAAGCGGCTTCGATGCGTTCGGCGACCAGATGCTGCAGGCGCCAAAGATGGGGATCGTGGATGCCCATCTGCTCGAGATGATCGACCGTGGCATGCAGATATTCGGCCATGGAGCCACGCGTGCCGGTGGCACGGGCCAGCACGTCGGCGATTTGGTCGTCGGAAAGTCCGGAAACATAGCGGCCCGAATTGCGGTCGATGCAGAAGGTCAGCGCCCGCACAATGCGTTCGCCGGCGCGCACCCGAACCCAACGGGGCGGGAAGGCGGTGGGCATCCAACCCATTTCGCGTTCGAACAGCTTGATGAGGCATTCGTCCCGCCGATCAGGCGGCAGGCGATAGAGGGCGCCCTTGCAGGCGCCGCCACGATCGAGCGCCAGCATCAGGCCGGGATTGTCCTCGCTGCCGCGGAAGCGGGTGTTCCAGCCCAGGCAAAAGGCACGGTGCCAGCCATGCAGCAGGCCGGTGCGCATCTCGACATAGTCGCAGGCCGGCTTCCAGATCAGCGAGCCATAGGCGAAGACCCAGGTCTCGTCATGATGGTCAGGGCCATCGAACAGGGTCTCAATGGTGGCCGCGTGGTCCGCGAGCGTGGCTTCGCGCATGCCGTCCGGTGGCGGGGGCAGGGCCTCGACGGTTTCGGCCGGCTGGAGGTAGGCGACATGGCGCGCGGTGAGGCGCATCTGCCGCGGTGTCGTAGACATTCTGGCGTCCAAATCACTTCTGGCGCCACAAGGCTATTGCGGCGGCAGGATTAATCAATACCGCCGTCGCCATGGCCGCCATGCTTTTTCGTCTTGAGCGGACGCGGCTCATGGGTTTGGCCCGTCAGCGCGGTCTTCCAGCGGGCGGCCTGTGCCAGCACATTGGCTGGTGCCGTGCCGCCATAGGAAGCGCGCGCGGCGACAGAGGCTTCGACGGTGAGCACCTTATGGATGCGGCTGTCGATGCGATGATCGATCAGCTTGAAATCCTCGATGGTCAGACCTTCAAGGCCGCAGCCCTTCTGTTCGGCCATGGAAACGATCTGGCCGGTGATGTGATGGGCATCGCGGAACGGGATGTTGAGCTCGCGCACCAGCCAGTCGGCAACATCGGTCGCGGTGGAGAAGCCGGCCGAGGCCGAAGCATGCATGCGCTCGCGCACTGGCTGCATGTCCGAAACCATGCCGGTCATGGCGGCCAGCGAGAGCGAGAGGGCGTCGAGCGCGTCGAAGGCGACTTCCTTGTCCTCCTGCATATCCTTGGAATAGGCGAGCGGCAGGCCCTTCATCACCACGAGCAGCGAATTGAGGGCGCCAAGGATGCGCCCGATTTTGGCGCGCACCAGTTCGGCAGCGTCCGGATTGCGCTTTTGCGGCATGATCGAGGAGCCGGTGGTGAACTTGTCAGAGAGCTTAATGAAGCCGAACTGGGCCGAAGACCAGATCACCATTTCCTCGGCAAAGCGGCTCAAATGCATGGCGCAGATGGACGCTGCCGCGAGCGTTTCGAGGATGAAATCGCGATCCGAGACGGCGTCGAGCGAATTGGCGGTGGGGCGGTCGAAACCCAGCGCCTGTGCCGTCATGTCGCGATCGATCGGATAGGGGGTGCCGGCGAGAGCCGCCGAACCCAGCGGGTTTTCATTAAGGCGGGTGCGGGCATCGACCAACCGCCCGGCATCGCGGCCGAGCATTTCGACATAGGCGAGCAGATGATGGCCAAAGGTCACGGGCTGGGCGTTCTGGAGATGGGTAAAGCCGGGCAGGATGGTTTCGGCTTCCTCTTCCGCACGGGTCACCAACGCCACCTGCAGGCCTTTGATCTGGCCGACCAGAGTGTCAATGGTATCGCGGACATAGAGGCGGAAATCGGTGGCGACCTGGTCATTGCGGGAGCGGGCGGTGTGCAGGCGTCCCGCGGCGTCGCCGATCTTCTCGCGCAAACGGCTTTCGACATTCATATGGATGTCTTCGAGCGCCCGCGAGAATTTGAACTGGCCGCTCTCGATTTCGGCGAGAACCTCATCTAGACCGGCGAGGATGGCATCGCGGTCGGCCTGCGTCAGAATGCCCGTTGCGGCAAGCATTGTGGCGTGGGCCTTTGATCCGGCAATATCCTGGCGGAAGAGGCGCTGGTCAAAGCCGATGGAGGCATTGATCTCCTCCATGATGGCATCGGGCGCCTCGGCAAAGCGGCCGCCCCACATCTTGTTGCTCAGAGCCTTGTCCGACGGAGACACCATGGAAACTACCCGCTCGAAAGGACCCCGATCCATTCTCGCCTGGGCCATGCCCGTGGCAGCAGGGGTCGTTATTGTTGCTGGGTCTATAGCGGCATGGCTGGTGCTGGGCAATGCCGGCACTGCCAATGAATGCCCGGTGCAGCAGGCGCAGGCGCAGATCATCGATGCGGCAGCGGTGGGAGAATTGGCGGCGCTCAATGGCACGGGCGATGGGCGCGGCTATGCCGATATGGCGTTCAGGGATGCCGCCGGGGTTGAGATGAGCGTTGCCGATTTTGCCGGCAAGGCGCTGCTGGTCAATTTCTGGGCGAGTTGGTGTGTGCCCTGCCGCGAGGAAATGCCGGCGCTGGACGCCATTGCAACCGCGTATAATTCGGACAAGTTCATGGTGCTGCCGATCAATCTCGACATCGGAGAAAGCGGGCTTGAGAAGGCGCAGGCCTTTCTTGACGAAGGTCAGTTCCAGAACCTGCCGCTTTATGCCGACAACACCTTCGCCGCCTTCGAACGCCTGAAGCGCGAGGCAGTGGCCATCGGCTTGCCGGCAACGCTGCTGCTCGATCCGGAAGGTTGCGAGCTGGCGGTGCTGCAGGGACCGGCCGAGTGGCACAGCGAAGACGGCAAGGCGGTGGTTGAAGCTTTGATCGGCTTGCGCGGGTAACACGGCCCCTCCCATATGTTGGCCGCGCCTGCTCTTGGGCATGACTCGACGCCGCACCGGCCTATTGGCCTCGCGGTTGCACGGTGAGAAGCGGCTTTCGCCCCTAGTAAGTAAAAGAAGAGGCGAAAGCCGCTTCCCACGAACAGGATTTCGGACGCACGCATCGAGCGGCCCCCTTGCGGGTTGTTGC
>NZ_CAJXJS010000042.1 GCF_913055165.1 uncultured Devosia sp.
ATGCTCTCGGTATTGGCGACCATGGCGGCGGGCTTCGCCGGCTGGCATGGTGGCAAGCTGGTGTTCGATCATGGCGTGGGCCTCATCATCTCGCCCCGCCAATAAGCTGCTCGAACAGCTCTGAAAGCGCGCCGGGTGCGAAGAACCGGGCCAGAATGCCGGGCCATGCGATATCCGGCTTGCCCAGCACCAGCACCAGGATCGCGGCAATGGCCGAAAAGGTGAGGGTGAGAACGATCACAAAACGCGCCAGCGGATAGACCCCGCCCGGCTCGAAGAGCCGCAGGATCATCAGCCCGGAAAAGATGTGCACGCCGGTCATCACCGAAACGCCCACCAGCTTGGCTGAAAACCAGTTCTCATAGGTGCCCTGCAGAAAAATCAGCACCGTCCCGGAGGCGATCGCGACAAAGGCGGCGGGGGAGACCAGCCCGACATAGAAGAAACGGGTAAAGGCATGTAGCTTGTGCAGCGCCTCGCCCGACAATCCCCGCCGCTCCCGATAGAGCAGGGGCAGGGCGATCAGGCCCGCCGACCACCCCGCAATGGTCGCGACATGGATGAATTTGAGCCAGGTAACCAGCAAAGCGAGGCTCATTCAGCCACCGCCCTGTCCGTCCGGATCGCGTTAAGCAGCCGCCACAGTACAAGCGCCATCAGCGGCAGATTGGCCGGCACCCACATGATGAGCCCTGCCAATTGCTGGTCCTCCAGCGGCAAAAGGCCAAAACCCATCGTGCTGCCCAGATGCGGCAGATAGAGCGGGCTCGGCGCAAACACCAGCAGCGCGCCAAGCAGCCCCATCTGGATGGCGCTGCAGAGGGCCGAAATGCCTGCGGCCATCGCGGCACGGCTGCGCAGCAGGCCCAGCCACAGCCAAGTGAAGCTGCCCAAAAGGCTGACTTGCATGAGCCAATAGAGCGCGGGATGGGTGAAAGCGGATGTGTAGATGTCTGGTGCATGCCAGAGCCAGAGCGCCAGGGCCGAGAGCACCAGTGGCGGCAGCAACGCCATGCGCGTTCCCCATCGCGCGGGCAGGGTCAGCGCCAGCAGCGGCGCCAATACCATGGTCAGCGCCGCATGGTGCCCCACGCGCACTGAGAGCAGCGCAACGCTGAGCGCGCAAATCGGCGATACGAAGAGGATCACCGCCAGCAGCCACGCGCCAGCAAAGGCGAGCTGGCGATGGCGTCCTGCCTGCCGCAACAGCACAAATCCGGCCAGGGCCGTGAGGGTGAGGACAGAGAGCAGGGCGGGCTCGAAATTCCACCGGCCCCAGAGTGTCTCCAGGGTCGGTGGCGATCCGCAATAGCTCATGTCGAAGGAAAAGGCTGACGCTGGGTCCATTTCCGTTCCGGATGTTGGAGGTTGTCCCATTCCGCGCCACCCCCGTAAGGGAAGGGCGGATTGGGTCTTGCGGCTAAGGTTGCTCGTCGCCCTCGCTTCCGCTGGTGTCACCGCCGGGCAGCGCATAGGCGATGAAATAGTCGCCAATGGGCGTTTCCATGAAGTCATGGCCACCGGCATTGATGACCACGATCTGGCGACCTTGAGATTCGTAAGTCATCGGGGTTGCCTGGCCGCCGGCGGGCAGTGTCACTTCCCAGAGCCGCTCGCCGGTCTCGATATCGATGGCGCGGAAAAGGTCGTCGGTGGCCGCGCCGATGAAGAACAGGCCGGAAGCAGTGATGAAGCCACCGGCATTATTGGGCGTGCCGATATCGAATGGCAGCATGGAGGGAATGCCGAACGGGCCATTCTTGCGGGCGGTGCCGAAGGGGCGATCCCAAAGCATTTCGCGGGTATTGAGATCGATCGCGGCGATCCCGCCATAGGGCGGCTCCTTGCACAACAAGCCTGTGAACGGCACTCGCCAGCCGGCATTGACGCGAATGCCATAGGGCGCCTCGGCCTGCGGGCTGATCGAGCCATGCGAACCCGATCCTGCGGAGGGTTCATAGTTCGGATCGGCGATGGAATAGATGCCCATCTCGTCGACCTGCTCGCGTGGGATCAGCTGGTTGTAGTTCGGCATGTTGTTGTAATTGGCGATGAGGATGCCGCGTTCGGGATCGACGGCAATGCCGCCCCAGTCCGACCCGCCATTGTAGCCGGGGAACTGGATCCAGGGCTGATCGACCGTCGGCGGGGTATAGACGCCGTCATATTCGGCCTGGCGATACTGGATGCGACACCAGAGCTGGTCGAGCGGTGTGGCGCCCCACATATCGGCCTCGGTAATCTCGGGCTTCAAAAGATTGGGGAAGTCCGTGACATAAGGCTGGGTCGGTGACAGGCGCTCGGGCTCGACGCCACCCTGAGGGGCAGGACGCTCCTCGATATTGACCAGCGGCTCACCGGTTTCGCGATTGAGGATATAGAACTGTGCTTGCTTGGACGGCATGATGATGGCCGGAACCGGCCCCTCATCGGTGGGGAAATCCACCAAGGTACCTTGGCCGCCGAGGTCGTAGTCCCAGACATCGTAATGCACGGTCTGGTAGTGCCAGGCCACCTCGCCGGTTTCGACATCCAGAGCCACTATGGCGGTGGAGTAGGTGTTCTCCTGTTCCGAACGCGTGCCGCCCCAATAATCGACGGCCGAATTGCCCATGGGCAGATAGACCAGGCCAAGTTCGTCATCGCCTGAAGCAATGGTCCACATGTTCGGCGTGCCGGGCGAATAGATATCACCCTCCGGCGGCAGGCCGTTTTCGCCCGGACGGTTCATGTCCCAGGCCCATTCGAGTTCACCAGTGACGGCATTGTAGCCGCGGATAACACCCGAAGGTGCGGTGCGCTGCTGGTTGTCGCTGACCTGGCTGCCCACCACCAGCACGTCGCGCACCAAGGTCGGGGGCGAGGTCGGGGCGTAAAAGCCGGGCGCGGTATCGCCAATGCCTTCGAGCAGGTTGACCGTGCCGGCATTGCCGAAATCGGGGCAGGGCTGGCCGGTCTCGGTATCCAGCGCAATCATGCGCGCATCATGGGTGAGGTTCACCGTGCGGGTCGCGCAGATGTCGTCACGCTCGGCGGTCGGGTCCTCGAAATAGACAAGGCCCCGGCAGGAGGCGTTGTAGCCGACATTGTCGGTCGAAACCTCAGGGTCGTAGGTCCAGAATTCGGCGCCTGTGGCCGCGTCCAGCGCGGTGATGTGGTTGGTGGCTGAGCACAGGTACAGCCTGTCACCGACCTTGACCGGGGTGTTCTGGTTGCCGAAGGGCTCGTCGCCTTCCGGCATGTCGCCGGTACGGTATTCCCAGATTTTTTCGAGCTGGCCGACATTGTCCGGCGTAATCTGGTCGAGCGGCGAATAGCGCGTGGCGTGATTGGTGCCGCCATAGGCGGGCCAATCCCGTCCGACTTCGATGGATACGTAGGTCGGTTCCACGCCCTGCGGAGAGATCAACTCTTCTCCGCCCTCAAGCGGCGGGCCTTCCGGTGCGTCGCCAGCATCGGCCGGTTCGGCGGCGATGGCCGGTTCTGCCTGGGTTTCGGGTTCCGCTGGGGTGAGGGCGTCGCTTCCGGATGGGGGTGCCACCTGGTCGGTGCCAGGTTGGGTGCCGCTCTGTGGAACCGAGGGTTCCAGCTGGTTCCCGGGTTGCGCGACGGGCTCGTCGACTTCCTGTGCGATCGTGCTCTCAACGCCGTGGTTGGCTACACCAATGGCAGCGATGGCGCCCGTCATTGTAACCAGGGCTGCCATGGCTCCGGTCCCGAAGCGGCGCACAGAACCCCGGAGCGCGGGGAGCGTGGTCAGCACGAGAATGAGGACGATGGTTGGGGCGAGGAGCCGCGGGACCTGCGCCCACCAATCGAAGCCGGCCTCCCAGAATGCCCAGACTAGAGTTGCCACCCAGGTTATGAGGTAAATCCAGACAGCTGCCATCTCCCGCCGAAACAGAAACCATGCGGTGAGCAGCAGGCCGATGCCGGCCGGCAGGTAATACCAGGACCCGCCCAGGGTGATGAGCCACAGCCCGCCTGCCGCAATCGGCAGGCCGAAGACAAGCAGCACAACCCCGACAAACATGGTCCACCAGAAGCCAAATCCCCTATGGTCGTGGCGCGGCGATGCTTGCTCAGTCATGCTTCCCTCCAATAGCCTGCTTTGTCGTGCAACGCCCCGATCCGGCCACAGTTCCGAACTGATTGCGCCGTTAACGCCCGATGCGTCTGAGGAAGGCCGCGGTTTCAATCTCGTCTTCGTCGAGCCCTTCAATCCACTTCAGCCGCCTGGAGCGGCGAAGACTGTCCTCTTGCCAAGCCAAGGTGATGGCGGGGTGGACGTAGCACTGCCGGCACACTGTGCGGGTGTTTCCCAGCCGTGCCGCGACCTGATCCAGAACCTGATTGATGGTGCGCGTCCGCGCCGTCTTGGTCTCCGGCACATCGGTTTCCGAGAAGAGCCCGAAGGCACGCACTGTCGCCGCCCAGGTGCGAAAGTGCTTGGAAGTGAACTCCGATCCCGCGAAGGTGGCAATGTAGTCGTTGACGTCACGCGAGGTGATCGCGCTGCGTCCGCCTTCCGCCTGATACTGAAACAGATGCTGGCCGGGCATCTCCTGGAGGGACCGCACGATATTGGCGATCCTGCGATCGGTCAGTTGCAGGCGCCACTGCTTTCCGGATTTGCCCTTGAAGTGGAAATGCAGCGTCGCTCCGGTGATTTCGACGTGCCTGTTCCGCAGGGTTGTCAGTCCGAAGCTCTTGTTCTGGCGCATATAAGCGGGATTGCCGATACGGATCAGGCTGTGATCCAGCAGCCAGACGACAGAGGCCACGACTTTTTCATAACTGAAGCTGCGACGACGTAGATCGGCTTGCACCTGCTGGCGCAGCGCAGGCAAGGCTCTGGAAAAGTCGAGCAAGGTGTCAAATTTGGTGGCACTGCGATGCTCGGTCCATTGGGCATGATAGCGATATTGCTTGCGGCCCTTTTCGTCCCGCCCCGTGGCCTGGACGTGGCCGCAGGCAACCCTGCATATCCAGACGTCAGTCCAGGCCGGAGGAATTGCCAGCGCGCGAATGCGCTTGAGCTCTGATGGATCGGGGCGAATACCGCTGTCGTCGACATAGGAGAAGCCCGTGCCTCGCTTTTGCCGGCGCCAGCCGGGTTCCTCATCGGACGAGTAGACGAGCGTCGGGGCTGGTCCGATTTCGTCGGCCCTCATGCGGTCGAGCACCTGTCTTGCCAGTCTCATGGTTTGCCTCTCGGTCGCGCTGAGAATGGCGGTAGAGGCCAAAGCGTTCCCTTGGCCGCAGGAATGGGCCGGAACGGCGAGCCGGGTGTGGCGTTGAGTCGGCACATAACCCTGTCATCAGGACCAAGCCATGCCTGCCTCACGTCCGATCTGGAAAGGCCAGTTGCGCCTGTCTCTCGTTGCCATCCCGGTGGAACTGTTCAGCGCCGCGCGTTCGGGCGCCAAGCCAAGCTTCCGGCAAATTCACGAGCCAACCGGCAAGCCCATTCACTACGAAAAGGTCGTGGCGGGGGTGGGGCCGGTAGACAAGGACGAGATCATCAAGGGGTTCGAATATGAGAAGGGCGACTATGTTCTGCTCACGAACGAGGAGATCGATGCAGTCAAGCTCGAAACCCGCAAGACGCTCGAACTGACGCAGTTCGTGGGCGCGTGCGAGATCGACCCGATCTATTATGACAAATCCTATTTCGTGGTGCCGACCGATGAGCTGGCGGAGGACGCGTTTCGCGTCATTCGTGATGCGTTGCGCCAGACCGAGAAAGTCGGGCTTGGGCAGCTCTCGATGCGCGGCAAGGAGTATCTGGCAGCCATCAAGCCCTCAGGGACAGGGCTGATGCTGGAGACGTTGCACTACGAGGATGAGATCCGCAAAGCCGATCCCTTCTTCGCACAAATTTCCGGCAAGAAGGCGGAAGCCGATCTATTGGAGGTCGCGACGGCGCTGATCGAAAAGAAGACGGCACCATTCGATGCCGGGGCCTTCAAGGACCACTATCAGAGCGCATTGAGAGACCTGATCAAACGTAAGATGAAGTCCAAGGGCCGGAAGATCACCGCTACCGAAGAGGAGGCACCAGAGAGGCCGAGCGGGGAAAACGTGGTCGACCTGATGGCCGCGCTAAAGGAAAGCCTGGAAGGCGGTGGCAAGAAGAACGCACCTTCTTCTCGTAAGTCTTCGACCGGCCGGAAAACGACGTCGTCCTCTTCATCATCGCGCAAGAAGGCCGGTTGACCATGGCCACAAAGGCACAGGACTTGCTGAAGGACTACAAGGCGAAGCGCAATTTCGCCAAGACGCAGGAGCCGGCGGGCGCGGCCCCAAAACATGGCGAAGGTGGGCGGGGCAAGTTCGTCGTCCAGAAACACGACGCAACACGACTGCACTATGATTTCCGCATCGAACTGGATGGGGTGCTCAAGAGTTGGGCCGTCACCAAAGGGCCGTCAAATAATCCGGGCGACAAGCGCTTGGCGGTGCGGGTGGAGGACCACCCACTCGAATATGGAGGTTTCGAAGGCACCATTCCCGAGGGGGAATATGGCGGCGGCACCGTCATGTTGTGGGATCGAGGGACCTGGGAGCCGGTCGGCGACCCCCATGAGGGCCTTGCGAAGGGCGACCTCAAGCTTCGTCTCTATGGTCAGCGCATGAAGGGCGAGTATGTGCTGGTGCACATGAAGGGTCGCGACACCAAGCGCCGAAACGCGCCAGATCGCGAGAACTGGTTGTTGATCAAGCATCGGGACAGCTATGCGCGCGACAAGAATACGCTGACCACACGGTTCACGCGCTCGGTGGAGACGGGCCGTGACTTCAAGGCCATCGCGGCAGGCGGGAAGCCGGAAAAAGACAGCAATATGCCGGCCGAAAACGTATGGCGCTCTGATCCGGAGAAAGCTGAAAAGGACGACCAGAAATCCCGGATCACGGCAAAGGCGACTGATGCCAAGACGCCGGCTTTTCGTCCTGTGCAACTTGCCACGCTGGTCGACACTGTCCCCTCGGGCCACGGCTGGCTGTTCGAAATGAAATATGACGGCTATCGCTGCCTTGCCGCCGTCGCGGGAGACAGGGTGCGGCTTTATACCCGCAACGGGCTGGATTGGACGGACCGGTTCGGCGCCTTGGTCGAACCGCTACAGCAGCTCAAGATCGGCTCAGCGCTCATTGATGGGGAGATCTGTGCCTTCGACGGCAAGGGACGAACGGACTTTTCCACGCTCAAGAATGTCCTGTCCGATGGCGGGCGACTGGAATTTTTCGCCTTCGACTTGTTGGAAGCCGATGGCGATGACCTGACAAAACTGCCCCTGGTGGAGCGAAAGACGCGGCTCGAAGCCCTGCTCGGCAAGTCCACCAAGAAGGACCCGGTCCAGTATTCCTCGCATGTCACGGGGCACGGTCAAAAGGTGCTCGACGCGCTGTGCCGCGATGGGCATGAGGGCGTGATCGCCAAGCGGGCTGACGCGCCCTACCGGGGTGAGCGGACCAAGGGCTGGCTTAAGATCAAGTGTCTCAAGCGGCAGGAATTTGTCATCGGGGGGTGGTCACCTTCGACCAAGCGACGGGGTTTTGCGTCGCTGCTGTTGGGCACCTGGGAAGGCGACAAGTTGCTCTACCGGGGGCGCGTCGGCACCGGCTTCAGCCAGGACGTGCTGGCCGAACTCGACCAAAAACTGCAAAAGCTCCGTCGCAAGACCAGCCCATTCGATGCTGTGCCAAGGGAGCGATCGCGCGGTGCGCGCTGGGTGCGACCTGAGCTGGTGGCGGAGATTGCCTATGCCGAACTCACCGGGGACGATATTCTTCGCCATCCCAGCTTTATCGGCCTGCGCGGTGACAAGCCCGCCAAGGAGGTTCGCATGGAACAGAGCCAGGGGATCGATGATGACGGCGAGGCCGTGGCTGAGAAACTCGGCGTGCGCCTGACTTCTCCGGACCGGGTGGTTTATCCGGGGCAGGGGATCACCAAGTCACAGTTGGTGGCCTATTATGAAGACGTGGCCAAGGCCATGTTGCCGCATATCGAAAACCGCCCCCTCAGCCTGGTGCGCTGCCCGCAAGGGCGCGCGAAGCACTGCTTCTTCCAGAAGCACGATACGGGCGGTTTCCCCGAGCAACTCAAGGCCAAGCCAATCACCGAGAAGGACGGCGACACGAAGGACTATTTCTACGTCGATGACCTGGCCGGTCTGGTCGCGGGGACGCAGATGAATGTGCTCGAATGGCACATCTGGGGCTCCCGCTTCGGCCATATCGAGAAGCCGGACCGACTGGTGTTCGATATCGATCCCGACGAGGGACTTGGATTTGGCGCCATAACGAGCGCTGCTCTCGATATCCGGGATCGGCTGAAGGCGGTGGGGCTAACCAGTTTTCCCATGGTTTCGGGTGGAAAGGGCATCCACGTTGTCGTGCCGCTGAAGCCGCAGGCGGAATGGGCAGAGGTCAAGGCATTCTGCAAGGCCTTCGCACAGCAGCTGGCCGATGATGAGCCTGACCGCTACACAGCGAACATGTCCAAGGCGCGCCGCAAGGGCCGGCTGTTCATTGACTATCTGCGCAATGAACGCGGCTCGACCGCGATCTGTCCGTGGTCGGTTCGTTCCCGTGCTGGCGCACCCGTGGCGGTGCCGGTTTCCTGGGATGAGGTTCCCAAGCTCAATGGGGCCAACACGTTTTCGTTGGCGGAGGCGGCAGAGCGGGCCAGCGACAATGCCTGGCCGAATTATTTCCGGCAGAAGCAGGTCTTGCCCGACTGACCCGGAGCCGCCCCAGAATTTCTGCTTCGCCCGCAAATAGCACTTGCTTCGAACCGTACCGTACGGTACGCCTCTCTTCATGCAATGACGCCCGGACTTTCGGCGGCGGATTTCGACGGAGAGGGATGGTCCTGTGGCCCTGGCCATCAAGGTCAACGAAGAGACATTCACGCCCCGGCAGCAGGCAGTGCTGACGGCCGCGCTGGATTTGCTCGTCGAAAATGGCGACGGGCTGACGATGACGGCCGTGGCGCGCCGCGCCTCGTGCTCCAAGGAAACGCTCTACAAATGGTTTGGTGACCGCGACGGCCTGCTGACCGCGACGGTGCAGTGGCAGGCGGCCAAGGTGCGCATGCCCTTTGTCGATCGCAGCCACCTCAATCTCAAGGCGCTGCGCGCCAGTCTTGAGCAGTTTGCGCGCGACCTGCTGACCACCATAATCGGCGAAGTCTCCATCACCCTCAATCGCACCGCCATTACCCATGCGGCGCAGGAGAAGGACGATCTGGGCAATATCGTTCTGGAGAACGGCCCTCTGGCCATCCGGCGACGTCTCAAGCCCATCCTCGAAGCAGCTCGCGATGCTCGGTTGCTGCGATTCCCGTCGAGCGAGGAGGCATACCGCACCTTTTTCGGTCTCGTCGTCCGCGACGTGCAGATCCGTCTGCTGCTCGGCGACAAGGGCCTCACCCAATCCAATGTCGAGGCCAACATCGAAGCAGATGTGAAGACCGCGGCGGATCAATTCCTGGCCCTCTATGGGGCCAAGGCCAACTCTTAGAACAAATCGCACAGTTTCCAGGGAGAACCCCAATGCGCGTCTATTACGATCGTGATGCCGATCTCAACATCATCAAATCCAAGAAAGTGGCCATTATCGGCTACGGCTCGCAGGGCCATGCCCATGTGCTGAACCTGCGGGATTCGGGTGTCACCAATGTCGCCGTGGGCCTGCGTCCCGGTTCTGCCTCGGCCAAGAAGGCCGAAGGCGAGGGCCTCAAGGTCATGTCGGTTGCCGAGGCGTCCGCCTGGGCTGACGTGATCATGCTGCTCATCCCGGACGAGCTGCAGGCCGATACCTACAAGAAGGACATCGAGCCCAATATCCGTGACGGCGCAGCTCTCGCTTTCGCCCATGGTCTCAACGTCCACTTCAACCTGATCGAACCCAAGTCGACCGTCGACGTGATCATGATCGCACCGAAGGGTCCGGGTCACACCGTGCGCGGCGAATACCAGAAGGGTGGCGGCGTGCCGTGCCTGATCGCCGTGCACCAGGACGCTTCGGGCAATGCCCATGATATCGCGCTGGCCTATGCCTCGGGCGTTGGTGGCGGCCGTTCGGGCGTCATCGAGACCAACTTCCGTGAGGAATGCGAAACGGACCTGTTCGGCGAGCAGGTCGTGCTCTGCGGTGGCCTGGTCGAGCTGATCCGCGCCGGCTTCGAGACGCTGGTGGAAGCCGGTTACGCGCCGGAAATGGCCTATTTCGAGTGCCTGCACGAAGTGAAACTGATCGTCGACCTGATCTACCAGGGCGGCATTGCCAATATGAACTACTCGATCTCGAATACGGCCGAGTGGGGCGAATATGTCACCGGTCCGCGCATCATCACCTCGGAAACCAAGGCCGAGATGAAGCGCGTCCTGCACGATATCCAGTCGGGCAAGTTCACCTCCGAGTGGATGCAGGAAATCAAGTCGGGCGGTGGCGCTCGCTTCAAGGCGACCCGTCGCCTGGCCGACGAGCATCCGATCGAGGAAGTCGGTGCCAAGCTGCGCGACATGATGCCGTGGATCAAGGCCGGCGCCCTGGTCGACAAGGCAAAGAACTAAGAACGCGAGAAACGGGGGCTTCGGCCCCCGTTTTGTTTTGATGTCCATTACAATCAGTCGCATCACCGATATCGATATTCGCCTGGTGCCGGGTGGATGGCCAATGCCGAGGTCCCTGCGCGATCGCGTTTCAGACGTATGGGCGCAGACCAAGGCGTTGAAGCCCAACACATGGGATGGACGCATTCTCGGTTTCACAAAGCCCGTGATCGGTCATGACGGCGTCTTGCGGGCCGAGGCGCGTGAAGATGCCTACTCGGCATTTCTCACCTGGCGCGAGAGCGGCTTCCCCGATATCGGCATGGTGCATCTTTTCGGGACTGCGCTGATCCAGTCATCTGATGGCGCGGTGATTTACGGCGTCATGAGCGGGGACACGCTCAATGCGGGGCGTGTGTACCCGCCTGGCGGTTCGCTGGAGCCGCGAGACGTGCGGACCGATGGACGGGTCGATGTGCATGCCAGCATCGCCACGGAACTGTGGGAAGAAACCGGTCTGCATGCCTGGGACGCCGTTGAAGGACCCCTCCTTGCCGTCCACGACGGCCCTCGCTTTTGCGTATCGCGGCTATTGAAGTTCGACATGGGCTCCAGCGCCCTCGTTTCAAAGATACGCGCAAACTTGAAAGCCCAGGCCAAACCTGAACTCGCTGACGTCGTGGCCTGCCGCTCCATCAAAGATGCCGAAGATGCGGGTGAACTCGTTCCGTACGCAGCGGCCCTGTTGGACTATGTCAGGTCCATCGGCACAGTCGCGGGAGTAGTACCCTAGAGCCGCTGGGCCTGAGGGGTTTCCCCTCTGCGCCATTCTGTTAGGTTAACCGCAGCGTCGTCAGTTTTAGGCCTTCCCATAAGGGAGACTATCGTGACTTTGACCAAGCAGTTCCGGCTCTATCTGATCAAGCCATCCCATTACGATGACGATGGCTATGTCATTCAGTGGAGGCTTTCACCCATACCGTCCAACTCGCTGGCCTCCGTTCATGGCCTGGTCCGCGATGTGATCGACCGCAGGGCGCTTGGGGACACGTGGCAGGTAGACGTCGAAACCATCGACGAGACCAATACCGAAATCGACACCAGGGCCATTATTGCTGACTGCCAGGCGGCAGATGCGGCGCTCGTCATGCTCATCGGCGTGCAATCGAACCAATTCCCGCGGGCGCTCGACATCGCCCGGCCACTCAAAGCCGCCGGTGTGCAAGTTGCCATCGGCGGTTTTCACGTCTCGGGGGTCATTTCCATGCTCCAGGGCGAGGACGCCGATTACAAGGCGGCGAAGGACATGGGTATTTCCCTGTTTGCCGGAGAATTGGAGGGACGAACGGACACCGTTCTGGCAGATGCGATCGCTGGCGATCTGAAGCCGCTCTACAATTTCATGAACGATCTGCCGGGCATCGAGGATACGCCGGTGCCCTTCATGCCGGCCGAGCACGTGTCGCGCACCGCTTACAATCTGACCAGTTTTGATGCGGGCAGGGGGTGTCCGTACCAGTGCTCGTTCTGCACCATCATCAATGTGCAAGGCCGCAAGTCACGCCGCCGGTCTCCGGACGACATCGAGAAGATCATCCGGCTCAATATGAGCCAGGGCGTGCACCGCTATTTCATCACCGACGACAATTTCGCCCGCAACAAGGATTGGGAAGCGATCCTCGACCGGCTGATCCATATGCGGGAAGTCGAGGGACTGAAGTTCAACTTCATCATCCAGGTGGATACGCTTTGCCACCGCATCCCGAATTTCATCGAGAAGTGCTCTCGGGCCGGGGTGACGCGGGTGTTCATCGGATTGGAGAACGTTAATCCGGCCAATTTGAAGGACGCCAAGAAGCGGCAGAACAAGATCACCGAATACCGGGTCATGCTGCAGGAATGGAAGAAGTGGCGGGTCATCACCTATGCCGGCTACATCCTGGGCTTTCCCACCGATACGCCCGAACGGATCATGCATGATATCGACGTGGTCAAGCGCGAACTGCCCGTCGACATTCTTGAGTTCTTCTTTCTGACGCCCCTGCCGGGTTCGGAAGACCATCAGAAGCTGCATCGGGCAGGCGTGACAATGGACCCCGATCTCAACAAATATGATCTCAATCACTACACCACCGCCCATCCGACGATGAGCAAGGCCAAGTTCGAGAAGGTCTATGCCGACGCCTGGAGCCGCTACTATTCGCTGGACCATGTCGAGACCATCATGCGGCGGGCGGCCGCTTCGCAAATCTCGACCTCCCAGGTCCTGCTGCTCTGCACCTGGTTCATGGGGGCCCTCAAGATCGAGGGGGTGCATCCGCTTGAGGTGGGCTGGATTCGCCGGAAATCGCGGCTCAACCGGCGCAATGGCATGCCGATCGAACCGGCGATCCTATTCTACCCGAAATACTACCTTGAGCTGGGATGGAAGCTCGGTCGCTGGGCATGGCTCTATTTCCGCTTCGGCTTGAAGCAGCTCAAGGTCGAGCGCGACCCCAACCGTCATGCTTATAGCGATCTGGCCATGTCGCCGGTCACTGATCACGATTCGGAAGACCTTGAACTCTTCAAGACCAGCGATGCACTGGCCTGGCTCGATCAGCAGAAGCGGATCAACGACGCACAGCACGGCATAAAGACACCAGCCGCGGAGTAGGTGGCGCCAACCGGAGACATTCCCAGTGGGACGGGTCGCCGACCGCCTTTCGAGCATAGCTCTTTAGGCCTCCTTGGTTTGGAAAGGCTTCACTGAAGGCTTTCATCTGCCGTGCAGACCGCCTGCGGCGCTTCAAATCATCACACAACTCGCCTAGAACTTCTCCCAAGCATGAGGGAGATGAGTCATGGCGCTACCTGATTTTCCAGTCGAAGGCGGATGTTCCTGCGGGCAGGTGCGTTATCGACTGAAGGCTTCGCCGCTCAGCGTCTACAACTGTCACTGCAAGGACTGTCAGCGCTATTCCGGCGCCGGCTGGTCGATGTCGATGATCGTCAAGGACGACGACTTCGAGGTGCTCTCGGGAGACACAGAGGTCTATGCCCGCACAGCGGATAGCGGCAATGTCATTGCCATGCACTTCTGCAGCAACTGCCAGACCTGGCTGTGGAATGTCCCTCCCGCAGGCGGCATAAAGGTCGCGCGGGCGGGTTCCCTCGATGACATGGATTGGGCAGCGCCCATCGGCAATATCTGGACTGACAGCAAGGCCGCCTGGGCCGAGATTGATCCGGCCCAAACCAATTTCCCCAAGGGCGCGACGGATCGGGCCCCCCTTTTCGACGCATGGAAGCGCGCGCACCAGGACTGAACCATGAGCACACAAGACGATATTTCCCTGGTCATACGCCAGGAGAACGAGCTGGTTTTGTCTCGCTTTGACGAAGCCATTGCCTTCGATATTGGTGCCGCGGTGCGGGGTCGGGCCCTCAATGAAGGCCTATCGCTGGTGGTGGATCTCAGGACGTGGGACCGGCAGCTGTTCTTTTCGGCAACGCCCGGAACCAGCGCTGACAACGCCGAATGGGTACGCCGCAAGATCAACTCGGTCCGGCGCTTTCAACGTGCGAGCTATAGGCTCGTGCTGGAGCGTGGCGAGGGGCCGTTTCCGCCGCAATCGGGCGCTGACCCTGCCGACTTTGTGATTGCCGGGGGAGGTTTCCCGATCCGCGTCACAGGGGCGGGCATCATCGGGTCTTTGACAATTTCGGGGTTGCCCGGTCGTAAAGACCATGGCGTTGCCGTCGATGTATTGTGCGATCATCTGGGCAAGAACCGGTCGGACTACGCCCTGCCGGAGGTGACCAATTGAGGCTGCCCTATCTCATTCTTGATGTCTTCACCCGCTCACCCCTCAAGGGGAATGCGCTGGCGGTGGTGCCGAAAGCGGACGGGCTGATGGACAATGAAATGCAGGCGATTGCCCGCGAATTCAATCTCAGCGAGACCGTGTTCATCTGCAAACCGCAGAACGAGCGGAACAGCGCCGCTTTGCGCATTTTCACGCCCTTTCAGGAATTGCCCTTTGCTGGGCATCCGACCGTTGGGGCAGCAGTGACGCTGGGGTTGAACAGCCGCGCCTCGGCCATCCGCATGGAGGAGAAGGTCGGTTTGGTGACGGCCCTGTTCGAACGGCTTGATCGACGGAGTGGTGAAGCTCGGTTTACCCTTCCGAGTCTGCCCCGGCGCCTTGCCGATCTGCCCGACCGGCTCGGGATGGCGCAGGCGCTGGGTATCGATGTCGAGGACATCGGGTGCGACTTCTACAGGCCTGCCGTGTTTTCTGCCGGTGTGACCTTCCATCTGGTCCCGGTGCGCGATGCCCGGGTACTAAGGAAGGTGAGCGTCAACAAGACGGCCTGGGACCAGGTGTTCCACCACGAGCATCACTCGGCCTATGTGTTCACCCTGACCCCGGAAGAGCGCGATAATGACATCGCCGCCCGCATGTTCGGCATGGATATTGGCGAGGATCCGGGGACCGGATCAGCCGCGGCGGCACTGATCGGCATGCTTTCGGAACAGGCGCTTGGCTCGGGCCAGACCGATTACGTCCTGCGCCAGGGTCATGAGATGGGGCGGCCATGCCGCATCACTCTGCAGTTGCGCAAGGACAATGATGTTCTTGTCCATGGTGCCATTGGCGGAGAGGCCGTTGTGGTTGGCGAGGGGGTTCTGGACCTGGACTGACCCTCTTCCGCATTTGTACCGGAGTGCTAGTATCGCACTGGGGAACAGCAGCAAGAGGGTCGGACGATGGACGTCGTCATCAATCTCCTGATCTGGGTGCATATCATCGCGTTCATTGCCGGCGGCTCAAATTCAGTGGTCGGCCCGGTCATTGGTGGGCGTCTGGCTGCGGCAACGCCGGACCAGCGCACCGCCTATTTTGGGGTGATGAACACCCTGTCGCAGGTGGGCAAGGTGGCAATGGTCGCGCTGCTCATCACCGGGCCGCTGATCATGTTCATGAAATATGGCGGCTTGGGCGGCGCATCCGTCTGGTTCTGGGTCAAGATGGTGCTGGTCGCCGTGATGCTGGCGGCGATCATCTATGGCGGTATCCAGTTCAAAAAGTCACAGGGCGGCGATGCGGAAGCGGGCAAGCTGGCCGATACCGCGCACAAGCTCACGGCAGTCGCGTTCCTCGGCGTTCTACTCTCGGCAGTGTTTGCGTTCGGGTAAGCAGAAAAAAGTAACATAATTCACGAGGCTACCCTTGCACCGGGCAGCGGCTTGGCGCATTGTCTTTCGCAATTGAAGCCGTACCAGAGCGTACTCATGCAGCGCCGCCGCGCAAAAGCCATTGCCATCGCACAGACCCAGGCTATCCAGGCCCGGTTGGTGCTGGCTGCTGGCCTGCTGCTGCTTCCGGCGCTTCTTCTCCTTCTTATCAGCCCCTGATTACCGGCAGCTCGGACTAGCGAGCGGGTCGTCAGGGGATTTTGGCAGCAACCGAACATTACAACATGTCCGGTCCAGCGGGTTTTCGCTTTCGGGCCGATAGGAAACAGAGAACTAAATGTCCGTCGACAGCAACAAAGAGCGCGTCTTCATCTTTGACACCACCCTGCGCGATGGCGAGCAATCGCCCGGCGCTACCATGACCCTGGAGGAAAAGCTTCAGGTCGCCGAGGCCCTGGACGAGATGGGCGTCGATATCATCGAAGCTGGTTTCCCGATCGCGTCCAACGGTGACTTCGAAGCCGTGGTGGCCGTGGCCAAGCAGGTCAAGAATGCCACGGTCGCCGGTCTGGCCCGCGCCATCACCGCCGATATCGACCGGGCCGGCGAGGCCGTTCGCCACGCCCGCAAGGGGCGCATCCATACCTTCGTTTCCACCTCGCCGATCCATCTGGCGCATCAGATGAAGAAGACCGAAGACGAGGTCATCGAGATCATCGCCCGCACGGTCACCCAAGCCCGCAACCTCATCGACGATGTGGAATGGTCGGCCATGGACGCGACACGCACGCCGATGGAGTTTCTCAAGCGGTGCGTGGAAACGGCTATCAAGGCCGGGGCGACTACGATCAATCTGCCCGATACGGTCGGATATGCCGTGCCCGAAGAGCATTTCCGGATGTTCAAGGAGATCATCGAAAGCGTTCCGGGCGCCGATAAGGCCATCTTCTCAGTGCACTGTCATGACGATCTCGGCATGGCCGTGGCCAATTCTCTGGCGGGCGTGGCGGGCGGTGCCCGGCAGATCGAATGCACGATCAATGGTCTCGGCGAGCGCGCCGGCAATGCGGCGCTGGAAGAAGTGGTGATGGCACTGCGTACCCGCGGTGACGCCATGCCCTACTACACGGAAATTGACAGCACACAGCTGTCGCGGACCAGCAAGATCGTTTCAGCCGCTTCGAATTTCCCGGTGCAGTACAACAAGGCCATTGTGGGCAAGAACGCGTTCGCCCATGAGAGCGGCATCCATCAGGATGGCATGCTGAAGAACGCCGAAACCTACGAAATCATGACCCCTGCCAGTGTCGGCATCAAGGAAACGACGCTGGTCATGGGCAAGCATTCGGGCCGCGCCGCGTTCAAGGACAAGCTCAAGGAATTGGGTTACGAACTGGGCGACAATGCCTTCCAGGAAGCATTCCAGCGTTTCAAGGATCTGGCCGACCGCAAGAAGCATGTTTACGACGCGGATATCGTGGCCCTTGTGGATGACGAAGTCGGCTCGGTCGGTGATCGGATACGGCTCGTCGATATGGAGGTTGTCTCCAAGACCGGCGGGGTGCACCGCTGCAACCTGACCGTCACCATCGATGGTGAATCCTCAAGCGTTTCCTTCGAGGGCACAGGGTCGGTCGATGCCATTTTCAACGCCATCAAGGCGGCCTCGGGGCAGAACCCGCATCTGGTTCTCTATGCCGTGGATGGCGTGACCGGTGGCACCGATGCGCAGGCCTCGGCCCATGTCCGGCTTGAAATGAACGGTCGTATCGCCTCGGGCAATGCTGCGGAGCCGGATACGCTGGTGGCCTCTGCCCGCGCCTACCTCAATGCGCTCAATCGTGTGATGATCGAGCGGGGTGCCTCGGCGCAGGGTGCCTTGGCCGGTTAGCGGCCCTGTGGATCCTGGCTCACGCCACACGATGCCAACCTGCAAAAGTGCAAGGCTGCCCATCCGGTGGTGGCCTTGCCGATGCGGACAAAAGCTGATCTAGCCTGAGCGGCTCTGAAGAGACGGCGGGTTGGTGGATGCTGGGGAAAGCTGAGTTTCGAGGCGGTCTACTGACCCTGGGCGGATTGCTGTTAGTCGTCCTCGCCTTGATCCAGTTCCAACCAGGTTTCCCGGGCGAGCTGCTGCTGCAAAGCCTGCGGTTTCACATCCTCGCCGCCGGATTTGTCCTGGCGCTGCTGATTGTGACGCTGGGCGCGCGTTGGCGAGGCGGCGCGCTGATGCTGGTTGTGCTGGCTGTTGCGGTTCACGATGCGCGCTATGTTCTGGAGTTCCAGAACCGCCGTTTTGAGCCGAGTGGAGCGCCCCTCACTCAGTTCGAATTTCTCAGCTTCAACGTGCTGACCGGCAACCGGACATCAACGGAACTTGTCGATGCGATCGTAGCCGACCCGCCAGATGTCGCCCTCATCATGGAAACGCCCGGCATCGAAGAGCATCTGGAGCGGTTGGCTCAGGCGCTGCCGCATAGGGCAGGATGCGACGACCCCCGAAAGTGCGATATCTCGCTGCATTCCCGCATTCCGTTTGAATCCGTCGAGGTACGGACCCTGCCACCACTCAATCGTCAGCGGTTGGTGATCGGGAAGCTGAATCTCGACGGCCAATCAGTCACTATTGTCGGGGTGCATCTGACCAAGCCGCATTACGACGGGATTTCGGAGGCAGAACTTTGGCACATCAATCGCGTGCTAGAGGGGATTGATGGCCCGCTGGTGCTCGCTGGAGACTTCAATGCCGCCTCTTGGTCGTCGACGCTGCTTCGTATCGGTGAACGGCAGAATCTGGCACCGGGACCCTGGCAACCCGCGACCTGGCCGGTTCGCCTCGGGCCCCTCGGCGTCCCGATTGATAACATGTTTACCCGCGGGTCGGCGCAGCTGATACACTTGGAGACAGGCGACAGCATCGGATCGAACCATCGCCCCCTGAGGGCAGTGGTGGGCCTTTACGGCGAACCCTGAGCCGCTCTGAGAGCCAGCGGCATGGCCTGCTCCAGAATGTCGAGCTGTTCGTCCGGACCGGCGCTGATGCGAATATGCTGGTCCAGTCCCGGTGCCGCGGGCTTGCGCACGAACACGCCCTGCTCTCCCAAGGCTTCCAGTACCCGCACCGCATAGGCGCCGTTCCGCCCACAATCGATGGCCACGAAATTGGTGGCGGAGGGGAGGGCGGTAAGGCCATTGGCATTGGCGATGCGACTGATGCGTGTTCGCGCCGCCGCGATCGACTCGACCGCTTGGTGCAGGTAGGCCTGGTCGTCCAAGGCCGCCAAGGCGGCAACCTGTGCCAGCTTGTTGACCCCGAAGTGGTTGCGGATGCGATTGAATGCGCCTGCGATGCGTCGATTGGCAATCGCGTAGCCACACCTTAGCCCTGCGAGGCCATAAGCCTTGGAAAAGGTGCGCAGGCGCAGGAGATTGGGGCGGCTGGTATCGATCCGCGGGAAATCGTCTGGCGCCGTCTCCATATAGGCTTCGTCCAGAACGATGAGGCAGGTCTCCGGTACCGCTTCTATAAACCGTTCAATGTCGGCGGCCGGCCAGAATGATCCCATCGGATTGTCCGGATTGGCCAGATAGACCATGCGCGCATTGGTCTGGCGCGCCATGGCGGCGAGCGCTTCGGGATCCTCGTGATATCGCTGGTAGGGCACAAAGCGCAGATCACCGCCGAAACCAACGACATGATAGTTGAACGTTGGATAAGCACCCAGAGAAGTGACCACTACGTCTCCAGGCGCAATGAACAGCCGCACGAGCAGTCCCATCAGGCCGTCGATGCCCTCGCTGACCGCAATCTCGTCGTTGCCGATTCCCAGATGCGCAGCCAATGCCTCCCGCAGGGCGAAGTTTTCCGGGTCTGGATAGGTCCAGACGCCTGGCGCTGCGTCGCGCAGGGCGGCTATGACTTTCGGGCTGGGGCCAAAGCCGGATTCGTTGGCGCCGATGCGGGCGCGTGTTGGAATGCCGGTTCGGCGTTCGATCGCTTCCGGCCCAACAAACGGAACTGTTTCGGGCAACGCTTCGACGATGGGCGTAAACGGGGGGTGGGGCACTGTAGAACTCTGCGCTACGATTTCGTTACCATACTAGCGGCAAAGGCGCAGCTTTCCAGCCTGACAGACTCGCAACGATGAGACGAAGCCCTGCTTTCTTGAGTCGGTCCCGAAGGCACCCTGGGAGAACCAGACTCCCTTGCTTCGCACAGTTCTACACAAGCACAAGCGGTTTCCACCGGCCGCAGAGCCCCGGTCGCCCTGGCATTCGCTGAGGCAGAGCATGCTGCGTTAATTTGAATTGAATGCGCGGCAAGCTGGCAAGAAGTGGAGAACTATGAAGGTTCAACTTCGATGGGCCGGTAACGGTGATTCTTCATGCATTTTTCTGCCAGACGGAGAGAGCTATTGCCTCCAACCTACGTGCTTGCTCGTGACCATCTGCAGCGCGCCGCAACCATCCTCCAGGGTTCGGATCAGCGGTCACGGCAGCTCCGCCACATCATCGAAAGGACAATCGGGCTCATGGACGATTTTCGCCCTGAGCCGGCGCACCAGGCCAGCAATGTCGTGGAATTGAGCGACTATAGGAACTCGCGCTGACAAAACGGCCAACCCGGCCAATGCGCCGGGTTGCCACCACCAGCACAGCTGCATGACAGTTTTGCACACATTCTGGCTTTGAGTGCTGGACAGCTCCAAAACCCTTTGATAGAGAGGCGCCACTTTGGTGCCGAGGCGCTTCAAGCCCCCGGGTGCATAGCTCAGATGGTAGAGCAGCTGACTCTTAATCAGCGGGTCCAAGGTTCGAGTCCTTGTGCACCCACCAAAGCCTTCCAGTGAAATTGCGAGAGAGATCAAGCCCGTTGCGGGGGTGCGTTGAATCACTTTGGCAATTCTGTCGAAATGTTCATGCCTCGGATATGAGCCGGCAACGTCGGGTTTTCTATAGAGCTCCTGTCCCGCGCGGCCTGTTGCCTGCGCGGTCCATCTGACGGCGCTATCAGCAAGGAGCTTCTCGATGTCCTTTCACAAAGACCACCATGACCACGACCTGGGCTTTGCCCATGACCTTCCGATGATGCTCGGCAGGCGCCGGCTGCTTGGCTTGATGGGCGGCGTTGGGCTGGCCTCGCTGACCGGTGGTGCTGCCGCGGCGCTGGAATGCGTCGCGCTGCCGTGGGAGACGGCTGGACCCTACCCGGCGGACGGCACAAATGTGAAGGACGGACAGGTGGTCAACGCGCTGACCCAGCAGGGGGTTATCCGGCAGGACCTCCGAACTTCATTTGGTACGCTGATGCAGGTCGCCGATGGCCTGCAGCTCGATATCGAGCTGACGCTGGTCAATGTCGATGGCTGTACGCCGCTGGAAGGCTACGCCATCTATCTCTGGCATTGCGATACCATCGGACAATATTCGCTCTACGACATTGCCGATGCCAATTTCCTCCGTGGAGTCGGCGTGGCCGATGGCGAGGGTAAGGTGCGCTTTACCACCATTGTGCCTGGTTGCTACGACGGGCGCTGGCCGCACATGCATTTCGAGGTGTTCGAGAGTCCTTCGGCGGCCGTGAGCGGCGAAGCTTCTGTGCTCACTGCCCAAATTGCTCTGCCCGAGGCACCGTGCGCCGCAGTATATGCGGCAGATCCACGCTATTCGAATGGCACGGCGAATCTTGGTCGCATTTCAGTCGCCACCGACAATGTCTTCCGCGACAACAGCGACGAGGAGATTGCGCAGCAGACCCTGACCATGACAGGAGATCCGGTTGGCGGCTATGCGGGCACGGTCACCATATCCATCGATCTGACGGCCGAGCGCCGCGCTAGCGGCATGATGTCGCCCAATGGCGGCCCGCCTCCGGAAGGAATGTTCGGAGCAACCCCAGCGCTTCCCCAGAAGGGGTGACTATGGAACGTAGCGCTGCTTCGCCGCGGGAAGGGGCGCTACCCGTCCTATCTGTCACCAGCCTGTCAAATAGCGAGAAAATCCCCCAGTTTTCTGCACTTTTAGTCTTAGGAGCGACTAATCCGCTTGAAGTGCGCCTTGGCTGGAAGTAGCAGCGTGTCAGCTTCCGCGACAATGGCCGCAAGGACACGACATGTTCGGCTTCGATCCCAGTTTCTTCTCGTCTCTTCTGCAGGTCATTCTGATTGACCTTGTCCTTGCGGGCGACAATGCCGTGGTGATCGGTCTGGCTGCGGCCGGTCTCGCACCGGACCTGCGGCGCCGCGCCATTCTCATCGGCATTCTCGCCGCGACCCTGCTGCGCATCGCCTTTGCACTGGTCACTACCCAGCTGCTGTCCTTGGGCGGCGGCCTGTTGATTGCGGGCGGTATCCTGCTGCTGTGGGTCTGCTGGAAGATGTATCGCGAGCTCACCATCTCCGACGAAGAGGAGGAGGAGGCCACCGAGGCGCTGTCGGATGCCGACATTAATGCCGACGGCACGGTTGCGGGCAAGGCGCCGCGCAAGACCCTGCGTCAAGCTGTTACACAAATCATCATCGCTGACGTCTCCATGTCCCTGGACAACGTCCTGGCCGTTGCCGGCGCGGCTCAGCATCACTTCGAGGCGCTGATTTTCGGGCTGGCCCTGTCGGTGGTTCTGATGGGCGTGGCGGCAACCTTCATCGCGCGCCTGCTGCACCGCTACCGCTGGATCGCCTGGATTGGTCTGGTCATCATCCTGTTCGTGGCACTCCGCATGACGCTGGAGGGGCTGGGGGCCTTTGTCTCGATCCCCGAGATTCCCTTCCTCTATACGCCACATGCGGTGGGTGCCGCCGTTGCTGGCCACTGAGCGCGTCGCGGCGCCGCAAACACGATAGGCTTTGGTAACCAAGGTCAAAGGTTTGCGGCATTTGCTCAGCGCGGATAGGGATTTACTCACCTGGCAGGACTAGCTTCCGGCTGATCGTAGTCAGTCGGAAGCAGAACCATGTCGGTCTCCGCCGGAATTGCACATCATCGCCCAGACGCGCCCGTGGTGGCATCTGGCCGCGGCGCGAGCCCTGCCGTGACGTCCCGCCCCGTCGATGGACGCGAATGGGACGCCGCAATTTCCGGTTTCGATGGCATCTGCCAGGAGCAATTGTTTGCGTTCGCCTCGATCCGCTGGCCTGGCGTGGCACCAGAACCACGTCTGTTCGAGCGCCATGGACGTCTCGTTGGTGGTGCCTTGGTCATGGTTCAGAGCCTGCCGCTCGGCCTCGCAAAGATTGCCATCATCAAATGGGGCCCGATGCTGGCTGATGCGGGCGCCAAGGATCGGGCGGCGCTCTATCAGGGTATGATTGAAGCCCTTGTGGCCGAATATGCTGAAGCCAGGGGCATGATGCTGTCCGTCCTGCCGCACGCCAGTGTGGGTGACGGGAACGAGGAATACCAAACGCTGAGAGAGCGCGGGTTCAGGCGTGGCGCGGTCCTGCGTTTCCCCGATAGGTATCTGGTCAATCTGCGCCTTGCCGACGATGCGCAGCGTAAAAGTTTCGGTCAGACATGGCGTCGCCAGCTGAACAAATCTGAGAAATCAGATTTGCATTTCGAGCATGCTGGTCCCGAGCGGCTGGACGAGTTCAAGGCCCTCTATGTCGCAATGAGCGATCGCAAGCAATTTCCGGACTATTCGGCCTTCGATACGCTCGATGCGCTCATGACGCTGGATGAACCCCTGCGGCCAGAGCTGTTCTTCGTCCGCCATGGCGGTGAAGTTGTCTATGGTGCGTTGATCTTCAAGGCGGGCGATCGCGCCGTCTACCTCTATGGCGCCAGCAATGATTCCGCGTTGCCACTGCGCGCGGGGTATTTCATGCATTGGCACATCATCCGCTGGTTGCGTGACCACACCCGGGCCAGTTGGTATGACCTGGGCGGAACTGACGGCTTTCAGGGGCTGCATCAATTCAAGAAAGGCATGGTGGGTGATGCGGGGCTCATCCGGCCGGTGCCTCCCGTTGCCAATTATGCATCGCGACCCGTGGCTTACGCTCTGGGGGCAGGGGCCTTTGCGGCGCGCGAAGCGTATAACGAAGTGCGCAGGCGTGTTGAGATGCTGCGACCCTCCAGGGCCAAGCCCGACCAGGCCCCTGCACCGCTGCCTGAAGAATTCCGATGAGCCTGGCGCGGCGGCTGGCGTCGCAATCCACCATAATTTTCGGCGGGCGTCTGTTCGGTGCCGGCCTGATCTTTCTCGTCCAGGCCTTCATTGCCCAGGCTTGGGGCGCGGCTGTGCTGGGCGATTACCTTCTGGTCATTGCCGCGGTCAATCTTATCGCCGTCGCCATGCCGCTCGGCTTTCAGACCATCGGCACCTATTTTGCGGCTGAGTACCGCGCCCGCAACGACCGAAGGCAATTGATTGCGTTTCTGTTCCGCGCCTACGGTCATGTGGGGCTGGTCTTTGTGGCCCTGATGCTGGCGGGGCCTCTGATATTGGCCTGGTTCGGACTGGGCAACCACGTCATAGCCGCCTTTTTCGTTCCCGTCGGCTTGCTGGCTCTGGCCACTGCTCTGGTCTACGTCAATGGATCGGTACTGGTCGGGCTGAAACGACCGTTCGCCGGCTTTTTTGCCGATGGTATTTTCCGGCCGATGATGGTGCTGGGAACTGTGCTGGCGTGCGCAGCACTTATCAATACGCCGTCGGACGCCTTCGCTGCCATGCTCTGGGTTACTGCCTTCGGGTATGTGGCCATTGCTGTGGTTCACATGGGATTTGTGATCACAACCCTTCCACGCGTCGGCGAACGGGCCGATACTCGAGCCCCGGAAGTGCCGCGGTGGTGGCGGTTCGCAGCGCCGTGGGTGCTGATCACCCTGGCAACCGATTTCTTCTTCGACATTGACCTATTGTTGCTCGCCAATCTGCTGGACCGGGAAGAGCTTGCCATCTTCGGCGTCTGTACGCGCATCTTCTCACTGGTTTCATTCGGCGTCGCGGCGGTCTATGCGGTGATCCTGCCCGATATGTTTGAGAGCGAGGCCAATTCGGATCGCGCGGCATTCCATCGCAAGGTGGGCGAGGCCAATCTGGCGGCCAGTGTGGTCTCTTTGGTTCTGTTCGTATTGGTGATCGTAGGGGCGCCATTCGCGCTCCTGCTCTTCGGAACAGAATTCGTTGCCGGTGCTACTCCTCTGGCGATTCTGTGCCTGGCGCTGGTCGTCCGCTCGGTCATGGGGCCGGCCTCAATGGTGCTGTCCATTCATGATCGTCCCTGGGCGAGCCTGCCTGCCGTAGTGCTGGGCATGGCGACCCTGTTCTTTGGCAACCTCGTGCTTGTCCCGGCCTTTCACCTCGTGGGCGCCGCCTTGGCCGCTATCATCGCCATTTCGGTGTGGTCGGTTGCACTATGGGGCATCGCGCTCAGGACGGCACGAATCGATGTCTCGATCCTTCAGTGGTTCAGAGCCCGTCGGATGGTGGCGGCCGAATAAGGTCTTCAGCGGCCGACAAGATCCTTCAACCTGTTCTTGAGTCGTCCCATTCTGCCGACATAGCCGCTGTCGTAAGGCACATCGGGCCGGGTGTAGAATTTTTCGATCAACAGATAGTCCTGCCCGAAAATGTGCTGCGCGAGCAGGGCCGTTTCCTGATAGCCGTAGCGTTTGAGCAGGGCGCGGGCGACCTCGTTGTCAGGGCGCACGAAGGTGTAGGCCTTGTGGAAGCGGGTATTGTCCCAATGCTCGTCGAATTGACGCATGCCGAAGAGGCCCAGCTTGGTCCGGCGATGGCTCGGGAAAACCCAGCTCCAATAGCGGAAGATCGATCCGCATTCCGGGCCGGAGACCATGGCCCCGCCAGGCACGCCGTCGGCGCACATCAGCATGATGTGCCAGGGGTCGATCGCGAGGAGCCCCTTGAGGAAGGCCTTGTCGAGGCGTCCGGCCTCGTGCTCTTTGAAGCGATCATTGTAATGCGGCGAGGTGAGTATGACGTCGCTGAGTTCGCGGTGTACCAGGTCGATGTCCGAATGGGTTGCGGCCCGGATGGTCATTTCGGCCATGTTGCCAAGCTCCTCCGACAGTGTAGTACCAGCTAGCCTAGCGGACCGCGGTTAACGGCAGGTGCCCCTGCCGTTTGGAGATATGCCCTTGCCGGAAATACCCATTAAGTCGCAGGTACTGACCCTTGCCGCCATGGTGGCGGAACATTAGAACAAATCTCGGGAGAGATAAGGGAGGAAGACGATGAGCGACCAGCTCCTATTCCAGCCAAGCGCGGCCGCGATCGCGCGCACCCACACCACGGCCGAGCAATATGACGCGCTGTACCAACGGTCTGTACAAGACCCGGATGGGTTCTGGGCCGAACAGGCAAAGCGCCTCGACTGGGTGACTTTCCCCACCAAGATCAAGAACACCACGTTCGAGTACCCCAATGTATCGATCAAGTGGTTTGAGGATGGTGTTCTCAATGTCGCCGCCAACTGCATTGACCGGCATCTGGCGGAGCACGGCGATGACATCGCCATCATTTGGGAACCCGACAATCCCAATGACCAGGCCGAATACATTTCCTACCGTACGCTGCACGAAAAGGTCTGCCGCTGCGCCAATGTGCTGAAGTCGCTGGGCGTGAAGAAGGGTGACCGCGTTACCATCTACCTGCCCATGATCCCGCAGGCCGCCTATGCCATGCTGGCCTGTGCCCGCATCGGCGCGGTGCACTCCGTGGTCTTTGGGGGCTTTTCTCCTGACTCTCTGGCCGGCCGCATCAATGACTGCGACTCGGCGGTGGTGATTACGGCTGACGAGGGGCGCCGCGGCGGCAAGACCGTGCCGCTCAAGGCCAATGTCGATAAAGCGCTGGAAGACTGTCCCGGTGTTTCCAAGGTGCTGGTGGTGCACAATACCGGCGCCGATGTGCCCATGAAGGGCACGCGCGATGTCTGGTGGCACGAGGCGGCCGCCGGTGTCGAGCCGTTCCACGATCCGGAACCGATGAATGCGGAAGACCCGCTCTTCATCCTTTATACGTCGGGGTCGACCGGCAAACCTAAGGGTGTCCTGCACACCCAGGGTGGCTACCTCACCTATACTTCGCTCACCCACGAATTGAGCTTTGACTATCGCAAGGGCGATGTCTTTTGGTGCACCGCCGACGTCGGCTGGATCACCGGCCACAGCTACATTGTGTATGGCCCGCTGGCGAATGGTGCGACGACGGTCATGTTCGAGGGCATCCCGTCCTGGCCCGATGCGAGCCGCTTCTGGCAGGTTGTGGAACGCCACAAGGTCAACATCTTCCACACAGCTCCAACCGCCATTCGGGCGCTGATGGGTGCGGGTGCGGAGTATGTCGACAAGCACGAGATGCCGTCACTGCGTCTGCTTGGCACCGTGGGTGAGCCCATCAATCCCGAAGCCTGGCTCTGGTACTACAACAAGGTTGGCAAGGGCCGGTGCGAGATCGTTGACGCGTGGTGGCAAACCGAGACTGGCGGTCACATGATCGCGCCGTTCCCCGGCGCTATCCCGACTAAGCCCGGTTCGGCGACGAAGCCGTTCTTCGGCATCCAGCCCGAAGTGCTCTCCCCGGAAGGCAAGGTGCAGGACCAGACCAAGGCCGAGGGCGTCCTGGTCATCAAGGATAGCTGGCCCAGCCAGGCGCGCACGATCTGGGGCGATCATGGCCGGTTCGTCTCGACCTATTTCGAGACCTACAAGGGCAATTACTTCACCGGCGACGGCTGCCGGCGCGACGAGGACGGCTATTACTGGATTACGGGTCGCGTCGATGACGTGCTCAACGTGTCCGGCCATCGCCTCGGTACCGCCGAGGTCGAAAGCGCTCTGGTGGCGCATCCCAAGGTTTCCGAGGCGGCTGTCGTCGGCTTCCCGCATGATATCAAGGGGCAGGGCATCTACTGCTATGTCACGCTGATGGCCGGCGAGCAGAGCAGCGACGAGTTGCGCACCGAATTGCGCAACTGGGTGCGCAAGGAAATCGGGCCGATCGCATCGCCCGATTACATCCAGTGGGCGCCCGGTCTGCCAAAGACGCGCTCGGGAAAGATCATGCGCCGCATCTTGCGCAAGGTCGCAGAGAACGACTTTGGTGCGCTGGGTGACACATCCACGCTGGCCGATCCCTCGGTCGTGGATGACCTGATCGCGAACCGCCAGAACAAGCCGGCCTGATCGCCAGCCATCAGACCCGACAACATGGGGCGGCGACTGTGAGGTTGCCGCCCTATTGGTTCCTGGAAGCAAACATTGTCTCGCCCCGATTTGCTGGGCAATGTGCACTACCGATTCCCACCTCCGGTGTCCGACTTGCCGCGCTTCTTTGCCCTTTTCCTCGCCTTTGCTCTTTTTTCGATGCCCGTTCACGCCCAGACGCTGGAGCAGATGGCCGGCCAGATGATCATTGTTGGCTTCGAAGGTGACGGCCCCCAAGATTCCGGGGTCAAGGCGGTGGCGGGTGACCTCGCGGCCGGGCGGCTGGGTGGTGTGATGTTTCTCAAGAAGAACGTTGTGAGCCTCTCGGCGGTCCGCGAGATGAATGCCTTGTTCCGCTCGGCATCGCCCGGCCTACCGCCCTTCATCACACTCGACCAGGAAGGCGGGGCGGTGGAGCGGCTGACCAAGGATGTAGGGTTTGACGAGATCGCCAATGCGGCCACTATCGCCGCCCGCAATAGCCCCGAAGAGGCCGAGGCCATATACACGCGCATGGCCCGTGGCATCGCCGAACAGGGCTTCTCGGTCAATTTTGGGCCAGTTGCGGACCTTAACACCAACCCGGACAATCAGATCATCGCCCGATTCGGGCGGGCCTTTTCCGCTGATCCAGCCGTTGTCACGGCCTATGATGCCGCCTTTATTCGGGCGCATCACGCCGCGGGACTCGTAACGGCCCTGAAGCACTTCCCCGGACATGGATCCTCCACCGCGGACAGCCATGAGGGGTTTGTGGACATCACACGAAGCTGGTCCGCCAAGGAACTGGAGCCATATCGAGAACTGATCGGAATAGGCCTCGTCGACATGGTGATGGTGGGACATCTCTACCATGCCGACTATGCGGATAGTGGCGAGCAGACTCCATCCTCGCTATCCCCACGCTGGATCGGCGGTGTGCTGCGCAGCGAGTTGGGCTTCGATGGGGTCGTGATCAGCGACGACCTGGAAATGGGGGCCATCCGCGACCACTATTCCCTCCGTGATACCGTGGTGATGGCTGTCAACGCCGGCATGGATATCCTGCTCTTCTCCAATACGGCTGATTACCGACCTGGCCTTGCGCGAGAAGTTCTCGACATCTTGCTTGCGGAGGCGGCGGTCGATCGCGCCTTTGCGAAACGTATCGCCGAGAGCTATCAGCGCATTGCTGACCTCAAGGCACGGCTGCAGTGATCCCGATTTCCCCGGCTTTGTTCGCCTTCGTGTTTTCACCGTGGCCTGCACCCGGTAAGGTGGGGCACCGTGACGAGGAGGCCCCAGGCTGATGTCGGAAGACCGCGAGATCAGACGCGTACGGGCGCTTTTCCTGTCCGATGTCCATCTGGGCATGAAGCCGATCCGCAGTGCGCAACTGTCCGAGTTCCTGCGTGCGCATGATGCCGAGACGATTTACCTGGTTGGCGACATTCTCGATGGCTGGCGATTGGCCAAGCAGTGGCATTGGCCGGCCCAGTACAACGAAGTCATCCAACTCATGCTCGACAAGGCGACGGCCGGAACGCGGATCGTCTATCTGCCGGGCAATCATGATGAGTTTCTGCGGGAATATCTGGGCACTTATTTCGGCGAAATAGAATTGGTGGACCGGACCATCCACACCTCGGCGACCGGCAAGACTTATCTGGTGATCCATGGCGACCAGTTCGACGTGGTGGTGATGAACGCCAAGTGGCTCGCCCATGTGGGGGATTGGGCCTATAACGCAGCCCTGCGGGTCAATATCGCGATCAACTGGGTGCGCCGGCGCCTTGGGCTGCAATATTGGTCGCTCAGTGCCTGGGCCAAGCAGAAGGTCAAGAACGCGGTCTCCGTCATCGGCCGCTTCGAAGAGGCACTGGTGCATGAGGCCAGGGAGAGCGGTGTAGACGGCGTGATCTGCGGCCATATCCACTTTGCCGATATCCATGACCGGTTGGGCATCCAGTATATCAATACCGGCGACTGGGTGGAGAGCTGCACGGCAATTGTCGAGAATCACGACGGCGCGTTCGAGCTGATCAAATGGACCGAAATGGTCACAGGCGAAGGCCGAAAGCAGAAATTGCGCCAGAATTCCGGTCAGTAGTTCCGTCAATTGAACGTCACATGACCGTCACGCTGGCGACGCGTGGCTGGCGCAGCATGTGGGCATTGCGAGCAATCGTGGTGCCGCCATGTACATTGATCCCAAGCTCTCCTGTCGCCGCATACTGATCGTCACCGACGCCTGGCGTCCCCAGATCAATGGCGTCGTTCGAACGCTCGAAAGCCTGGCCAAGCAGTTGCGCGAATGGGGGCATGAGGTCAGTTTCCTGACCCCAGAGCCATTCTGGACCGTGCCGGTGCCGACCTATCCGGAGATCCGCCTGTCGCTGGCCTCGCGCCGGTCTGTGTTCCTAGCAATGGTGCGGGCACGGGCGCATCACATTCACATCGCCACCGAAGGGCCGCTGGGGCTTCTGGCGCGGCGCTACTGCCTCGAGCGCGGCAAGGCCTTCACCACGAGCCTGCATACCCGTTTTCCAGAATATGTGGCGGCGCGACTGCCGGTTCCTGAGGAATGGAGCTATGGCTTCCTGCGCTGGTTTCATGATCCGGCCGTGACCACGATGGTGCCAACGCCGTCCTTGCGGGATGAATTGCGTGGGCACGGATTTACCCATCTGAGCCTGTGGGGCAGGGGCGTTGATGGCCGGCGCTTTCGCCTGGGTGAGAGGTCCATGTTCACCGAAATGCCGGGACCGCATCTGCTCTATGTGGGGCGGGTGTCGGCGGAGAAGAACGTGGCGGATTTCCTGGCGCTCGATGTTCCGGGCAGCAAGATTGTGGTGGGTGACGGGCCCGAGCGCGCGCATCTGGAGCGTCTCTATCCAGAGGTGCATTTTGCCGGCTACCTGCATGGCGAGGCGCTGGCCGCGGCCTATCGCAGTGCAGATGTCTTCGTGTTCCCCAGCCGGACCGACACCTTCGGCAATGTCCTGACCGAAGCGCTGGCGTCGGGTACGCCTGTTGCGGCCTATCCGGTGACCGGGCCGCGCGATATCGTCACCGATCCCAGAGCAGGGACGCTGAGCGAGGATCTGGGGCTGGCGGTGCGCCGCTCGCTCACCCTGGAGCGGTTGCATGCACGGGCGCTTGGTGAGCAGTTTACCTGGGCGGCCAGTGCGCAACAGTTTGTGTCCGCACTCGCGCCAATTCATGCGGCCCAAAGACTGGCAAAGGCCATCTAGAACGTTCCAAATATTGGTTTGGCGGCGAACTGGCACAGAATTGCCCTTGCCTCCGAAAGTCATCCGAGTCAGGTAAGGACACGCGGCGCGCCTCTGCGCCGGGAGTTCAATTTCATGCCTTCGGCTTTTTCGCGCTTGGATTCGCCCGAGCTGCGCGCTTCCATTTATCAATTTACCGTCTATCTGCCCGGCGGCGTCGCCTCTGTCTTCCTCGGCATCTGGCTGAGCGAACACGGTATTCCCGCCGACCAGATCGGCATCATCAACGCCTTGCCCACGCTGCTGCTCCTGCTGCTCAACATGATTGTGGGGCGCGTGGCTGACCGCGCCGACGACTGGCGCACGGCGCTGATCGGCATATCGATTGTCTCGGCCCTGACGGCACTGCCGATGTATTTCGTGTCCGAATTCTGGGGCATTTTGCTGATTTGGGGGCTTTGCGCCACCAGCAATGGATTGGTGGCCCCGGTGATCGACGCCGCCACGGTGCGCATGACCCGGCGCAATGGCACCGATTTCGGGGTGATCCGCGCCTGGGCGACCGTGGGCTATGTGGTTGGCGCGGGTGGATTGGGCCTGTTCCTGAACGCATTGGGATCGGGCGCTTTTGTAACGCTCTATGTAATCATGGTGGTTGCGCGGGCCGGGCTGGCGTTCCTGCTGCCACGTTTTCGGGCGCCCAAGCCGCAGGTTACGCTTGCGGATGCTGCCCCTAACACGATTGCCCAGCCGAGCCGGCTGCGTGACTCCCTGCAGCCCTGGTTCGTGCTGCCCCTGCTGGCGTTCGCTTTGGTCAATTCCTCCAATGCCGTCATTGGTGGTTTCGGGGCGCTGATCTGGCACGAAAACGGCATCCCCAGCTATTTCCTCGGGCCGCTGCTGGGGTTTGCGGCAGTGGGGGAAGCGGTGCTGATGTTCGCGTGGCGGCGCTTTGGGGGGCGGGTGACGGCGCGCAACATGATCCTGGTCGGCGCCGTCGCCGGGCTCATCCGCTTCACCATTATGGCCTTCAATCCGCCGGTGGAGGTGCTGTTCCTGACCCAGTCGCTGCATGCGTTCAGCTTCGGCATGGGTTATTTTGGCGTAGTGCACTTCATTGCCAACTGGACCAATGAGGCCAATGCGGCCGAGGCCCAGGGCTTTGCCAATATGCTCAATATGGGCATGGCAATGACGGCGCTGATCGTGTTCGGCGTGCTGGTGGAGTTTTTCGGCGCCTATGCGTTCTTCTCCTCGACCGTGACTTGCCTACTGGCAATTGGTTGCGTGCTGTGGTCGCTCAAGATGCGGCCGCCCAAATCGCTGGTGGGGTAGGGCGGTGCCGTTGGCGTTGGGTGCCGAGCGGCCATGACTGTGCGCCGCCCGGCCATGAGCCTCGCGGTTTCGAAGAAAAGAGCGGAGTCCCGAGACGGCCATCGTCCCTGAAACTAAAAAACTGAGACGAAAGCCGTCTCGGGAACGCCGGGA
>NZ_CAJXJS010000043.1 GCF_913055165.1 uncultured Devosia sp.
CCCCCTCACCCGCCGCTTCGCGTCGACCTCTCCCCCAAGGGAGAGGTGAAGCCTATTCCAGCGGCTTCAAGCCCGCTTCGATCTGGGCCCGGCGGCCTTCGAGGAAGGGCGGCAGGGCCAGGGTTTCGCCAAGCGACTCCATCGGCTCGTCGGCGGCAAAGCCGGGAACGTCGGTGGCAATTTCGAACAGGATGCCATTGGGCTCGCGGAAGTAGAGCGACGTGAAGTAGAAGCGTTCGACCTCACCCGAGGAGCGGATGCCGAAGCTGTTCACCCGTTTGATCCATTCGCGCAGGCTCTCCTGGTCCGGCGTGCGGAATGCCACGTGATGCACGCCACCGGCGCCGGGCCGTGCCTGGGGGAGGCTCGGATCGACAGACACATGCAGTTCGGCGGCCGGACCACCCGGACCCATCTCATAGACAAAGACCTCGCCATTGCGCTCGCGCGCCGGGTAGTGCCGCACCTGCCGCATGTTCATCACGCGCGTCAGCATGGCGTCGGTGGGTTCGAGGTTCGGCACCGACAGGATAATGGGCCCCAGGCCAATGATCTGCTTGTCGGCTGGCACGGGCGATTTGGCCCAGGGCACGACCTTGTTCTTGTCATCGACCACCAGACGGAAGCGCTGGCCCTCGAAATCCTCGAAATCGAGCGAGAGATGGCCGAACCGCTCCTTGATGGCGCTGGTGCCGACATTGCTGGTCTGCAAATGGTCCTTCCACCATTGCAAGGTCTCGGCGCTGTCCACGCGCAGGCCGGTGCGGCCCACCGTGTGATTGCCGCGCTGTTCGCGCATGGTGTTGAAATCGAAGAAGGTCAGGTCCGCCCCCGGCGAAGCAACGCCATCGCCATAGAACAGGTGATAGGCCGAGGTATCGTCCTGGTTCACCGTCTTCTTGATCAGGCGCATGCCCATTGTCTGGGTATAGAACTGTAGATTCTTCGGGGCGTCGGCGGTCACGGCGGTCAGGTGATGGATGCCGCCAAGTTCGAGAGTCATTGCAAGTCTCCTCGGGGCTTCATGGAAAGCCGCTGATTGATGAGAGATCGGCGCGGCCCGCGCCGCTGTTCGATCATCAATCTAGGGTAGGGCGACGCGCTTTCCTAGCGAACCAATGACAACGCACTGATGCGAAATATTGAACAAAACGGGGTCAGGCCATGACGGCTCGTTTGGCATTCCCGCTCGCTCCGGGGGCGCGGCGCTCCCCGGCCCATGCGTCCCACTACGCCATGGGACCCCGTGCGTACCCAAACTGGTGGGGTCGATCCGCTACGCGGCCATCTCTACGGCGGACTGGGCATTGGCGCACCATATGATCGCGGAACTGGAAAAGTCGGCACGCCCGCGCAGCAGTGCTTGACAGAGTGATCCGGCAAACCTTAGTAAGGCGCGCGTCGGCCAACCACCGACGGCCTCTTTGGGGCGGAGTAGCTCAGTTGGTTAGAGCAGAGGAATCATAATCCTTGTGTCGGGGGTTCAAATCCCTCCTCCGCTACCAGACCTCCCCGGACCTCATAGGGGAAATGAACCCCACCACTCCCTGAGCCGAACCGCGCCTGCGCCATGGTCTCGCGGCAAGGTCTGTACATTCGCGGGCACGCAGCCTCGAGCCGCAGCAACGCTTGTTGACGCAAGTCAACACCGAGCATCCTTGCATATGCTTTCCTTGATCGAATTGGAGGTCATCATGGAACGCATACACATCACCCAGCACACCTCGCTCGGAGCCTTGTGGTTCGTCGGCTGGCTGTTCACCATTGGCTACTTGCACCTCGATTTCTGGCGCGGTCTGCTCGGGATTATCGTCTGGCCCTACTTCCTGGGCGCACATTGGGCACCTTGAAGGCCTGGTGACGTCTCCGCCGGGCGTGTTCATGGCCACCGCCGCGTCGTCGCCTGCATGACGCATGCCGTCATGCGCTCCATCTGAACGGTCCAGTACAGCGCCCCCCGGCTGCCAAGCCGGGCGACGCGCAAATCCAGCCAGTGTCGCTATGCGGCCTTTGCGGAGGGCGCGCGTTCACGGTCCGAATGTGGAGCCGGTGTCGACCGATCAGCCAGGCTACGCACGAAGATGCCGAAACCAAAGGTCAACAACAGCAACGATATCAGCCAGCCCAGGAAAGGCAGCATGCCGATCAGCCCGGCCAGCACCACACCGACGGCCAGCGCGCCCAGGCGCTTCAGCCTTGTGTCGATCTTTACGAACGTCCGTCCTGCCCGCTGGGCCAGCAGATAAACTCCAGCAAGATAGGCCAGCACGCACAGGATGAACGCCCCAACGAAGACAAAGGGCAGCAGGATGATCCCGAGGATGGTCATGGCCGTCACCGGCACGAGGCCCAGGGTAGCCGCAAATCCCAACACTCCCAACCCGAGCGTCCGGAACGAACGATTGCTCGAACGCTCTTCGAACGTCGACACAGCCCGCGGTAGCAGCGCGATCACCAGCGCCCCGACGACGATCAGGGCCAGCCACCAGATGGCGACGGCCCAGACTGCAGGCCAAACCCCGCGCACGACATGCTCAGCTGTCTTGCCCGCCTCGCCGGCATAGTCGGCCGTCTGCAGGACCTCAAAGCTCACCTTGTCAGCTGGTGCCACAGAGGCTGGAACCTCGACTTCGGCCGGGGCATGGATGCGCACGGCGCCGGCAATCCGGGCCTCTGGACCGAACACGACCTTATTGCCGAAGAACTCGAAATCGCCCTCGACCACGGCGTTGAGGTTGAGGCTCTCGGCGGACACAAGCGCAGCCCCGGCAAGGGGCGCAGCAACGTTGACGCTGGCGCCACTGAGCCGCGCATTCCCCGCTATGGTGGCACCGGACTGGACGCTCACGCTATTGCCGAAGGCCGTGACATCGCCGCCGACCGGGCGATTGATGGTGACGGAAAAGCCTGCCGCGTAGAGGTCCCCCTGGACCGGCTGGTCGACTGTAACGTTGAATCCGGCCATGTGGGCATCACCGCCAACACTGCCGCCCAGGGTGGTATCAAACCCGGCTACAAAGGCATCGCGCGGCACCGCCTGACCGATCGAACTGGACTGGCCGGCGGCATAGCTGTCGCCGCCCAGAGTGAACCGTGCTTCCTGGGCCTGCGCGGGACCAAGGGCGATCAGACACATCAGCAATGCGAGGGCCAACTTGCTCATGACGGAACCTTTCGCTGTCAGAGGGCGGTGTAGCCGCCATCGACCAGGTGATAGCTGCCAGTGATGAAACCGGCAGCGGGCGAGAGTAGAAAAACGGTGAGTGCAGCGACTTCCTCGGCTGTCCCCAGGCGCGCCATGGGATGCAGGGTGCGGATATATGCAAGGGCGCTCTCATCGAGGTTCCGGGACAGCAATGGCGTGTCGATGAAACCCGGCCCGACCGCGTTGATGCGAATGCCCTGGGTCGCGTATTCCGCCGCCGCGGTCTTGGTGAGCCCAACAACGCCGTGCTTTGCCGCCACATAGGCCGGGGCATTGGCGAAAGCGACGCTCCCCAGGATCGAGGCCATATTGACAATGGCCCCGCCGCCGGAGGCCAGGATGGCGGGTATTTCGTAGCGTAGACCGTAAAAGACACTGTTGAGGTTCGTGTCGATAACCTTGGCCCAGCCATCCAGTGGATAGGCGCCGGTCGGTGCCGAAGGTCCGCCGATGCCGGCATTGTTGACGGCAAAATGAAGGCCGCCAAAGTGCCGTCGGGTCCGGTCCACGACTGCCTCGACCTCTGAAGCGATCGAAACGTCCACAACGGACATTTCTGCCTTGCCGCCTGCCTTGTTGATCAGCTCGGCCACATCCTGCGCACCGTCGCGGTCGAGATCGGCAACCATGACGCTGGCGCCCAAGCCACCCAGCTGTCGCGCAATTGCCTTGCCAATGCCCGAAGCACCCCCGGTCACGAGGGCAACCTTGCCTTCAAAGTCCTCTGCCACGTCGGCCTCCATTTTTGCTGGCAGTCTGGCTCGGAACGCGAACTAACGCCTTGATCGGGGTCAATTGACTTGTCGAACAGCGGCGCGTCACGCTCAGCTTTGCCCGCGCCTATTGCGTGGAAAACCGACCGCCAGTGGCGGAGCCGGTTCGTATCCGGTGAACGGCAAGTCAAACACCTGCCACAGCTCGGGCAAATCGCCCCGGGATGGCACCTTCAGTATGCGCATGGCCTCGTCCATGGCCCGTGCCAGGCCGTCGGGCGCGTCCGCTGTGTCGAGCAGCAAGCTGGGCACGTTCTGGCGGCGCTTCAACAGCCCATTGAGCGCCGCGCTGGGCACAGGCGCGTTGAGCGGCAAGCCGATTTCGAGCGTAACCGTGCTGCGGTGTCGGTTTCGGAAATAGACAAATATCTGCAAAGGCTTGGCGCGTTTTCGCGGTGCACGCCCATCCAGCAGTTCCTCTAGACCGTCCTTGACGGCGGCGCTGATAGAGGCGGGTTCCAGCGATGCATAGCGGGTGACCACGAGTATCGAGTGGGTCGACCGGCGCGTTCGCTTGGTGCGGGCGGTTTGGGTCTGCGTGTCCAAGACATGCTTTACGGGATTAAAGTCCATTGGGGCCCTCTGGGAGTGGTTCTTGCAGACCATGCGATGATTGATCCCGCCGCAATTTGACGGCGGTCAAACCCGGAGCAGAGGAGTGGTGCCAAGCTGACGCTCAATGCCAACACAGTTTGGCACCTGCTGCACAGAAGGATGGATCATGATCAAGGACATCGTCGTTCACCTGACCGGATCGAAAGAGGACCAGCACAGGCTGGACTATGCGGAAACCTTGGCCAGTGCTTTTGACGCACATCTGACGGGCCTGCTTGTGCATGTCGAACCCGAGATCGTGGCCATGCCGGAGGCCCATTATGCCGAGGTGCTGCAAAACCTGATCCTGGAAGCGCAGGAAACGACCGACAAGCGGAAGGCCGAACTCAGCAAGCGCTTCGCAGCCATGGGCGTCCTCAATGATCTCAGGGTAGTGTCGGGCCAGCGTCAAGGGGTGGGCGAAGAACTGGCGGCCGAGACACGCACCGCCGATCTGTTCATTGGCACGCGCCCCTATGGCGATCCGGGGAGTGAGCACCGCGTCGAGGAAGGCGTGCTGTTCAGCTCTGGCCGTCCATGCCTGCTGCTGCCCCCGGGATATTCGTCACCGGCGCGCTTCGACACCATTCTGGTCGGCTGGAAAAACACGCGAGAGAGCGCCCGCGCCGTTCGCGACGCCATCCCTTTCCTCAAGCGGGCAAAACGCGTGGTGGTAGCGGTGGCGACCGGCGAGGCTGATGAGGAACGCCGCATTTCCTCGGGTGCCGATATTGGCCGGTATCTCAGCCGGCATGGTATCCAGGCAGAGGTCAAGGAACTACCCGGCTGGCATTCGGCACAGGACGCATTGCTTGCTGAAGCGAACGCCACCGGTGCGCAATTGGTCGTGGCTGGGGCCTATGGTCACTCTCGCTTGCAGGAACGCCTGCTTGGCGGCGTAACGCGCGCCCTGCTGGAGCACTTCGACCTGCCCGTCCTGGTGTCCCGGTAAAGGGGACAAATTGTCCACCAACCGTATCCGCTCTATGATCGCCGCGGAAACTCCCGGGGCGATCATGAACGATCGTGACAAGGTCATGGAAGGGCTGCGCGCTTATACCTGCGCGAGCGGGCTGGTTCTGCTGGCCTGGCTGACTCAGGTCGTGCTCAACCACATGTTCGATGTGGTGCTGGTCGCAACCGTGTTCGTACCGGCTGTGCTGGGAGCGGCAGTCTTCGGGGGTGCCGGACCCGGGCTGTTCGCGACCGTCCTGGCGACCCCTGTCGTCTACTACCTACTGTCCGATAGCTCCTCCACAGAAGCGCTCCCGGCCAATGCCGGCTTGTTTGCCCTCATTGGGTTCAGTTTGGCCTGGGGCGGCGGAGAACTCCACGCGGCTTGGAAACGGGAAAAGCGAACCGCTCATTTCCTTGTCGAACGGAGCATGGAACTGGAGATCCTGCTCGATACCGTGCTCGACGCGGCGATCGTGATCGAAGACGGTGGCCGGATCCGGAGGATCAATCCGGCAGCCCAGAGACAGTTCGGTTATGAACCCAGGGAAGTCATCGGCAGAAACGTCTCCATGCTCATGCCGGAACCCTATAGAAGTCGGCACGACGATTACCTGTCTCGCTACCTGAAAACCGGTGAGAAACGGATTATTGGCACCGACAGAGTTGTCGTGGGGGCCCGCAAGGACGGCACGACCTTTCCCATGAAGCTGGCCGTGGGAGAAATGGTGCTGAACGACCGGCGCCATTTTATTGGCTTCGTCCGAGATCTGACGGCCATTGAGGACACGGCCGCGCGCCTGCAGCAGACCCAGAACGAAGTTGCGCGACTGAGCCGATACAACGAGCTGGGCGAAATGGCCTCTACATTGGCCCATGAACTCAACCAGCCATTGACCGCAGTGGCGAACTACGTGCAGGGCGCCCAGCGCATGCTGGCCGAGGAAACCGACCCCAAGCTGGCGCAATTGCGTTCAGCTTTGCAGGAAACCGCCAGTCAGACATTGCGCGCCGGCAACATCATTCGCCATCTGCGCGAATTCGTAACCCGGGGCGAGGCGGAAATGGAGCCTTCCGACGTCAATACGCTGGTGGAGGAAGCCAGCGCACTGGCACTTGCCGGGAGCCGCCAGAGTGGCGTTCGCACCTATTTCGAGCTGACCGAAACACCTACCGTCCTGGCCAACCGCATCCAGATCCAGCAGGTGCTGCTGAACCTGATCCGCAACGCCATGGAAGCCATGCGGGAGAGCGACACCAAGATACTGATAGTTCGGACGTCTTGTGCGGAAAACCTGGTCTCCGTCGAAGTGTCTGATACCGGCCCCGGCATACCCGCTGACGTCGAGGCGAGGCTGTTCCAGCCCTTCGTCACAGGCAAACCCGGCGGCATGGGCATTGGCCTTTCGATCTCGCGCCGCATCATCCAGGCGCATGGCGGCACGATTTCTGTTGCATCGCGACCCACTGGGGGCACAGTATTCACTTTTACTCTTCCGGTTCTCGAGGAGGCGCCGGATGAACAATGACGTTGTTATTCATATCGTAGATGACGAGCTTGCTGTCCGGCAATCGCTGGCCTTTCTGATATCGGCTGCGGGCTACGCAGCGCGCGTGCATGACTCAGCCGCCGCTTTTCTCGAAGGTTGCCCCTACCCCTTGGGGCATTGCCTGATTACCGATCTGCGGATGCCGGAACTTGACGGGATCGGCCTGCTGCGGCGCATGAAATCCTGTGGCCCGCCGCTGCCGACAATCGTCATTACCGGCCACGGCGATGTGCCAATGGCGGTGGCAGCCATGAAAGAAGGCGCTCTCGACTTCATCGAGAAACCCTTCGAGGACACTGTTCTGCTTGAGGCAATTGAACGGGTGATCGGCGATTCAAGCCGAATTTGGGACCAGAGCCGGGAGCACGAGACAGTCGTGGAACGTCTCAACAGCCTGAGCGACAGAGAGCGTCAGGTTCTGGCAGGCATCGTCGCGGGCAAGGCAAACAAGACCATCGCCCACGAACACGATCTCAGCCCAAGAACGGTGGAAGTGTATCGAGCCAATGTCATGGCCAAGATGCAATCCAAGACCTTGCCCGAACTGGTTCGCATGGCCATAGCGGCCGACATTCCCATTGACGACTGAGCCCCGCCGCGGGGCCGCGCACGTCACTGTCTCTCGGCCCCTCGCGCGACTACCTAGGGATTCTACTAGGTTGCGGACCTGAATATTAAACTTTGCGGCAAGCTGGAATCAATTCTCCCAACAGAACAGGGAGAGCGAGATGACCCTAGAAGCCCAAAGTCAAACAGCCGGAACCTGGCCGGTCGCATTCCGGCCCTATCAAACCAATCAACATCAGAGCGCTCTGTCAGTCTATCGCGCCAATAGCGAGATTTTCGGCCAGGGCGAGCCGTCAGGGGCGCTGTACCGTGTCGAGTTCGGCTGCGTGCGGATCGGCAGGGTAACCGCTGACGGACGCCGCCAATTGTGCGGGTTCAGCTTCGCCGGCGAAGTTTTCGGCTGGGAGAGCGATGAGGAGCACCGCTTCTTCGCCGAGGCCGTGGGTGAAACCGGCGTCCGTGTGCTGCGTCCGGGCCGCGATGCCGAAGCTTCACAGAAGCTGCTCTCTTTGGTGCTGACAAGCATGCGACGCATTCAGGAGCACCTGCTGGCCTTGGGTGGCACAAAGGTTGACGAACGCTTCGCCGATTTCCTCTGCGAGATGGCCGAACGGCAGGGCGACGACTGCCTCGTACGCCTGCCTATGCCGCGCAGCGATATCGGGGACTATCTGGGAGTGAGTTTCGAAACGGTGTCGCGCATTCTGCGCCGCCTCAAGGAGCGGGGCATTATCCGCATCCCGGACACGCATTCGGTCCAAATCCTTGACTACGAGAGCCTGCTGGAGATCAGCCGCCGCAAGTTGAGTTAAGGATTTGACGGTCGTCAATGTGCCTATCCGGCACCTTTTCTAGGGTCCATCGGGGCTTCTGACGCCTTCGAGCAGGAGACAGGAAATGAATGACAAAGGACTAAGAGAACTCATTGAGGAAGAGCTGGACTTCGAGCCCAGCATCGATGCGGCCGACATCGGGGTGGCCGTTGAGAACGGCATCGTGACGCTGTCTGGGCACGTGCCCAGCTATGCGCAGAAGACCAAGATTGAAGAGATCGTGGGCCGGATCAAGGGTGTACGCGGCTATGCCGAAGAAATCGAAGTGCGCTTTCCGGGCGAAAAATACACTGCCGATGATGTTTTGGCTGCCCGGGCCGCCGATCTCATCAAATGGAACGCCTTCGTGCCGGCCGACACGGTCAAGGTAAAGGTGCAGAAGGGTTACATGACCCTGACCGGAACTGTTGAGTGGCAGTATCAGAAGGACAGCGCCTATCGTGCCGTCGCCGAGATGGATGGGCTGGTTGGTGTCTATAACCGGATCGAGCTGCGCCCGCGGGTCACGGCCGCCGACGTCAAGTCTCGTATCGAGAACGCACTCAAACGCAATGCCGAACTCGAGGCCGAAGCGATCAAGGTGAACGTGGTGGACGGCAAGGTGACGCTCGAGGGCAGGATCAAATCCTGGTCGGAACGCGGCATCGCGGAACGGGCTGCCTGGGCAGCGCCCGGTGTGCGGCAAGTGGAAGATCATCTGCGCATTACCTGATGCAAGGCGCAATGCCGGAGCGCGATGCAGCGCTCCGGTGCAAGCGCTGTCGCCTTGAGGCTCCTGGGGAGGCAATGACGATGAACTCACAATGGCACGAGGACAACCCTGTCCCGATCTATCCCAAGTCGGCAGTTCTCGGCTGGCATCTGAGGCATGAAGCCGTGTGCTCATGCCGACCCACGCCCGAAGCGGTCCTGCGGGATTTGGACCAGCTTGGCATCATTACCCCGGGCAGGGTCGATCGCATGCCAGTTCCGAGAGAAACCCGGCATCGGCCCGGTATCCATCCGCAGTTCCCGCATGTCCTGATCGTCAATGGGCCCGTTCGTTGATCACAGCCGAAGGCAGGCTTTGGCTGGTTCAGAGGCGGGAACATCCTCGAAGGTAAATCCAAACTTTCGGCAAAGTGCCAGCATGGCCAAATTGTCGCGTAGGATCACCCCGAAGAGTTCGTCGATACCTTGCGCCCGGGCGTAGTCGATCAGCCGGCTCAATAGACCTGCGCCCAGCCCGTTGCCCTGCAAGTCACTACGCACCAGCAGGCCGAACTCGGCGCGCCGGTGGTCCGGGTCAGCAGCATAGCGCGCAATGCCAGCCAGATCCCCACCCGGACTGGCGAGTGCCACAAAGGCAATGTCGCGGTCATAGTCGAGCTGGGTCAGGCGCACCAGGGTCTCGTGTGACAATCCGGGCAGCGAGGTCAGGAATCTCTGCCGCAGGTCATCCTGCGTGACATGCGCCAGAAAATCGGGATAGAGCGCCGCGTCGACCGGGCGGATCGGGCGGATTTGATAGTCGCGGCCATTGGCGTTGAGGTTTGTGCTCCAGCCGGACGGGTAAGGCCTGATGACGAGCGCCGGATTGGGCGCGGCAATCGCCTTGCGGGTCGGGTCCAGTTCAATACGCGCGTCCAGGGCCATGACCCCGGTCTCGTCCGCAATCAGCGGGTTGATATCGAGCGCTTTGATCCGCGGGTGATCGATCAGCAACTGCGAGACAGACTTGAGCACCTTTATCAGGCTACGCCTGTCGGCCGGGGCCCGGTCGCGATAGCCGGCCAGTAGGCGGCTGATCCGCGTCCGCCCGATCATATCGTCGGCCAGGACGTCGTCCACGGGCAGCAATTCCATTGTGGTGTCATGCAGCACTTCCACTGCGGTGCCACCTGCCCCAAACATCAGAACCGGTCCGAAGACCGGATCAGTGGCGACCCCGACCAGCAGCTCCTGGGCTTTGGGTCGATGAATCATCTGCTGGACCGCAAAACCTTCCAGCTGGCGCTCGAGCTTCTTTTCCTCCAGCCGTTCAACAATAGCTTTGGCGGCCTCCCCTGCTTCGGACACACTGGCAATATCGAGGACGACGCCACCAATGTCGGATTTATGGGTCAGCGTCCCCGATACCATTTTGACCGCGACCTTGCCGCCCGTGCGGAGCAAGTCTTCGGCAGCAACCCGAACCGCCGCGATGTCGGTGGCCAGGATTGTCCGCGGCACGGCGATGCCATAGGCGGCCAGGACCGCCTTGGCCTCCGGCTCGGTCAGCATGGAACGTCCAGCATCCATCGCAGCGTCGAGCACCTGCTCGGCGGCAGCTCTGTCGACGTGAAGGGTTTCGAATGTCTCCGGCACGCGCTGCAATTGGGTGCCCAACTGCCGCCAGCGCATCAGCAGATTGAGGCCCTCCGCTGCTTTCCTTGGTGTATCGAGACTGGCTATGCCGGCGGCATTGAGAGCCTGGCGCGCCGGGGTGGCGGCGTATTCTCCCAACCAGGTGGCGAGCACTGGCTTGCCATTGAGGTGCCCCTTGTCCGTGATGGCCGCCAGCGCCTGGGCGGCCGCCAGCGGTTCGGCCAGCGCAGTCGGACAATTCATCACCAGAAGCGCATCGACATTGGCATCGGCGGCCACCATTCGAACCGCCTCGACATAGCGTTCGGGCGGCGCGTCGCCGATGATGTCGACCGGATTGGCGCGCGACCAGGTCGGCGGCAGGACCTTGTCCAACGCCGCCAGAGTGTCTGGCGACAGATCCGCCAGCCGGCAATCATGGTCGAGCAGGTGATCGACCGCGAGTACACCAGCGCCGCCGCCATTGGTGATGATGGCCACGCGGGCGCTCTCCAGCGGCTTGAAGCGTGCGGTGATCTCGGCCGCCGAGAACAGGTCTTCAAGGTCGTTCACGCGGATAATGCCGGCGCGCCGCAAGGCGGCGTCAACAACGGCATCGGCTCCGGCCAGGGCGCCGGTATGGGTCTGGGCAGCGCGGGCCGCCTCTGCATGCCGGCCCGGCTTGACCGCGATAACAGGTTTGATCCGCGCCGCCGCTCGCGCTGCGGACATGAATTTGCGCCCATCCGGAATGGACTCGAGATACATCAGGATGGCCGTGCTGTCCGGATCGAGAGCCAGCATGTTGAGGCAGTCACCCACATCCACATCGGCCATGTCCCCGAGAGAAACAATCTGTGAAAATCCGACACCCTCGGCTTCGGCCCAGTCGATGACGGACGAGACGATGGCGCCGGATTGGGACAGGAGGGCAAGTGAGCCGGGCCGCGCATGCAGGTGGGAGAAACTGGCGTTCAGCCCCAGGCGGGGCGCGAGGATGCCAATGGTATTCGGCCCAATGATCCGCAATCCGTGACATCCCGCCGCCTCCAGCATCCGTTGCCTGAGATCGTCCTTGTCGCCCAGACCGGCAGTGATGATGACGGCAGCGTGCCCACCCGCCTGACCGATCTCGTCGACTATCGCCGGTATGGTGGCCGGTGGCGTCGCGATGATGCAGAGATCGGGGACAGTTGGCAGGTCCCTGACACTGGAAAAGCATGGTCGACCCGACAGGATCCGGTATTTCGGGTTTACCGCATAGACTTCGCCCTCAAAACGGCCAGACAGAATATTGGACAAGACCAGCGTGCCAAGACTCCCCCGGCGCTCCGAGGCACCGATCAAGGCGACAGAGCGGGGGGCGAAGGCGCGATCCAAATGGCGAATTGTCATCTCGAATGCGTTCCCTGGGCGAACCGACTCCGCGTTCTAGAGACAAACAGCACCCCCGCATTGACCTATCGCAAAGCGCAGCGAGTATGCTCGTCGCCAGAGGTCGACTGCTATCGAGTGGGCGTTTCACGTCCCGGCAGCCGTGAGGCGGAGTATTAGCCCGGCTCTAGCCGAAGCGAAGCTTGTCTTCCACCTCGTGAACGCCGGGCACCGCCCAAGCGGCCTCCTCGGCAAGACGGCGTTCGTTCCACGCCGTGACCGTCCCGGTCAGCGTAACCCGGCCATTGGCGACCTCGACCTGGATATGCCGGGCCGCCAATTCGGCGCTGCGCTTGAGTGCGCCTTCAATACGCCTCTTGACGTCGGCCGAATGGGCGCCGCCAACTATTCTGATAAGATTGGAAATGCCCGTTACGCCAGAAAGCTTGCGCACCGAGTTCTCGGCCATCTGCTTCTGGTAGTACCATTCCACCTCGCCAGACAGCTTGACCCAGCCCCCGCTGACCGTCACCTGCAGGGCTCCAGCCGGCAATTGCACGTTCCAGGCGAGGATATCGAGTGCCCGCTTGGCGATCTGGTCATCGGCGAGTTTCTTGTCTTCGGGGTAACGAATCTCGATCTCCTGAGCAACGCCCTGGACGCCGCGCACCCGTTTGACGGCCTTTTCCGCAGCGATCATCTCGGCATAGCTGCTGACATGACCGGTGAGAGTGACAACCCCGCCGGTCACCGCCACGCCGATATTGGAGGAGTCGATCGAGGGCTCGAAATCCAGTTCATCTGTGATCATCTGGCGCAGCTCTTTGTCGTCCATCGTCTTCTCCATGCGGCAGACATTCCGTGGTTCAAGATGCCATTTTGGCCGCCGCGTGTATTGACCGCCGTCAAGTCTGGATCGTTCGCACTGCTGGCTTCACCCGGCATGTCAGAGATCCGCATGATCCCGGGTGTTGGAAGCCTTGACGACCGTCAAAATACACCGTCGCCCTCCGAACTAGACTTGCGCAGGTCCAAGCTTTGGAAGGAGCGGAGCCATGAAAGTAGAGCAGGCCATGCACAAGGGGGCCAGTTGCGTCTCGCCGGATGCCCCGATTGGCGAGATTGCAGCGCTGATGAAGAAAGACGATATCGGTGCGGTCCCTGTCTGCGAAAATGATCGTCTTGTGGGCATGATCACTGATCGGGACCTCGCCATGAGACTATTGCCGAACGGCACCGACCCCAAGCGGCAGACAGCCCGCAATGTCATGACCGCCGGGATTATCTATTGCCGCACCGATCAGTCCGTGGAAGACGCCATCCACCTGATGGAGGACAAGAAAGTCAGGCGTCTCCCCGTCATCGACGACAAAAAGCGGCTGGTCGGCATGCTGTCCCTGTCCGACATTTCCCACCACGCGAGCCGCGAACTGTCTGGCGAACTGGTTCAGGCGGTGGCCATGCCGCACGCCTGAGTGCGGGGGCGATGGACGATTGCCGGATTGTCCATCGCCTGCAACTGCTCTCACGCATGGGGGCTCAGCAACCTGTTGATGGAACCCCCGCCGTGGACACGCAAGATCGCCGACGCGATGAGCGGACCAACGGACAAAATATCCAGTCGCTGCGCCTGCTCGGAGGGCAGAGTGAAGGGCGCGACACTATCGGACACCACGAGCCCATCCAGCTTGTCATCCGCGAATAGGCCGCCTGCCCCTGGATTGAACAGGCCATGCGTCGCCACGGCGAAGACGCGCGCCGCGCCATGCTCGCGGCAGGCCTGGGCCGCGCGCAAGATGGTACCGCCTGTGGCAATGATGTCATCGACGATAAAGACATCGGCGCCCTCAACATCCCCTGCGAAGAGTGTGCCGGTGAGCACATCGTTGCTCCGGTGCTTTTCCATCATGGCCGCACCGATGTCGCGACCGGCAGCCTCCACCAACGCTTCCCGCACAAGATTGGCGCGGTGCATGCCCCCACTGTCCGGTGAGGCAATGACAATAGGGTGTTGAGCGAGGGCGCCGATGCGCTGCGCGAACAGATGGTGAGCATTCAGGTGCACGGTCTGACAGCGGAAGGCGTTCTGAAACGCTGCGGGATTGTGAACTTCCATAGTCATCACCATGGCAGTGCCGGCCGCTTCGAAAAGCGATGCCACATACCGGCTCGTCACGGGATCACGCGCCTTGGTCTGTCGCTCCTTGCGCATAAACGGCAGGTAGGGCGTGACGGCCGTCACCCGCGCCGCACCATTCTCCTTGCAGGTGGCGATGAAAAAGAGCAACCGCATGAGCAAATCACCTGGCGCCCTGCCGGCATGCCCATGCAGTGGAGCGATCACATAGACGTCCTGGTTGCGAACACTGACCAGTGGACGTGACTTGTGCTCACCGTCGCCGAAATCGCGCTCTTCGACAGGATCGACCTCAAAACCGCCGCTGCTGGCCACGGACTCCGCCAACACGCCCACACCGCCCAAAGAAAAGAATCGCATCGCATGCTCTCCAACGTGGCAGGCTCATCAACCTGCGGCCTGATCGCACTCCGCCTCGGCCAGAGCCAGATAGGCACGGGTATCGCCAGGCCATCGGGCGGGCTCTGTTGGATGCTCATCGAGCAGGTGCGCCAGTGATATTCTGGCCCTCAGGACTGCGCGGATCGCGCCATAGGTCGCGATCAGACGCTGGTCCGGACGGTGACCGATCATTTCCTGGAGCGTATCGAGCAGGATTGGCCGCACCAGGGCCGCCCCCAGCAATTCACATTCAAGACCGAGATAGTTCAACTCGTCATACGGGTCGATCAGACGCAGTCTTGGGTCGAACTCCAGACAATCGAAAATCTGCGGTGGATCGGTCAGGCAGACGTGCTCGGGCCGCAGATCGGCATGCCCTTCCAAGATGTAGCCATTTTCGATCCTGGACTCGATGGCCGGCGTCCACCTGCTCAACAATGCCTGAGTCCGCCCCAGGACATGCTTTACCCAATCGGGGCTGACAGCGATCCTTGGGCGTAGCAAAACGTCCCGCGCGATTTCGATCTCTTCCAGCAGGCGCGTCGTATAGTGCTGGCCGGCAATGCGCTGTGGCTCAGCGGACCGATAGAAATGTCCCAGACGCCGCGCCACCGCCACAACGTCGGTGACCTGCAACCCACCACGTCCAATGACAGTGTCGAGCATTCTGTCGGCAGGCAGGCGGCGCATTTCGACCAGATGATCGACGATCTCGCCCGTGCCAGCCAATGACAGCCTGCCATTCGCGTCAAGCCGCAGGGGAATGGTCCCGAGATAGACGTCATCGGTGAACCGCTGGTTGAGCCGTACCTCCTCGGCACAGAAGTGACGGCGCCTTTCCAGCGTGGTGAAGTCCAATGGTGGGTAGAGAACTGGCTTCTTCAGCTTGAAAACACGATCCGCGGTCAGGAACACCCATGACATGTGGGTTTCCTTGCTGAGGACATTGGCGGGCGGACCGGGATAGGCATCAGGGCTGGAGAGAAACGCAACCTTGCGCGCAAGTGAAACCTCGTCGGAGACGCGCCCGACCTCTGCTTTGACGCCCTGGGCCGTCATTTCAGGCTGCGCGGGGTGGGAACCAGGAGGCCCCGCTCGTCCATGGCCTTGAGAACACTAGGGGGGATTGGCCGGCATCCACACTCAGCCGCATGCGCCAGATGCCACTCGATGCGCTCGTCCATCGGGGCGTTTGGCGGCATCTTGTGTTCCTCGTGCCATCGTTTGTTGATGGCTTGTACCTCCGATTTCATAGTGATCCCTCGGCTTGCAGGGGCTCCCGCCGTCCAGTCATGGCGCACGTCCGCAGTTGTCGCTTTGGCCTCCACGGGCTGCATGGTGATCAATAGAACTTCGGCCCATTGTCAGGGTCTGACCTTGACCATGATCAATCCACCCATCGATACCAGACCGCAGACTTGTCGCGACGCGCGTTCAGCGACGCGACGTGGCATCCCTCTTTGGCGGGTCCGCCAGGCATCCGGCCGACCAGGCGCTGGCCTCGAACCAGCTCACCCCCCTGGCTCGGATCGCTTGTCTGGCTCACCTGCCGGCTCAAATTGGTCCAGAATGCTGGTGACATCCGCGTCGGACAATTGGCGGAAATCCGAATAGAAAGCGCCGACACCACCAAACACCTGGTGCATTTCGAGGCACACTACGTCGTCGGTCTCCTGGTCGAGTTCGGCGATCGTTTCGGTCTGCCCCACTGGCACGGCAAGAACCAGGCGGCGAGGTTTTCTCCGCCGCAAGGCCCGCAAGGCGGCACGCATGGTTGCACCGGTCGCGACGCCATCATCGACCACAATGACGGTCTTTCCTTCGACCTGGGACGGCGGCCTGCCACCGAGATACTGGGCCCGGCGCCTGTTGATTTCCGCAATTTCATCGCGCTTGATGCGCTCGAACTCCGCCTCGGAAACCCGCGCCTGGGCGATAACCCCCTCGTTTCGGACGACGACGGGATCGGGATCGTCGACAACAGCACCCGCCGCCAGTTCCGCATGACCGGGAACACCGATCTTGCGCACCAGCAGCAGATCCAGAGGCGCGCCAAGGGCCTTCGCCACCTCGGCGGCAACGGGCACACCGCCGCGCGGCAGCGCCAAAACGACGACATCGTCCCCACGATACCGGGAAAGGGCCGCCGCCAAATTGCGCCCCGCTTCTGAGCGATCATGAAAGCTCATTCGCCGATCCCTTGGTCTTGCCGCCTTAATCTCGGCTGGGGCCAGGAACGCTTAACACCTTCTGGCCCCGAACCCAGGATCATGCGGCTTTAACGGTGATCTTCTGCTCGGGCTTCTGCGCCTCTGCGGTCTTGGGAAGAGTAACAGTCAGCACGCCCTTGTTGAAGCGCGCCTCGATTTTATCGGCCTCCACGCCGTCGGGCAGCGCAAAGGTCCGCTCGAATGCGCCGAACTGGCGCTCGCGCAGATAGTAGTCGCCAGACTTCTCTTCCTTCTCGTCCTGCTTCTCGCCCTTGATGGCAATATTGCCGTTGCGCAGCACAACCTCGATGCTCTTCTCGTCCAGCCCCGGCAGTTCGGCGGTGATTTCGAAGGCCTTTTCCCGCTCGACGATGTCAACGGCCGGTGTCGACCAGTCAAACGTGCGCGAGAGAACCGAGGGCAAGGCCGCAGGCGCGGCACGAAGAGGGCGCATCCAATCCGTGCGGTAGAAGTCGTCGAAAAGTCGATCCACCTCATGGCGGAGCGCCTCGAAGGGGCGCCAACCTGCCTGGTCAGTTCGTGTGGGCGTTGAGCCTTCCTTGCGAATGGGAAGCTTCGTTGTCGTATCGGCCATGTTTCAATCCTCCAATTGCGGATGATCGACACGATATGCGGGCGCGCCAGGCGCCAACTTGACGATCGTCAAAGCTGCAACAATTCGAAGGCGACGATCCTGGTATTTCCACCCCAGAACCTGCACCAGCGCTGGCGGGCAATTGGCTGAAACGGCTCAGCTTTCTTAACCTGTTGTAAGTTTCCCCTTAGGGGTATCTTAAGCTCACTGTCCTACTCTCAGGCTCATATGGTCAGGTTTGAGTAGAGAGTAAAATGACCGTACAGATGCGTCCTCGCGTGAAGTACGTTATTGGCCCCGATGGCAGTCCGCTGACGATTGCGGACCTCCCACCCGCCAATACGAGACGGTGGGTTATCCGCCGCAAGGCAGAAGTGGTCGCCGCTGTTCGCGGTGGCCTGCTCAGCCTCGAAGAGGCGTGTGAGCGTTATACGCTCAGCGTCGATGAGTTTCTGAACTGGCAGGCCGCCATCGACAAGCATGGCCTTGCCGGACTCCGGACAACCTGGATTCAGCACTATAGAGAAGGCTGACGCCTTTTCGCGCTGATCTCAGAAAACCCCAACCAAAACCCGCCGGTTCATCCCGGCGGGTTTTGTTTTCTGCTATGGCGTGGCGTCGGTGAGCCACTCAGCCGCCGTCGGACGGTTCTTCATCCGCTCGTAATAGGCCTGGCAGGCCTGCATGGGTGGGTGATCAAAAGGGATCGCAAACCAGCGGTGCAGACCCAGCGTGATCGCAATATCGGCCAGGCTGAAGCGATTGCCCACGACGAAATCGCCGCTTTTGGCCAGATGCGCCTCAATGATATTCATCTTGCCCGTCCAGGCCTCGATATTGTCGGCAACCTTTTGCGGATCGTCGAAGCCCGGCGCCTTGCGGATGATCGACATCAACGGATAGGCCCAATTGGAGCCCATCTCGTTGTTCTGCCAGAGCACCCATTGCATGACGAGCCCCTGCTGCCGCGCCTCCTCGGGCACGAGGTCGCCCCCGGCCTTGCGGTTGAGATAGAGCATGATGGCGATGCTCTCCCAGAGCACGAAGTCGTCCTCGACCAGTACCGGCACCTTCGCGTTGGGGTTGAGCGCCATGAACTCGGGCACTTTCGGATCGCGATTGGGCAGGCCCCAATCCTCATGCGCGTAGTCTAGGCCCAACTCGCGCGCCGCCCACATGGCCTTGCGCACATTGATGGACGTCACACGCCCCAGAATCCGCAGCATTCCATTTACCTCCGCTTAACCTGACCCGGCAGTTCTTGCCCAAAATCGCAAGCTGCAACAGCTGGTTAATACATTGTTTACCATCCACTAGGTAATTTTTGCCCATCGGTTGTGGGGGCTCCATCGACCGCCTTGAAACAGACAGAGTCGCGGCGTGGAAAGTCTGAACAATCTCATCAACCGGATCGGCCTCCCGCGTATCGCGGCCATGGCCCTGGTGGCCGTGTTGATGCTGGGCTTTTTCGGCTTCCTGATCATGCGCAGCCAGTCGCCGAACCTGGCGCCGCTCTATTCGGGCCTCAGCCTCGAAGATTCCTCGGCCATCGTCACCGAGCTGCAAACCCTCAATATCCCGTACGAATTGCGGGGCGAAGGCGACACCATCCTGATCCCGCGCGACCAGATTACAACTATGCGCATGACGCTGGCCGGCGAAGGTCTGCCGACGCGCGGCCAGGTGGGCTATGAGATATTCGATCAGCAGTCGACCCTGGGCGCCACCAGCTTCGTACAGAACATCAACAACGTCCGTGCGCTGGAGGGCGAACTTGCGCGCACCATCGGTTCACTCAATCGAATCACCGGCGCGCGCGTCCACCTGGTGCTGCCCGAGCGCGAATTGTTCCGGCGCGAACGCAAGGACCCTTCCGCGTCGATTGTTCTGACCACGCGCGGAGAGCTGTCTACCGGAGAAATCCGTGCCATCCAGCATCTGGTGGCTTCGGCCATCGAGGGATTGACGCCCAGCCGCGTTTCCATTGTCGATGACCAGGGCAACCTCCTGGCGTCAGGCACTGGTGAGGATGTCGCGGGCGTGATGACGGCACAGAATGACGAACGCACGCTCGGCTTCGAGAACCGCATGCGGACGCGGGTCGAAGACATGCTGGCCAACATCGTCGGCGCCGGACGGGCCCGCGTCGAAGTTGCCGCCGAGCTTGACTTCAACCGCTCCACCACAACCCAGGAACTGTTCGACCCCGAAAGCCAGGTGGTGCGTTCCACCCAGACGCGTGAGAGCGAGAACCTGTCCGGTGGCAATAACGGCCAGGTGACGGTCGCCAACGAACTGCCTGGCGCCAGCCAGAACAACGGCGCCGCCGGAGTGACCGAACAGGGCACCTCGACCGAGGAGGTCATCAACTACGAAATCTCCAAGACTACGCAGACCGACGTGACCGAAGCCGGTTCGATCAAGCGCCTTTCAGTGGCCGTGGTGGTCGATGGCACCTATGCCGACGATGGTGCCGGCAACATGACCTATACCCCGCGCTCCGCCGATGAAGTTGCACAGATCCTCACGCTCGTTCGCTCCGCAGTCGGTTATTCGGCGGAACGTGGCGACACCGTGGAGGTGGTCAACATGCAGTTCGCCGAACGGCCCGACCTGGCGCCGCTAGGCACCGAGGCCGAAGCGGGGCTGCTTGATTTCACCCGTGACGACATCATGAACGGCGCCGAGATGGCCGTGACGCTGCTCATCGCTCTGGCCCTGGTCTTCTTCGTCATGCGGCCGCTGCTGAAGAAGGCGCTGACCCCGGAGACCCAGCCCCTCGCCCTGCCGCACGCTGCGGAACTTGGCCATCACGGCGTCCTGGGGGCCAATGGACAGGTGGTACCCGAAATCGAAGAAACGCCCCGCGACAAGACACCGGCCTGGGTGGCCAGCGCAAAGTCGATGGGCGAAACCCAGCTCCAGACCCTCAAGACGGTCGGCACGTTGGTCGAAGAAAATCCAAAGCAGGCCGCGCTGATCGTGCGCGACTGGCTCGGTAACGCGGCGTAGCAGCAATGGCCTTGGTATCCCAATCCACCGAAGACAAGAACGCTCCCGCCGCAATGCCGGCGACCGCCGGCGCACAATTGCAGGTGGGCGGCGAGCATCGTGTTCTCAAGGGCGACGAGAAGGCCGCAGCGCTCTTGCTGGCCCTCGGCCCCGACTACGGCAAGCCCATCTTCGACGAACTGGATGAACTCGAGGTCAAGCAGCTCTCCCGCGCCATGGTCCGCCTCGGGCCCATCACCCAGGAAATGCTCGATGACCTGATGATCGAGTTTGTGACGACGATTTCCTCGAACGGCTCTCTCTCGGGCAATACCGACTCGACCGAACGCCTGCTCCTCAGCTTCCTGCCGCAGGACAAGGTGGACGCGATCATGGAAGAAATCCGTGGTCCGGCCGGCCGCAATATGTGGGAAAAGCTCTCCAATGTGCAGGCCGACGTTCTGGCCGCCTATCTCAAGAACGAATATCCCCAAACCATCGCTGTGGTTCTCTCCAAGATCGCGACCGAGCACGCGTCCAAAGTGCTCGCCGTGCTGCCAGAGGAACTGGCCATGGACGTGGTTCAGCGCATGCTTGGCCTCGACCCGGTGCAGAAGGAAATTCTCGAGAAGATCGAGATGACCCTGCGCACCGAGTTCATGTCGACACTCAACCATACCAAGCGCCGCGACAGCCACGAACAGATGGCCGAGATTTTCAACGCCTTCGATCGCCAGACTGAAGCCCGCTTCATCACCAATCTCGAAGAAATGAACCGCGACGATGCCGAGCGCATCAAGCAGCTCATGTTCACCTTCGAGGATCTGGCCAAGCTCGACATGTCGGCTATCCAGACCCTGCTGTCCAAGCTCGACAAGCGCGACCTGGCCCTGGCCCTCAAGGGCGCCAACGACCAGGTCAAGGAAAGCTTCTTCAACAACATGTCCAGCCGCGCCGCCAAGTTGCTGCAGGACGACATGCAGGGCATGGGCCCGGTCCGCCTCAAGGATGTGGACGAAGCCCAGACCCGCATGGTGGCCACTGCCAAGGACCTCGCCGCCAAGGGCGAAATCCTGATCATGAAGTCCAAAGCCGACGATCAGATGATTGCGTGACGCCATGGCTCAACCCGCACGTTTCACCTTCGATCTTGATCTGGAACCTCCCAGCTCCAGCAGGCGCGCATCCACGCCGTCAGTGCCGACGATCCCCGAGGATGTGGTGGCCCAGCTCATCGCCAATGCGCGCGAGGAGGCCTATGCGGAGGGGCTCAAGGCCGGCGAGCAGAATGCCGCATCCATGGCGGCCCAGACCATCGCCGCTGCCGCCGGCACTCTTGCCACCCAGACGGCCAGCTCGGCCCGCGCACTTGACGCCGCATGCGCCGAACACCACCAGCAGGCCGTCGAACTGGCTCTCAGCATCGGCCGCAAGTTGGCGCTGCACCTGGTGGCGCGCTTCCCGCTGGCTGAACTCGAGGCGCTGGTCGCAGAATGCCTGCCCAGCCTCAATGGCGTGCCGCACCTGGTTATCCGGTGCCATCCAGATCTCGCCGATGCCATTCGCGACACGGCCACTGCCCAGATGTCCCATTCCGGCTTCACCGGACGTCTGGTGGTGATGGGCGACCCCGACATCCGCATTGGCGACGGCCGGCTGGAGTGGGTGGATGGCGGGCTGGTCCGGGACATCGCCGACACTGCCAGGCAGATCGACCGGCAGATCGCCACCTATCTTGCGGCTCGCACACGCGGCCAAAGCACGGAGAACGGCTCATGACCGATCCTCAGGACGACATCACGGCATCCGAAGGTTTCAATCTCGACGAGATGGAGGCCCCCGAGCGCGCTGGTCGCGGCGAGGCCCATATGGAACGTTCCGCGGCCGATCTGGAGGCCGTATTCGATGTGCCGGTCCGCGTCTCGGTAGTGCTCGGTCGCACCAAGATGCCGGTATCCAATCTTCTCAAGCTCGATACCGGCACGGTGATCGAGCTGGACAGGCAGGTTGGCGAGGCGGTGGAAATCTTCATCAACGAGCGTCTGGTGGCGCGTGGTGAGATCGTTCTGGTCGAAGATCGGCTCGGCGTCACCATGACCGAAATCATCAAGCCGCAATAGGAGACCACGATCATGCGACTGCTCATTATCGGGGCCCTGGAAGGTCAGCTCTCAACAGCCACAAAGATGGCCATGGATGGCGGCGCCAAGGTGGCGCATGCCCCCTCCATCGAAATCGCGCTGGCGTCGCTCCGCGCTGGCAAGGGCGCCGACCTTTTGCTTGTCGACGTGATGATGGACATTGCCGGGCTGATTGCCGGGCTCGAGTCCGAGCGCATCGCCATTCCGGTGGTCGCCTGCGGCGTCGAGACCAATGCGGCGGCGGCGGTCAACGCCATTCGTGCTGGCGCCAAGGAATATATCCCCCTGCCCCCCGATGCCGAGCTGATCGCTGCCGTCATTGCTGCCGTTGCGCGGGAAAGTTCAGATTTCCTCTATCGCGACCCGGCCATGGAGCGTGTCGTCCGGATGGCCGAGCAGATCGCCGGCTCAGAGGCCTCCATTCTCATCACCGGCGAAAGCGGCACCGGCAAGGAAGTCGTCGCCAAATATGTGCATGCGCGCTCCAAGCGAGCCCATCGCCCCTTCATCTCTGTCAACTGCGCCGCCATCCCCGAAGCGCTGCTTGAAAGCGAATTGTTCGGGCATGAAAAAGGGGCGTTCACCGGCGCCATCGCCCGCCGCATCGGCAAATTCGAGGAAGCCTCGGGCGGCACACTGCTGCTCGACGAAATCTCCGAAATGGATGTGCGCCTCCAGGCCAAGCTTCTGCGTGCCATTCAGGAGCGTGTCATCGACCGCGTCGGCGGCACCAAGCCGGTGCCGGTCGATATCCGTATCCTCGCAACCTCAAACCGCAACCTCAACGAAGCAGTACGCGAAGGCAGCTTCCGCGAAGACCTGCTGTTCCGCCTCAATGTGGTCAATCTCAAGCTGCCGGCGCTACGCGACCGGCCGGGCGATATCATCGCGCTCTCCGAGCATTTCGTTGCCAAATATGCCAAGGCCAACGGCCTGCCCCCCCGCGCCCTTTCGCCTGAAGCCCGCGATGCCCTCGTCAAGGCCCCCTGGCCCGGCAATGTGCGCGAACTGGAAAACACCCTGCACCGCGCCGTGCTGCTGTCTTCAGGCGACACCATCGGCCCCGACGCGATCGTCCTGCCCGATGGCATGGGCCTCTCCGAAGCCGCGCGCGCGGCCTCCCCTGCTGCTCAACTGGCACAAACCGCGGAAGCCATGAACCGCGCCCTGGTGGGGCGCACGGTGGCCGATGTCGAGCGCGATCTCATTCTCGACACCCTCGACCACACGCTGGGCAACCGCACCCACGCCGCCAACATCCTGGGCATTTCGATCCGCACGCTGAGAAACAAGCTCAACCAATATGCCGATGAGGGCGTCCACGTGCCCGAGCCGGGTGAGAAGCGGGGCGCGGCGTAAGCCTGACCAATGACCGACATTCCATCCGGCAACAGATCAGGCTTTTCCTTCCCCTCCATCCGGCAGGTGATAGAGACCCTGCGCTCGGGCGACATTGCGCTCGCCACGGGTGTGATGGCGCTGATCGTCATCCTGATCGTGCCCATGCCGCCGCTGCTGGTGGACATGCTGCTGGCCATATCGATCGTCTTCTCGGTCATGATCCTGATGACCGCCTTGTTCATCCAGAAGCCGCTGGAATTTTCGTCCTTCCCCACGGTCTTGCTGATCGCAACCATGCTGCGGCTGGGTCTGAACCTCGCCACCACGCGCCTGATCCTCTCCGAGGGGCATGAGGGCACGGGCGCCGCCGGCCACGTCATCGAGGCCTTTGGCAGTTTCGTGACCGCCGGCAATTTCGTCATCGGTATTGTCGTCTTCATCATCCTGGTGATCGTCAACTTCATCGTCATCACCAAGGGTTCGGGCCGTATCGCAGAAGTCGCGGCCCGCTTCAGCCTCGATGCCATGCCCGGCAAGCAGATGGCGATCGACGCCGACCTCTCGGCCGGGCTGATCGACGAAGACACCGCCAAGAAGCGCCGGGCCGATCTTGAAGGCGAGAGCGCATTTTTCGGCAATATGGACGGCGCGAGCAAGTTCGTACGCGGTGATGCCATCGCCGGCCTCATCATCACCTTCATCAATGTCTCCGCCGGCATGCTCATCGGCATCATGCAGCAGGGTCTGGGTTTTCAGGAAGCGGCCAACAACTACACACTGCTCACGATCGGCGACGGCCTGGTCAGCCAGATTCCAGCGCTGATCGTCTCGACTGCCGCTGGCATTCTCGTCTCGAAATCCGGTGTCACCGGTGCGGCCGACAAGGCCCTGACCGCCCAATTCACCGGCTATCCGCGGGCCTTGGGCATGTCCTCGGCGGTCATGGCGGCCCTTGCCCTTCTCCCCGGCATGCCGCTCTTGCCCTTCATGGCGCTCTCCGGCGCCGCTGGCTACGCCGCCTGGCGCGCCAGCCGGTCCAAGGCCGTCCGCCAGGTCGAAGAGCAGGCCCAGGAGATAGCCAAGGCGGCACCACCGGCACAGCCATCCGAACCGCCGATTACCGACAGCCTCAAGATCGACGACCTCAAGCTCGAACTGGGCTACGGCCTGCTCAGCCTGGTCAAGGAAGACGAAAGCGGCTCCGATCGGCTCACCGAGCAGATCAAGGCCCTGCGCCGTCAGCTGGCACTGGAACTGGGCTTTGTCATGCCGCCGGTGCGCATCCTTGACAACATGCAGCTCGAGCCAAACGACTATAAGGTTCGGATCAAGGAAGTGGAGGCCGGCGCCGGCCAGATCTACGCCAACCAGCTCATGGTCATGGACCCCTATGGCAACCCGATCGACCTGCCGGGCCATCACACCACCGAACCGACTTTCGGCCTGCCCGCGACCTGGATCGAACCCGCCCTGCGCGACGAAGCGGAACTGCGGGGGCTCTCCATCATCGACCCCTCGACTGTGATCTCGACCCATCTGACCGAGATCCTCAAGGCTAATGTTGCGGACCTGCTCAGTTACGCCAATGTGCAGTCCCTGCTCTCGGGCCTGCCCAAGGACCAGCAGAAGCTGGTCGAAGACCTCGTACCCAGCCAGATCACGGTGTCGGGCCTTCAGCGCGTGCTGCAATCTCTGTTGACCGAACGCATTTCCATCCGCGACCTCTCCAGCATCCTTGAGGCGGTCGCAGAAATCGCCGGCAATGGCCGATCGGTCCAGACCATCACGGAACATGTCCGCGCTCGCCTCGCCCGGCAGATCTGCGCGGCCAATCTGGGTCCGGACGGCAACCTGCCCCTGTTGACCCTATCGCCCCAGTGGGAGCGCGATTTTGCTGAAGCCATGGCCGGCGACGGAGACAATCGTCACCTGGCCATGGCGCCAAGCAAGTTGCAGCAATTTATCGGCGCCGTGCAGTCGGGCTACGAACGGGCCGCCCAGCAGGGCGAATTGCCGGTCTTGATCACCTCGCCCTCCATCCGCCCCCATGTCCGCTCGATCATCGAGCGCTTCCGCCCCCAGACCGTGGTGATGAGCCAGAACGAGGTGCATCCGCGCATCCGGCTCAAGACCGTGGGGAGCGTCTAGGGTGCATCTGCCGCCCGGGGCTCAAGGACAGGCGCATCTGCCGGTGGCGGATCGGCTTCCAGATCCGCAATCAGGGACTTCATCTCATCGATCTCACGCACCTGCGCGGCGATGATCTCGTCGGCCAGTTCGCGCACCCGCGCGTCGCGAATATTGGCATTGGTGCTGGTCAGCACGGCAATGGAGTGATGCGGGATCATGGCCCGCATATAGTCGACATCACCCACCAGGGCCTGGCTGCGCACAAGGAACAGTGATCCGGCAAAGACCGCGATCGCCCCGGCGATAATCGCGTAGTTGACGGCGCGCTTCCTGTACATGGCCCACATGAAGCCAAGCATGATGATGGCCATCGTCGCCCCCATCAAGAGCGCCATCCAGAGCCGCGTCTGACTATAGAACACATGATCGAACTGGTAGGTGTTGAGATACATCAACCCGTACATCACTACCGTCGACGTCGCGATCATCGCGGCAAAACGCAAATAGCTCATCAAGTCCTCCATTTGGCTCGGAAGACCAACGCACGCATGCCGGCTTTGTTCAGGTTCTATTGTCGATGCACGGCATCGTACCGTGCCAACTCCTCGGCGTCCGGCGCCTGAAAGGCGCCTAGCCACCCTTCGATATGCTCAAGCGTAATCGGCGGATTTTCGCGGCCGCGCTTCCGGATGCGTTCCAGCATGACCGGGATTGGAGCCGTCAACCAACAAAGCTCGACCCGAGCGCCAAGACCTCGCGCAACGTCCGCAAGTCCCAGCCGCTCATCGCGACCCCACGTCCCCCACTCGATGATGACGCTGACGCCCGCTGCAAGAAACCGCCGGCTGAGGCGCCATTGCATGGCCTCGACAATGGCGCGCCGCTCCTCATCCCAGAGGTCAAGCTTGAGTTCGTGCATCCAGGCGTCGGGTTCCATCCGCACCGCGCCGGTTTGCGCCTCGAGTGCGGCGGCGCGGGTCGATTTGCCGACCCCGGGCAGGCCGGCAATAATGAACAGTGTCGCGCTCACCGCTGGGTCAGCGCCAGCTTGGCCCCCAGCATCACAAAGGCCGCGGCAAAGCTGCGCCGCATCCAGGTCAGCACAGTTGGACGCGACATCACCTGGCCGCGAATTGCGGCGGCGAATAGCCCGTAAAGTGCAAACACCAAGAAGGTCATGAGCATGAACACGCCGCTCAATTCGAGCATGCGACTGACTGCATTTGGCGTTCCGGTGGGCACGAATTGCGGCAGGAAGGCAAAGAAGAAAATGGAGAGCTTGGGGTTGAGCAGATTAATCAGCATCACCTCGGCGGCCATGGCGCCGAGCGGCTTGCTCTCCTGCCGGGCCTCTACCGAAAGAGCGCCGGTTTCGCGCAGCGTCGACCAGGCCATGTAGAGCAGATAGGCCACCCCGAGATATTTGATGATATCAAATGCCAGCGCGCTGGCATGGAGTACCGCGGCCAGCCCGGTGATGGCGGCCAGCATATGGGGGACAATGCCGAAGGTACAGAAAAGCGCGGCCCAGAGGCTCGCCTTGCCGCCTCGTCCCAGCCCGGTGGCAATGGTGTAGATGGCCCCTGCCCCCGGCGAAATGACGACGATCAGCGTGGTGATCAGAAATTCAATGCTCATCAAGGCCTCCCGCCTGAGCGGGCACTATGCCCCGCTGAGACAGGTTGCGCCAGAGGAGAGCTTAACCCAGGCCGCCTGGCACGACCGGCGGCAGGTCAAGCTTTGACGCTTCGGCCGACGTATCGACTTCGTCTTCCTCGGCCAGCTCACGCTCGGCCTCATACCAGAATTCCTGTTCGCGGCCTTCGGGCTGTCCGGCCTGGTCCCAAAGCTGGTAGGCGCGGTCGCGAATTTTGTCGTCCTGTGCGTGTTGCATGCTGTCCTCCTGCACTTCAAACCAGAACGCGGCGGCCAGCCTTACAGTTGCGGTGGAACAAGCAAGTTAACGGCTGCATTATCGCTGCGACGTCGAGGGCCACCCATGAAGCTGTTCTCCTGCACCCATTGCGGCAATACGGTCTATTTCGAAAACGCCGTGTGTGAACGCTGCAGCCATCAATTGGGATATCTGCCCCACAGGGCACAGTTGGTATCACTGGTTGAAGACGGAGGCCTGTGGACCTCGCCGGCGATCAACGACGACGCCTTCGTCTTCTGTGCCAATGCTGCTCACGCCGCCTGCAACTGGTTGATCCCGGCAGAGCCAGGTGGTGACATCTATTGCGCCGCCTGCCGGCACAACGAGACCATTCCCGACCTGTCCGACCCGGCCAATCTCCAGCGCTGGCAGACCATCGAGCGGGCCAAGAAGCGGCTGTTCTATTCCCTGCTCCGGCTGGGCCTGCCGCTGAAAACGCGCGCGGAAGACCCACTCCACGGCCTCGCCTTCCGCTTCCTGGCCGAAGACCAGAGCGCGCCCCAACGCGTCATGACCGGCCACGACAATGGCATCATCACCATTGCCTTGGCCGAGGCCGACGACGCCGAACGCGAATACCGGCGCACCAGCATGAACGAACCTTATCGGACGCTGCTGGGGCACTTCCGTCATGAAATCGGGCACCACTACTGGGACCTGTTGGCGGCGGAGGGGTCAGCTCTTGACGTGTTCAGGGACCTGTTCGGCGATGAGCGTCGGGACTATGCCGCGGCCCTGCAAGCCCATTATGCCGATGGCGCACCGCCTTCCTGGTCGCAAACCCACATCAGCGCCTATGCGACTGCTCATCCCTGGGAAGATTTCGCCGAAACCTTCGCGCATTATCTGCACATTATCGACACGGTCGAAATGGCGGGGGCCTTCGGCGTACGCGCCCGTCCCAACACCGGCGACGAGCACCTTTCAATAGCGCCAATGCGTTTCGATCCGTACCTCGAACCGGATATGGGAACGATCATCGACAACTGGGTCCCGCTGGCCAGCCTTATCAACAATCTCAATCGCGCCGTCGGCCATGCCGACGCCTACCCCTTCGTGCTCGGCCCCGCCGTCGTCGAAAAGCTGGCGTTCGTCAATACGCTGGTGCATCAGGCGCCGGTTCGGGCCCAGCTCAACCGCGTCTAGTCACCTGATCATAGGGCGCCAGCGCGTCCTCGAGTACCTGCAGGTCATCGGGCAAATCCGCTTCGAACATCATCTCCTCGCCCGTAGCGGGGTGTTCAAATCCGAGCTCGGCCGCATGCAGGGCCTGGCGTCCCAGCGCCTTGACGGCCGCAGCGACCGGCTCTGGCAGCTTGTTGATCTTGGTCGCAAAGCCGGGAGCATAAAGCAGGTCGGAAACCAGCGGGTGGCCGATATGAGCCATGTGGACTCGGATCTGGTGCGTACGCCCGGTCTCGAGCTGACACTGGATGCGGGTAATATCCCAGCCCGGCTCGCCATAGCGCGCCTCGACCGCGTAATGCGTTATGGCCTCACGTCCACTTTTCAGCACCGCCTGTTTGAGCCTGTTGCCCGGATCTCGCCCCAGCGGCGCATCGACCGTGCCCATGCCCGACTGGGTCGAGCCCCAGGCATAGGCAATATAGGCCCGGTGCAATGGCCCGGTACGGCCGTGATCGGCAAACTGCTCCGATAGGTGCTTGTGCGCCTGCTCGGTCTTGGCGGCCACCATCACGCCCGACGTGTCCTTGTCCAACCGGTGGACAATGCCGGGGCGCTTGACCCCGCCAATGCCTTTCAGGCTATCCCCGCAATGGAAAATCAAGGCATTGACCAGCGTACCGCTCGGCGAGCCGGGAGCCGGGTGCACAACCATGCCCACGGGCTTGTTGATGACGATCAGGTGCTCGTCTTCATAGAGGATATCAAGCGGGATGTCTTCGGGCTGTGGATCGGGATCTTCCGGGGGCGGGGCGACAAGCACGATTGTCTCGCCGGCCTTGAGCCGGTATTTGGGTTCGGCAACTGTCCGACCGTCCACCGTGACCGCGCCGGTCAGGATCAAATCCTTGATGCGATTGCGGCTAAAGACGTCATGCGCTTTGGCCAACATGGCATCGAGCCGCCCGCCGTCCATCGTGGCGTCGACGACAACCTCAACGGGCTCGCCCTCCAACTCGAAATCGATGTCATCCGCCATGAACAATCCTGAACCAAACACGCCGGACGCCGCCGACACCGAATTGACGCCCGAAGCCCGGGCCATGCTGGGAAAAGCCCGCCGCTCATTTGCGGTTTCCATGGGCATTTTGTTGCTGGGCTTTATGGCGATTGGTGTTGCACTTGTCTATCGCGTCATGCGTGACAGCCCGCCCCCAGCCGTGGCGGAAAGTGTCTCCATCCCCACAGGCGCCGAAGTGATTTCAGCGCTCAACACCGATGGCACCATCCAGGTGACATTCCGTGCCGGCGGCGCGACCATGCTCAACATCTATGATGCAGGGACCGGAGCGCTGGAGCGCAGCGTACAGATCGGCGCAGAGTAGCGGCCGAACGTCTCTGCTAGCGCCCCTGAATTTCCTTGAGCGCGGCCAGCCGATCCGAAACTGTTCCGCGCTGGGCATTGGCCGGCGTCGGCAGCACGTCGAGCCCCTCTCCGTCGTCAGCGAAACGTTGCACGCGGTCGAACAGGCTCTCTTCCGGCTGCGCTTGAGCCGGTGCCTCGTGATCCACCGCATAAACCAGACGGCTGACGCTGGCGGCAATGTCGTTGAGCTTTTCGCGCAGATGCGCTTCCTCGAACCGCTCGGTCTCCCAATCAGCCATGATTGAGGCCTCGACATTGCTGACCTTGTGCCGCAGCCGTTGGAGTTCCTCCTCCATGGAAAGCTTGTCGGCCAGAAGCTGCTCGGCGCGCCCTTCGCTCTTTTCCACGACCAAGCTGGTTTCGGCCAGAAGGGCGTTGAGCCGGTTTTCGGCGCTGGCAATGCGCGCCTCAGCAGCCACAAGTTCTTCGGCATCGGCCTCGCGCTCTGCGTCGCGACCCGCCAGGGCATCGCGCATTTGCGTAATGGCCGCGCTGGCCTCGGCGCTCCGTCGATCGGATTTCTCCAGCCGCTCGATCAGGCTATTCGCCTGCTCTTCCAGGAAGGCGGCCCGCTTGCGCTCTATGGCCAGCGCCGTCGTCAACTGGTCGATATCACTCTCGTAATCGCCAGAAAGAGCAAGGCCGTCGACCTTGGTGGCCTTGGCCAGCCCGCCGCGCAAGGAATTGCGCAACTCTTCGATTTCGCCGGCGCGGCTTTCGAGTTCCCGGTCGCGCTTGCGCAGACGGTTGGCGAGATCGGCTCCCTCTTTCTCAAGTTCGAGAATGCGGGCGCGCAGCTCTACCTCGCGACCCTCCAGCTCGCGCACGACGTCCAGGTGCCTCTCACGTTCGGCCTTGAGGGCACCGAGATCAGTGCGCTTCTGGTTGACATCGCTGAGCTGCTCGGCGAGCCGCTTGCGCAGGGCCTCCACATTCATCTCCAGCCGGCGCGTGGACAGAGCGAATTCGGCCCGCAGCTGATCTTTGTCGGCGCGAAACTCGGCCATGGTGATGGGCGTCGCCGCTTCGATGCGCCGCTTGGTCAGCCGCACGGCCCGCTTCCACACAGCTGGCATGATGACGAGTGCCGCCAGCCCCGCCACCAGCAGGCCCAGCGCAAAATACATGATGTTCTCGATCAGCATCGATGCGGCCTCCGGCAGCGCACATGCGCCCGCCTTGGGACTTTCCCTTATCCGGTTTTGGCAGCAAAGACGGCGCTCGGCCATCTTCGGCAATGATTAACCCTAACGGGTTTGAGGCTGGCCGTCACGACAAAGCCGGAGCTTTCACCCCGGCTTGCAAGGAGTTGATCGGTTCTGGTCGTTCAGAACGGGTTCCAGGTCGGCTCGGCGGTGAAGTTGAGATAGCCCACATTGATACCGAGACGCGCGCCAACGCCGGAGCGGATCGGCACAACCACCACATTACCGCGCTTGGTAACCGTCAT
>NZ_CAJXJS010000044.1 GCF_913055165.1 uncultured Devosia sp.
GTAATTGGCCGATGGGCGGATGATCTTGCCATCCTGGCGCTGCTCGATCACATGCGCCGACCAGCCCGAGGTGCGCGCGATGACGAAGAGCGGCGTGAACATGGCGGTGGGGACGCCCATCAGATTGTAGGAGACGGCGCTGAACCAATCCAGGTTCGGAAACATCTTCTTGGCGTCCATCATGACGCTCTCGATGCGCTCGGCAATTGCATATTGGCGGCCTGCCCCTGCCTTGTCGGCAAGGCTCTTGGCGACGCGCTTGATCACCACATTGCGCGGGTCCGACACGGTATAGACCGGGTGCCCGAAGCCGATAATGACTTCCTTGTTGGCGACGCGTTCGCGGATATCCTCCTCCGCCTCATCAGGCGAGCCATAGCGCTCCTGAATCTGGAAGGCCACTTCATTGGCGCCGCCATGCTTGGGCCCACGCAACGCGCCAATGGCCCCGGCAATGGCCGAATACATGTCAGAACCCGTGCCGGCGATGACGCGGGCGGCAAAGGTCGAGGCGTTGAATTCATGCTCGGCATAGAGAATGAGCGAGGTGTGCATGGCCCGCACCCAATCCGCGTCAGGCGTCTGGCCATGCAGCAGGGTCAGGAAATGCCCGCCAATGCTGTCATCGTCGGTCTCGACCTCGATGCGGCGGCCATTATGGGCGAAATGGTACCAATAGAGCAGCATGGACCCCAGCGAGGCCATCAGCCGGTCGGCAATGGCGCGGGCGTCGGGGGCGTTGTGGTCGTGGCTCTCGGGCAGGGTGCAGCCGAGGACCGAGACACCGGTGCGCATCACATCCATCGGATGGGCGGCAGCGGGCAGGGCTTCTAGCGCCGCGCGAACCGCCTGAGGCAGGCCGCGCATGGCTTTGAGCCGAGCCTTATAGGCCTTGAGCTGTGCCTGCGTGGGCAGCGAACCGTGAACAAGGAGATGCGCAACTTCCTCGAACTCGCTGGTTTCGGCCAGGTCCAGAATGTCATAGCCACGATAATGTAGGTCATTGCCGGTGCGGCCGACCGTGCACAGCGCGGTATTGCCGGCGGTGACGCCCGAGAGGGCCACGGATTTCTTGGGCTTGAAGCCTGGTGCTTCGGTCATCTGCGCCTCCTTAGAAAATCCCCGCGGGGGCTTCGGGACCAAGCTGGTCCGGCGAAACCACGAAATTGAGTGCCTTGACTTCGGCAGCGGTCAACGTCGGCAGGCGTTCGACCAGGGCCAGGAACCGGTCCTGCTCTTCGCGGGAAACGATGCCTTCTGCCAACGTGCGGAACTTTTCGATGTAGTTGGCGCGCTTGAAGGGGCGGGCGCCATTGGGGTGCGCATCGGCCACGCCCAGCTCATCGGTGATCACCGAACCGTCTTCCATGGTGACGATCACCTGGCCGCCAAAGGCCATGTCCTCGCCCTTGGCGTGATAGCGCTTTGTCCAGATCGGGTCTTCCTCGGTGGTGATCTTGTGCCAGAGCGCAACGGTTTCCGGGCGCTGGGCGCGCTCGGGGGCATAGCTCTTCACATGGTGCCAGCCGCCATCTTCGAGCGCCACGGCGAAGATATACATGATCGAGTGATCGAGCGTTTCGCGGCTGGCCTTGGGGTCCATCTTCTGCGGGTCATTGGCGCCGGTGCCGATCACATAATGGGTGTGATGGCTGGTCTTGATCAGGATCGACTTGATCTTGGTCAGGTCACCGATTTTCGGGCCCATGCGACGGGCGAGATCAATCAGCGCCTGGCTCTGATATTCGGCCGAATATTCCTTGGTGTAGGTATCCAGGATCGCGCGTTTGGGTTCGCCCTGTTCTGGCAGTGGCACATGGTAGAGCGCCTTGGGGCCGGAAAGCAGGTACGCGATGAAGCCGTCTTCGCCTTCATAGGCCGGGGAAGGGGCGCCTTCCCCGCGCATGGCACGGTCGACGGCCTCGATGGCCATCTTGCCGGCAAAGGCTGGCGCATAGGCCTTCCACGTCGAGATTTCGCCCTTGCGCGACTGGCGCGTAGTGGTCGTGGTGTGCAGCGCCTGCTGGATGGCCTGATAGGTCACTTCGGTGGAGAGGCCCAGCAGGGCACCGATGCCGCCAGCAGCGGAGGGGCCAAGATGGGCGATATGGTCGATCTTGTGTTCATGCAGGCATATGCCCTTGACCAGATCCACCTGGATTTCATAGCCGGCGGCCAGACCCCGCACCAGCGCTGCGCCATCCAGCCCCTTGGCCTGCGCCACGGCCAGGATGGGTGGGATATTGTCGCCCGGATGGCTGTAATCGGCAGCCAGGAACGTGTCGTGGAAGTCCAGTTCCCGCACTGCCACGCCATTGGCCCAGGCGGCCCATTCGGGCGAAACCAGCGTGTCATTGGCAAGGCCGAATACCGGCGCGCCCTTGTCCGATCTATGTCCCAGCGCCTGGGCGCGGGCCGAGCGAATGGGGCCGCGGGCAATGGAGGCGGCGGCCACGGCGGCATTGTCGATGATGCGATTGCCGATCATCTCGACGACATCGTCCTCGACCGGCACCGGATCGGTGGCGACGGCGGCGAGTTTCCAGGCGAGCTGGTCCTCGCGCGCCAGATGCTCGGCCGATTTATAGGTGCGCACGTCGTGGATTTTCATCTCTGCTCTCCATTCGGAAATTTTGCGCCGGACCATATAGGCAGAATGGCTCAGGCCCAAGACAGGAAAAGGCAAGCCTGCTACAATCACACAAGCCTAGTTTTGTAATCTTGTGGAGTTGTGAAGATTGGCCCCGAAAAAGGTCTTTGCCGGCGCTCGTTTGCGGGCCCTGCGCGCCCAGCACCGGCTGACCCAGGCCGAGCTGGCGACGCGGCTCGATATTTCGGCCTCCTATGTCAATCAGCTCGAAGCCAATCAGCGGCCATTGACGGCGTCGGTCATGGTGGCGCTGGCCGAAAGCTTCAATCTCGATCTCACCAGCCTCACCTCGGACGCCTCGGACCGCCTCGTTATCGATCTGCGCGAAGCCCTGGCCGATCCCGTCTTTGGCGATGCCGTGCCGAACTTGCAGGAATTGAAAACCGTGGCCACCAGCGCGCCGGACATGGCCCGCGCCGTGCTCGCGCTTTATGGCGCCTATCGCAAGACCAACGAGACCCTGGCAGGCATGGATGCGGCTTTGGCGCGCGATCCGCAATCCAATGTGCAGACCGCCTATGAGGAAGTGCGCGACTTCTTCCACTATGCCGACAACTATGTCGACCCGCTCGATCGCGCCGCCGAACATCTGGCGGGCGAACTGGGCGAGATCGGGCCGGATAGGCTGCGCCGGCTCATCCAGTATTGCGCCGAGATGCACAATATGCGCGTCACGCTCGCCGCCCCGGCGCATGGCGACCGCATGACCGAGTTTGACCGCAAGAGCGGCGAACTCTGGGTCAATGCCCATCTCGAGCCGTCCAGCCAGTTCTTCCAGATCGCCACCGTGCTGGGTGGGCTCGAACAGGCAAGCCTGCTCGAAACGCTATTGGATGGCGCCAATTTCCAGGCGCCCGAAGCACGCCCCATTGCCCGCATGGGGCTAGCCAATTATTTCGCCGGCGCCCTGCACATGCCCTATGGGGCCTTTCTTGAGGCCGCCGCAGACTATCGCTTCGATATCGAGGAATTGGCGCGTGTGTTTGGCGCCAGCCTCGAACAGGTCGCGCATCGTCTCTCGACCATGCAAAGGCCGCGCGAACGCGGCGTGCCGTTCTTTTTCGCCCGGGTCGATGCCGCCGGCACCATCACCAAGCGCCATTCGGCCACCGCCCTGCAATTTGCCCGTTTCGGCGGCGCCTGCCCCTTATGGAACGTGCATCGGGCCTTCGAGGCGCATGGGCAGATCATAAGACAATTGGCCGAGACACCGGACGGCAAGCAATATCTCTGTCTCGCCTGGAGCCACGAGAAACGCCTCGGCGGCTATCGCGGGGTGACGCGGCGCTATGCCTATGCGCTGGGCTGCGAAAACACCCATGCCGGCAAACTGGTCTATGCCGACGATCTCGACCTCACCAAAGCGCCCTTCGATCCCATCGGCATTTCCTGCCGCATCTGCGAGCGCCGCAACTGCCCGCAACGCTCCGTGCCGCCCATGGCGGCGGGCATCTCCGTGCCGGCCGACAGAAGGAGCGTGGTGCCTTATGAGATCGGGTGAGGTGGTGACACCGCAGTCGCTCCCCTGTCTAAAGAAGATCAATGACGGCGAACAAGAACACTTCAATTGCGAACGCCGGGAACACAATCGACAGCAGTTTTAAGTATTGCGCTCCCGCCCATGGGGGGCAGGAGATGTGACGCGTGTCGATCACCGTAAACAAGCCAAAGGGACCGACCGACAACGCAAATCCCAGGCGATAGCCGTCGATCCTCTCCGCGAGCCTTCTGCTGCAAATCGACCCTACAGCTGCAGTTGCGATGAGTGCCAAAAGGTTGAGTGCGAAGAGAACTTTTATATGTAGTGGAATGAGAATTCCCCTCTGCTCACTTGTTGACGATGGAATCCCTTCCCCTTTGGAAGGCGAAGCTGAGGTGCGGTGCCCCTATGCCGGCTCGAAATCCGGACCATGGCCGGAAACCGGCTTCATCCCCGCGACAAAGCGTTTGGCATTGTTGACATAGCGGTCCGCCGAGGCGGTCAACGCGGCAACGCCTGCTGTATCGATGTCCCGTACCACCTTGGCCGGGGCACCCATGACCAGCGAATTGTCGGGGATTACCTTGCCTTCGGTGACCAGCGCATTGGCGCCGATCAGGCAGTTCTTGCCGATCACCGCGCCATTGAGCACGGTGGCGCCCATGCCGATCAGCGAATTGTCTCCGATGGTGCAGCCATGCACGATCGCCCCGTGGCCGATGGTGACATTGTCCCCGATGGTCAGCGGAAAGCCCGTGTCGGTGTGCAGCACGCAGTTTTCCTGCACATTGGTGCGCGCGCCAATGGTGATCGGCTCGATATCGCCGCGCGCCACCACGCCAAACCAGATGCCGGCCTCGGGACCAACATGAACGTCGCCCACCAGCACGGCGGTTGGGGCGATCCAGCCGGCATTCTCGTCAATCTTCGGCGCAACGCCGTCGAGTGCGTAAACGGGCATGGTTCTGTCCTCCTGGTCGCTAAGGCGTCGTGCCGTATGCATTGCGCATCTGGGCGATTTCCGAAAGCGTGTTTTCGAACAGGCTCCAGTCATCGCTGTCGACAATCGGGGCCCAGATGGCCTCGACCTCGTCGATCAGCATGGTGCGCGGCGTCTCGCGGGAGAAATAGGGGTGGTCGAGATTGACGTCCCCGGCCGGACCATAGATCTCCATTAGGTCGGCGATCGGGCGGAAGGCCTCACTGGCATAGTGATCGGCCGAAGGGCTCTTGGCGGCCCGGTTGCTGCTCAGGGCGCCGCCGCGCCAGTCAAAGAAGAACTGCTCATAGGGTGCCTTGCTCTCCGCGAGAAAGCCGAACAGGGCCGTGACAAAGGCTCCATCCTGCTCCACATCGCGGGGCACGAGGCCCAGCCGCCGCAGGATCTGGCGTGGCAGCTCCTCCCGTAATATCGGCCAGACCGTGTTGAGCGCTGGTTCGAGCTTGTCGATGGAGGACAGCGGCAGGAGGCACTCGGCCAGCCGGGTCAGGCTCCAGGCCAGCGTGTCGGGCTGGCGGCCAAAGGCATAAAGGCCGGTTTCGTCGAAATAGGCGGCGGTGAAGGCCGGATCATAGACCGGCAGGAAGCGCCAGGGGCCGTAGTCAAAGCTTTCGCCGGTGATGTTGATATTGTCGGTGTTGAGCACGCCATGCACGAACCCGGCAGCGATCCACTGTGCGCCGAGCCGGGCGACCTTCGCCACCACCGCCTCAAGGAGGGCGACGGGTTTGTCTTCCGCGCCGGAAAGCTCGGGATAGTAGTGCGCGATGCAATGATCGACGAGGCGCCCGAGATTGGCGTTGTCCTCGAGATAGGCCAGGCGCTGGAACGTGCCGATGCGGATATGGCTGTGGCTGAGCCGCGTCAGTACCGAAGACCGGGTGGGGGAGGGCTCATCGCCGCGATAAAGCTGCTCGCCGGTCTCGACCAGGCAAAAGCTCTTGGAGGTATAGACGCCCAGTGCTTCGAGCATTTCGGTGGCCAGCACTTCGCGCACCCCGCCCTTGAGCGTCAGGCGGCCATCGCCACCGCGTGACCAGGGCGTCTTGCCCGACCCCTTGGTGCCCAAATCGAGCAGGCGCCCATCGACCGGGTCGATGCATTGGGCGAACAGAAACCCGCGCCCATCCCCCAATTCGGGATTGTAGGAGCGGAACTGATGGCCGTGATAGCGCAGGGCCAGCGGCATTTCGAAGCTTCCGGGCAGAGGCTCGAACCGGCCGAAATGAGCGAGCCATTCGGTCTCGCTCAACGCCCCCAGGCCAATCCTGTCCGCCCAGCGCTGGTCGCGATGGCGCAATATGGTCTTGGGGAAATCGGCGGGCGCGACGCGATCGAAAAAGTCCGGGCCGAGTTTTTCGTGCGCTGTGGAGGGGGTGAAGCGGGTCATGTCCGGCCAACGCTAGCAGAGCGGGATTGTTTCGTCGCCTGCAACCCGGCCCTGCAGGACACCGTCTAGCGAATGTCACCAAATCGGCCTATAGAAAACAAGATGACATCTGCATCACTTGCCACCCCCGCCATCATCCGCCTGGCCCCTTTTGAGGCCGCCATTTTCGACATGGACGGCACCCTGCTCGACACCGAGGCCGTGTTCCGCGACATCGTCTTCGACGTCTGCACCGAGCTGGGGTTTGAAATGACCCATGATGTGCACCGCTCAATGGTGGGGTCCAGCCACGAGACGACCAACCGGCTGCTCATCGAAGCCTATGGCGTGGCCTTCCCCTATGCGCTGTTCGACGAAAAGTGCCGGGTGAGCATGCGCGAACGCAGCCATGCCGGCGTCCCGGTCAAGCCCGGCGCCGTTGAGTTCATCACCGAATTGCGGGCCCGGGGCATACCGGCCGCCGTCGCAACATCCTCGCGCAATCCCCATGCCGAGCATCATTTGAGCGCCGCCGGATTGCTCGACCTCTTCGAGACGGTGGTGACCCGGGACGATGTGGTCCATCCCAAGCCCCATCCCGAACCCTATCTGACGGCTGCGGAGCGGCTGGGTGTAAACCCTCGGCGCTGCCTGGCGCTTGAGGACAGCCATTCGGGGGTGCGCGCCGCCCATGCCGCAGGCATGCAGACCGTCATGGTGCCCGATCTGGTCGGACCCAATGACGACATCCATGCGCTGGGCATTTCCATCATGGAAAGCCTTGTTCACGTGCATCTGGCCGCCTTTGACCGCGACTGAGCGGCAACACTTGTGAACAAAAATTAACCATTCGCGTAAATCGATAAAGCTTTACCCAATGCGGTAAGGCGCGGTTCAGCACAGGGAAAACTCTTGAAAATCAGGGCTTTTCCTCGGCTTTGCGGGCCGTTAACTCTGCCTTAAGTCGCTAAGATTTATGGTTAACCAGCCGTAAATTTCGACTTCCATCCCGCCGCTGGCTTGTCTAGTGTGCCGGCCGGGAAGTGCCGGGACCTTCTAGGTCTCGATCAGGAAGCCCGCCGGAAGGACCGGACGGGCTCAGGGGTAAGGACGGGGCATGCAACCTGGCTGGCAGCACAAGATCGCGCGTGCCCTCTCGCCCATGGTGGCGATCGGCGCTGCTGCGCTGGTGCTGTTCGTGACCCTGTCGCCTGCCCAGGCCCAGTCGACCATCCTGCCCCAGCCCATGCCCGAAGAGATCAGCGCCCTGCGCGAGCAGCCGGCGCTCGGCATCACCGCCATGCCGCTGGCGCCCGGCCAGCAGCCCCTGACCCCGGCTTTGCTGGCCAATTATGTCAAGCGGCAGCAGGCCCTGCGGGCGGTGGACGTTACCCTCTCCGGCCCGCAGCCGGAACTGACCAGCGACCTGCTCATGGGCTATATCAGCCGCGGTTCGCTTGGCGGCGATAATACCGCGCTCTCGGCCATTGCCAGTTTCACCGATCCTGCTCCGCGCCCGGCGCCCTCGGTTTCCGCCGATCTGCTGGCCGATTATGTGCAAGCGGGCTACCAGCCCACCGCCAAGCGCGTCGAGATCGCCAATGGCGAGCGCGAATGCCTGGCCCAGGCCATCTATCACGAAGCCCGCGGCGAAACCGCAACCGGGCAGCTGGCCGTGGCCAATATCATCGTCAATCGCGCCCGTTCGTCCAAATTCCCTGGCTCGCTTTGCGGCGTCATCTACCAGAACGCCGACAAGGGCCGCTATCGCTGCCAGTTCACCTTTGCCTGTGATGGCCGCGATGACACGCCGGGCGAGCGCCGCGCCTGGAACCGTTCGCTGGACCTGGCCAAACAGGTCTATGCCGAATATGCGCTGGGCGAGGAAATCGGCATCCTGCCCGGCTCCGCGCTCTACTACCACACCACCGCCGTGCACCCGTCCTGGGCCAACACCTTCGCGCGCGTGGCTGTGGTCGATAGCCACATCTTTTATGCGCCCTGATCGGCCGCACGCTGGCGGGAAATAAAAAGGGCGCCTCGGGCGCCCTTGTTGTTTGGTGCAGCGCCGCGGTGAACCGCGGCGGCTTGGTGGAACGAGCTCTACTCCGCCGCCATCTGCAGCCGCGGGCCGGCTTCGGCATTGGCCTCTGGCCCGAACTTCTCGAAGTTCTTGCGGAACAGGGCCACCAGCTTGGCTGCCTGCGCGTCATAGGCATCGCCATCGGCCCAGCATTGGCGTGGATCGAGCAGGCGTTCTTCAACGCCCGCCACGCTCATGGGCACCTCGAAGCCGAAGAGCGGGTCGAAGCGCATCTCGACGGCGTCCAGTTCGCCATCCAGCGCCGCCGTCAGCAGGCGCCGGGTGGAGGCGATGTCGATGCGCTTGCCCACGCCATAGGCGCCGCCGATCCAGCCGGTATTGAGCAGCCAGGCCTGGGCGCCACTCTTGTGGAGGCGCTCGGCCAGCATCTGGCCATAGACGGTGGGGTGCAGCGGCATGAAGGGGGCGCCGAAACAGGCTGAGAAGGTCGCCTGCGGTTCGGTCACGCCCCGCTCGGTCCCCGCCACCTTGGCCGTGTAGCCGGAGAGGAAGTGGTAGACCGCCTGTTCGGGCGACAGCCGCGCCAGTGGCGGCAGCACACCGAAGGCGTCGGCGGTCAGGAACACCACGGTCTTGGGAGTCCCGCCGACACTGCCTTTGGCAATAGAGGGCAGCACGTCGATGGGATAGGCCGCACGGGTGTTCTCGGTCAGCGAGACGTCGGTGAAGACAGGCTTGTTGGCCTCGTCCAGCACCACGTTTTCCAGCACCGTGCCGAACCGGCGCGTGGCCGCGAAGATCTCCGGCTCCGCCTTGGCGCTGAGATTGACGGTCTTGGCATAGCAGCCGCCTTCGAGATTGAAGACGCCATTGTCGCTCCAGCCATGTTCGTCATCGCCGATCAGCGGGCGGTTGGGATCATTGGAGAGCGTCGTCTTACCGGTGCCCGACAGGCCGAAGAACAGCGCTGCCTCGCCCTGTGGTCCCAGATTGGCCGAGCAATGCATGGGCAGCACGCCCTGGTCGGGGGCGTGGAAATTGAACAGCGAGAACACGCTTTTCTTGATCTCGCCGGCATAGCGGGTGCCCGCGATCAGGACGATATTTCGGCTCATGTCGAGGGCGATCACCGTTTCGGTGCGGCAGCCATGCCGCACCGGATCGGCCGCGAACAGCGGCGCATGGACAATGGTGACAGGTGCGCCGGTGTCGGCGGCGGCAATGTCCTCGCCGCGCCGGATCAGCAGATTGCGGATGAACAGGGCATGCCAGGCGCTCGGGGTCAGCACGGTGACATCATATTGATGCGCCGGATCGGCACCCGCCAGCAGGTCCTGGCGGTAGAGCGGCTGGCCCTTGAGATGCGCGGTCACGTCGGCCAGCAGCGTTTCGAACTTGTCTGGCGCCATCGCGCCCGAATTATCCCACCAAACCCGGTTCTCGGTCAGCGCATCGCGGACGATGAACTTGTCCTTGGGCGAACGGCCGGTGAAGGCGCCGGTTTCCACCACCAGGGCACCGTCTGCGGTCAGCCGGGCACCGCCCTGGCCGATGGCCGCGGCAACCAGGGCCGGGGCGATTGCGTTCTCGCTGAGCGAGCCAGCGCCATCGGCGATCCTGGTGCGCAACTGGGTGTGATCAAGGGCTGGCATGTTCCGAACTCTCCACGCGGCCGCACCTGTGTGGCGGCGTTATGGGGGCAAAATAGAGGCTGGGGCGGTGGCCCAACCATCCCGAAATCGGTCGTACGACGGAAGTTGGATGGTGACGAATTCGCGGGTCGAGACTGGCGCAAAGCAGGTGCGCGCCTTATTTAGTACGTAATTGTCGCCTGCAAAGTCGCTCGAACGGTGCGGCTGGGTTCAGTCCGGGCCAGATTCTGAGCTAGCGTCACGAGAAGAAAGGCAGCCAATGCCAAAGATTGCCCTGGTGGACGACGACCGTAACATTCTCACCTCCGTGTCCCTGACCCTGGAGGCGGAGGGCTATTCGGTCGCCACCTATACCGATGGTGCCTCGGGCCTGGAGGGCTTGACGACGGACAAGCCGGACCTGGCCATTCTCGATATCAAGATGCCGCGCATGGACGGTATGGAGCTGCTGCGCCGCCTGCGGCAGAAGTCCGATGTGCCGGTGATATTCCTCACCTCCAAGGATGAGGAAATCGATGAGCTGTTCGGGCTCAAGATGGGCGCCGACGATTTCATCACCAAGCCCTTCAGCCAGCGCCTGCTGGTCGAGCGCGTCAAGGCCATCCTGCGCCGCTCCGCCCCGCGCGATCCGGCATCGGGCGGCGGCACGGCCGAGCCGGTGCAAAGCAAGGCGCTGATCGAGCGCGGCGCGCTGGTCATGGATGAGGAACGCCACACCTGCACCTGGAAGGGGCAGCGCGTGACCCTGACGGTCACCGAATTCCTGATCCTGCAGGCTCTGGCCCTCCGGCCGGGCGTGGTCAAGTCGCGCAATGCGCTGATGGATGCCGCCTATGACGACCAAGTCTATGTCGATGATCGCACCATCGACAGCCACATCAAGCGGTTGCGCAAAAAGTTCAAGGCAACCGATGACGACTTCGAGATGATCGAAACGCTCTATGGCGTTGGTTATCGCTTCAAGGAGCAGTAAGGACCCACGTGGCCACGCTCGACGATCCGCACAGCGCTGAAACGGGGTCCCATCCGGGCTCCGCTTCGGACCAAGGCGCCGTGCGCTCCGCCCGGCGCGGATGGCGCCTGGTGCTGACGCCGCTGCTCAAGCTGGCCGACGGCTTCCGGCGCTTTGTCGATTTCACCATCTTTTCCAGCCTCACCCGCCGCATCGTCGTGCTCAACATGGCCGGCCTGCTGGTGCTGGTTGTCGGCATTCTCTATCTCAACCAGTGGCGGGCGGGCCTCATTGACGCGCGCGTGCAATCGCTGCGGGTCCAGGGCGAAATCATCTCGGCGGCCATTGCGGCATCGGCCACGGTGGACAGCGACATCATCTCCATCGATCCCGACCGCCTGCTCGACGCCCAGGCGGGCACCATCTCGCCCTTTTCCTATTATGATCCGACCCTGGAATTTCCCATCAATCCCGAGCGGGTGGCGCCGCTGCTGCGCAATCTGATCACCCCGACGCGGACGCGCGCGCGCATTTATGACAGCCAGGGCCTGCTCATCCTCGACAGCGAAAACATCTATGCCCGCGGCGAGGTACTGCGCCAGGCCATCGACACCTCCAAGACCGGCAGCTTCTTCCTGCTCGATTGGTGGAACGCGCTGATCTCCTGGGCCCCGGGCGGCAATTATCCCACCTATCAGGAATATCAGGCCGACGAGGGCATTCGCTATCCCGAGGTGGCCTCCGCCCTTTCTGGCGCCCCGGCCGATTTTGTCCGCGTCGACGCACAGAACCAGCTTGTGGTGTCGGTGGCCGTGCCCGTGCAGCGCCTGCGCGCCATTGTCGGCGCCATTCTCCTGTCCACCGAACCGGGCGATATCGATTCGGTCGTGGCCCAGGAGCGCTGGAGCATTTTGCGCATCGCCATGATTGCCGCCGGCGTGCAGGTGGTGCTGTCCCTGTTGATGGCCGGCACCATTGCCGGGCCGATGCGGCGCCTTTCGGCAGCCGCCGAGCGGGTGCAAACAGCTGGCAATGCCCGCGCCGAAATCCCCGATCTTTCGGATCGCCCCGACGAGATCGGGCATTTGTCCGGCGCGCTGCGGCGCATGACCGACGCACTCTATAACCGCATCGAGGCCATCGAGCGCTTTGCCGCCGATGTGGCGCACGAACTCAAGAACCCGTTGACCTCATTGCGCTCGGCAGTTGAAACATTGCCGCTGGCCAAAAAGCCCGAGGACCGTGAGCGGCTCACCAATATCATCCAGCATGACGTGCGGCGCCTCGACCGCCTGATCACCGACATTTCGAGCGCCAGCCGGCTCGATGCCGAACTCGCCCGCGAAAGCGCCGATCGCGTCGATGTCGAGAAACTGGCCGAGGCCATGGTTGCCATCCAGAAGGATGTTGCTGCAGGCCGCGATGTCGAGGTGGTGATGGGCAAGCGCCTGGGGCGCGGCACCACAATGATCAATGGGCACGAAAGCCGGCTGGCGCAGGTCTTTGCCAATCTCATCGATAATGCCGTGTCCTTCTCGCCCCCCGGCGGCACGGTGACCGTGGCGGTCTCCACCGAGGGCGAGGCCATCACCGTGACAGTGACCGATGAGGGGCCGGGCATTACCGGCGATGTCACCCGCATCTTCCAGCGCTTCTACACCGATCGTCCGGAAGCGGAGAGCTTCGGCAACCATTCCGGCCTGGGCCTGTCGATCTCCAAGCAGATCATCGAGGCCCACAAGGGCCGCATCCGGGCGCAGAACCGCACCGACCGCTCCGGTGCAATTTTTACAATTGTGCTGCCGCGAGCCCGCAAATAGACTTTGCGGCATGAACAAGCCAGTCAATGTGCATGGGACGGGGCTCGTCCTGGGTGAAACCGGTGTCTTGCTGCGCGGCCCTTCCGGGGCCGGCAAGTCGGTCCTGTCCATGGCGCTGCTCGACCGCTGGGAGGGCAGGGGACAACCGGCCTTTCTGGTCGCCGATGATCGTGTCGATATCGCCGACGAGGGCGACAGGCTGGTCATGCTGGCGCCACCGCAACTGGCCGGGCTGATCGAATTGCGCGGCCGCGGGATCGTCAGCCGGCCGCACCGCGAATGGGCTCAATTGCATCTGGTGATCGATCTTGTCCCCGACATGACCCGCATGGTCGAAGAGGAAGACCTGCAGACCGAGCTGCTCGGCCGCACGTTGCCGCGCGCTCCGGTGCCGCAGGCGGGCGTGATCAGCCTGGGTCATCAGACGCTGCTGGTCGTCGAGGCTGTTGCACAAGCTGTTCAACACGCCGCAGCGTGACAAATTATCCCTTGCAACGCGCCCGGTTGGGGACAAGACTGTGCGCCGTTTACGGGGCGGCGCCAGGCGCCCTGGCCGGCGGGGGCTCAAGAGCTGTCGCGACCGATTTTACGGGCTGCGGCGGCCGTTTGGGGAAAGTACATGATTGGATTGGTTCTGGTGACCCACGGCGCGCTGGCCGATGAGTTCAAGCTGGCGATGGAGCATGTGGTTGGGCCGCAGGAACAGGTGGAAACCATTGCCATCGGCCCCGAAGACAATGCCGAAAGCCGGCGCGACGATATCCTCAAGGCGCTCGATCGCGCCGATAGCGGCGATGGCGTCATCATTCTCACCGACATGTTCGGTGGCACACCCTCCAATCTGGCGATCTCGGTGATGCAGAACCGCAAGGTTGAAGTGATCGCCGGCGTCAACCTGCCCATGCTGGTCAAGCTCGGCCGCATCCGTGGCGAAATGACCATGGAAGAAGCCGTGGCCATGGCACAGGACGCCGGCAAGAAATATATTACGGTCGCCAATTCCATCCTGGGTAGCTGATCTGATGGATGCCGACAGGGCCGTCGCCCAGCAATTGACGATTGTGAACACCAAGGGGCTGCATGCCCGCGCCTCGGCGCGCTTTGTGCGCACAGCCGAATGTTTCGATGCCAATATCGCCGTCATCAAGGACGGCACCTCGGTGGCCGGCAATTCCATCATGGGCCTGATGATGCTGGGCGCCGGGCCCGGCTCCACCATACTCGTCCAGGCCAGCGGCAAGCAGGCCCGCGAGGCTTTGGAAGCCATTGTCGAACTGGTCAACAATGGCTTTGATGAAGATGTGGATGGGCTGCAGGCTTAAGGAACGAGAAGGCGAGGAGTGCTTTCAACGGCAGGGCCGGTGTTTTGCGGCCCCACCCCGCCCTCATGCCTTCCCCCTTGTGGGGAGGGATCAAAGGGTGGGGGTATGATACCGGGCAGTGAGCTGAACTTGGAGCTTTTGCAGTCAGCTGTCCGTTTTCACCGCGTACGAATTAAGGGCGAAGACGCATGCGACGCTTGATAGCCGGCATTGGCGGTATCGCACTCGCCACGACGCTCAGCCAGTTTCCAGAATATGCTCAGCAATATACCCAGCGCCTGGGTGGCGCGGTGGATGAGTTGCGCGTCATCACCGAGGAATTCGACCGGGCTGCCCAAGCGGGCGGCCTGGACCGGCAGGCGGCGCTTGAGCGCTACAATGCCTCCAATGACGCTTTCCTCGCCGGGCGCGGCACTTCCATGACCGCCACTTTCCAGCGTTACGACATGCTGTCCGCCACGCTGGCCGAGATCGAGGGCGCCGGCCCCGTCGAGCGCCTGCAATCGCTCCCGGCCTATCTCGATACCGATATCGGCCGCCGCACCCTGGAGGCCTACAAGCCTGCCGTGCCCGTGACCATGGAAGGCATTCTTTATGCCGGTGGTGGTTTCATCCTCGGCTATCTCGTTCTCTCCGGCCTTGTTCGCTTTGCCGCCATGCCCTTCCGGCGCGGCCGGGGGCGGATCAGGGTGACGCGGGGATAGGCACGATCTGGCTCCCTCCCCCTTGCGGGGAGGGCTGGGGTGGGGGGCTCGCGGTCAACGTGTTTCAACTGGAACTCCGGGGCGAGGGACCATTCGAGCATAGCTCTCATGGCCTTCTCACCTGAAATCTCCCCGCCGGGGAGATTTCCCCTGCGGGACGGCTCGAAGGATATAAACAAATCTTTATATCCGTCATTGATCGGTAACACCCCCTCCCGTATAGGAGGGGCAAGACATTCATCCATTCCGGAGCCGACCCATGACCAAGAGCCCGACCGACTATGCGGTCCGCGACATTTCCCTGGCCGATTATGGCCGCAAGGAAATCTCAATCGCCGAAATCGAAATGCCGGGCCTGATGGCCATTCGCGAGGAATATGCGGCGGCCCAGCCTTTGAAGGGCGCGCGCATTGCCGGCTCGCTGCACATGACCATCCAGACCGCCGTCTTGATCGAGACGCTGGTGGCGTTGGGCGCCGATGTGCGCTGGGTCTCGTGCAACATCTTTTCCACCCAGGATCACGCCGCCGCCGCCATAGCGGCCGCGGGCATTCCCGTCTTCGCCCACAAGGGTGAGAGCCTTGAGGAATATTGGGAGTTCACTGATCGCATGATGGAATGGGGCGATGGCGGCACGCCCAACATGATCCTCGATGATGGCGGCGACGCCACCATGCTGGTGCTGACCGGTGCCAAGGCCGAGACCGATCCGTCCATTCTCGACAAGCCCGGCAATGAGGAAGAGGAAATCTTCTTCGCCACCATCAAGAAGCGCCTGGCCAAGAACCCGAACTTCTATTCGACCATCCGCGCCAATATCCGCGGCGTCTCGGAAGAGACCACCACGGGCGTCATGCGCCTCTACCAGCTCCATGCGCGCGGCGAGCTGCCCTTCCCGGCCATCAACGTCAATGACTCGGTGACCAAGTCCAAGTTCGACAACAAATACGGCACCCGTGAATCGCTGGTTGACGCCATCCGTCGCGGCACCGACGTGATGCTGGCCGGCAAGGTCGCCATCGTCTGCGGCTATGGCGATGTGGGCAAGGGCTCGGCCGAGAGCCTGCGCGGCGCCGGCGCCCGCGTGCTGGTGACCGAAGTCGACCCGATCTGCGCGCTGCAGGCCGCCATGGAAGGCTTTGAGGTCGTCACCCTCGAAGAGGCCGCGCCCCGCGCCGACATCGTCGTCACCGCCACCGGCAATCGCGATGTGCTCATGGTCGATGACATGCGCCAGCTCAAGGACATGGCCATCGTCTGCAACATCGGCCATTTCGACAACGAAATCGACGTGCTGGGCCTGCGCAACTTCAAGTGGACCAATATCAAGCCGCAGGTCGACATGATCGAGCAGCCCAATGGCAAGCGCCTGATCCTTCTGTCCGAGGGGCGTCTGGTGAACCTGGGCAATGCCACCGGTCACCCCAGCTTTGTCATGTCCGCCTCCTTCTCCAACCAGACCCTGGCCCAGATCGAGCTGTGGACCAATGGCGACAAGATCGAGAAGAAGGTTCACGTCCTGCCCAAGCATCTGGATGAAAAGGTCGCCGAACTGCACCTGGCCAAGCTGGGCGCCAAGCTGACCAAGCTGAGCCAGAAGCAGGCCGACTATATCGGCGTGCCGGTGGAAGGGCCGTTCAAGTCGTCCGAATATCGCTACTAATTCGCCGAACGCAGCGACCAGACGAGAAAAAAAGCCCGGGCATAGTCCCGGGTTTTTACTTTTCGGAAAGGTTTCTGTTTCGTTCACGGGTCAAGCCCTTTCCTCGTGCTTTGCCCGCAACGCACAGCCATCAAGACTCTTTTTCGCGATTCCTGCGCCCGGTATGGTCTTAGTGATTCGGGTTGCGGGGGGACACGCAAGCCGATCATTGGGGGCAGCTGGAGCCATCTGCGGTTCTGTGTCGGCAGCCTGATGTTCAGTTGAGGCGTACCGGCCGTCCGGCCGGGTTGGCATCGCAATCAAAGCGAAAGAGGGCTCGTATGACGCCGGATCATTTCCGGAAACAATTGGGATTCGCAGGCCTTTGTGCCGCGCCCCTCACCCTGATCTCGGCTGTCCCCGCCTTGGCCCAGGGTCTTGTTCCGGCAAATCTGGGTGGCATCGCGCCCTTTGCGGTGGCAGTGGGCGCAGGCGGCTTTGCCCTTCTGTCCATGGCGCTGGTGCGCACCCTGCTGGTCGACAGCCGCGCCGCGCGGCGGCGTGCGGCAGAACAGATCGCCGAACTGCGCGCCCTTGTCGACGAATATGAAAACCTGATTGCCGGCACCCGCGAATTGACCGTGCTCTGGCAGGGCCACGAGGCGCCGCGCATTCTGGGGCAGGCCGCCGCCGTGCTTCCCGCAGGGCGCCAGCCGCAAAGCGTGCTCAATTTCCGCTCCTGGCTGGGCGCGGCCGAGACCAACCGGCTCACCAGCCTGGTCGAAGATCTGCGCCTGCATGGCCATGCCTTCGTCACCAGCCTCGACACACAGGATGGGCGGCTCGTCCGGGCCCATGGCTGGGTCATGGGCGGGGCGGTGGCGCTGCGCCTGCGGCCTGCCTATGCACAGCCCGACGAGGGGGCCGCACTGGCGGCCGAGGCCGAAGGCGGCGACCGGGAAAGCGCCCGCGCCATCCTCACCCTGCTCTCCAAGCCGGCCTTCCTGCGCGACGAAACCGATCGGCTGATCTACGCCAATCCCGCCTATCTGGCGCTGGCTAGCGGCATGGGCAAGAAGGGCACGGATATCAGCCCCCCCGAACTGCTCGACGCCACCCAGCTGGCCACCCATCTCAAGGCCTGTCATGCGGCGGCCGCGCCGGTCAACCGCATGCTGGATTTCGGTGCCCATGGCCGTTTCGAGCTGGTCGATTTTCCCGTGCCGGGGGGCCGCGCCGGCTATTTGCGGCCTGAGGCCAAGGTCAGTCCGCCCGCCATGCCCGTCGAACAAGGCCTCAACCATATTGGCGGCATCATCGATGCGCTGGGCACGCCGATCGCCATCTTCAGTGCCCGGCGCGAACTCACCCAGTTCAACGCCGCCTATGCCAATCTCTGGCATCTGGACCGCAATTTCCTCACGCCCGGCCTCGACGAACGGGCCATTCTCGACAAGCTCCGCACCGAAGGCATGCTGCCCAACCAGGTCGACTATCACACCTGGCGCGCCAAGCATCTGGAAAGCTACAGCCGCAAGGAGCCCTTCGAGGCCGACCCCTGGCATCTGCCCGATGGCCGCACCATCAAGGTGATCTCGGCGCCTGCCGGGCCGACGGGCGGTGTCATCTATGTCTTTGAGGATTTGACCGAGCGGCTCGAGCTTGAAAGCACCAACAAGGCCTTCACCAATGTGCTTCGCGAAACCATCATGGCGCTCAATGAGGCCGTGGCCGTGTTCGGCACCAATGGGCGGCTGACCCTCTCCAACCCGCAGCTCAGTAAGCTCTGGAAGCTGCCGATGAACGAGCTTGGCAACAATCCCCATATCGACCAGCTCGCTGAAGCCAGCGGCCGGGCCATCCCCGAGGATGGGGCCACCATCTGGCGCGATCTCAAGCGCACCATCATCGATCTCAACCCCACCCGCACCGACCGCACCGGCCGCATCAATCGCTCCGATGGGCGCCTGATCGATTATGCCATCACCCGCCTGCCCGATGGGCAGACCATGATGACCTTCCTCGATGTCACCGAAAGCGCCTCCTATTCCAAGGTGTTGAAGGAGCGCAACGATGCCCTGGTCGCCGCCGACCGGCTCAAGGACGCCTTCGTCGAAAACGTCTCCTATGAGCTGCGCTCGCCGCTGACCAATATCATCGGCTTCGCTGATCTCCTGGCCGCCACCGAAAGCGGCAGCCTCAATGAGCGGCAGCGCGAATACATCGACTATATCCGTGCCTCCTCGGTCACGCTGGGCGTGCTCATCGACAATATTCTCGATCTGGCCTCCGTGGATGCAGGCATCGCCGAACTCAATCCCGAGCCACTCGATGTCGCCGCCCTGGTCGACAAGGCCCGCGCCGGCATCACCGCCACCTTCCCCGAAGTGGCGGGTGACGCGCCCCATTTGCTGGTTGATATCGAGCCGGAATTGCCGCTTTTCGTGGCCGATGGCACCCGCATCGTGCAGGTGCTCTACAACCTGCTCTCCAATGCGGCGCGCTTCTCGCCCCCCGGCGGGGAAATCCGCCTCTCCGTCAGCCATCGCGGCGATCGCATGCTCTTTGTCATCGAGGACGAGGGCCCCGGCCTCACCGAGGAGATGAAATCGGCCATCCTCACCCGCCTCGATACGCCCGCCGCCGGCGGCCGCCAGCGCGGCGCGGGACTGGGCCTCTCCATCGTGCGCACCTTCGTCAACATGCATGGCGGCACCATTTCGGCGGAAAAGCGCGAACCCAAGGGCAGCCGCATCATCGTCAACCTGCCACTCGACAGCGCCATGGCCGGCGTGGCGGAGTAGGGCGCCGGGCCATGGGCCTCTCCCTCTTCCCCTTGAGAGAAGGGCCGAGGAGGGGGTAGTGCTGTTGGCCACAATTGCCCCCACTCTCATTCCTTCCCCTCAAGGGGAGGCCGGCGCAGGAGTCGAAGCGCTTCCCATGACCGAAACCTTCCTCCCCGATGACGATGCCACCGCCCGTTTTGGCGCCGCGCTGGCGGCGGGCCTGAAGCCCGGGGATATTGTCAGCCTTGAAGGCGATCTTGGCGCCGGCAAGACCGCCATGGCCCGGGCCATCCTGCGCGCCCTTGCCGGCGATCCGGCCCTGGAAGTGCCATCGCCAACCTTCGCTATTCTCCAGCCATACGACACCCCGTCCGGTCCGGTGCTGCATGCCGATCTCTACCGCCTCGCCGATGCCACCGAGGTCGATGAACTGGGCCTGCTTGATGACCCCGAGGCCATTGTGCTGGTCGAATGGGCCGAGCGCGCCCCGCAGGTCGTGAGCGCGGTCACCCTCACGGTGCATCTCGATATCCCGCCCGGCGGGGCGGGGCGCCAGGTGTCGGTCAAAAGGAACTGATCGGGCGGCGCCGGGTTGGTTCCAAAAGACCAGGAGACCCGCTTATGCTCATGCAGATGCCACCCGTTCAGCCCGATCCGGCACTGCCCGATGATGGCGTGCCGCCCCCGGTTCCGCCGTTCGGTCCTCAGCCGACAGAGCCGGGCGAAGTCGAGCCGCCGACCCCCGGCGAGGACGTCCCCGGCAAGGGGCCGGACTTTCCGCCCGAGCAGGATCCCTTCCCCGACGATATTGAACCGGACCGCGATCAGCCACTGCCCGGCTGACCAAAAAAGCCCCGCCACGCGGCGGGGCCAGTCTGGCGCTGAAACAGGCGGGTGGCTCTATTCCACCCGCCTCTTGTGGTGTTCGTCTTCCTGGGTATTGCCGCGCTTGATGCTCCGGTCCCCGGTGGAATTGTCGTAGACTTTCGGGGGTGGGGTCGCCGCCTCGCGCTTGTCGCTGATCGGGGTCTCATGCGGGTCAACCTCGGCACCCTTGGTCTTTTCCCGCCCCTCGATGATCGCCTTCTGCTGCTCGCGTGTGCGGGGTCCCTGGCCGGTCTTTTCGGTACCGCGCGTCTCGTGATTGGACTGTTGCATGGCACGTTTCCTCCTTGTGCCTGTGTCTGATTGACCCAACGAAGGCATCTCCCATCTGGTTGCCCATCGTGAACGGCCGACCAATCACGACGCGAGGAGCGCGACGGTCCGTTCGTCCTCATGCCCGCCATAAAAGGCGCTGAGCGCGGCGCGGAACAGGCGATGCTCGGGCAGAGCCCGGGCAAACAGGGTCATGGAGGAGATGAATTTCTTGTCGTCCGGCGTGCCGAAAATGCTGCCAAGATCGCGCGGTGCCACCCCATCGGGCGCATGCAGCAGCACCGCCTCTGTGCACTCGTCGAGCCGTGCCCCCAGGATCGGATGCCCGGCAAAGGCCCGCGCCTCCTCCAGGTCATGCAGCGCATAGAGCCTGGATGTCTCGCTCTGTCCCAGCCCGGCAAGCTGGGGGAAGATGAACCACATCCAATGCGTTTCCTTCCGTCCGGCGCGCAATTCATGCAGCGCCGTAGGATAGACCTGATCCTGCGCGGTCAGGAACTTGGCGATCATGGCGCCGTGGTTCTCGGTCATGGCTCGTCCTTCCCTCGTGCTGTCGACCAATCCTAACCCGAAATCCGCCCCTCCCCAACTCGGCCGGCTCAATCGGCCCGGCGCGTCAGCATCCAGTTGAAGTCGGGCGTGCCAAGATGGCCCCACAGCCGCAGCCACATCGGCATCATCATTTCCTGGGCACGGGCGCCCTCGATCCCGCCCAGGTCGATGATCGCCGTCCAGCCAAAACTGGTCAGCAGGTCGCGCACATCCTTTTTGGCGCCGTTGTCATTGCCCGAGAGGAAGACGACATGTTCGCCCGGCAGCCGGCCCGGATCGACCATCACCTTGGCATTGACCGTGCAGAGCGTCTTGACCACGCGAGCCTGCGGGAAAGCGCGCTGGATGGTTTCGCCCAGGCTATCGGTATTGACCACCGAGAGCACGGGCGGCTTCTGCGAGAAATCGAGCGCGTTGGAAATGTCGATCAGCACCTTGCCGGCGAGGTTCTCCGCCCCCGCCTGGTTGAGCGCCTCAAGCGCATGGGCGCCGCTCGTGGCATGGATGATCACCTCGCCAAATGCGGCCGCCCCGGCAAAATCCATGGCCTGCCCGCCGGTTTCGGCGGCAAAGGCCCGGGCCTTTTCATTGCTCGCCTCCCGCGCACCCATGGCCACCTCATGGCCGAGTTCCCTGAGGCGCCGCGCCAGCGCCTGCCCCACCATGCCTGTTCCCAGAACGCCATAACGCATCGTCGCCTCCTCCGTACCTTCGTGCCAATGTGGGCGCGGTGATGGAGGGCGGCAAGGGCAGGGGCCGAAAGGGGCGTGGATTGCCCGGCGGGGGCACTTAACCGCGATGGCAGGCCCCTTCAAGTCACGCCACTAGCGCTCATGGCCTGCTGGTCTCGCAAGGCTCCACCGGAGCCTTGCGTCTTTCTCCGAAAGACCGGCTAAGCAGCCTTGACGACCTCGACCAGCTCCACGTCGAACACCAGGTCCTTGCCGGCGAGCGGGTGGTTGGCGTCGACGGTGACGCTCTTGTCATCCACGCCGACCACGGTGATGGGCAGCATGCCGCCATCGGCGGTGCGGGCCTGGAGCTGGGTGCCGATTTCCAGATCAATGCCGGCAGGCACTTTTTCGCGGTCGAGCTGCTGGATGGCGTCGTCGCGGCGCGGGCCATAGGCCTGGTCCACGGGAATGGTCACGGTGGCCTTGTCGCCTGTTTCCATGCCGGTCACATGGGCTTCCAGGCCCTTGATCACCTGGCCCTGGCCCAAGGTGAATTCGAGCGGTGCGCGGCCTTCGGAGCTGTCGAACTGGGTGCCGTCGGTGAGGCGGCCGGAATAGTGAATGCGCACGGTGTCGCCGGTTGCGGCAGTTGTCATGGGACGAGCCTTTCGGATTTTTTGTCTTGGGGCCCTCTCCGGGAGGACCATCATGGTCAGTCGCGCAAAGCGCCGCCCGGTCGGCAGGGACGGAGCGGCGGGGCGGTGGCACCCAATAAGGCCGGGGCCACGAAACGCACGACGGCGAACCCCAAGTGTAGGGCCTCAGGCCGCGATGTAAACCCTTGGCGCCCAATCCCCCGGCGCAAGGCGGTCTGCGGGCGATCACGCTTGCGCCCGGGTCGCATTTCCGCCATCAAGCCGCCGTGATTGCCGCGTAGCGGGCAGGCTGAGGACGAATTTGGCTCAATCAGGTGTTGCCATGACCGCGCGACCGCTTCCCATTGCAGGTTCCCTGGCCATGGCCCTGGTGCTGGCCGGCTGTTCGATGGCCGGTATCAAGCCGATGCCGGGCAATAAATCGGCCGCAACCGCCATTGCCTCCTTCGCGCCCGTGGGCGTCACCCCGGCCGGCCATGTGCCCAAGGCCGCCAATGTGCCGCCCGCACCCGGCACGCTGCTGCTCGGCTATGCCGGCGCGGAGCGCGGTGCGCTGGACGGGCTGATCGCCCATTATGCCAGCCAATATGCGGTGCCCGAGCACCTGGTGCGGCGCGTGATCGTGCGGGAAAGCGGCTACAATCCGGCCGCCCGCAACGGCCCCTATTACGGGCTGATGCAGATTTCCCACGCCACGGCGCGCGGCATGGGGTATCGCGGCGAGCCGGCGGGTCTGCTCGATGCCGAAACCAATCTGCGCTATGCCGTGCGTTATCTGGCCGGGGCCTATATGACCGCCGGCGGGAATGAGGATCGGGCTGTCCAGTTCTATGCGCGGGGCTATTACTACGATGCCAAGCGCCTGGGCCTGCTGGAAAAAAGCGGGCTGCGCTGAGGGCGATCAGGCGTCGCTTTTGGGCGACAGCAGCTCGCCCAGCCGGACGGCCAGCTCGTCCTCCCGATAAGGCTTGTCCAGCCGCGGATAAGCGCAGGGCTGTTCCTCGGGCAATTCCGAATAGCCGCTGGTGAGCAGCACCGGCAGGTCCGGCTTGAGCCGCCGCGCGGCCTCGGCCAGTTCCAGCCCGTTCATGCCGGGCATGGCATAATCGGTGATCAGCACCCCGATATCGGGATGCTTTTCCATCAGTGCCAGCGCCTCAACGGCCGAAAAGGCCTCGATCGCGGTGTGTCCCAGATCTTTCAAAACGTCTACAGTATTGAGGGTAATCAAGGCATCGTCGTCCACCACAAGAATAGTGGTGCCAGGTCCCCTCAGGGGGGTGATTTGCACGGGATGTCCTTAAGGGCTCCGTCGAGCCTGTTGCCGGAAGACGGAGTTCCGTTCTTCCTATCCATCCCTAACCTAGCCAGAGAAAAGTGGCGAAGATAGGCCCCTCACGCCAATCGTGAAGCCTGTGTCCGTCTGCTGACACAAGCGGTCAATTATGGGTGCCATCCTGGCGCCCGAAACGATAAGCTTCGCCCGGGACACAAGAGGAATCGCATTCATGCATCTGCTGCTCGTCGATGGCTCGGGCTATATTTTCCGCGCCTTCCACGCCCTGCCGCCCCTTTCGCGCAAGTCCGACGGACTGCCGGTGGGCTGTGTGCAGGGGTTCTGCAACATGCTCTACAAGCTCACCCAGGACATGGATGGCGACGAGCCGCCCACCCACATGGCGGTCATTTTCGACGCCAAGGGCAAGACCTTCCGCGACGATCTCTATCCCCAATACAAGGCGCAGCGCCCGCCCGCCCCCGAGGAGCTGGTGCCGCAATTTCCGCTGACCCGTTCGGCCACGCGCGCCTTTTCCATTCCTTCCATCGAAATGGAGGGCTGGGAGGCCGATGACATCATGGCCACCTATGCCTGCATGGCCCGCGATGCCGGTTACAAGGTCACCATTGCCTCCTCGGACAAGGATCTGATGCAACTGGTCGAGCCCGATGGCTCCATCCGCCTGCTCGACACCATTCCGCGCCCCGGCCAGCCGCCTCTCCGCTGGATCGGCCCCGACGAGGTAATGACCAAGTTCGGCGTGACGCCGGACAAGGTGATCGATGTGCAGGCGCTCTGCGGTGACTCTGTCGACAATGTCCCGGGCGTCCCCGGCATCGGCGTCAAGACCGCGGCCGAGCTGATCAATACCTATGGCGATCTCGAAAACCTCCTGGCCCATGCCGAGGAGATCAAGCAGCCCGCCCGCCGCCAGAAGCTGATCGACAATGCGGAGCTTGCCCGCATCTCCAAGCAGCTCGTCACGCTGGAACAGAAAGTGCCGGTCGAGATCGACCTTGATGGCCTGATCCGCCAGCCCATGAATCCCTCCGCGCTGTTCCCGTTCCTCAAGGCGATGGAGTTCGCGACCATCACCAAGCGGCTCGCGACCTTGCTCGAGGCCAACCCGGATGATTTCGCGCCCGATCCGGAGCTGGCCGCCAACAAGGAGAGCCCCGTCCCCGGCGCGCCGCAGAAATCCACCTCGCTCTCGGTCGCCAAGGCCAAGCTCGCTGCCAATGTGGTGCCCGGCTCGGGCCCCGCCCGCCATGCCGCGGCCGAGCATCAGCGCGTCAAGGCCATCCCGGTCAATTACGATGCCTATGAGATCGTCACCACGCCCGAGGCGCTGGAGCGCTGCATCGCCAAAATCGTCGACAAGGGTCATGTGGCCATCGACACCGAGACCACCGGGCTCGACCCGCAAATGGCCGATCTGGTTGGTGTGTGCCTCTCCACCGAAATCGGCGAGGGCTGTTATGTTCCGGTGGGCCACGCCAAGCCCGGCGACCTTCTGGGCGGCGGCGGGCTGGTCGAGGGGCAATTGCCGCTTCGCTTCGTGCTCGAAGCCCTCAAGCGCGTGCTCGAGGACCCCGCCATCCTCAAGATCGGCCAGAACGTCAAATATGACATGGAGGTGCTGGCGCGCTACGGCGTCGCCATGAGCCCGATCGACGACACCATGCTCATTTCCTATGCGCTGGACGGCCCGCGCTATAATGGCATGGATGTGCTGGCCGACCATTGGCTCAACCACAAGACCATCACCTATGCCGAGCTGGCCGGCACCGGCAAGCACCAGAAGACCTTCGACCAGCTCGAGATTGCCCAGGCGGCCCGCTATGCTGCCGAGGATGCCGATATTACCCTCAGGCTCTGGCATGTCTTGAAGCCCCGCCTTGTGGCCGAAAACGCCACCGCGCTCTACGAAACCATCGAGCGGCCGCTGGCCCCGGTGCTGGCGCGCATGGAAGCGCGCGGCATCACCGTTGACCGGCAGATCCTGGCGCGGCTTTCCGGCGATTTCGCCCAGCGCGCCGCCGCGCTCGAGGCCGAGGCGCATGAGCTGGCCGGGCAGAGCTTCAATCTCGGCTCCCCCAAGCAGCTGGGCGAAATCCTCTTTGACAAGATGGGGCTCGAGGGCGGCACCAAGACCAAGACCGGCGCCTGGTCCACCGGGGCCGATGTGCTGGAAGACCTGGCCCTCAAGGGCATTCCCCTGGCCCGCACCATTGTCGATTGGCGCCAGCTCACCAAATTGAAGGGCACCTATACCGATGCCCTGCCCAATTACATCAATCCGCGCACAGGCCGGGTCCACACCTCCTATAGCCAGGCGTCGGTGCTGACGGGGCGGCTTTCGTCCAACGAGCCGAATTTGCAGAACATCCCGGTGCGCACCGAGGACGGGCGCAAAATCCGCACCGCCTTCATCGCCCCGCCGGGCAAGGTGCTGATTTCGGCCGACTATTCCCAGATCGAGCTGCGCGTCCTCGCCCATATCGCCGATATCCAGGCCTTGAAAGACGCCTTCGAGGAAGGGTTGGACATTCACGCCATGACGGCGAGCGAAATGTTCAACGTGCCGGTGGAAGGCATGCCCAGCGATGTGCGCCGCCGTGCCAAAGCCATCAATTTCGGCATCATCTATGGCATTTCCGCCTTTGGGCTGGCGAACCAGCTCGGCATCGAGCGCGGCGTCGCCGGGGACTACATAAAAACCTATTTCGAGCGCTTCCCCGGCATCAAGGACTATATGGACGCCCAGAAGGTGAAGGTGAAAGCCGATGGGCATGTCACCACCATTTTCGGGCGGCGCATCCAGTTCCCCAATGCCAATTCGGGCAATCCCAGCGAACGCAGCTTTGTCGAACGCGCCTCGATCAACGCCCCCATCCAGGGCTCAGCCGCCGACATCATCCGCCGCGCCATGATCCGCATGGAGCCGGAACTGAAAAAGGCGGGGGTGGAAGCCGACATGCTCTTGCAGGTGCATGACGAACTGATTTTCGAGGTCCCCGAGGGGACGGAGGATCAGGCGATCCCGGTCATTAAGCGGGTGATGGAGTCAGCGGCCGAACCGGCCGTGCGGCTGACGGTGCCGATCCAGGTGGACGCGCATGCGGCGAAGAATTGGGATGAGGCGCATTAGGTATGTCGCACAAATTCAACATCACTTTTGCCGCCAACGATCAGTTCAAGTTCGACTTCTCCTACAATTCGGAGAAGATCTTCTGGTCGGAAAACTACAAGCAGAAGGCCAGCATCAAGAACGCCATCGACTCGCTCAAGACCAATGCGCCAGGTGCAGCCACTGTGGATGTCAGCAAGGGCGAAGGAGGCTCGGGCTATCGTTTCGAAATAAAGAAATCGAGCGACGACCAGTTCTATGTGAACTTTGTCGCCTCCAATGGCGAGATAATGGTGCGCACCGAGCGCTACACCGCCAAGGCAAGCGCGCAGAACGCCATCGAATCCCTGAAAAGCAATGGCCCGGATGCCGACGTCAACGACGAAACAGTATCGTTGGGAGAAATAGAAGCGCGCTTACGAACAAATCCTGAAGGCGTGTCTTCTCAATTGCGCTCGGTATCGATAGCGGCCCAGGAAAAACTAGATTCCGTCCAATCTGAAATCCCGAACAGCCTTGAAGGGAAAAGCAGAAAAGAGCGGGCATCAGAATTTCTAAGAGAGCTTTCTCATCGGTCAAACGAAGTCGCCGACAAGATAGACAGCAAACCAGATAGCATTACTGAAGCTGCTCGCCTGTTACAAAAACTATCTGACTTCGTGTCTAGGTGGATCTCCGAAAATTCTGAACTAATTCGAAAGTTTAGGTTGGTCGGCTTGATCGGACTCAGTTGCGCCATTCTCAACTTCCTGGGGTGCACGCCCATTGTCTCCTCTGTGGCATCCACTTTTTTGTTTGGTGGCAAGGAGCTGGCGGAATATGTGGCGTCCGCCCTTGGAAACGACAAGAAACCGAAGTAACCCCCACCCGGCCTCCCCCTGATAGGGGGAGGGGTAGAATGAGCGCTTTGTGCGTTTGGCGCCTTGGCCGGGCGTATGGCCCCTGTTTGAAGGGCCTTGGATGTTTCGGGGCTTTCGCTGATACGGCTGCATCTCCGATGCGCTCCTCCCCCTCATTAGGGGGAGGCTGGGTGGGGGTATCCGCTAAGACTCATTGTCCGGCTCACCCAGCACCTCCGCCAGAGAGACAAACACCCCTTCACCACGCTGCATGACATCCGCATTGGTGAAGCGCAGCACGCGGTAGCCGCGCCCGGCCAGATAGGCGGTCCGCTGCGCGTCATGCGTCACACCGGCTTCAGAGAAATGCGTGTCGCCATCGATCTCGACGACGAGCTTTTTGCCCTTGCAGACAAAGTCCACGACATAGGGCCCGATAGGCGACTGGCGCCGCCAGTGCAGGCCTGCGTCGCGCCAGGCCAAAGTCAGCGCCCAGAAGCGGCGCTCGGGCAGGGTCTGCTCCCGCCGCAGTTTGCGGGCGAAGGCGACAGTTTCGGCCATGGGGACCTCCTTGGCCGAGATTAGCATCGTGTTTGCGCAAGAGCACCCCCACCCAACCTCCCCCTGAAGAAGGGGGAGGAGTAGAGATATATCGCTGAAACCCAAACAATCTGGATCGGTCCCTTCCTCATCAGGAGCAGGATCGGTGAGGGCTGTACCCCCGGCCCCCCCGAAACCGCCCCGGCATAGGGGAGGGGGCTAAACCGGCACCGCAAAACCTGCCCGCATCTCCTCTGCTTTCGCCCGGCTGATGCAGCCTTCCTGATGGTCATTGACCAGGCCCATGGCCTGCATGAAGGCGAAGATCGTGGTCGGGCCGACAAATTTCCAGCCGCGTTTCTTGAGCGCCTTGGAGAGCGCGATCGATTCCGGCGAAGTTGTCTGGCTTTGCGGCGGGGCCGGGGTCTGGGCCTCAAAGCGCCACACAAAGGCGGCGATGGAGCCGGCCTCGGCGATCAGTTCCTGGGCGCGGGCGGCATTGTTGATCACCGCTTCGATCTTGCCTCTGTGGCGCACAATCCCCTTGTCGGCCAGCAGGCGCTCCACATCCGCTTGGGTAAACGCGGCCACCCTGTCGATGTCGAAGCCGGCAAAACCGGCGCGAAAGGCCTCGCGCTTATTGAGAATGGTCCGCCAGGAGAGGCCCGACTGGAACCCTTCAAGGCTCAGCTTTTCAAACAAGCGCCGGTCATCGCTGACCGGAAAGCCCCATTCCGCATCGTGGTAAGGCACGAATTCCGGCGCCCCGCCGCACCAGCGGCAGCGGTTCTGTCCATCGGGTCCGACAAAAAGGCTCATGCATCCCCCAACAGGAAATCCAGCCGCGGCTCGGCGCGGGCCGGGGCAATTTCGATCACTTCGGGCGTCACCACCCCGCCGCTGACAAACG
>NZ_CAJXJS010000045.1 GCF_913055165.1 uncultured Devosia sp.
GGCCAGCCGCATAAAGGCGCTGGATGGTCGCCTCCTGCTCGGCCCGCATCCCAGCCTCATCGTCTGGGTGGCAGAAGCATAGCACTTTGACGACATGCTCCAGCGGCCATTCGCCGACACCGCCAAAGTCCGGACCCAAGTCGGGCTCGAGGGTCAGGGGACGAGAACCCGGCCACTCGACCGGGCGGCCAATCCACAGTCCACTCCCGGCCGCCGCGTACAGTGCGCGCTTGCCCAGACGGTTGTCGCAGAGAATGCCATAGCCACTCCGCCCATCCTGGACTCTGAGTGCAGCCTTGAGGCACAATTGCTTGAAGGCGTCGATCTTGTCAGTGCTTGCGCCGGGCATGGCTTCAAGTTGCATGCGGTGGTCGAAAGCGAAGACGCGCATGATCGACCAATCATTGTGCCGGTTGGTCGACCAGTGTAGTTGTTCGAGCTGCTTATCCTTGCGCAGCGCCGGTTCGACCACGCCGCGCTTTAGGAAGAAGTCGAGTTCCTCGGCCGATGGATAGGCCGGTGTGCAGCCGTGGCGGCTAACGGCAAAGGCGCCAGAGGCATTGGCGTATTCTAGCGCCCTGCCCCAACTGGCATTCTCAAGCCAGCCCTTGATCAGCCCGGACATGAAGCCATCGCCGGCACCCAGCACATTGAAGACTTCCACTGGGAAACCAGGTCCGGCTTCGCCATCGTCAAGGCTGTCCGGAATCGCGCCCGTGAAGGCAACCGCACCGTCAGCGCCGCGCTTGCAGACAAGCGTCGCGTCACTGACGGCTCGGACAGCCCGCAGCGCCGCGATCGTGTCTGTTGAACCGCCCGCAATGTGGAACTCTTCCTCGGTGCCCACGATCAGGTCAAACAGTGACAGATGCGCCTGCAGCTTGGCGGTCACCTTGTCGCTTTCAACGAAACGGCTTTCGCCGTCGCCATGGCCCGCCACGCCCCAGAGGTTCGGACGGTAGTCGATGTCGAGTGCTGTGCGCGCGCCATGCTTGCGGGCCAGGCTAAGAGCCTTGAGCACCGCCGCTTCGGTGTTCGGGTGGCTCAGATGCGTCCCTGTGGCAACCACCGCACGCGCTTCTGCAACAAAGCTCTCTTCGACATCCTCTTCGCACAGTGCCATGTCGGCGCAGTTCTCGCGATAGAAGATGAGCGGGAAACTGTTTTCGTCCCGGATGCCGAGCAGCACCAGAGCAGTCAGCCGCGCCGGATCCGTCTTGATGCCGCGAACATCGACCCCCTCTCGAGCCAGTTCCTCGCGGATGAAGCGCCCCATGTGTTCGTCGCCCACCCGCGTGATCAGCGCCGAGCGCAGACCGAGCCGCGCCATGCCCGTCGCCATATTGGTTGGGGAGCCACCGACATATTTCTCAAATGACGCCATGTCTTCCAGCCGGCCACCGATCTGTGTGCCATAAAGATCCACGGAGCACCGGCCAATGGTGATCACATCGAGTGCCTTATCGGGCTCGTTGGTCATGGTCTTGCCTGTCATCGAAGTCCAACTTTTTCAGCAATCGCCCTAAGTGTTTTGAGGCCAAGTTGTTGATATTCTAACGGATAATAGCGGGCGCTATCTTGTTCCGCCTCGATGACGACCCATCCCCGGTAGCCGGCATCTGCAGCGACCCGGAGCACGGGTTCAAACTCGACGCAGCCTTGCTCGTCGCCGGGAACAGTGAACGCGCCTCGGCGTACGCCCTCAAGGAAGGAGAGATCTTGCGTGCGCACTTCCTGCATCTTGTCAGACCGGATGTTCTTGCAGTGGATGTGCGTCACCCGATCCATGTATTTTCGCGCCAGTTGCGCTGGATCTGCGCCGCCGAAATAGGCATGTCCTGTATCGAGCAGCAGCCGTGTATGTGGACCGGCCATGTCCATGAAGCGGTCGATATCGTCCGCGGACTCGATGATCGTCCCCATGTGATGGTGATATCCCATCCTCACGCCCTCGCGGGACGCAAGCTCCGATAGCGCTTCATAACCCGTTGAGAAACGCTCCCATTGCTCATCAGTCATAATGGGACGATTATTGACAGGGATGCTGTCGTTGCCATGCACGGTGTTGGAGCATTCACAGGCATTGATGTGGGAGCCGCCAGCAGCCTTGGTAAAATCGATCCACGCCTTTAGCGAACGAAGTTCGGTCTCGATATCGTTGACCAAGATATTGGTCGAGTACCAGCCTGCCGCGAACCTTAGACCATATTCCCCGAGCTTGGCTTTGAGCGCCTCACCATCCGAGGGCATCTTGTGCCCTTTCTCGATACCGTCGAAGCCAATTGTCCGACAGTCGCCGAGGCAATCTTCAAGTGAAAGGTGATCGCCGATGCTCCAGTCGTCATCGTTCGACCAGGCTATCGGATTTGTACCATAAAGGATCATGGGCTTACCAAAAAACTAGAGTTGTGCCTTGATGTGCTCAATGCTCTGGCGGAGCGCCACCTCAAGGTCGGCGAGACCCTGAACCTCGGCAGCAAACGGTTCAAAGCTGAATGGACCTGTATATCCCGCGGCCCGGATCGCCCGGATCTGTTCGACATTCTTCAGCCGGTCATCTGCATCGACCAGCACGCGGTGCGGATCGAGCATGTCGGCGACTCCCACAAAGGGATCGGATACGCCCGAAATATGCACCAAGCCGGTCTCGGCGGGAAAAAACTCTGTCTCGCCGGCCAGATGGTGATGGAAGGTATCGTGGACGAGCTTGTACGTCTCCTGCCCGCCCGCTCGAGCAATGGCGTTCAGTGCCTTGCGCTTGGTCCGCAGGGACGAAATCGGGAAGCCAAGTGGTTCGACCAAACCAGTGATTCCGCGCATCTGTAGGATAGGCAGCATTGCGGCCAGTGCAGCCACGAGATCGTCGTCCGAAACTTCTCGCCCGTCATTGAGCGGACACATGACCAAACCCTTGGCCCCACATTCGCTCGCATAGTCTGCTAACAGCTCAGCCTTTTTCGGCAGGTCGCCTGACCAGACATTGAAGGGGTAAACGGCATTGATCGAAAGAATGGTGACACCGGCTTTGTCGGCAGCAAGCCGGACCGCAGAAGCCGGGACAGAGCCGACCATATCCGGCGTGTCATTGCGGATTTCTACTTCCGTCATGCCAAGTTCGCGGGCGAGCGCAAAGAAGGCGTCGAGCGAGCGGTCAGGCGCGGCGATGTGATTGAGTGCAAAACGCATGGTTGACCTAGTGGTAAAGAGCTGGCCGGACAGGAAGCTCGATGGGAATAATGGAGCCTGATTGCTCCTGGGCCATCACGCAGGCATCGGCTGTGATTGCCGCTACATAGCCATCCCAGGAGCTCGGGCCGCTGGCAGTCCCACTGGCCGCCGCATTTATGAAATCCTGCAATTCGACGTCATAGCTGTCGATGAAGCGCTGCTTCCAGTCTGTCATGATCGGAGTCTGCAGGGACGCATCCTTGCGCATCTGGATCGCCATGGGCTCCGGCAGATTGGCAAGCCCTTCTTCGCCCACGACCTGACACTGAATATCGTAACCGTACTGGCAGTTGACGAACACTTCCACATCGATGCGTACGCCCTTGGCGGTCTCTAGCAGGATGATCTGGGGGTCGCGGAGTTTGGAATGGCTCTTGGTGGTGACACGTGGATAGACAACCTGTGTAGAGACATAGTCGTCATTCAGCAGCCATCGAAACACATCGATCTCATGAATGAGTGTGTCGTGAATGGCCATGGGCGTCACATAGGCTTCTGGCACAGACGGGTTGCGGTGAGCAGCATGTACCATCAACGGCACCCCTATGCTGCTGTCGACAACCCGCTTGAGCAGGCGATACCCGGCGTCGTATCGGCGCATGAAACCGACTTGAACCAAACGGCGGCCGGCTGCGGCTTCGGCATCGACGACACGCCTTGCTCCATCGGCAGTTGTTGCCAAAGGTTTCTCGCAGAAGCAGGGCTTGCCCGCCGCGATCGCGGCCAGGACATATTGCTCATGCGTCGCGCCCCAGGACGTTACCAAGACGGCATCGACCTGATCAGACGAGATTAACTCTTCGCCGGTTGCAAACAGCTGCGCATCTGCTGCCACTTCCGCTTTCAGGGAGGCGGCATTGTCCGCGCTGACGTCGGAGACGCCGACGACTTTCGCTCCCGACAATACATGATTGATGCGTCGGGCATGATCCTTGCCAATGGCACCCGCGCCAATGACGCCAATTCTGACTGCCATTGCAGCCTCCTACTTGAAGTATTGGTCGATATAGCGCTGCATTTCGGAGCGCATAAACTTTCCAGAGTGATCGGCCCTATCTTCCCAGGCAAAAACGCAAGCTGTCATAATGCCGTCAAAGCCGATTTCAGCCAGTGTCCCGAAGAAGTCGTCCCATGGAACCTCACCTTGGCCAATGTCTAGATGCTGGTGAACGCGCGCCTGGGTGCCCGGTGGATTTAGAATATATCGCAGGCCGGAGCTGGCCCTGTGATTGAAGGTGTCGCCCACATGGACATGTGCCAAGACATCGGCGCACTGCCGGAGCATGGCCTTGGTGTCATCCCCGAAATAGAAGGTGTGAGGTGCGCAGTAGAGGAACTTCACATTCTTTGAGTTCACTGTGCGGATGATATCGACGGCAGGTTGAAGCGTCTCACACCAGTCCTCAGGGTGTGGCTCGACGTGCAGGGTAATGCCTTGCTTCTCAAAAGTCGGCACTAACTCTTCCATGGAGCGCCACCAAGCGTCCTCGCAGGCTTCGATCATTGAACCGGTGTGACAGCAGTAGCAGGAGCCCTTGTCAGGATGAGGTCCACGCCCGAACTCTGAGTTCATCACGTCAACTTCGAGCTCAACAGCGATCTCTATTGCGCGCTTCCAGTGCTTAACTGCCGCCTGACGCTCGACCTCATCATTGCTGGCCCAACGATACATGGGCAGAAGAGACGCAATTCCGACGCCATTCGCCTTGAGCGACTTCTTGAGGCTTCGGATGCGCTCCGGGAAGACCCGAGGGGCCTTGAACCATTCAAGAAAATCGGCGCGAGGACTGAGCTCGATCCATTCGTAGCCGAGCTCTGCAACCTTTCCAGGCAGTTCGTCTAGGCTGAGATGACGGTGCATATGCGGGTCTAGGGCGATTTTCATCGAGACTTCTCCGAAATTTGGGCAAGCCGGTTCCTGCCGGGCCGCCTATTGGCCCGTAAACCTATGGTACAGAACGAGAATTTTTGAGGTTAGGACTTTTTGCGGCGACGCTGGCGATACTGGTCCACCACCACTGCTGCCACAATAATCCCGCCCTTTATGATATCCTGGTAGTAGGCGTCGACGCGCAGGAAGGTGAAGCCCGAGATCATCACGCCCAGAATGAGCGCGCCGATGACAGCGCCCGTTATCTTGCCCTGACCACCGGCCAACGAGACACCGCCAATCACGGCAGCGGCGATGGCGTCGAGCTCATACATCATCCCCATGCCGGCCTGTGCTGTCTTGATGCGGGCAATGGCGACCACACCTGCGAGCCCGGCCAGCAATCCGGCAATGGCGTAGACCTTCACCAGGTGCCGCTCGATGTTGATACCGGATACCCGCGCGGCCTGCTGGTTGGCGCCGATGGCATAGGTGAACTTGCCGTATCGAGTGTAGCGCAGCGCGATGTGAAAGATGAGCGCTACGGCAAGAAAAATCACCACCGGCATCCATCGGCCAAGCCCATCACCGATCAACACAAAATCATCGGTAAAACCTGAGACCGGATTGCCATTGGTGTACCAGCGCGAGATTCCGCGCGCGGAAACCATCATCCCCAAGGTTGCGATGAACGGCGGAATCTTAGTGTAGGCGATGAGTGCGCCGTTGGTGATGCCCGCGATCAGGCCAACGCCGAGCCCCACTGCTAATGGCACGAAAAACGGCAGGTCTGTCAGGCTCGGATAGATAACTCGGGCCCAGTCCGATGACTGTGCAAAGCTCGCCGCAATCATCGCCGTGGCTGCAACGACAGAACCAGACGACAGGTCAATGCCCCCAGTGATGATGACCTGCGTCACCCCAACAGCGATAATACCGATGACCGCCACCTGCAGGATCATAATCTGCAGGCGATTGTAGTTGAATAGGAAGCTCTGTCCCTGAATGAACCAGCCAAGCAGCTCAAACAACAGAGCAATGCCGAGCAGCACCAGCAAGATGTTGACCTCTTGCGGCCACCGGCGCGCCCGCGCGATCGACTCAATGGGCGCGGACGCGCTGGACGTGGTTTGCGTTGACATGACTTTCTCCTGCCCTTCGTTCATTTTGCCGCCAGATCCATGATCTTGACTTGATCCGCTTCACTGCGGTCCAAGATGCCGGTTACCCGACCCTCGTGCATGACCATGATGCGGTCGCTCATTCCCAGGACTTCCGGCATCTCAGACGAGATCATCAGGACCGCCACGCCCGTCCTCGCCAGTTCAGTAACAAGGCGATGAATCTCGGCCTTGGCTCCGACATCGATACCTCGGGTGGGCTCATCCAGGATGAGGATTTTTGGCTGCGTGAGCAGCCAGCGCCCCACAAGAACCTTCTGTTGATTGCCGCCCGAAAGGTTTTCGATCCGCTCCCCCAGTCCCGGCGTCTTGACGCGCAACTTGCCGCACATATCTTCGCAGGCCGTCGCTATGGCGCTCTCCGAAACAAAGCCGGCGCGCACGAAGTTTTCATGCAGCACTGCCATCTGCATGTTCTCCTGTACGTCGAGCGATAGGAAGCAGCCGGTATCCTTGCGATCCTCAGTCAAGAAGGCCATGCCGAGAAGCAGGGCCTTATAGGGGCTGCTGATCGTCACCTGTTTGCCAAAAACTTCAATAGAGCCAGCAGTGGCTGGAGTTACGCCGAACAGAGTTTCCGCAACATTGGAGCGCCCTGATCCTACCAGCCCGGCCACGCCAAGGATTTCGCCAGCACGCAGGTCAAAGGACACATCCCGAAACCTTGAGCCCAGGGTCAGTCCCTTGACGGAAAGGACAACCTCACCAATAGGCACATCCTCCTTGGGAAACATCTGGGTGATTTCGCGCCCCACCATCATCTTGATGATATCGTCGCGCGTCACGGCCGAAGCGGGCTGTGTTGCGATGAAGCGGCCGTCGCGAAACACCGAGAACTCGTCGGCAATTTCGAAGAGCTCGTTCATTTTATGGGTAATGTAGATGATGCCGATCCCCTGCGCGCGAAGATCGCGAATTATCTGGAACAGATGGGCGACCTCCCGCTCTGTCAGCGCTGATGTCGGCTCATCCATGATCAGAACGTCAGACTCGTAGGACACCGCCTTTGCGATCTCCACCATTTGGCGGTTCGCGACCGACAAGCTGCCGATCTCAGCGTCTGGATCGAGGTCTATATTGAGCCGATCAAACAGTTCCTGGGTCATTCTGTGCATTCGGGCATGATCGACTAGACCAAGCCTGTTCAGTGGCTCACGCCGAATCCAGATATTTTCTGCCACGGTCATGAAGCTCATCAGATTGAGCTCCTGATGGATCATTGCGATGCCATTTTCGAGCGCGTCTAGGGGTGATTCCAAACGGATACCCAGCCCTTTGAGCTTTATGCTGCCTGCGTCAGGTTGATAAATGCCGGCAATAATCTTCATAAGGGTAGACTTGCCGGCACCATTCTCGCCCATCAGAGCGTGAACTGTGCCGCGCTTTAGCGTAAACCGGATGTCATCCAAGGCGACGACGCCAGGGAACTCTTTGCGCACCCCCTCTATTTCGAGAAGAAATTCTGATGACGGCACGGCACCGCTATGCCTGACCGCTCGCATCGTTTGGGGACTGACTGCCGCCTGTGCCGCCATGACACCCTCCTCCACCAGCATCAAAATGCGGGAAAATTGGATATCGGGGTCGCCCCCGATATCCCGAACGCCAGGGAGGCGATCAGTTTGCCGACAGGTAGTCGTCGATATTGTTGGGAGTAACCAGTTCGAATGGAATCCAGACTTTCTGGTCTACGGCTTCCCCGGCCGCAAGTTTGATCGCGGCATCCAAAGAACCCTGCCCCTGACCCGCAGCATTCTGGAAAACTGTCACATCAAGATCGCCCGCCTGCATTGCAGCGAGCGCATCCTGAGTGGCGTCGATGCCACCTACGACAACATCGTCCATGGCAATTCCGGCAGCCTTGAGTGCCTGGATTGCGCCGAGGGCCATCTCATCATTGTTGGCAATGACGGCGTCGAATTCGACACCGGCCGAGAGCCAGTTCGACATCAAATCCTGGCCTTGGGTCCGCGACCAGTTGGCCGTCTGCTGCTCGACGATTTCGATGAATGCACAGTCTGGCGTTGCGATCACATCCAGAATGTCCTGCGTGCGTTGACGCGCAGCCTGGTTGGACAGCTCGCCCATCATGACAACTGCCTTTGCGCCCTCGCCCTTACCCTCTTCCTTCAGGAGCCGACAAATCTCTTCGGTTTGCAGGGTACCCGACTCGACTTCGTTCGAAGCGACGAACGCCTGATTTTCTGGGAGAGTATCGATGTTAACCGGCATACGATTGACATACACAAGAGGTATGCCGCCCTCCACGGCCAGTTGGCTCATGGTCTCAGTTGCGTCGGTATCCACGGGGTTTACTATGATCGCATCGACGCCTGAAGCAACAAAGTTTTGGATCTGGTTAAGCTGACGGCCCACGTCGTTCTGAGCGTCCTCAACCTGCAACTGGACGCCGTTCAGCGACGCCGCTTGGTCTTCCATCCCGGTTCGCAAGACCGTCAGGAAGTTGTCATCGAACAGCGCCATCGAGACGCCGATATTCTGTGCACTGGCTGAGCCTACCATCGTCAGGGCGATAGCGGTCGACAACATAAGCTTGTTCATTCTTCCTCCCAGACGCCATCCCTCGGCGCCTCAAAGTGGAGCAGCCACCACGCACAAACCAAAAATCTTGATCCGTGTGGGCAGAACCTGCTCACCTCCCAAATCTCGCGCCCACCGCGAGATCACGGACGAAGATTCCTCACAACGCTGACGATAGTCAATCACAGAACATGCAGCAAATACATCATTCTTGATAGAATCAAATACTGTCTTGATTGATTTCCATCAACGGCTAAAGCGATTCAGGGGTCCATACTTCGCTGGGCAGAAAATGCTGCCCCGGGGTGGCGGACAGACCACGCTCCGTTACGGCAACCATCACATCCCGCAGATCTTCGCACATGTTTCTCAACGGGGTGCCAATAACAATCGAGACCGTCCTGTCTTGTAGCGCCATGCGGGATTCATCGGTCAATTCGTTGACGATCAGGACGACTTCGCCAGGCCTACTCAGTTCCCTTACCGCCGAGATCGCGCCCTCCATGCCGCCTCCTGCACAATATATACCAACGAGATCCGGATGGTCGTCCAACATCTGGACTGTAGCTTCATAGGTGAACTGGCGATTCTCCATGTTCACTAATGGATTGAGCATTTCGAGGTGAGGCGCGTATTCACGCAGGGAGCTCCGGAAGCCAGTCTCGCGCAATTCATGCCCATGAAAGCGCGTTCCACCAATGAAAACACCGACTTTGCCTTTCCGGCTAGCCAGCTTCGCCATCAGCCAGCCGACAGCACGACCAACTTTTAGGTTGTTAAGGCCAATATAACTCTCGCGCACGCCTTGAGCGAAGTCAGAGAGCAAAGAGAAAGTGGGAGTACCGGCGTTCTTGAGCTCTTGGACTGCCAGCGTAACCTCGTGATGATCAAGGCCAGTTGCGGCCAGAGCGTCAACTTTTCCTGCCAAAGATCGAATAAGGTCGGCCAGCTCGCCCGGCTGCGTGGTCTCAGCAAATTTGATACTTGTCGAAATTCGGTGCGTGGTGCACGACGCCATCGCCTCCCCAATCTCCTGGACGAAATGTTGGTAGAATGCGTGGCGTCCCTTCTGGAGGATAAACCCGAAATGCAGTTCAGGCCGAACGGCATCTACTCTGCTGCTGATTGAATTGAGACCGTGATACCCTAGGCGCCGCGCCGCCTGCTCAACCTTCTGGGCTGTATCCGCGCGAACCTGGTGCCTCCCGTTGATAACACGGTCCACAGTGGCAGTACTGACGCCAGCTTCCCGGGCAAGCTGGGCGATAGTTATCTTAGGCATGAACAGCAATCTCTTAGTCTCATCATTCTGATGTACTAACATCACTCTTGACGGAGTAATATCATTTTCTAGTGCAGGCCGTCTGTGGGGTGTTGTGTATGGGACGAAAGCCAACGGCGCAGGATGTGAGCATCGCTGCAGGCGTTTCGCGGTCTACGGTGGATCGCGTGCTAAACAATCGCGGCGGTGTAACGCCGGACAAAGAAAGGCGAGTTTTGCTTTGGGCTCGCAGGCTTGGTCTGGACCGGGCACTGGATCTGCGCGCAGCACGAACCTTGCAGATCGCCATCATTCTGCAGCAGGCAAGCAACCCCTTCCATGCAGAAATGCAAAAACAATTCCGTGCGGCCAGTCTTGAGATGTCAGGCCTGAACCTAAGCCTCAGCATCTTTCATATGGCATCTGATCGGCGCAAGCTGATGAAACTGATCGAAAGCGTAGGTAGCCGATATGACGGCCTTATGGTGAGCCTTTCGCGCAGCCCGGAGATTTCAGCAGCGCTCATCAAGGTCAGCCGTAACATCCCCCTTATCACTGTTGCCACTGACATCCCTGATTGTGGACGCCAAGCTTATGTAGGACCCGATGACATTCAGGCCGGACGTGTGGCCGGGGACCTTTTGGGCCGCTTTATAGTGAAGGACGGCGGAAAGGTTCTGGTCATTGCTGGCGCGCTCGCGATGGAAGGGCAGGAGCGGCGCATCCAAGGCTTCGGCGCCGTTATGTCGGATCGTTATCCCCAATGCCGCATCTTGCCTGTGCGTGAATGCGGCGACGACGAAAATAAGGCGCACCGGATTGCAGTCCGCGCGCTTCAACTGCATTCGGACATCCAGGGTATCTACGTCTCGTCACAGGGGGCACGGGCCGTCGCCGAGGCGCTGGACCTTGCAGGGAGGAGCGGCACGGTTTCGCTGGTGACGCACGAACTCACAACGGAAAGGCGCCAGTTATTGCTGGATAAGCGCATTGATGCAGTGATCGATCAAGATCCTGCATTCGAGGTGCGCGTGGCCATACAAACTATGGCCTGCTTGCTCGGCAGGCTGGAGGGATCGCCTGAAAGCAGGGTCACGCCGATCCATATCCACATGATCGAAAACGCCTGATCCAGCTCGGTCAATTTGAAGAAATCTCTTCAAATTTGCAGTTGTCGTTCCCCATTCAGTTGCTAGCGTCAGGGCAGCCGCGAGCCTTGATCTGGCTTCCGCGGCAGGAGGATAGCGACAATGACTGCGGACAATGGGGGCATCGACACCCCCAACCGTCCAGTGCGGCTGGCTCTGTTTGGTGCCGGACGGATCGGCGCCGTGCATGCTCACAATGTTTCCGCGATGCCGGGCGTAGAACTAAGACATGTTGTCGATCCGACACCGGCTGGCGCTGCATTGGCCCACACCCTGGCGACCCGACACAGCGATGCCAAAATGGCCTTGAACGATGACGCGCTTGACGGCGTGCTTATCTGCTCGTCCACAGACAGCCACGCTGAGCTCATAATTGCCGCCGCGGAGCGCGGATTGGCGGTTTTCTGCGAAAAACCCGTCAGCCTTGATTTCAGAACCGTCGTACGCGTGACGGAAGCCGTCGAACAGTTTGGCATCCGGTGCATGCTTGGCTTTCAGCGCCGCTATGATCCGGATTTCCGGACTGTTCGCCAGCGCATCCAATCAGGACGGTCGGGGCAGCTCGAACAGTTGATCATGCATACGCGCGACCCTGCCCCTCCATCCATCGACTATGTGCGCCGCTCGGGAGGAATGTTGCAGGACCAGGCGATCCACGATTTCGATCAGGCGCGATACATGTGCGGCGAAGAAATCGTGCGGGTGTTCGCCGTTGGAAATTGTCAAATCGAACCAGCTATCGGCGCCGCCGGTGACATCGATACGCTCATGGTGGTCATGACCACAGCTTCAGGCTGCATGATCCAGATGGCCAATAGCCGACGAGGGCCTCTGGGCTACGATCAGCGCTTGGAGGCCCATTGCAGCCACGAGGTTTTGTTTATCGATAACGGCGCAGACAGCAATGTGCGCATTGCATCTGCCGAGGGTGCGCTAACCGCCCCTCCCAAAGACTATTTCATCACTCGTTTTGCGTCGGCCTATAGCGCCGAAATGGAGGCCTTTCTTACCTGGCTGCGCGGTGGCCCTGCCCCGCTTGCGACCATCCGAGATGGCCTGGAGGCCCAAAGACTTGCCGAGGCTTCGCTTCAATCCATCATTTCAGGCTTGCCCGTCGAGCTGACACCAGGCTGGCAACTGCAGGGAGAGTGAATTGGCTATCGAACAATTGCCGGACGGCGTCCAGCTCGGCGTGTCGCCGCTATCCTGGACAAATGAAGTCCTGGATGACCTGGGAGGAGAGACACCTCTTGAGACCTGCCTCTCGCATGCACGTGCCAATGGCTATGAAGGTGTCGAACTGGGACGAAAGTTTCCGCGCGACCCTTGCCTTCTACGGAACACACTGGCCTCTCATAAACTTGAGTTGGTGACCGGCTGGTATTCCGGATTTCTTGCCGAACGTGATGTCTCCGCCGAAATGGTGGCCGTCGAACCGCATGCAAAACTGCTGCGAGACGTTGGTGCAAAGATCATAGTCTATGGCCCGGTGGGCAAAATGGCGCCCGGCGCTCCGCTCGACCTTCCCATGAATGAAAGACTGGTTCTGGACGGCGGCGCTGTCGACAGCTATGGCGCGCGGCTTGCCGAATTCACCCAGCGGCTAGAAGGCGAGTATGGATTGACGTTGGCCTACCATCATCACCTTATGATGGTGGCAGAAACCTTTGACGAGATCAGTAGCATCATCGACAGAGCGCGTTGCGGATTGCTCCTTGACACCGGGCACGCTCACGCGGCCGGTTTCGAATATACCAGGCTAATCGAGCGTTTCGGCGATCTGATCCGGCATATTCACCTCAAGGATGTCCGATCCGAGCGCATGGAGCAGGTTCGGGACCAGAACCTGTCGTTCAACACGGCGGTGCGAATGGGCATGTTCACCGTCCCCGGCGATGGCGATATCGACTTTGCCCCCTTGGCCACATACGTAAAAACCTCCGGATACCAAGGCTGGATGGTCGTCGAGGCCGAACAGGACCCGAGCCTGGCAGAGGCTGAGCCGGAAGCTGCAACCAGGCGCGCATTCGACCACGTCACAACCCTTTTCGGAAAATCAGCATGACAAAAACTCTCAATATCGGCCTCATCGGCTCGGGCTTCATGGGCCAGGCTCATGCCGACGCATTCCACCGTGCGGCCATTCTTTACCCGGACCTTCCAGCCAAGCCACATCTCTATATGCTCGCCGATGCCAGCGACGACCTTGCCGCCAGCGCAGCGAGCCGGTTAGGCTTTGAAAAATCGACTGGTGATTGGCGCCAGCTTATTGCCGATCCGACTGTCGATGTCGTCGACATCACGTCTCCCAACGCCCTGCACCACGACATGGCCCTGGCTGCCATAGCGGCAGGAAAACACGTTTATTGCGAAAAGCCCCTGTCGGTGACGCTGGTCGAGGCAGAAACAATGGCCGCGTCCGCCCAAGCCGGCGGCGTTAAGACCATGGTCGCCTTCAACAACATAAAAACGCCCGCGGCCATGCTCGCAAAGCAGATCATAGACCGGGGCGAGATCGGCACACCCATGCGGTTCCGGGGCTGGTTCGATCAGGGGTTTTTCAACGATCCGGACTTGCCCTTTTCCTGGCGTTGCACACGCAAACAAGCCGGCTCCGGCGCTCTGGGCGATCTAGGGAGCCACGTTATTTCTGTCGCCCAATATCTAATGGGCGACATAGAGAGCGTGGTAGCTCAGGCGCAGACATTCTTCCCCACCCGCCCAATACCAGAGGGTGGAACAGGCTATGGCGCCAAGGCCGGTGAACAGTCCCCGCGAGCCGAGGTCGAGAACGAAGACCAGATTCAGGCGCTTGTGAAGTTCCGCAGCGGCGCCGGCGGCACTATCGAAGCCTCCCGCGTTGCCGCCGGAAAAGTCTTCGGAATCTATTGGGAAGTGTCGGGAACCGAAGGCACTATCCTGATGGACGGGGAGCGCTTCAATGAACTCAAGATTTCTCGCTTCACTGACCCAAAGCCCGACCGGGGCTTCAAAACCATTTTGGCGGGATCGCAGGTACCGCAATTTTCAGGCTTTTTCGGCTTTGATTTCGCCGGCGGCGGTCTTGGATACTTCGACGTCAAGGTCATCGAGGTCCGGGATCTCATCCACGGGATCATGTCGGAGACGGACTGCTATCCCAATTTTGAATTCGGCCTCGTCAACGAGCGGATTATCGACGCCATGGAGACGTCACTGACCACGGGCTCCTGGCAAAACGTGAGGAAGGGCTGAACAGATATGGGTTTCCCTTGCGCTCTCCCGCGCCCCCGGACCGCCCCACCAGTGCCGAGCCTTCGCTGGGGCATAATGGGCACGGGGTGGATCGCCGACAAATTTACGCGCTCGGTCACTACCCACACCGGCCAGGTCATTTCCGCCATTGGTTCGCGCGACCCCGAGAAAGCAAAGAGCTTCAGCGCGACGCATGGCATTACCAAGGCCTATGGCAGCTATGATGCGCTCGTATCCGACCCGGAGATCGACGTCATCTATGTCGCCACACCGCACAATGCACACCATCAACACGTCTTGCTGGCTCTCAATGCGGGCAAGCATGTTCTGGTCGAAAAGCCCATCGCGATCGACCGTGTCCAAGCCGTGGAGATGGTGGAGCTCTCGCGCCGAAAAGGACTGTTCTTTGCGGAGGCGCTTTGGACATATTATCTGCCAAAGTTCGACGTAATCGCCCAATTGCTGGAAAGTGACGTCCTTGGCGAGATCCGATCTGTCTATACGGAATATGGCGAAAATTTCTCAACGGACCACCGCATCTTTGACCCGAGCCTTGCCGGTGGACCACTGCTTGATCTGGGAACTTACCCGGTTTCCCTGCTGACCAAGCTCATGGGCGACTTTGTCCGGGTGACCGGCTCTGGACAATGGGACCGCTCGGGGGTGATGGGGCAACTCGCGGTCGTGCTAGCAAACGGGGAGGGCAATATCGGCACGATGGCAACAGGGCTTTACGGATTTACCCCTACCAACGCCATCATCACCGGAAGCAGGGCGAGTATCTGGTTCGATGACGAGTTCCATCTGCCCGGCGGCTTCACCCTTCGAAGTCGTGACGGGTCGCAGGTCCTGCATCATGAAGAAGAGCGCGCAACCCATTTGGATGGGCTCTTCCACGAAGCGGTAGAGGTCGCCCGCTGCATTGGGCTGGGGCTCACGGAAACACCTTGCCGAAACCATGAAGACGCCTTGGCGACAATGACTACCCTGGACCGAATCCGCGACGCTCTCGATCTGCGATGGCGGCAATAGCATCAGGAAATAAGTATTGAATACGTCAAAACACGCTACCGACCGAGCGCCGCGATTCAGCACGCATCTTGTACCGGATCAATTATTCAGCCCAACCCGAGGTTAACCACATGATTCCCACAGAGACCTTACTTGGATTCATGGGTGCGGCAACACTACTCGCATGGGTTCCGGGACCGGACAATCTATTTGTCTTGACCCAGTCCGCTCTTTCTGGCCGAAAGGTGGGTCTCAGCGTGACCATTGGACTCTGCATTGGATTGATCGTGCACACCATCGCCGTATCATTGGGCGTGGCAGCGATTTTTCAGACTTCGCAAGCGGCCTTCGATCTCCTTAAGTATATTGGCGCAGCTTACCTGATGTACCTCGCCTATCGAGCAATTATGGAGAAACCAACAAGAATAAGCGGAACAGAAGATGGACAAAAACCGCTGCGGCATATGATTGTACGTGGAATTCTAATGAACCTGACCAATCCAAAGGTCGCGATATTTTTCTTAGCCTTCCTACCACAATTCACCTCTCCTGAGCGTGGAAACATTACCATTCAGATGCTTCTTCTCGGGCTGACTTTCGTAATATGCGCATTTGCATCCTTCGGTCTTATTACCATTCTCGCTGGCACTCTAAGTCACTGGGTTAGGACTTCAACACGGGTTCAACTCTGGCTCAATCGTACTGCTGCACTTGTCTTTGCAACACTGGCTCTCAGACTTGCTTTTTCAAATCAGTGAAGACCAGTCGCGAGGGGCTATGCGACACGGAGCTGAGGCGCTCTCAGTGCAGAAGGCCGGAAAACTCTGCCCACCGGCGATCCAAAGATTGGTCCCAGTGCATCAACTCAAGGTCTCTCCGTAAAACCGGAGGGGACTGGGGGCTCAGGTCACCAAGACGCCACCATAGCGAAGCCATACGGTTGGGTTTTCTTTTGCGTTTCCAAAGACTCTCTGACCAAACCAGACGACATCTCGAATAGATTGGCGGGAAATGCGCCTTTCGTTGTCGATAGGGACAGCGGCGAGATAACCCTCCTAGGTACCGCACTTCCGACAACTGAGTATCTGCAACGTTTTGAGGCAAACTTGCCTGCGGCGCGCATGTACAGGAAGCCAGAACAACCCGTTTGGACCTGACTGCTTGCGGCAAGAGTGGAGGCGTGAAAGCGACCAGCCAAAGTCCAATTCGGCAGGCTTTGCGCCATAACCTGACAGTCCGTAACCCACCCCGATTGGGACGTGGCCGTCACCAGAGCAGGCCGGCGGCTTTTGAGAAATCGTATTGGTGCTCGGAACGGCGGGAATGGGGCGCTTTCTCGGCGCCTATCGGCGCAAGCTTGCGTGTCACACCGCTCACCGCTATTCTATCTCTGCACACATCAGGGTCGGGTATATGCCCCGTCCGTTGCCCGTCTATAGCGGCCGAGTGCAGGGGCGCCTTTGCAGGTCGCGGCAACTTTCTGGATCGTCTTCGATCTCGGAAGTGCCATGCCAAAGCTCAACAAACTGCGTGATCAAGCCAGCAACAACCAAGGCGGAAAATGCTGGTACTGTGGCTGCGCCATGTTGCCAGCCTCGGACAAAAGTCCAGCCAGATGCACCGCGGAACACCTTCGTGCGCGATGCGATGGCGGCAAAGATGTTCTCGAAAACGTCGTGGCTGCTTGTTGGCTCTGCAACAACCGGCGTCACCGGCGAAAAGTGCCCCAGGCTCCGGAAGACTACAAAAAGCTCGTTCGTAAGCGACTGTCCAAGGGGCGTTGGGTCGTTTCCGCGTCGGCAACAATGCCATGAATTCTGCAGGATCTGATGTCCGCTTCTGGCAGGCCGCGCTTGGAGCCGTAATGACCGAAAAGGGGCGCTCACTCGACCGACTGCAAAGGCTCTAGGGCATTGCTGCACTGTGGCGGTGCTAGACGGGGTGAGACGAAACAACCGTAGAGGCACCTGCCCTGACGAATATCAGTCCTGTGCTTGAAGCGAGCGTATTTTGGGCGCATATTGACGGATAGTGATCAAACTGAGATCGGAGCGTGTTTCATGCAGCCGCAAGGGTTAGACTTAGGCGCTACCCGTTATGGGGAAGATGGATCGCGATTTCTATCGCCCCAGCGTCTGTCGGAACAGCTTGGCGTGACGCAAGCTGAGCTCGCAAGGCTCGCAGGTGTGTCGCGCAATACCCTCACCGCAAAGTCAGCCACGCGAAAGGTGGATGCGGCGCTTAGTCCGATTGTGCGCATTTTGACGCTTGCAGCGGAAATGGCGGGCGACGAGAGCCGGGCCGCCATCTGGTTCAAGCATCAGCCCATTCCAGGCTGGGCCGGCAAGACCGCACACGATCTTGTAGGAGAGCGCAAAGCGGACCAGGTCCTGGCTTATCTCGAGGCTGTTCGAGCCGGTGTTTATGCCTGATGCACAGTCCGCCGGTCCGCTGATCCTTTGGCGCGCATATGTCCCCAAATGGTCCTATCTGCCCCTGTCAGGAGATGGGGCGGCCCGTTTCGGCGGGCGGTGGAATCCCGTAGGGGTGCCGACTATTTACGCGGCGCGAGAACTTTCGACCGCGTGGGCCGAATACAATCAGGGCTTCGTTCAGCACCCGGCGTTGATTGTCCAACTCGAACTCGCCGGCGCAAGGCTTGCCGATCTCACAAATGCAGCAGTCCTGGAAGAGCATGGCTTTGACCGGGCCATTCACCGATCTGAATGGCGGTCGGACCTCGACAAGGGCAACGTTCCAGCACCACATCGTGCCTATCGCAAATTGTTTGGCGCCGGTTTCGATGGCGTATTCTATCCATCGTTCATGTCGCCTGGCGGGAGCTGCGTCGCCCTTTGGCGATGGAATGGCCCAGATGCTCCCGCTCTTCGCATCATCGATCCGGATGGTCGACTTCCGACATCGCCGGCATCCTGGCGAAAATCCTAACCGCCTCAAGTGCCGGGAACGACTCTTGTGCTTGCCTTGAAAACCTGTCGGCCAGCTCCCGACCCCTTTTCAGCCGTTGCCCGCTTGCCGGAGCAGGCCTAAAAGCAGTCATTAAGACTCATCTTGAGCGTCGTTGGTATAATCCGGCGATCACTAAGATAAACAGTGGCGTGTGGTCTCTCGCGGGGTTGGAGATGTCCGTTTTTAAGTACGTCATCTCCTTGCTCGCATTGATGGCTATCGCGACCTTGGCAATGGGTAATCTAGTGGCCAGTTGCAGCCTGCTCTTGTTGCCCTACGGAGAGGCGACCGTCGCCGCGACGGCCACCATCTCAATCGATAACCAGGAATACACGGGCAGTTCGATTTGGCGCGTCAGATCGCAAACTAACAATGGGTGGCCATACTCTGGCATCAACTATCACCATTGGGTTCTGGGCGACGCAATAGAGTTCAAGATTGGCAGTGGGGCGTATGTATTTCTTCGTCCTCAAACCGACAGCGCCATCAGCTGTGCATGGCGAGAACATCGTGAGGTTGAGTATCTAGCAGAGGCCCTTTCTCTTTTCACAGGACCATGCGCTGCCGAACCGCAAGGCTCCCTGACATTCGTGACTTTCAACCCGAATGGCACACCCAACTTTATCAATTTGGCTGTTGACCCAGACGGCAAACTCCATGCCGAAGGCGCAGCAGAGACATCGCCGGACATTCAGGCTATCGCCGATAGAGGCTTTGCGCTGCTTTCTCTCACGCTTACTGCGACCTCCAAGCCGCTACCTGATGGCATGGTTGAGCGATTTCCCTGGATTCTGGACTTGCCACGCACCGACGTAGACTTGCAGGGGAGGGTTAGGGAGGGGTACAGCCGCCGGCAGCGGGGGGAGACTTATATGCAGTACTTCACCACAGACCTGCCTCCGTAAGTAGGGCGATGTGTATGCCTGATCGCGTTTGGCGGCCAAATCGCCGTCCGATTTAACCCGAAGGCTGCCTAGCCAAACCGACCCCATAACCGCCATTAACAGCGGCAATTTCGTTTCCTGAAAGGTGCCAACATCACTTGCAGTGCGCTAGTATATCGTCGACTACATCAGCGATGGGTACTTTGGTGTCGATGCTGATTGCATTCTCAGGAATGCCTTCCCGCTCCGCCAGTTGCCGCAGGATCAGCGCCCGTTCTGCGGGTGCGGACCCCCATTCGTTTGGCCGGGCATCGAGACGTTGGTTTAGTGTCTGCGCATCAACCTCGAGAACGAAAACAGCATCGAACAAATCAATAAACTGATGAAAGTTGCGCGAGCCGCCGCAGAAGAAACTGGCTGGCTGGCTCTGGTCTGCAATCAGCGCCTCAACTTGGGCAACATCCCATATGTGGTGCCGGGAAATGAACTCCGGATTACCGCGATGCTGAACGATCAAGAGTGGATCAAGACGTGCTCCTGTCTCTGGATCACCCTGATAGGCCAGCACGCGATCCCCGTGAACAGCATGATAACCTCGCCGTTCTAATTCGGTAGCTACTGAGGTCTTACCCGAGCCTGAGCTGCCCTCGATGAGATAGTTCTTGACGGCCATTTTGCGCTCTAGATCGTTGTAGTGAGTAGCTAAGGTTCGATTGCCGCATTGCTTTGACAGCGGCGGTATTCGACAATCAAAGTCGTGAAAACCCGCCAGTCCGCAACCCACCCCTAAACAGACAAAGCAGTTGGCCGCTCTGACAAGCCGGTCGCTGCCGGCCAATCCAATCGGTTAGCAACCCAAATCATCACCTTACGCACACTGAGGGACACATTGGCTGACAGCCATCCTTTGTAAGCTCGCATTACGTCCGCGCATCCCGGTACGCATTTCTCTCTCTTGAGCGCTCTTCAGCCCAGCGATTTCACAAATTCACGCGCCATAGCAAGCGACTAACTTGACACGACCAATGGAAAAAAACGCGCGGCAATTTGGAAACGTATAGCGTTGCCGGTCTGCCACAGCGCTGTTTCACGAAGTCGCGAGCAATTGCTCCCGTTAAGGTTTGCGGAGTATTAAGATTTTCGGATGGGCTTGAGCCTGCGCGGATTCGCGCGAGCGCGAGCGCGAGTTCTGCGTTGTCGGGAGCAAAAATGAACAAGGTTCTGGTCAGCCTAGTCGCTCTGGTCGCCGCCACTGTGACGGTGCCGCCGACCCTGGCGCAACAATTGGCCAGCGTTGAAACCAGCCGCGTGGTCATTGCTCCCCCGCAAACCGCTTTGGCGCGGACCATCAAGGAAGGCTTGTCGGCCGCCTATTATGGTGCCCGCCCCGATACTCGTGCCCACGAGGAAGCCCAGCGCCTCTATTTCCTATATGGCGAGCGGCACTTCGAGCCGATCTGGCTGTCCGAAACGGACAATGGCAAGATTACCTTCTCGCCGGCCGCCAGCAAGATCATCACGCTGTTCAAGAATGCCGCCGCCGAGGGCCTCGACCCGTCAGACTACCTGACACCGGCTATCGACGCAGCGCGCCTTTCGGGTGACGGCATCGAACTGGCCACATTGGAAACGGCCTTCTCGGCGGCCACCATGCGTTATGCCGATCATCTGCACAATGGACGTATCGACCCTCAATCGATCAGCGTTCTGCTCGACATCAAGCGCAAGCCGATCAATGAGGCCGTGCTGCTTGAAAGGCTGGCCAAGAGCAGTGATCCCGCCGCGATATTGATGGAGCTCGAACCGCAGCATCGGGAATTCCAGGCACTCAAGGCAGCCCTTGCCGGCTTCGAACAGACCAACGCCGCCCGCCCAACCCCGATCGGCGACGGTCCGGTCCTGCGTCCGGGCAACTCCGATGCGCGCCTGCCCGCCATTCGCGACCGGCTGAAACTGGCGGCCTCCACCTCCACGCTCTATGATGAACTCACGGTTGATGCCGTCCGCGCCTTCCAGGAAGGCCAGGGGCTCGAAGTAGACGGCATCATCGGCCCGGCGACCGTGGCCGCGCTCAATGGCGGTGCAGCGACCCGGCGCGAGGACATCATCGCCAATATGGAACGCTGGCGCTGGATGCCGTCCGAGTTGGGCGATTTCACTGTCTTCGTGAACATCCCCGAATTCCGCCTCTCCATCCTGCGCAATGGTCAGGAAGAATATACAACCCGCGTCGTGGTCGGGACCACCAAGAACCAGACCCCCATCTTCTCCGATAGCATCCGCCACGTGGTGGTGAACCCCTATTGGAACGTGCCCTCCTCCATCATTCGCGGCGAAATCGCCCCGGCGGTGTTGCGCAATCCTGGCTATACCGACAGCCACAACATGGATCTGCTCTATAATGGCAGCCCGGTCAGCCCTTGGCAGGTCGATTGGAGCCAGGTGTCGGCGTCGAATTTCCCCTTCCGCGTGCGCCAGCGGCCCGGCGCCGGCAATGCCCTGGGGCAGATCAAATTCCTGTTCCCCAACAAGCACGACGTCTATCTGCACGACACTCCATCCAAGTCGCTGTTCGCCCGCTCCTACCGCGCCTTCAGCCATGGCTGCGTCCGCGTACAGAACCCGATGGAATTTGCCGATGCGCTGATGGCCAATGAGCCCAATATCTCGCGCGCTTCGCTGGAATCCATGTTCGGTCCATCCGAGCGCTGGGTGAACCCGCAAACGCAGATCCCCGTGCACCTGGCCTATTTCACGCTCCGCGTCGGCGAAGATGGCACCATCCGCGCGTTCGGCGACGTCTATGGCCACCATGAAAAGCTGATTGCCGCCATGGGCCTGGATGTGGAGACGCCACCAGCAATCATTGCCGAAGCCGAGCCGGTGCCCGAAGAACTCTCCCCCTGACCCTTTGTCACCGGTTGCGCCGGTGGCCGTTAACGTCTGGGTTACAATTTCGCCTTGGTTGTGCCTGCTTTTCCCCGTAATAACGGGGATGTGAGGGGATCCACGGTCAGTTCACATCTGGTTAGCGTTAATCAATTCGTGCGATTTGGGCGCTAACGTCCACCATATCTGACGAGTAGCCGGGCAGAGTTTGGCGTGACGGTTTTGGGGTTGATCAATTGGCGACATACCGCGCGGGTTCTTGCCGCCGCGGTATTGTGTTTTTCGGCACTGGTTCCGGTGATGCCGGTCCAGGCCGCCACAGAACGCGCGCTTTACCTCTATTATACCCACACCAAGGAAACCGCCCGCATCGTCTTCAAGCGCAATGGACAATATGTCCAATCGGGCCTGAACGAGCTCAATCACTTCCTGCGCGACTGGCGGCGGAACGAACCGACCAAGATGGATCCACGGCTGTTTGACCTGGTCTGGGAAGTCTACCAGGAGGTGGGTGGCAGCCAGCCAGTGCACATCGTTTCGGCTTATCGCTCGCCAGCTACCAACGCGATGCTGGCCGCCAAGTCCTCCGGTGTTGCCGACAACTCCCAGCACATGCGCGGCAACGCCATGGATTTTTTCATCCCAGGCGTTCCGCTGGCGAAGTTGCGGGCGGTTGCCATGAAAAAACAGGTCGGCGGCGTCGGCTATTATCCAACCTCTGGCAGCCCCTTTGTACACCTGGACACCGGCTCGGTGCGCGCCTGGCCGCGCATGACCCGGGCCCAGCTCAAGGAAATTTTCCCCGACGGCAAGACCATGCACCTGCCCACTGATGGCAAGCCCCTGTCGCAGCAGGGCTACCAGGTCGCTCTGGCCGAATGGAAACGCTGCCATGCCTATCCCTGTAACGGCTCGGGTTCGGGCACGCAGGTCGCCAGCTCTTCAGGCGGCGGCGGCCGCACCCTGATGGATGTGCTGTTCGGCGGCAACGACAATACGCCGGCGCCGGCCGCGCAGGTGCAGACGGCATCGCTCTCGCCACAGCGCTCGTCGCCGGTCGCTCCGGTCATGCCGGTTCTGCGGCCTGCCGATTTGGGTGGCGGCACGACAGACATCGCCTCTGTCTCCGATCCGGCCTTACCCTTCCCGACGGATGGCAGCGCCCCGCTGACACCAGAGGAGATGGGACAGACGACGCAAATTGCCGTTGCCTTGCCGGTGAGCATGCCACCCGATCTGCGGGAAAATGCGGCGGTCACGGCCCTGGCCGCACTCACCGCTCCGACCATGCCGACGCCGCGCGTGATCATGACCGATCCGCCCAGCGACATCCTGTCCGCCTATGCCGCGGCAACCCCGGCCGCCGAACCGGGAGCCCAACGGGCCCTGGAAATGATCATCCAGGATGCGACCACAGCCACCACCGGCAATGGCAATCCGCCCGCACCGGGCACGCGCCTGCCTATATTGCCGCCCCTGCGGCCAGCGGCAAGCATCCAGACCGCTTCGCTAGGCGGCGACATCACCGGGCTGTTCAGCGGCACCTTCGGCGCTACCGACGCTAATGCGCCCACGCCTCTGGCTGAAGCGCTGGCCCAGCACGTCGCGACGCGCCCCGACCCGAATGCCATGCGCCGGCCCGCCTTGGTCGCCCCCGACCTCGAACATGTCGCTGATATCTTTACCGATCCTGCCGCGATGACCTCGGACCGGTATGCCGTCATCTTCGATCGCGACGAAGCCGATTTCGATCCTACCCCCGAGATGGGGCGGCATGTGCTGGTCAAGGGCGTGGGCGATGAAGGTCCGGCGCCAGTCCACACCCACTTCACCCGCACAGCACCCCTCGTCCTCGCCAGCAACTGACGCCGGCCCACAAGCGTTCTGCCCAGCAAAAGCCTGAATGGTCCCCAACAACAGGGGACCGTTCGCCGCATAAGGGCCAGTGGCATTGCCAAGCCCCGGCCCGACGCCTAAACAGGGACAAACCAGAGATTTGACGGGGATACGCTTGGCCACCAAGCCCGAAACGCCGCTGCTTGATACCGTCCACACGCCAGCCGATCTGCGCGCCATGCCGCGCGAGAATCTGCGGCAACTGGCTGACGAGCTGCGCGCCGAAATGATCGACGCCGTTTCGGTCACGGGCGGCCATCTGGGCGCAGGCCTGGGCGTCGTCGAACTGACCGTGGCCCTGCATGCCGTATTCGACACCCCACATGACCGCATCATTTGGGATGTCGGTCACCAGGCCTATCCGCACAAGATCCTGACCGGCCGCCGCGACCGCATGCGCACCCTGCGCCAGAAGGATGGCCTGAGCGGCTTCACCCGCCGCGCCGAAAGCGAATATGATCCCTTCGGGGCTGGCCATTCCTCCACCTCGATTTCGGCCGGGCTCGGCATGGCCGAGGCCAGCAAGCACCTAGAGGCGCCGCGCAATGTCATCGCCGTGATCGGCGATGGCGCCATGTCGGCAGGCATGGCCTACGAAGCCATGAACAATGCTGGTGCCATGGATGCGCGCCTCATCGTCATTCTCAACGACAATGACATGTCCATCGCCCCGCCCACCGGGGCACTGCGCACCTATCTGGCGCGGCTGGTTTCCGGCCCGGTCTATCGGGGCACGCGCGAGGCAGCCAAGGCGGTGGTCTCCAAGCTACCGCCTTTCCTGCATGAGCCGGCCCGCCGGACCGAGGAGTTCGCCCGCTCCTTCTTCACCGGCGGCACGCTGTTCGAAGAGCTGGGCTTTTATTATGTCGGCCCGATCGATGGTCACAATCTCGATGACCTCTTGGCCATTCTCGACAACGTCAAGGATTTCGGCGAAGGCCCGATCCTGATCCATGCCGTGACCAGGAAAGGCAAGGGCTACGCCCCCGCCGAGAACTCGGCCGACAAATATCACGGCGTCTCCAAGTTCAATGTCATTACCGGCGCCCAGGCCAAAGCGCCTTCCAACGCACCTTCCTATACTTCGGTCTTTGCGTCTTCGCTGATCCAGGAAGCCGAGGCCGATCCGCGCGTTGTGGCCATTACCGCCGCCATGCCCTCCGGCACCGGGCTCGACAAATTCGCCGAACTGTTCCCAAGCCGCATCTATGATGTGGGCATCGCCGAACAGCACGCCGTCACCTTCGCGGCTGGCATGGCCACCGAAGGCATGAAGCCGTTCTGCGCCATCTATTCGACCTTCCTGCAGCGCGCCTATGACCAGGTGATCCACGACGTGGCCATACAGGGTCTGCCGGTACGTTTCGCCATCGACCGAGCCGGTTATGTTGGCGCCGATGGCCCCACCCATGCCGGCAATTACGACAACGCCTATCTCGGCGCTGTTCCCGGCATCGTGCAGATGGCCGCCGCGGACGAGGCCGAACTCCGGCACATGGTCGCCACTGCCGCCGCCTACGACAAGGGCCCGATCAGCTTCCGCTATCCGCGCGGCGACGGCATGGGCGTCGACATGCCCCAGCGCGGAGAAATCCTGCCCATCGGCAAGGGCCGCATACTACGCCAGGGTTCGACCATCGCCCTGCTCTCCTACGGCACCCGCATGGGCGAGGTTCTGGCCGCGGCCGACAAGCTGGCCGCACTAGGCCTCAACCCCACTATTGCTGATGCCCGCTTCATGAAGCCGCTCGATGAAGAGCTGATTGCCTCGCTGGCCGGGTCGCACGATGTTCTGGTGACGACCGAAGAAGGTGGGCTCGGCGGCTTTGGTAGCCATGTTGCGACCTTCCTCGCTGCCAATGGCTTGCTCGACGGCAAGCTGCGCTTCCGCCCGCTGATGATCCCCGACACGTTCGTGGAACATTCCACACAGGCCGACATGTACGCCGCCGCCGGCCTCGACCGCTCGGGCATCGTCGCGACGGCGCTCACTGCCCTCGGCTACGACCAGGCCGCCATGCAGGCGGCTTTGGCGAAGGTCTGATCAGCGCATCAACCAGCACCGTTCCCCTCGAGTTCGACCCGAGGGCAACTCAACGCTGGTGTGCTGTCGGGACCGGTGCCGGTCCAACGACCTTCGTCATCGCCGGGCTTGTCCCGGCAATCCATTCTGCCTCGATATCAAACGGACCAGCCGGGTGGTGACGATGGGTGCGGTTCCCGTGCCTATGACCAGCACTCGTCACGCATAGTTCGTCGGCAGGCCCCTGGCGGCTTTGACCGTCTCCATTGAGATATAGGCCGACATGTCGAAGAGCTCGATCCGACAGACGAGCTGCTTATAGACCACGTCATAGTGCTCCACATTGGGCAGCACGATCTTGAGGATATAGTCGAAATTGCCCGTGAGCCGGTGCACCTCGACAATCTCGGGAACGGCCGCAACGGCGGCATGGAATTTCTCCAGCCAATCGGCGGCGTGGCTGCCCGTGCGCACGATGACGAACACCGTCGTCGGCAGACCCATCTTGCTGCGGTCCAGCTCGGCGGTCGTCCGCGCGATGTATCCCTCCGCCTTGAGCCGGGCAATCCGGCGCGAACAAGCCGAGGGCGACAGGGCCACGCTTTCCGCAAGCTCTCCCACAGGCGTCTCCGCATCGGCCTGCAACAGGCTCAAAATCTTCCGATCCCGGTCATCCAACATCGCTCTTCTCCCCATCCGTGCAGATTGTTAGCGCCAAATTGAAGATTTGCGCAACCGTGACGCGCATCTTCCTCATCCAGCGATCAACTCTGCATGCCCTTTTCCACCCAGCGGCGGCACACTCGAAGCAATTGGAGGAGCTTGTGATGAAAACCATTGGCTTGATCGGCGGCATGAGCTGGGAATCCACCGCCGTCTACTACCGTCACATCAATGAGCAGATGCGACGACTGCGTGGCGGCCTCGCCTCCGCCGACATTGCCCTACGCTCGCTCGATTTCACCGAAGTGGTAGCGCTGCAGAAGGCCGGGCGCTGGGATCTGGCCGCCGCCATGCTGGGCGAGGCCGGGGCGGGTCTCGCCAAGGCCGGCGCCGACTGCATTCTCATCTGCACCAATACCATGCACCTGGTCGCCGAACCGGTCGCAGCCATGGTGGGCGTGCCGCTGATCGATATCATCACCGAAACCGCCCGGGTCTTGCGTGCCGATGGCCGCAAACGCCCGCTCCTCCTGGCGACGCGCTACACCATGGAGCATGGCTTCTATACCAACCGCATGAAGGCGCTGGGGCTCGACGTCATGGTGCCCGACGCCCAGGGCCGGCAGCGCGTGCATGACGTCATCTTCGATGAACTCTGCCAGGGCAGTGTCTGCGACATCGCCCGCATGGATTATCTTGCGCTGATCGAAAAGGCCAAGGCCGAAGGCGCCGACAGCGTCATCCTGGGTTGCACTGAGATCGGCCTACTGCTCGATCCCTCTACCCTGCCCCTGCCCGGCTATGATTCGACAATTTTGCATGCCGATGCCGCGGTGGATTTCGCGCTGGGCGGTCGAGCCGCACAGGCCGCATGAACTTGATCGGCCTTGTGCAGCCCGACCTAACGCTTTGTTGAGAATTTTGCGGCCTTGCTGGAAACGCCATAAGCGGGGCCCGCCATGACCATTTCCAGCATTTCCATCGCCGCCTCCGGCATGCACCGGGCCAGTTCCCAGCTCGAGCAGAGCGCCGGCCGCATTGCGCGCATCGGCGTCGAAGGCAATAACGTGGACATCGCCATCGAGATGGTGAACGTCATCCAAGCCAAGCATGACTTCAAGGCATCAGCCAAGGTGGCGAGTGTTGCCTCAGACATGACCAAGGCCCTGCTCGATATCCTGGTCTAGGGCCGTGGCGCTCCCGCCCGGTCAGCGCTCCGGTGGTGCCTCGACCATTCCAAGGGCCGACATGTACAGCTCAAGCAGCGCTTCCTGCTCCATGCGCTCATTGGCATCCTGTTTGCGGATGGTCACAATCTTGCGCAGGATCTTGGTATCGAAGCCGTTGCCCTTGGCCTCGGCATAGATTTCCTTGATGTCGGCGGCAATCGCCGCCTTTTCTTCTTCCATGCGCTCGATACGCTCGATGAAAGCACGCAGCTGGTCCTGCGCGACGCTGTCTTCAACGGCCATGGGGTAACCTCAATCTGCGCCTACGGGGCGATGCGCCAGACCGGAGGCAGGAAAACGAAACGGGAATTGTCCGGCCCCATGAACCTCATGCCCAAGTCCGGTTCAACCCCTTTCTGACCCAATCCACACCCTGCCGCCCTGGGGTAGAAAAGCGGCAATTGTCGCAGGAACGCCACTTTTCTGATCACGGCGACAAACATGCCCGCAATTCCGTCAAATCGAGGCATTAGCCATTGACCTCATCCCTCCCATACGATCAAAGAAGGGCACGTTTTCCGGTGATTTCCAGCGCAATGGTGAACACTATCCGCCTTGGCTCAACCCTGCTGCTTGCCGCCTTTGGTGGTCTCCTGGCCATGGGGGCGTCTACCCCCGCCCAGGCCGAGCTGCGGATCTGTAACGAGACGGCCAATCTGGTGTCGGTTGCCCTTGGCTACCGGGCCGAACGGGGCTGGATGAGCGAAGGCTGGTGGCAGGCGCCCCCGGGCGATTGCCGGACGCTCTATCAGGGCGATCTGCAGCGCCGCTTCTATTACCTTTATGCGGTGGACGACATTGGCGGGGGCGCCTGGGACGGCCAGGTTTTCATGTGCACCCGTGACGAAACCTTCACAATATTCGGGGTTGAGGATTGCCTCGCCCGGGGCTATGAGCGCACCGGGTTCTTTG
>NZ_CAJXJS010000046.1 GCF_913055165.1 uncultured Devosia sp.
AAGATGGTGCCTTCAACGCGCTCATTGGCGTTGTACTTCTCTTCGAGCTTGACCCAGCTCTCTTCGCGGCGGGCCTTCTCGCGGCTGAGGACGGCTTCACCAACGGCGTTCTCGACGCGGTCGACATAGACCTCGACTTCCGAGCCCACGGTGATGGTGCCGTCGCGGCCAGCCTGGCCGAATTCCTTCAGCGGGACGCGGCCTTCGGTCTTGAGACCAACGTCAACAATGGCCAGGTCCTTTTCGATGGCAACGACACGACCCTTGACGACGGTGCCTTCGGCGGCATCGTTGTCGACAAAGGAGTCGAGGAGCATCGATTCAAAATCTTCTTTCGTCACAGTCTGCTGTGCCAAATCATTTCTCCGGCGCCGGTGGTTGGGGGTTTCTGCACCTGGTCCGAATGCGGGTCCGCTTCGGCAAATGCCGAAGCCGGCGCACGGAGCACCGCTTCAAGAGACAGGTTGATTGGGTATTTCCATAAGTCCGGGCCAGCGCCTTGGATGATCGTTCCAAAGAACACGGCTCAAGGTGGAAATTAAGAGGGCTCGTGCCCCCCTGCCTTGAGCGCCATGACCTTGTCGACAATCGCGATGGCAGCGCGGAGTGCGGCCTCTATACCCATTTGTGTCGTGTCGAGCAAGTGCGCATCGGCGGCCTGGTAGAAGCCGCCATGGGGGTTGAGCATGTCGCGCGCGTCGCGCTCCTCGATCTGGTGAAACAGCGCATAGCGGTCCACCACCTCGCCCCGCGCTTCCAATTGCCGCGCCCGGCGCTCCATGCGCGCCTTGCTGTCGGCCTGGATGAACAGTTTCACATCAGCATCGGGGCAGATCTTGGTGCCGATGTCGCGCCCGTCGAGCACCGCGCCACCGGGGCGGGTGGCAAAGGACCGCTGAAAGTCGAAAAGCGCCGCCCGCACCCCGGCAATCACCGCCACCTTGGAGGCCAGCACACCGGTATCGGCCGCGGTCAGCGCCGCAATGTTCTCAAGATGCGCCGCATCGAGCGCCTGGGCGGTCGCGATGGCGGCCGGTTCGAAATCAGGCTGATCGACCTTGCCAGCCACCGCCAGCCCGACCGCTCGATACAGCAGGCCGGTGTCCAGATGCGGCAGGCCATAATGCCGGGCCAATCCCGCAGCCAGCGTACCCTTGCCAGAGGCGGCGGGTCCATCCACGGCGATGATCATGTCCTGTCCCCAAATCGTGTTCGGCTCGCCCAAGCCGATAGCGGCGCCGAACGGGAAGGGCAAGGGCCCGCGCGGCCCTGTCTGGCGAGGTCCGTGGCGGGAGGCGGGCGGCCTTGCCGCATTTTACGTTTGACAGGGCAGGGCTTTGCCCATAACCGGACTGACCGAAATGGGCGCTTGCGGCATTGAAGCGCCCGATACTCTCCTTTTTTCGTATGAGGCATGAGAGATGGCCAACGAACGCGGTACCAAGCGGACCGACCCCGATACCGGCAAGAAGTTCTACGATCTCAACATGGACCCGATCGTCTCGCCCTATACCGGCAAGAGCTATCCCCGGTCCTTCTTCGAAGCCCTTCCCGGCAAGCCGAGCCCGGCGACCGCCCGCAAGATCGATGACGAGGATGACAACGAGGAAGAGGACGAGGTCGAAGAGACCGCAGGTCCCGAAATCGTCAGCCTCGAGGAAGCCGATGCCGAAGAGAATGGCGACGATATCCCTGATGTCGAGGATGTCGAGGTCGATGAAGACCTGGGCGACGACGATGAAGACACCTTCCTCGAAGAAGACGAAGACGAGGACGACAGCCTCGGCTTTGACGTCGGCGACGACGAAGATCGTTGATTTCATTGAGTTTTTCTTGCCGGGCGGGATAATCGCCCGGCGGGATAAAAAAGTGTCATTTAGGCACTTGCGCCGCGCGGAATGATCCAATAGGTTCCGCCTCGCTTCGGACGGGGACTGCCCCGGAAGAACCCAACACACTCGACAGGGCACGCACTTCGCCCCCTGTCCGGATGGGGCCATAGCTCAGCTGGGAGAGCGCTTGCATGGCATGCAAGAGGTCAGCGGTTCGATCCCGCTTGGCTCCACCACTTCGCCACAGGTCTGCTTAGCAGATCGAGCGTTTCCGTGAAGCGATCAAAAGCAAGAAGGCCTTGAGCGCTATGCGCGAAAGGCGAGCTGCTCTGCAGCTTCGGCTTGGAATCCTTTAGGCTTCCACAGTGGCTCAGCCGATCGTGTGTGACAAAAAAGGAAGTCTCGATTCGTACTAGGCTATTTGCAAACCTGGTGGGGTTTGGCCATGCACTATGTCTATATTTTTCGAAGCCAGAGCGGGAGAGAACAGCCGGAGCGGCACATTTCAGGGGCGGTCAGCGACACCGCGAAATATGTGCCATGGCCGGTCAAGACCTATCTTGCTTTCGGGGATGGGGCCTGGCCCCGGCTTTCGAAAATACCTCAAATCAGCCTCCGGTCGCGCCTTTAGCAGGAGGCATCTGTGTATCCCACTCCCCCTCCTGACCCCGTTTGACACGCTCCCCTGATCTGACATCGTCTGTCAGACCTCAGGAATCACCCGTGCCGCGCAAACCCGTTCTCCTCTCCTCGACAAAAGCCCGCGCCATCTGGATGCGCGCCCAGCGTCTGGACGAAACCGAGCCGTTCGGCGCCGGTCCAGCCGCCGCGCAGGCGGCTATTGAGCAGCTCGGTTATGTGCAGATCGATACGATCAATGTCATCGAGCGCTGCCATCATCACATCCTATACGCCCGCATTCCTGCCTATAAGCGCAGCGACCTGGCGCATCTGCAGTCGAGTGAAAAATCGGCCTTCGAATACTGGACCCATGCGCTGAGCTATGTGCCCACGGCCGACCTGCCCTATTTCATCCCCGCCATGAAGGCCTATCGGGAAACCCCCAGCGCCTGGTTCGGCTCGGTGACCAAGGCCGAGGTCAGCGCCATGACGCGGCGCCTCAAGACCGAGGGGCCTCTGTCCATCCGCGACATCGACGACGACCAACTGGTGGACAAGACCCATCCCTGGGCCAGCCGCAAGCCCTCCAAGCGGGTGTTGCAGCTGATGTTTTACCAGGGCCTCGTGGCCATTGCGGCGCGCGAGGGCATGGTCAAGACCTATGACCTGATTGGCCGCCATTTCGGTTGGGAGAAAAACCCGCGCCCCGCCACCGAGCGGCAGGTGACGGCTTATCTGCTTGATCGGGCGTTGCGCAGCCAGGGCGTGGTCAGCCTCGATTCCATCTGCCATCTCAATGCCCCGGCCAAGAAGCCCGTGCGTGAACTGATCGAGGCCCGCGTCAAGCGCCGTCAGCTCCTGCCGGTCACGCTTGAGGGCGCCGAAAAGGTCCCGCACTGGACGACGCCTGCGGCACTCGAGACCGCGGCGCTCAACCCGGCCCATCGCGTGCATATCCTCTCGCCCTTCGATCCGCTGATCATCCAGCGCAAGCGGTTGAAGCTCATCTTCGGCTATGACCACATTTTTGAAGCCTATGTCCCCGCCGCCAAGCGCCAATACGGCTATTTCGCCCTGCCGGTGCTGGTTGATGACCGGGTCGTCGCCGCCGTTGATATGAAGACCGACCGGCAGGCGGGCAAGCTCCTCGTCCAGAAATGGACCTGGCTGGCGGATGTGGGGGCCGAGGCGAAAGCGGCGATTGACGTGGAGCTGGGGCGGTTCGAGCGGTTCCAACTTCAAGCCGGGCGGTAGGCAAATTCGCTCCATCGGAGCGAATTTGCCTTCGTCACAGCGCGAAGCTACAAGTCCTGCCGCGCATTGGGGACATTCATGGCCACCTATACCGATATTGCCCGGCGGGTTTACAACCACACGTTCAAGCTCGACCCGATCATCCGGAGCCTGCTCGATACCGATTTCTACAAGCTCCTGATGCTGCAGATGATCTGGGGGCTCTATCCCAAGGTCGAGGCCACGTTCAGCCTCATCAACCGCACCACTTCGGTGCGATTGGCCGAGGAGATCGATATCGACGAGCTGCGCGCCCAGCTCGACCACTGCCGCACCCTGCGCTTTTCCAAAAAGGAAATGATCTGGTTGGCCGGTAACACCTTCTACGGTTCCCGGCACATCTTCCAGCCCGGCTTCCTGCGTTGGCTGGAAAATTTCCAGCTGCCCGAATATCGGCTGGAAAAGCGCGATGGGCAGTTCGTGCTCGAGTTTCCCGGTCTTTGGGTCGAAACCACCATGTGGGAAATCCCGGCCCTCGCCATCATCAACGAGTTGCGCTCCCGCGCCGCCATGAAAAGCTATGGGCCCTTCACGCTTGATGTGCTCTATGCCCGCGCCAAGGCCAAGATGTGGGAGAAGGTCGAGCGGCTGGCCAAGCTGCCGGATTTGAAGATTTCCGATTTCGGCACGCGGCGGCGCCACTCCTTCCTCTGGCAGCGCTGGTGCGTGGAGGCCCTCAAGGAGGGCATCGGCGCCAACATGACCGGCACCTCCAATGTCAAGCTGGCCATGGACAATGATCTGGAGGCCCTGGGCACCAATGCCCATGAGCTGCCCATGGTGCTGGCAGCCTTGGCCCGCTCCGACGAGGAACTGCGCGAGGCACCCTATCGGGTGCTGCAGGATTGGAAGAGCTATTATGGCGGCAATCTGCTGATCGTCTTGCCCGACGCGTTCGGCACCGACGCCTTTTTGCGCGATGCGCCGGACTGGGTTGCCGACTGGACCGGCTTCCGCCCCGATTCGGCCCCGGCGATCGAGGGCGGGGAGAAGATCATCGACTTCTGGACATCGCGGGGCCGCGACCCGAAGGAAAAGCTGCTGATCTTTTCCGACGGGCTCGATGTCGACATGATCGAGGAAGCCTATCTGCATTTTGATGGCAGGGTGCGCATGAGCTTTGGCTGGGGGACCAACCTCACCAATGATTTCGAAGGCTGTGCGCCCGAACCCAATCCGGGCCTCAAGCCCATTTCCATCGTCGCCAAGGTCTCTGAGGCCAATGGTCGCCCGGCAGTCAAGCTGTCCGATAATCCAGCCAAGGCCACGGGTGACAAATCAGAGATTGCGCGCTATCTGCGCATCTTTGGAAGTGCCGGCATGGTCGAACACGCCGTGCGCGTCTAATTGCGCTGCCGCGAACCGTTCTGGTCCGCGGTCATTCACAAATATTGCCGTCCCTGTGGAGAACCCCAATGGGGTTCGCCGCGTTAGGGCTCGATGAACCATCTCCGGTCAGCTTGGCCGGCGGGGGCTCTGCGGAGCCAGTTATGAGTCTTGAATTGATCGATATTGCCCTGGCCGAGCGCCAGCCCCACCCCAAACTTGCCGAGCGCATGACCGGAAAGGTGCGTGCGGTTCTGACCGAAACCATTGGCGGACAGGAAGTCAGGCACGAGATCATGGTGCCTGTGTGGATGGATGTTCAGCAGGGCATGAGCGAAGAGGACATCGAGCTCGGCCTGATGGTCAAGGCCGCTGATATTGTCGGCCGCCTTAAGCAGCATATGGGAAACCTGGCCGGCTGATTGCGGTCACAGCCCCTGGCGCCGCACCTCTTCGAGAAATTTCCGCTGAATGGCGGTCAATTCCTGCGCCTTGCGTTCGGTCACCGGCTGCGGCGTTGGCATGGGCGCGGCATGGGCTGGCTCGACATGGTGGCGCCAGGCCGGGCCCGTGGCATAGCGTCTGGCGCGTTCCTTGAGCTTTTCCAGTTGGGCCCGCCGCTCGTCGCGCACAAACCAGACAATAGCCGCTGCCACGATGGCCCACACTGCCAACAATTCCCAGACCATGTCCGCCTCCGCAAAATTACGGAGACCGTCATAGCTAATAGATCCTTAACGGGAAAAGCGCTGATGCTTGTTAGGCTTAACCGGTAAACTTGTACCGGTTGGCGATCACGCCGGCAATTTGCCACCCCGGTTGAGCGCCACCAGCATGGCCCGGACCTGGTTTTCGGCGGCCTTGCTGACCGCCTTGCGATTATCGCCCTGGTTGAGCGGCAGCGGTGTTCCGAAGGCCACGGTCACATCCTTGACCGGTCCGGACAGGATCTCGGCGATGTTCTGCTTGACCGATTTCGACTTGATCCAGGCAATCAGCGATCGCTCATTGCGGCTGACCGGCAACCCCTGCAATTTGGTGTAGGCAATGGTCAGGGGCTGGATCATCACATCCTTGGCGCCGGCCTCGACCATGGCATGCTGGGCTGCCCCGATCAGGGCTGAGCGGAACGGCAGCACATGGGTGCCGATATCCGATTGCCCCTCGGCAAACAGCAGTACGGCATTGCCGCCGGCCATATGCTGGCCCATGGCCTGGGCGGTTCGGCCGGCGTCGGATCGGCGTGTCCGGTCCACATAGATGGTGCGCTGCAGGTTGGCCATCATGCCCACAAAGGGCCATTTGCCCACTTCGCTCTTGGCCACGAAAGTCACATCGGCGACCGACCCGATGGCGACAATGTCGGTCCAGGAAATGTGGTTCGAGACCAGCAGCGTTGCCCGGCCATGCGAAGGCTCGCCGATGACCCGGACGCGCAGGCCCAGGAAAACGCAGCCCAGGCGGTGAAACAGGCGCGGCAACACATTCCAGAAGGGCAGCTTGAGCAGCAGTATCAGCGCCTGAAGCGGAATGACCACCAGCATGAAAGGCACGAAGACAAACAGGAAAAAAACAATCCTGAAGATCATTTGGTCGGCTCGTCCTTGGTCGACTTGTCGGAAAGCGGCACGGCATAGAGTTCGAGCCGGTGATCGACAAGCCGGTATCCCAGCCGCTTGGCGATCACTTCCTGGATGGCCTCGATCTCTTCGTTGCGAAACTCGATGACCGTCCCGGTGCGGATGTCGATCAGGTGGTCATGGTGCTCGTCCGGGATCAGCTCGAACCGGGCCCGACCATCCTTGAAGTCATGCTTGGTCACCAGCCCGGCTTCTTCGAACAGGTTCACCGTCCGGTACACGGTCGAAAGCGAGATGCGGGGGTCGAGGGCCGAGGCGCGGCGATAGAGCTCTTCCACGTCGGGGTGATCGGAGGCGTCCTCGATCACGCGGGCAATGGTCCGCCGCTGGTCGGTCATGCGCATGCCGCGCGCGACACAGGCCTCTTCCAGGGTGGGGTCCGCGGGGTTTCTGTTCACGCCATCGCTCCCTGCCCTATGCACATGCTGACGGGTTACCCAAGATCGCGTGCCATGACAAGCGCAGTGGCAGCGCTGCCATCGGGCCGGGCATAATAGCCCTTGCGCGACGAGATTGTGGAAAAGCCGAGCGTCTCGTAAAGCCGGACTGCGGCTGTGTTCTGCTCGTCAACCTCGAGGAACATGCGCCTGACCGGCGACAGCATCAGGTCGGCAAAGACCGCATCCATCAGCGCGCGGCCGACACCCTTGCCGCGCCATTTGGGGTCCACGGCAATGGTCAGAAGTTCGGCCTCGTCGGCGACCATGCGGATCAGGGCAAAGCCGGCAATGCGGCGGCGCGCATCGCAGGCGACATAGGCGGGGCTCGCCTTGTCTTCGACAAAGCTGATGAAATCGCTGCTGGGCCAGCCGCGGTAAAAGCTCTGGCCGTGGATGCGCGCCATCTCCTTGGCATCACCGGTCTCGGCCGGCTCGACATGCAGTCCCCCAGGTGCCATCCAGAACTTGAGCATCAGGCCCGCCTCGGAATGCGGGCCGCATCCTGCGGCTTGGCGTCGGCATCGCGCACATAGCTGGCGTGCGGAGGATAATCCGCCGGGTCGACCAAAGCGGCGAAGCGGGCCATGGCGGCAATATCGACAAATGGGGATTGAATGAGGTTTGCGCCAGCGGGCACTGCGGCCATGGCGGCATCCATGGGCAAAAGGCGCGGCCCATCGCCGGCGACGCCGGGCTCGGCAAAATATTCGTAATAGGCCTCACCGCGCCGGGCATCGAGCAGCACGGCAACCGGTCCCGACTTGGCGCCCAGCGAAATGGCAAGCAGGCTGGGCAGGCCCAGCACCGGCACTTTGAGCGCCACGCCCAGTCCACGTGCGGCGGAAAGCCCGATCCGGAGGCCAGTGAACGATCCGGGTCCGGTGGTAACGGCGACCCGGTCGAGGTCGGCATAGCTCAGGCCATTGCGCGCCAACAGGGATTCTAGGTGGCCAAAGAGCAGTTCGGCATGGCCCTTGGCGATTTCCACCACCTCGATATCCGCGCTGCCATCGGCCCGCAGCAGCGCCAGCTGCAGGCGCGGCGCGGCAGTGTCGATGGCAAGGGTGACAGGATGGGTCATGGGGCTGGCCTCCCCCTCACCCGAATCGGCCAATCCACCTGGTCCTCATGGAGTGAAGGTGGCGCAGCGCTCGACGAGGGGGTTATCGGCACCACGCTGCACTCCTAGCCTTCACATTCACCCAAGTCCACCGCCAAAACCAAAGCCGGCAACGCCGCCTTGACGCCCAAACCCGAGGCGACCACCTTGCCCGCATGTCCAGTGATTCGATCCTCTCTTCGCCATGACCTGGCTCGCTGAAACGGCCATGTTGAGTCATGGTTGGCGGCGCTTCCTGCTGCTGCTGGTTGCCGGAGCATTGGCCGGCCTCTCGGCACCACCATTTTTCATCCTGCCAGCGCTATTCCTGGCCATGCCCATTTGGGTGTGGGCGCTGGATGGCGCCGAACGGCTCGGTGGTTGGCGGCGACTGTTCGGTCCGGCCTTTTCCATCGGTTTCGCCTTTGGACTCGGCTATTTCCTTGTGGTCTTCCATTGGCTGGGTGCGGCCTTTTTCGTGGATGGCGGCTGGGTGCTGGCGGCCATGCCATTGGCCATTTTCGCGCTGTCCGCCCTCATCGCGCTGTTCTGGGGGCTTGCCAGCGCCCTGGCACATCTGAGCTGGAGCCATGGCTGGGTCCGCATCTTGACCCTGTCCGCTTGGCTGGCGGCGGCGGAATTCGCCCGTGGGCACCTGTTCACCGGCTTCCCCTTCGACCTACTTGGCTACAGCCTCACCGGCACCGATGAGTTGATGCAGCTTGCCTCGGTCATCGGGGTCTACGGCCTCACCTTCCTGGCCCCGCTCCTGGCCATGACCCCGGCCCTGGTATGGCCGGCCGACAATCGCGGCTGGTCGCAGCGCCTGGCACCCCTCTTTCTCGCCCTGCTGGTGATCGCCGGCCAGCTCGCCTATGGCTGGAATCGCCTTGGCGGCACGGTCTCGACCGAGCGGCAGGACATGGCCCTGCGCCTGGTGCAGCCGCTGGTCTATGAACATGCCGATTTCGGCAATGTCGATCCGGTCGCCCTCATCGACCGGCTGCTGATGCTCTCGGACATGCGCATGAACCCCAATGACCAGGGGCTGAGCGACATCACCCATCTGGTCTGGCCCGAATCAAGCCTGCCCTTCTTCCTTGAGACCTATCCCGAAGCCCTGGCGCGCATTGCCCGCCTTCTGCCCGAGCAGACGACCCTCCTTGCCGGTGTGCCGCGCCGACCCTTCGAGCCGGGCGCCGGCACCAGCGATGCCCCACCCTATAATTCGGTGGTGGCCATCGACACCAATGGCGAAGTGGTGGCCAGCTATGACAAGTCCCATCTGGTGCCGTTCGGCGAATATCTGCCTTTTGCCGATGTCTTTGGCCGCCTGGGCATCAAGCAATTTGTCCCGGGAGCGGATGGCTGGTCAGGAGGGGACGTTCGCCGGCGCCTGATGAGCCTCCCCAACGCACCGGCGCCCCTGGTGCTGGTGTGCTACGAAGTCATCTTCTCTGGCGATCTGGGCGAAGTGGCCGCGGCGCAATTCCTGCTCAATCTGACCAACGACGCCTGGTTCGACGGATCGATCGGCCCGGCCCAGCACGCCCATCATGCCCGCCTCCGCGCCGTCGAGGAAGGCATGAGCCTGGTGCGCGCTGCCAATACCGGCCTCACCTTCGCCACCGATCCACTGGGCCGGGTCACGGCCGAACTGGCGCCGGGGGAAATGGCCGTGCTCGACCTGCGCCCGCATGAGCGGCTCAACGGCACGGTGTTCCAGTCGGTGCGGCACTGGCCGTTCCTGATTGCCGTGGTGGCCGGCATTGTGGCGGGCTTTCTGGCCGCGCGACGTACCCGGCGCATGCCGCCCCAATAGCAAAACCCCGACCGCATTGCTGCAGTCGGGGTTTTGAGAAATTGGTGCCCAGAAAAGGACTCGAACCTTCACGCCTTGCGGCACACGGACCTGAACCGTGCGCGTCTACCAATTCCGCCATCTGGGCGACGGCGGTGTGTCTATGGTGGCGGCGGGGCATTGTCAATGCGCTTTCACCGAGATTGTCAGAAGTTTGCACCGTCCCAGTGTTTGATCGTCGTCCGGTCCACCGGCGGCGGCTGATCGAAGCAATTGACATTGACCATGACCATTTCATTGCCCTGGCCGTCGCTGCCGCGTGCGAAGGACTCGATCCCGCAGGTCTTGCAGAACAAATGGTCGATCCGCTCGCTGTTGAAGTGGTAGAGTACCAGATTGTCCTCCCCCATATGCAGGGTGAACTGGCTGGCCGGCAGCGATTGCATCACCCAGCCCAGCCGCCGGCAGCGCGAGCAATTGCACTCGGCCAGGCCGGAAAGATCGGTATGGGCGGTGAAGCGCACGGCGCCGCAATGGCATTGGCCGTGATAGTCTTGCGCCTGGGGCATTGTGTGTCTCCCTTTTGATGGAACAAAAACAGAACAAAGGACCGGAAGAGTCAAGTTCTTTCCCGCACAAGAAGCGGCCGCCAAGGCTCGACAGGACAAGACGAGCTGCGCTAGAAGCGGAGCCAAAGTGTCCAGCCCTGATCTGACGGAGCCCCACCATGGATCGCAACGCCCCCAAGCTCGTCACCATTTTTGGCGGGTCGGGATTTGTCGGCAACCATCTGGTGCAATTGCTCGCCCGCCAGGGCTATCGCATTCGCGTCGCGGTCCGCCGCCCGGACCTTGCCGGTGAAGTGCGCATGTTCGGCAGCGTCGGCCAGGTCGTCCCGGTCCAGGCCAATCTGCGCAACGAGCCTTCGGTGCAGCGCGCCGTCGCCGGGGCCGACATCGTTATCAACCTGGTGGGGATCGGCCATCAGGCCGGCAAGCAGAGCTTCCAGGCCGTTCATGTCGATGGTGCTGCCAGCGTCGCCCGCGCCGCCAAGGCGGCCGGTGCTCGGGCCCTGGTGCATATGTCGGCTCTGGGTGTCGATGTGGCGGCCAGTGTCAGCGCCTATGCCGCCTCCAAGCTCGCGGGCGAGAAGGCTGTGCTCGAGGCCTATCCCGATGCCGTTATTGTCCGGCCCTCGATCATGTTCGGCCAGGGCGACGGTTTCTTCAACCTGATGGGCACACTGGCGCGCCTCATGCCGGTCATGCCGCTGATCTCGGGCAAGACGCAGTTCCAGCCGGTCTATGTCGGCGACGTGGCCGAAGCCATGGCCAAGGCCGCCGAAGGCGCCGTCAAGCCCGGCCGCATCTATGAGCTGGGCGGGCCGGACGTGGAGAGCCACAAGGCACTGATGCAGCGCATCCTGCGTGAAGCCGGTCGTGATCGCATGCTGGTCTCGGTGCCTTCGGGCCTGATGAAAATCCTGGCCGCCCTTATGGGCATCCTGCCCTTCAAGCCCCTGATTACGCCTGATCAGGTCGAACTGCTTGGCGTCGACAATGTTGTCTCCGAAGCGGCCAGGAAGGACAAGCGCACCCTGGCGGCCTTCGGCATTACTCCCACCAGCATGGACAAGATCCTGCCCACCTATATGTGGCGATTCCGCCGTCACGGGCAGTTCGATCGCGACGATGCCTCGCCGGGTGCCGGCGTCACCATCTAGGCGCTTGTGATCCTTCTTGTCGCCGCACCTATGTCGCCGGTTTCCATGGCGGCAGGACCGTGTGGCAGGCGGTGGCGATACGGGTGATGAGCTCTTCAATGCGCTCTTCGCCCCGCCTTTCCCGCAGCACATAAATGCCGGTCACGGAGCGCTTGGGTTCGTCGCGCTGTTGCACCTCGAACAGGCCGCGCCGCCCGAACTCCTCGCCCATCACATGCGTGTGCACCAGCACCGCGTCGGTCGCCAGCGCATAGTCCACGCAGGCGGCCAGCGAATTGGTGCGAAAGGCCACGCTGGTGCGGTCGAATACGGTTTCTACCCGGGTGCGCCGGCGGGCCGGATCAAAGAACCGTTCATGGCGGCTTTCAGCCAGCGAACTGATGACGATGGGATAGGTGTCGATCTCGGCCAGGCTCTGCGCGCGCTCCAGCAGGGGGTGCCCCGCGCGCACGAAAAAGGCGTTGTAGACCCGGGTCAGCGGGATGAAGTCGGTGCCGATGGCGCCGCTGAGGCCATCGATCTCATGGGCCAGGAACATCGAGATATCGCCAGACAGCATCTGGTCCATCAAGCGCAATTGATTGCCCAGGCTCACCTGTACCGGGGCCTTTGGGTGCTCGCGCTGATAGGCGATGACCATTTCGCGCAGGAACATGGACCACCAGGAATAGCCTGAGCCGATCGACATGCCCCGCTCTGCGCCGCGTTTCTGATCGGCAATGGCGGTCAACGTATTGTCATAGAGCCGGCGCATCAGCCGGGCGTTTTCGTACAGCGTCTCTCCATAGCGGGTCAGTTGCATGCCGCGCGAGGAACGCTCGAACAGCGGTGCTCCCACGGTTTGCTCGAGCTTGTTCATGTTAAAGCTCAGCGTCGGCTGGGTGATCAGCAGCGCCGTTGCCGCTCCGCTAAGCGAGCCGGCATCGGCGACAGCAAGAAACTGGGTCAAAAGCTTGTCCAAAACCCGCCCTCCTCATCGTCACGGGGTATAGATATTTTCGATAGTGTCGCCGATATTTCGTAGTTCTCCAATTGGCTTTTTTGCGTCAAGGTCGGCAGCCAGTGGAGATGACTGCCGTAAGGCGGATCGCCACCTCGCTTGCCTTCCACCCCCTTCAGCTTGCCCTGGTTCGGGTTCGATCATGGGGGAAGGTCCGGCAAACGAGCTTCCATACAAGTGAGTTGCTGTCAGTGCTTCTTGTATGGTAGAGGCGTAACTAGCTGGTTATTTTGGAGAGAGGCGCGAGCCTTCAACTCCACGACAGCGGGAACTTTTGATGATTGACAACACCATCACAGGTCCTAACGTAGTAACCAGTTGGTGATTTAGCGGCGGGGAGGCCGCGGTCACGCTCCGGTTCCGCGAGGCGGAACAGCAATGGTTCATGGGAGGAAAAACATGACAATTCGACTTGGACGCCGCCAGTTCCTGATGGGTTCTTCGGCGCTGCTGGCCGCCGGCGCCGCCGGCTTCAGCCCCGCATTCGCCCAGGCCGCCGGCCTGCGCCAGTTTTTCTGGGGTGGTCAGGCGCGCGCCGACCGTACCTATGCGGTCAATGACCTGTTCGCTGCCGCCAAGGGCACTTCGGTGGATTCGAGCTTCCTGGGTTGGGGCGATTACTGGCCCAAGCTGGCGACCGAAACCGCTGGCGGCAATGCTCCCGATATCGTCCAGATGGACTACCGCTATATCGTTGAATACGCCAAGCGCAACGCCATCGCCCCGCTCGATGACTATGTCGGCGGCGCCCTCAAGCTTGATGGTTTCGACCAGGACCAGCTTGAAGGCGGCAAGGTCGATGGCGCGCTCTACGGCATCTCGCTGGGCGCCAATTCGGTGGCACAGCTGGTCAATCTGGCGGCCTTCGAGGAAGCCGGTATCGAGCCGCCCAACCGCGACACCACCTATGACGATATCCGCGCCATGGGCGAGGCCTTCAATGCGGCCAATATCCGCGGCGGCCTCAAGGTCATCGCCGACGGCTCGGGTTCCGAACCCATGCTCGACAACTGGCTGCGCCAGAAGGGCCTGGCCCTCTACACCGCCGATGGCAAGCTGGGCTTTGGCGCCGACGAAGCCATTGAGTGGTTTACGCTCTGGAAGGGCTTCCGCGATGACGGCATCTGCGTAAGCGCGGAAGACCAGGCTCTCGATACCAACGGGCCGCTGGAAACCACCATGGTTGTGTTGGGCAAGTCGGCCATGATGCCGTCCAACTCCAACCAGCTGGTCGCCTTCCAGACCCTGATGACCGATCCGCTCACCATCACCAACTATCCGCGCATCGCGCCGGGCGTGGGTGGCGGGCACTACCGCAAGCCCTCCATGTTCTTCTCGGTCGGCGGTTCGTCGGGCAACAAGGAACTGGCCGCCGAATATCTCAGCTTCTTCGTCAACGATCTCGAAGCGGCCAAGGTGCTCGGCGTCGAACGCGGCATTCCCTGCGTCTCCTCGGTCCGCGAGGCCATTGCGCCTGACCTGAATGACCAGGATCAGATCGCGCTCAACTTCGTGGCCAATCTGGGTGACCTGCTTGGCCCTCTGCCGCCGCCGCCGCCGGCTGCTGCGGGCGAAATCGACGCCTCGCTGCTCCGCGTGCTCAGCCAGGAAGTGGCCTTCGGTGCCCGCTCGCCGGAAGATGCCGGCCAGTACTTCGTGACCGAAGCTGCCGCCATCCTCGAGCGCGCTGCCTGATCGGGACGAAACCATGGCCACGCAAGTCGATATTTCATCCAATGGTACCGGCCGCGTGGCCAGTCCAAGCTTCTGGTCCGGGGTGTGGCAAAACCACGCCCCGGGCTACCTCTTCCTTCTACCCTGGCTGATCGGCTTTCTGGGCCTGACCATCGGGCCGATCCTGACTTCGCTCTATCTCAGCTTCACCGATTTCGATCTGCTCACCGCGCCCGATTGGGTGGGCACGGACAATTATGTCCGCATGTTCACCAATGATCCGAAATTTGCCGCCTCCATGCGGGTCACCTTCGTCTTCGTGATCTTCTCGGTGCCGCTCAAGCTGGCTTTTGCTCTCGGTGTGGCGCTGCTGCTCAATCGCGGCATGAAGGGCCTGCCGCTCTACCGCGCCCTGTTCTACCTGCCCAGCCTGCTTGGTGCCTCGGTCGCGATCGCCATTCTCTGGCGCCAGATTTTCGCCGGCAATGGCCTGGTCAACCAGTTCCTGGCCAATTTCGGCATCCAGGGCCCCAGCTGGATATCCAATCCCAATTATTCGCTGTGGACGCTGATTATCCTCGCCATCTGGCAGTTCGGCTCGCCCATGATCATTTTCCTCGCCGGTCTCAGGCAGATCCCGCAGGACATGTATGAGGCGGCCAGCCTGGACGGCGCTGGTAAATGGCGTCAGTTCTGGAAGATTACCCTGCCCATGCTCACCCCGGTGGTGTTCTTCAACGCCATCATCCAGACCATCGAGGCCTTCAAGAGCTTCACCCCGTCCTTCATCATCTCGGCGGGCACCGGTGGGCCGATCAATTCGACCCTGTTCTATACGCTCAATCTCTACAACGAGGCCTTCGGCTTCTTCCGCATGGGCTATGCCTCGGCCCTGGCCTGGGTGCTTCTGGCCATTGTGGCCCTCTTCACTGCCTTCTCGTTCCTGACGTCGAAATATTGGGTGCATTATGACGACTGATGCAGAACGCCTCACCGTTGTCACGGCCGCCTCTCCGGGTCGCCGCCGCCTGTTCTCGATCCTGGCCCATATCGTGCTGATCGGCGTCTCGATCATCATGCTTTATCCGCTACTCTGGTTGCTGGCGGCGTCCTTCCGTCCGGAAAACGAGATCTTCACTTCCGGCGTGTCGATCATGCCCTCGGTCAATTGGAGCTTTGATTCCTATTTCAGGGGCTGGAATGGCCTCAGGATCGGCTTCGGCCAGCTCTTCATCAATTCCTTCGTCATCTCGGCCCTGTCGGTGATCGGCAATCTGATCGCCTGCTCGCTGGCGGCCTACGCCTTTGCCCGGCTCGAATTTGCCGGCCGGCGCTTCTGGTTCGCCATGATGCTGATGACGCTGATGCTGCCCTATCAGGTCACGCTCATTCCGCAATATGTGCTGTTCCTGAACCTGTATTGGGTCAACACCATCCTGCCTCTGGTCGTGCCCAAATTCCTGGCCGCCGATGCCTTCTTCATTTTCCTGATGGTGCAGTTCTTCCGTGGCATTCCACGCGAACTGGATGAGGCCGCGCGCATGGATGGGGCCGGCCCCTGGCGGATCTACTGGAAGATCATGTTGCCGCTCTCCACGCCCGTGCTGGCGACGGCGGCAATCTTCACCTTCATCTGGACCTGGGACGACTTCTTCGGCCCGCTGATCTACCTGAGCGATCTGCGTCAATATACTGTCATGCTGGGTCTCCGGACCTTCACCGACAATACCGGCATGTCCGATTATGGCGGCATGTTCGCCATGAGCGTGCTCAGCCTGGTGCCGATCTTCGTCTTCTTCCTCCTCTTCCAGCGTCTGCTCATCGAGGGCATTGCCACCACCGGCATGAAACGCTGATCACCATCGCCGCGACGCCGTTCGAGACGGTGTCCGGCACCCATAACGACCAGGACTTCTGACTGATGACCATCAAATTTGCCGCCATCGGCATCAACCATGCCCATATCTACGGGCAGGTGGATTGTTTGAAGCGCGCCGGCGCCGAGTTTGTCGCCTTCCACGCGATCGAGGACGATCTCGCCAAGACCTTCGGGGAAAAATATCCCGAGGCCAAACGCGTGGCCGACCCGGCGGCCATCCTTGAGGATGCGTCAATCCAGGTCGTTGTCACCGCCGCCATCCCTGGCGACCGCGCCGACATCTGCCTGGCCGCAATGCGCCATGGCAAGGACGTGCTGACCGACAAGCCGGGCATGACCACGTTCGCCCAGCTCGAGGAAATCCAGCGGGTGCAAAAGGAAACCGGCCGCATTTTCTCGGTGCTCTATTCCGAACACTTTGAAGTCCCCGCCGCGGTCGAGGCCGGCAATCTCATCGCCAAGGGGGCGATCGGGCAGGTGATCAACACCGTTGGCCTTGGCCCGCATTCGCTGCGCCTCAACAACCGCCCCGACTGGTTCTTCACCCGCAAGCGCTATGGCGGCATCCTCTGCGACATCGCCAGCCACCAGTTCGAGCAGTTCCTGTTCTTCTCGGGCGCCATGGATGGTGAAGTGGTTTCGGCCAGTGTCGCCAATCGCGGTCACCCCGAAAAGCCTGGGCTGCAGGACCTCGGTGATGCCCATGTGCGCACCGCCACCACCTCGGGCTATATCCGCGTCGACTGGTTCACCCCCGAGGGCCTGCCCACCTGGGGCGATGGGCGCCTGACCATTCTGGGCACCGAGGGCTATATCGAGCTCAGGAAATATGTCGATATTGCCGGTCGTCCGGGGGAAAACCATCTCTTCCTGGTCGACAAGAAGGGTGTCCAGCATATCGACTGCTCCAATGTCGATCTGCCCTTCGGCCGCCAGTTTCTTGACGATGTCCGCAACCGCACCGAGACGGCCATGCCGCAGATCCGCTGCTACAATGCCATGAAGATGGCGCTGACGGCCCAGCAGATGGCCGAGACCGGAACGGAGTGGGCCCAATGAGCCGTGTATTGAACGTCGCCGTCGTTGGCTGTGGCATTGGCCGCTCGCACATTGTCGAGGGCTATCTGCCCAATGCCGACAAGTTCAAGGTGGTGGCCCTGTGCGATCTCAATGAGGAGCGCCTCGACCAGGTCGGGGAGGAATTCGGCATCGAGCGCCGCATCGTCAATTTCGACGATCTGCTGGCCATGGAGGATATCGACGTCATCGATGTCTGCACCCCGCCGGGCGCCCATCTGCTCATGGTCACCCAGAGCCTCAAGGCCGGCAAGCATGTGGTGTGCGAAAAGCCGCTGGTCGGTTCGCTCAAGGATGTCGACACCATTCTCGAGATCGAAAAGACTGCCAAGGGCAAGCTGATGCCGGTGTTCCAATACCGCTTCGGCAATGGCATCGAGCAGGCCAAGGCCATCATTGATGCCGGCATTGCCGGCAAGCCCTATTGCGGCACGGTAGAAACCATGTGGCGCCGCGAAGCCCCCTATTATGCCGTGCCCTGGCGCGGCAAGTGGAAGACCGAGCTGGGCGGCGTGCTCATGGGCCACGCCATCCACCCGCACGATATCTTCACTTATTTGATGGGCGATATCGCCCGCGTCTTCGGTCGCGTCGCCACCCGCGTCAACCCGATCGAGGTGGAAGACACCATTTCCGCCTCGCTGGAGATGAAGTCCGGGGCGCTGGCCAGCTTCACCGCTACCCTGGGCTCGGTCGACGAGATCACCCGCATCCGCCTGCAGTTCGAACACGTCACCTTCGAAAGCGACCACGCTCCCTATAATCCGGGCAAGGAACCCTGGAAGATCCTGCCGCGCAACGATCAGGTCAGGGCCCGGATCGACGAGCTCTTGGCCAATTGGCAGCACGTGCCGTCGCGCTTCCAGACCCAGATGGCGCGGTTCCACGATGCCATTTTCGGCAAGGGCGAACTGCCGGTCACCAGCGCCGACAGCCGCCGCGCGCTGGAGCTGGTGACCGCCTTCTACCATTCTTCGTCCACCCATTCCGAAGTCGTGCTGCCGCTCGGCCCCGATCATCCGCTCTACCAGAGCTGGGTGCCGGCCGAGTTCCGCTAACACCAGGGAGACATGACCATGGCAACCTCGATCCAGCTGCGACAGATCAAAAAAGCCTATGGCGATGTGCAGGTCATCCACGGGGTTGATCTGACCATCGAGCCAGGCGATTTCACCGTCTTTGTCGGTCCCTCCGGCTGCGGCAAGTCCACCCTTCTGCGCATGATCGCCGGCCTTGAGCCGATCACCGGCGGCGATCTGCTGATCGACGGGCAGCGCATGAATGAGGTGCCGGCGGCCAAGCGCGGCATTGCCATGGTGTTCCAGTCCTATGCGCTCTACCCGCATATGAGCGTCTACCAGAACCTCGCCTTCGGCCTCGAAACGGCGAAGATGCCGAAGGCCGAGATCGAGTCCCGCGTGCAGAGGGCCGCCGAGATCCTCAAGATCGAGCCGCTCCTCAAACGCAAGCCCAAGCAATTGTCCGGCGGGCAGCGCCAGCGCGTGGCCATCGGCCGCGCCATTGTGCGCGAACCCAAGATTTTCCTCTTCGACGAGCCGTTGTCCAATCTCGATGCCGAGCTGCGCGTCGCCATGCGCGTCGAGATTGCCAAGCTGCACAATGATCTGGGGAACACCATGATCTATGTGACCCACGACCAGGTCGAAGCCATGACCATGGCCGACAAGATCGTCGTCCTGCGCGCCGGGGTCATCGAACAGGCCGGGGCGCCGCTCGAGCTCTACAACAACCCGCGCAATCTGTTCGTGGCCGGCTTTATCGGCTCACCCAAGATGAACTTCCTCACCGCCACCGTCGAAGGCGCTACGCTCAAGACCGGCGGGGTTGGGCTCGATCTTGGCCGCGAAATTGCCGGTGCCACCACGCTTGGCATCCGTCCCGAGCACATCACCATTGCCGAAGGCTCTGGGGTCAAATTTGCCGAAGTGACGGTGGACCTGGTTGAAAATCTCGGTGGCCAGACCGTGGTTTATGCCACGACCAAGGACGGGCAGGGCCTCACCATCGTGCTTGAAGGCCAGCGCAGCGTTGACCTCGGAACCAAGGTTTCCGCCTATGTCGACCCGGCCAAGGCCCATCTGTTCGATGCCCAGGGCATGGCGATACGCTAGCGTCGGGCACGACCGCAACGCGATCACACATCGTCACCCTCGGCCTTGCGCCGAGGGTGTTTTTTTGTCCGGCGGGGTGGGTTGGGGATCGGCGGCCTTCATTACGGAAACCCGAGACGAATCCGCCTCCAGGCTTGGGCTAGTAGGCCTGCCCAAACTGGATCTCTATCTTCTGGTAACCCGCCTTTGGCCCGTCGTAGCAATGATAGAGTTCCCGGCTTTCGCCAGAAAACGCATGACGGGACAGTTCAATCGCCTTGATCAGTGGCGCATATCCCTGGGTAAAAAGTGTGCGGATTGGACCTTGATGCATGTGAGCCGCCACCATGATTGGCTCGAGATGCATGAGCTCAAACGGACCATCATAGGACGCAGGCCTGGAAATCGGCCTGCAGCAGCGCCAGTCAAACGGCGTCTTGCCGTCCTTGGGGAGATTATGTGAGATAAATATCCAGGGATCACCCGGAGCTAGTCCCGAGCGTTTGATATCGGCATCAATTTGCGGACATAATTCGGCGGCTGCGGCTTTGACCTGCGGAATTGTCAGGCGCCGGCTCTGGCTCAAGGCCCATAGGTCCTCTGTCTCAACAATTTTCATTGCTCACCTCTCGACCCACGATTATCCGGCGTCGAGATGGCAGGCAAACTCAACTGTAGATTGCTGTTCCCATTTGGCGCTGAATCAGACGCCATGTTAGCAAGAACTTCCAGCAATTATGGGTTTTGCGTGTAAATCGGACGCTCGTTCCATGCGCTGATGGCCGGAAGGAGCGGGTGGGTGACCGGTGGCTTGGGGGAGGGGGAGGGGACGGCCCGCTCTTTGCAGGACAAGTGCAAAAAAGCGGACCTATCGTCGATATAGCCGCGAGCGTGCATGGAAGTCCGTCAACGCGTTCGCATCTGCTCGACACCTTCCTCCCATGTGACTATTGGGGCGTACCCCAACTCTTCACGGGCGCGGCGGTCGGACATGGTAAAATCATAGCCGACAAGACGCAGCATCTGGCGGGTCAGAGGCGGTTCACCCTCGAGGCGGAATGTCCGCCATACCGTTTCCATGACCGTTGCCATCAGCCAGGCGACACCAAGCGGCGCAGACTTGTCTCCCGCGTCGACACCCTGGGTTGCCAGCAAGGTGCCCATCATCTCCCGCATCGAGCGATCCTGTCCATCAGTCACGAAATAGGTGCGTCCACCGGTTGCACGCTCAGCTGCCAGCACAGCGGCATGGCAGATGTTCTCGACGTGTGCCGTGGACATCAAACTCTTGCCGCCACCTGGCCATCTGAACCGTCCCGCCTGCACATTCTTGATTGTCTCGTGAATCATCGGCATGCCTGCGCCCCAGATCATTGGGGGGAGGATGATTGCGGTGCGCATGCCCGCAGGGTCATCAGCCGCGAGTACCAGTTTCTGTGCGCGCCCCTTGGAGGCGGTGTATGGTGCCCATTTTGGGAATGTCTGCGGCGCGTCTTCAGTGACACCGAGCATTGGTTTGCCATCACCCATGACGACAGCTCCGGCACCGATCTGGACGAAGCGCTTCACACCCTGCGCTTTTGCTGCCGCCAGAACGTTGCGGGTACCATCGACATTCGCACGTTCAAACGCTTCATGTGTCCCCCACAGCTTGAACAGCGCCGCCGCATGAAAAACCACTTCGGCGTCGCCGATACCTTGCTGGAGCTTGGCTACGCTATCGAGCGCCCCTTGAACTGGCTCCGCGCCCAGCGCCTTCAGCCTGGCGCTGTCGGCCGGCGACCGGTGTAGGGCTCGAACCTGCCAACCTCTCTGCACCAGCATCCTAATGAGTCGGCCACCCAGAAAACCTGTGCTTCCAGTCACAAATGCCTTTGTCATTCTCGCATCCCTTCAACAGCCGTCGTTACAAGTTACAACATACTGATATTATAACTTGTTGACAAGGGAGCTTGGCGACGCTTATTGCTTCGTCATGAACGATAAGCAAAAGTCCATCTCTTCCGACACCATCCTGCAGGCCGCTACGGCGCTGGTTCGCCGGCTGGGCGAAGGCAAGACAAGCATGGTGGATATCGGGAAAGCTTTGGGGGTGAGCCACGCAGCGCTTTATCGTCTCTACCCGTCGAAATCTGCCATCATGGACGCAATCGTGCGGCAAGCGATGGATGATGAAGCGGAGCTTGCCAGCAAATGGCTTGAACGGGACGGCCCGGCCGCTGATCGAATGTTGAGCATGATTTTGGACATTCACCACCGCAAGCGGTCGCGCTTCAGTGGCGACCGGGAGATCCATGACCTGTACCGGCGCATCATGGTTGAGCGGCAGGACATGATCCGCGTCTATGCTGAGCGAATGACTCTTCTGATTGAGACGCTAATTACTCAGGGCGTCGAGCGGGGCGAGTGGCGCGTCAGCGATGTTTCCGTGGCAGCGGGCGTGGTTCGGGACGGTGTAACGCCCTTTATTCATCCCCAGTTCGTGGCACTGGCCGTTGACGCTGGCTCGCCTGTCGAGGATCAGCTGCGGGCCATGGTGACGACGCTAACCAAGGCATTTGAGGCTGGTGTTGACTACACCGCCATTCCACCACGGCACTAACGAAATCAGCACTGTAGGTGGCTGGCATTGGGCCAGGAACCGATTTCCTCATGCAGTTCCCGTCCAACCTATGACCGCTTTTGAGAGTTGTTGATGGTCGGCCGAACGACCGTAACGGGGTCGCCTCCTATCGCCGTCCAGAAAAGTAATCCCCGCCCCCTTTCCTTTCCCCATACTCTCCCCGTCCTCACCGACAACACGCGGTACCGACGAAGTGCCGGGTGAGGGGGCAGGCCGCACGGTGTCGATCGGGCGGAGGCGTGTATGCTGACCACCGGCCGGTTGCCGGCGGCACGGGCTTGAGATCGGGACCAAGCGCCATCGCGAGGTTCCACCGGCAGACCATCGCCGGACGCATCCATCCCGTGATCCGGGGCAACAACCCGCAAGGGGGTCGCTCGATGCGTGCGTCCGAAATCCTGTTCGTGGGAAGCGGCTTTCGCCTCTTCTTTATTTACTCGGGGCGAAAGCCGCTTTTCACCGTGCCAAACCCGGAGACGCCAGCGTCGTCCGGCCCCGAACCATGTCCGAAACTGGGTACGCTTCTCTGCGCGCTTGGTCTTTGGGGCAGTACACTGAAAGGACAGGCAGTCCAGGCGACCGGCAAGGATCAACATACTAAGGAAAAAAAACAAAAAGGGTCCCGAAGGACCCTTTGCACCAAGGCTTGCGACACCTTGGAAATTGGAGCGGGCGATGGGATTCGAACCCACGACCCTAACCTTGGCAAGGTTATGCTCTACCCCTGAGCTACACCCGCGCTCCGTTGTCTCCAGCACTTGTAAGTGCGGCGACGGGCGCTATATGCCCAATCGCCGATCCGAATGCAACCCGGTTTTTGAAGGTTTTGTGTTTCTTGGGAAAGCCTGTGGGAATCGGGGGTTGCCAGTTGGGTGTTTGCGGGCGCAAAAAGGCCGCGAACGCTGCGTTTCTTGCCCAGTCGAAGAGTGGAAAACCATGACCTTGTCTTTTGATGGCGCTGCCGGCGCCGATCCGGTGCCCGCCGATCTCATCCGGGATGGCTCTGATGCCGGCTTCAAGGCCGATGTCATCGATGCCTCGCTCGAGGCGCCGGTGCTGGTCGACTTCTGGGCCCCCTGGTGCGGCCCCTGCCGCCAGCTCGGTCCGGCCATTGAAAAAGTGGTCAAGGAAAAGGCTGGCCAGATCAGATTGGTCAAGATCAATATCGATGAGCATCCCCAGATCGCGGGGCAATTGGGGGTGCAGTCCATCCCGGCAGTCTTTGCCTTCGCTGGCGGCCGTCCGGTGGATGGGTTCATGGGCGCCATGCCCGAGGGCGAGGTGCGGCGCTTCGCCGAGAAGATCATTGCCGCCGCGCCGGCCGGGGCCGGGCAGGCCGCGGGCGCCGATTCTCTTAAGGCCCAGATCGCCCAGGCCCTGGAGGTCGCCCGCTCGGCCATCGCCGCTGGTGACCTGGGGCAGGCCGCGCAGATTTTCGGCATGGTTTTGCAGCACGCCCCGGACAATGCCGAGGCCCTGATCGGCCTGGCCGGTGTCTATATCAGCGCCGGCGAGTTTGAACAGGCCAAGGCCACGTTGGACATGGTGCCCGAGGACCAGCGCAAGGGCGACGTCTATACCGCGCATCTGCACGCCATCCGTCTCAAGGAAGAAGCAGCCGGCCTGTCGGAAGCAGCCACGCTTGAAGCGGCGATCGCCGCCAATCCTGACGATCATCAAGCCCGGCTCGATCTGGCCGTGGTGCTCAACGCCGAAGGCAAGCGCCTGGAGGCCGCTGAGGCCCTCGTGGCCAGCTTCAAGCGCGATCGCGGCTGGAACGAGGAAGCAGCGCGCAAGAAGCTGCTGGAGTTCTTCGAGGCCTGGGGCGCCAAGGACCCCGCCACCCTCAAGGGCCGCCGCATGCTTTCGGCGGTGCTTTTCTCGTAATAGGAACCGAGATGCTCAAGCGACCGACCAGCCCGGCCGAACTGCCCAAATCCGTTCCGGTGTTTCCCTTGAGCGGGGCGCTGCTGCTGCCGTTTTCGCATCGCCCACTCAATGTTTTTGAGCCGCGTTATATTGAAATGGTCGACGCCGCCTTGCGGGGCGATCGCCTGATCGCGCTAATTCAGCCTGAGGACACCAGCGAGGAAAGCCCCAAGGGCAGGGCACCGCTGCAGAAAGTGGGGTGCCTGGGGCGGATCACCCATTTCGAGGAAAGCGGTGATGGGCGTTATTTCATCATTCTGGAGGGCGTCACCCGCTTCCGTTTGGTGCACGAGCTGACCGTACTCACCCCCTATCGCCAATGCGTGATCTCTGCCGAGGGCTATGAAGCCGACTTCGCCCGCAACCATGGCGAGGACGCCGTGGATCGGGTCCGCTTCGTCAAAATGATGCGCGATTATGCCGAGTTCGCCAATTTCGAGCTCAACTGGGAAGAGATCGAGAGCACTGGAACCGCGGACCTGGTCAATTTCTGCTGCATGGTCTCGCCCTATGGTGCTGCCGAAAAACAGGTGCTGCTCGAAGCGCTGACCCTTGAGGAGCGCGCCGAAACGCTGATCGCCATGACCGAATATGAAATGGCACGCGGCGGCTCGGACGGCGCGGCGCCGCTCAACTGATGAGCGAAGAAGAGGTCGATCCGCGCCATGTGCTCGACCGGCACATGCTCGAAATGCTGGTGTGTCCCTTGACCAAAACCCGGTTGACGCTTTCGGCGGACAAGACCGAGCTGATCTCCATTGCCGCGCGGCTGGCCTTTCCCATCCGCAAGGGGGTGCCGCTTCTGAGCCTGGACGAGGCCCGCAATGTCGAGCCGGAGGAGCTACAGCGGCATTCGGGGTGAACCCCGCTGCGTGCATTCCGGTCCCCTGCTGCAAAGGACTTGTCACCGTCCCGTCCGACCGGAAGCCCGGAGCCGTGTTTCAGGTCAGATCGGCATGCCGGCAAGCAGTTTCGGGGCACCACCGCCAATGCCGGACGCCGCCCGGATCAGGGCTGATTTCACCGGCCCGGCCCGATCCACCAGCCCCAGCCCGAGATCGCGCAGGGCGCGCAGCGGGGCGATGTCATTGGAAAACAGCCGGTTCATCCCGTCGGTCACCAGCGCCATGGACGCAGTGTCCAGCCGCCGCCAGCTCTGGTACCGCTCCAGCACATCCGGCGCGCCGTGGTCGAGCCCGAGCCGCATGGCCTCGACGATCACCTCGGCCAGTGCTGCCACATCCTTGAGGCCCAGATTGAGCCCCTGCCCGGCGATCGGATGCACCACATGGGCCGCATCGCCCACCAGCGCCAGGCGCGGGCCGACAAAGCTCCTGGCCAGTTGCAGGCGCAGCGGAAAGCCCATCAACTGGTCTTCCAGACGCACGGTCCCCAGGCTTGAGCCCATCGCTGTCTCGATTTCCTCGGCCAGCGCCTCGGGGGTCATGGCCAGGAAATCTGGTGCCGTCTCGCGGCTTTCCGTCCAAACCAGCGATGACCGATTGCCCGGCAGCGGCAGGCTGGCAAAGGGGCCGGCGGGCCGGAAATGCTCATAGGCTACCCCCTGATGCGGCAGTTCATGGGCGATGGTGGCCACCAACCCGGTCTGCCCGTAATCATGCCCGATCGTGTCGATTCCTGCCCGTTGCCGCAGGGCAGACTGCGCGCCGTCGGCAGCCACGATCAGCGGCGCCGACAAGACCCGCCCATCGGACAAGACCAGCTGGCCGGCCACGCCATCGCTCGACCATCCGGTAATCTCGGCTGGCGCCACAATCGCGATGGCGTTTTCAACCGCGGCCATCAGGGCGCCGCCGCTAACCTGGTTCGGCACCATATGCGCAAAGGGTTCCCCGGGCGCGATTTCGCCCTCAAAGCTCAGGAACAGCGGCCTTGCCAGGTCCCCGGTGCCCGAATCGGTGATATGCATGGCGGTGATCGGCTGGGACTGGCCTTCCATGTCATCCCATACCCCCAGGGCCTCGAAAACCCTGCGCACACCCGCCGCAATGGCTGAAGCCCGGTTGTCGCGCGGCACCGAAAGCGGCCGCCGGTCCACCAGGCAGACCCGGATGCCCGGCGCCGAACGGATGAGCGCCAAGGCAAGGGTCATGCCCACATGCCCACCACCCACTATGATGACATCGTGACGCTCAATACCGGACTTGGCCATGCTGATCTCCTTGGCATCATTGTCCGTCTTGGCGCCTGGGTAGGCAAGCGCATCATTGCCGCGGGCAGACATGCCCAATCCATGGGCATATTCCATTGCGCTCAAGATTGTTGCTCAAAATTTCATCATCAATGCCGCGCCTTGGAGTTGCCACAATTAGCAACTGTCAAGCGACCAAAGTCTAACTAGCTGAAAAACAAGAGTTTTATAGAGGCGTTCGCAGTTTGGCACGGCTCTTGAGTCCATTGGGGCATCGAACACCCAAGGCAGAAAGGGGCAAGCATGAAACTGGTGGTTGCAATCATCAAACCATCACGGCTCGAGGAGGTGCGGCAGGCGCTCAACTCGCTCGACGTTCACGGCATGACCGTGACCGAGGTGAAGGGCTATGGCCGTCAGAAGGGCCATTCGGAAATCTATCGTGGCACCGAATATGCCGTGCATTTCCTGCCCAAGCTCAAAGTCGAGATCGCTGTCGACGACGCCATCGCCGACGCTGTCAGCACTGCCATTCGTGACGCTGCCCAGACCGGGCGTATCGGCGATGGCAAGATCTTCGTGCTCGACCTGCTTGCCGTCACCCGCATCCGCACCGGTGAAACCGGCGCCTCTGCGCTCTGACGCCACCGATTTCAGGAGAAATAAAGACAATGACAGGGTTCAAGACTCCCCTAAAGATCGCCGGTGGTGTGGCCTTGGCCTCGCTGCTGCTGTCGCTTCCGGCCCTTGGCCAGGACGCGGCTCCCGCCGAGGAAGTGGCTGTAACGCTGAGCGAAGGCGTTTCCGCCGACGTGGTGTTCATCCTCAATTCGCTATTGATGATCATCGGCGGCATTCTGGTGTTCTGGATGGCCGCTGGCTTCGCCATGGTCGAGGCGGGCATGGTCCGCACCAAGAACGTGTCCATGCAGCTTCTGAAGAACGTTTCGCTCTTCGCCGTCGCCTGCCTGATGTACTATCTCATCGGCTACAATCTGATGTACCCGCTCGGTAACTGGGCCATGGGCTCGGATGAAACCGGCGGCTATCTCGGTGCCTTCGGTATTGCCATTCTCGAAGCCGTTGGCATCACCGCCGATAGCGCTGATGATTTCTCCTACGCAGCCACCAGCTCGGACTTCTTCTTCCAGGTGATGTTCTGTGCCACGACCGCCTCGATTGTTTCGGGCACGCTGGCCGAGCGCATCAAGCTGCTGCCTTTCCTGCTGTTCACCGTGGTCCTGACCGCGCTGATCTACCCGATCCAGGCGTCCTGGAAGTGGGGTGGCGGCTTCCTCGACAGCCAGTTCGGCTTCCTGGACTTTGCTGGTTCCACCGTTGTGCACTCGGTGGGTGGTTGGGCCGCTCTCGCCGGTGTCATCCTGCTCGGTGCGCGCCGTGGCAAGTACAATGCCGATGGTTCGGTCAACGCCATGCCTGGCTCCTCCATGCCGCTGGCGACCCTGGGTGTCTTCATCCTGTGGATGGGCTGGTACGGCTTTAACGGCGCCTCGCAGCTCGCCATGGGTTCGGTGGGTGACGTGGCCGATGTTGGCCGCATCATGGCTAACACCAATGCCGGTGCCGTCGGTGGCGCGCTCGCCGCTCTGGTCCTGACCGCCATCATCTACAAGAAGGTCGACCTGACCTTCGTGCTCAACGGCGCTCTGGCTGGCCTTGTGGCTGTCACCGCAGAGCCGCTGACCCCCGGTCTGGGTACGGCCACCATCATTGGTGCCGTGGGCGGCCTGCTCGTGGTCTTCTCGGTGCCGCTGCTCGACAAGCTCAAGATCGACGACGTTGTTGGTGCCATCCCGGTCCACCTGTTCGCCGGTATCTGGGGCACCATCGCCGTGGTCTTCACAAACCCGGATGCAACACTGGGCGGTCAGCTGATCTCGATCATCATCGTGGGCATCTTCGTCTTCGTGGTGAGCTTTGTGGTCTGGTTCATCCTCAAGTCCATCATGGGCCTGCGCCCAACCGCTGAAGATGAAGATCTGGGTCTGGACAAGGCCGAGGTCGGCGTCGAAGCCTATCCTGAGTTCAAGTAACTCGCACTCTGGGGGGTCGGGCTTTGTGTCCGGCCACCCTCGCTTGCCAGCGGCGTGCAGCCCGCGTCCCTCTTGGCCCGCCACAGAGGCTTCCCACTC
>NZ_CAJXJS010000047.1 GCF_913055165.1 uncultured Devosia sp.
CCGGCTTTCCAGGCCTGGCTGACGTTGGCGCTGCAGGAGCCCTGGATCGTGGACGATGACGAGATCGACGTCATTCAGGGCCGGGTGGCGCCGGGGACCCTGGCATGATCCATATGGTCAAGCTCTGCGTTGGCGTGGCCAGCGTGGAGGAGTTGGAAAGCTACCGTGACGAGCGCGCGCATTGGTGGGGCGCCGATTATGGCGAGGACGTGCATGTGCACCGGACGCGCATGATGCCCAAGCGTGGCGCTGAAATGGAAGGCCAGGCCTCGATCTATTGGGTGATGTCGGGGACGATCTGCTGCCGGCAGCCCATTCTGCGCCTGGCGCCCTATACCGATGCCGAAGGCAAGGATTATTGCGACATCATCATGTCGCCGGACATCATCCGCACCGTGCCCTATCCCAAGCGCCCGTTTCAGGGCTGGCGCTACCTCAGGCCCGAGGATGCGCCGCCGGACATGGAAGCGGGCGGCAATGACAATTCGGCGGAGATCGCTGCGGAACTGGCGCGGATGGGGTTGATCTGAGGGGTGTCAGGTGCTGCCTCCGTTCCCTTCTCCCCTGAGGGGAGAAGGTGGCGCGAAGCGCCGGATGAGGGGTTCAGCACCGTGGCAACGCCGAGAGGCCTTCACCCCTCACCCCAGCTTTGCCAACTCGCTTGCGCTCGCGGCGGCGCTACCCTCTCCCCTGAGGGGCGAGGGAGCGTAGGCGAACTACTCCGCCGCCTTCACGAAGTGCGGGCGGCGTTCCATGACTTCTTTCAAATAGACGCCTGTATGCGAGCGTGGGTTCTCGGCGACCGCCTCAGGGGTGCCGACGGCTACAATCTCGCCGCCGCCATCGCCGCCTTCGGGGCCGAGGTCGATGATCCAGTCGGCCGTCTTGATGACTTCGAGATTGTGCTCGATGACCACGACCGTATTGCCGCCCTCGACCAGTTCGTGCAGCACTTCGAGGAGCTTGGCGACGTCGTGGAAGTGGAGGCCGGTGGTCGGCTCATCGAGCATATAGAGGGTGCGGCCGGTGGCGCGTTTTGAAAGCTCTTTGGAAAGCTTGACGCGCTGTGCTTCACCACCCGAGAGCGTGGTGGCGGGCTGACCGATCTTGACATAGCCCAGGCCGACGCGCTGCAGGGTGGCGAACTTGTCGCGAATGGTCGGGACCGCCGAGAAGAACTCGACGCCCTCGTCGATGGTCATGTCGAGCACGTCAGAGATCGACTTGCCCTTGAACTGGACCTCCAGCGTCTCGCGATTGTAGCGCTTGCCCTTGCAGACGTCGCAGGTGACATAGACGTCGGGCAGGAAGTGCATCTCGATCTTGAGGACGCCATCGCCCTCGCATTTCTCGCAACGGCCACCCTTGACGTTGAAGCTGAAGCGGCCGGGGCCATAGCCGCGGGTCTTGGCTTCGGGGAGGCCCGCGAACCATTCGCGCAGCGGCGTGAAGGCGCCGGTATAGGTGGCCGGGTTGGAGCGCGGGGTGCGGCCGATGGGCGACTGGTCGATGTCGATGACCTTGTCGAGGAATTCGAGGCCGGTGAGGCTCTCATGCGGCGCCGGGACGACGCGGGCGCCATTCAGGCGGCGGGCGATGGCCTGATACATGGTGTCGATCATCAAGGTGGACTTGCCGCCGCCAGAAACGCCGGTGATGGCGACGAACATGCCCAGCGGCACATCGACCGAGACATTCTTCAAATTGTTGCCGGTGGCGCCCTTGATGGAGAGGGCCTTGCCCTTCTTGCCCTCGCGGCGCTCGGCTGGGACGGGAATGCCCATGCGGCCGGAGAGATATTTGCCGGTCAGCGAGTCCGGGTGATCGAGGATGTCCTGGGGTGAGCCCTCGGCGACGATGCGGCCACCATTGACGCCGGCGCCGGGGCCAATGTCGAGCACATAGTCGGCCGTGAGGATGGCGTCCTCATCATGTTCGACGACGATGACGGTATTGCCCAGGTCGCGCAGGCGCTGCAACGTTTCGAGCAGGCGGGAATTGTCACGCTGGTGGAGGCCGATGGACGGCTCGGCGAGCACATAGAGCACGCCGGTCAGGCCCGAGCCGATTTGCGAGGCGAGGCGGATGCGCTGGCTCTCGCCGCCGGACAGCGTGCCCGAATTGCGCGACATGGAGAGATATTCGAGGCCCACATCGTTGAGGAATTTCAGGCGCTCGCGGATTTCCTTGAGGATGCGCTCGCCGATCTGGCTCTGGGTCGGCGTCAGCTTGGCCGAGAGGTCGTTGAACCACTGCGATGCGACGCGAATGGACATGTCTGTGACCTGGCCGACATGGTGATTGTCGATCTTGACCGCCAGGGCCTCGGGCTTGAGACGATAGCCGCCACAGGCCACGCAGGGCTTGGCCGACATGTATTTTTCGATCTCTTCGCGCATACCGGCGCTTTCGGTTTCCTTGTAGCGACGCTCAAGGTTGCCGATGACACCCTCGAAGGGCTTGGTGGTCTTGTACTGCCTCAGGCCATCGTCATAGACGAAGTTGATCGGGGTCTTGTCGGTGCCATAGAGCACGGCGTGCTGAACGTCGAAGGGCAGTTCGTTCCAGGCGGTGCCAGTGGAGGCGCCGAAATGCTTCACCACGGCAGAGAGCGTCTGCTGGTAGTAGGGCGCACTGGTCTTGGACCAGGGCAGGATGGCCCCATCGCGCAGCGACAGCGTCGGATCGGGGACGATCTGGTCCGGGTCGATCTTCTGCTCGGTCCCCAGGCCATCGCAGACCGGGCAGGCGCCGAACGGATTGTTGAATGAGAACAGGCGCGGCTCGATCTCGGCAATGGTGAAGCCGGAGACCGGGCAGGCGAATTTTTCCGAGAAGGTGATGCGGCGCGGCTCGCCGTTTTCGTCCTTCTCGTCGGCGAACTCGACCAGGGCGATGCCGTCGGCGAGCTTGAGGGCCGTCTCGAAGCTTTCGGCGAGGCGCCCCATAATATCTTTTGATACAACAAGGCGATCGACAACGACTTCAATGTCGTGCTTGAACTTTTTGTCGAGCGCCGGGGCGTCCTCGATCTCGTGATATTCCCCGTCAATCTTGACGCGCTGGAAGCCCTTGCGCATCAGGTCGGCCAGTTCCTTCTTGAACTCGCCCTTGCGGCCCCGGGCGATGGGCGCAAGGAGGTAGAGACGGGTGCCCTCGGGCAGTTCGAGGGTACGGTCGACCATCTGGGAGACGGTCTGGCTCTCGATGGGCAGGCCCGTGGCGGGCGAATAGGGCACGCCGACGCGCGCATAGAGCAGGCGCAGATAGTCGTAGATTTCGGTGACGGTGCCGACCGTGGAGCGCGGATTGCGGCTGGTGGTCTTCTGCTCGATGGAAATGGCCGGTGAAAGCCCCTCGATGTGCTCGACATCGGGCTTCTGCATCATTTCCAGGAACTGGCGCGCATAGGCCGAAAGGCTTTCGACATAGCGGCGCTGCCCCTCGGCATAGATGGTGTCGAAGGCCAGGGACGACTTGCCCGAGCCCGAGAGCCCCGTCATCACGATCAGGCTGTCGCGCGGCAGCTTGACGTCGATGCCCTTCAGATTGTGCTCGCGGGCGCCGCGCACAATGATTTCGCGGTTGAGGCTCGGCTTGTCAGTCATGTCGGGTCCATAGCGTGTCGCGCCGGCAGGGAGGGCGGGCGGGCGAAGGCCAAGAAATAGGACTTCATGGTGCCGCCCGCAAGTCAACTCGGCCAGTCAAGGGTTTGTGAACGTAAACAGAACAGTCAAGCTCCGGTCAAGGGCTACCTAAGGGAGACTGCTGACACCGGATGTCAGGAGCAGAGAGGGCTTGACTCTGGTTGTGCTTGGGTGAACATAAAGAGAACACACCGATATGGCTACAGGTGTACGGGCGAAAAGGGTTCTGTGAAGAACCGCTTTTGCAGCGTGTGCGGATCGCAGAAAGGTCTATTGTGCCGCGCGTGGGTCGAAGGCTGCGTGCCGGGCAGCAGGAGCGACCCAAGAGAGAAAGCGTCCCGCGACCGGGCAGACCGGGACTGAATTGGAAGGATATGCGCCATGGCTGGCAGCGTGAACAAGGTTATTCTGGTGGGCAATCTGGGCAATGACCCGGAAGTGCGGAACCTGCCGAGTGGTGGCAAGGTGGTCAATCTCAGCGTCGCGACATCGGAGCGCTGGCGCGACCGCAATAGCGGCGAGCAGCGGGAAAAAACCGAGTGGCACCGCGTGGTGATTTTCTCTGAAGGGCTTGCCCGCGTGGCCGAGCAGTATCTGCGCAAGGGCTCCAAGGTTTATCTCGAAGGCCAGCTGCAAACGCGCAAGTGGCAGGATCAGTCCGGCCAGGACAAGTATTCGACCGAAGTGGTGCTGCAGAACTTCAATTCCTCCATGGTGCTGCTGGATGGCCGCGGCGAGGGTGCGGGCGACAGTGGTGGCTATGGTGGCGACAATGGCGGCTTCCGCGGGGTGCGCGACAATTCCGGCGGCGGTGGCGGGCGCCGACCCTCTGCCAATGCGCCGGCCTTCGAGCCGGGCGGCATGGATGACGATATTCCGTTCTGATACGGGATGCGCGTTGGGGCGGCCGGGTGCCGCCCCTTCTATTTGGAGCCCGGCGCCGGTCCGGAAGAGCCGCATGCGACCAGCCGGGGGCGCAGGATAACCTCGTCTGGCTTCGGCAGGCTAAGCCGCGTCGTGCTGGCGCCAGGTTCCGCGACCGGCGGATTTGGCCCGGTATAGCGCCGTGTCTGCATCGCGATAGAGTGCGTCGGCATCCTGTCCGGTCCGACGCGCCATGCCGACGGAGGCGCCAATCCGTCTCTGCTGTGAACCAAGACCAATGGGCCTTTCGAAGGCCTGTACAATACTGGCACAGATTGCTTCGGGATCCTGGCCGGTCTGCCGCTCGATTATGATGGCAAACTCATCACCGCCGATCCGCGCAACCAGCGCGGCCCGGGGTGAGCAGGCCTGAAGCCGTCGACCGGCCTCGAGCAGGCAGAGATCGCCCTGGGCGTGGCCAAGCTCGTCGTTGATTGCCTTGAAACGGTCGAGGTCGACCAGGATGAGAGCATCCATGTTGTCCGCGCCTTCTGAAGCGCAGAGTGCGTTCAGCCGGGTTTGAAACAGGGCTCGATTGGCGAGGCCAGTGAGCGCGTCGGTCTCGGCCATTCGCCTCGTGTTTTCCGCCAGGAGCTTTTCTTCGGTGATGTCCTGCTTCATGCCGAAGATGCGGGTGGCGCGGCCATTGGCTCCGTCGACGGTGGCGGTGATGCGCATCCAGCGCCGCTTGCCGGTGGTGGTGATGATCTCGGCGTCAAAATTGAAATCGCCGAGGGTTTCGATGGCCTGCTTGCGCAGGGCCTGCATGCGGCGGCGCGATTCGGGCGTGTACATCTTGAGGGCCTGGGCGCGGCTGACGACGGAGCCCCGCGGAAGCTCGAAGAGATCATAGACACCATCGGACCAGGACAAGACTTCGTCGGGCAGGGTGCAGGTCCAGATCCCGATGCGGGCCGTGGCGGATGCGCGTTCGACCAGATAGCGGCGGTGCGTCTCGGCGGCCCGGCGCCTGTCCATGGCGGCATGGCCGACCAGTTCGGTGACCCTGGCCAGCAGAAAATTGGCTTGGTCCTGGGGTCGCGGCGTGTTGTCCCAGAGGAGCAGCCAGTAGCCGCGCGAGACATCAATTGACGGCACAGGCACGACCAACAAGAATGTCGCCACGGCATCGCCCGGGAGAGCAAGACATCCGCTCGGGCCCAGCAGCTCGGGCGAAAATGTGGAGGAAGGCCAGGCGCCGTCCACCTCAAGCCACCGCATGCCGCTGGTGACGAGGCCGGCGCCAGCCATGCCGGTCAGTGTTCGAAGCTGTGCCAGGAAACCGTCAGGCGATGAGGGCAAAGCGGTCGGGGTCGCCGACCGGGCGTCACTGGGCCAGTTCTCGCTGAGGCGCTGCACGAACATGGGCGAACCCTAGCAGCGCCTTGTTAAAACATTGTTCTGTGACAGATAGATGGGTCGAAGGAGTGGCCCGGCCTGCCAAGCGCTCAGGCCACCCATCTTCGCCAGTATCAGCGGGAGAACGGGACCTCAGCGCGCAGACTGTCGCCGGATTCGATATAGACCACCTCGAACACGACCTGAATGGCGTCGCCGTTGAGCTGAATCTGGGCGCTGATATTGAGGTCCTTGCCCTCTTCGTCCTGCTCCCGCTCGCGCAGGTTGAACAGGAGACCCGAGCCGCGTTTCTGGCCCACGGCGATGCCAGTGAAGGTGGCGTTGGAGGTCATGGCGGCCTCGAAACGGCGGCTGGCGTCGACATAGGCCAGCGTGCCGGCGACGGACAAATTGGTGCCCGCCAGGGCGCAGCGACCGCTATAATTCACCTTGTCTTGATTGCCTTCGCTGAGCGACAGGCGGCAGACCACCGATTCCTCGCTGGCGCCATAGAGCGTGCCGCGCCCGCGCCACTCCCCGATATAGGATTTGAGCAGCGCCACATCGGCGGGCGCTGCCAAGGCAGGCGCTGACCCGAAGGCAGCTGAAAACAGGAGTCCCGCCAGTGCGGCCGCACGGGTCAGGGTTCCAGGAGTGGTCATGGCGCTAAGCCTCCAACAAGCAAAACAGGCCCCCCGGCATGTTGTCGCCGGCCCAGAATACCGATTGTCGGCCAAAAGAGGTGGCCGCTTCTCGCGAAAGTGATCATGCCACAAGCGGTCCGGCGGGAATCACCGGGATAATTTTAGCTGTGGTCCGCCGCTGGCGTCCAGCGCCGCTCACGAGCTGCGATTGGCGCCGACGCGGGTGTCGGTATTGCCGATCGGGTCATCGGGGGTCGCCACGTGGTCGGCGGTCTGGACACGGATGGAGGTGAGGTTCTCCAGCCAGCGCGAGGCGGCGACCAGCAGCGAGGGCAGCATGAAGAGATCACCGATCAGCGCCAGCGACAGAGACAGCACGAACAGCGTGCCGAACAGGGCCACCTGCGGCAGTTCGGAGAACGCCACGATGATTGTGCCGGCGCACAGGATGACGGTGGTGGCGACGATGGCCCCGCCGATGCGGCCCAGCGTGTAGCGGACCGAGTCGAGATGGCTGCGCTGTTCCTCGCGCCGGCCATGCATGTAATGCGACAGCACATGGATGGTGTCGTTGACCGCAATGCCGAAGGCGATGGTCAGGGCCATGACGGTGGTCAGTTGCAGGCCGGCGCCGGTCGCCCAGAGCCAGGCCTGCGTGCCCAGAATGGGGAACATGTTTGGTATGGCGGAAATGAGCGCCATGCGCAGCGAGCCGAAGGCGATGCCGATCAGGACAAGGTTGAGCAGGACACTGGCGGCCAGCGAGATCTGCAGCGAGCGGACGATGTCGTCGGTTGCAAAGGTGGTGAGAATACGGAAGCCGCCCAGTTCGGCCTCGGGGATGCCGGCCTCGACGATGCGATTTTCGATGCGCGCCACCATGTCCTTGAGCGCCTGGCTTTCAAGGATGGTGGGCATGAAGCCAGTGACGAGGGCCTGGCTGCCATCCTCGGTGATGAAGCGCTTGCGCATGAAGGGGCCGACCGCGTCGAACACCTCTTCGCGGGTGAATCCGCTATCGGTGTAATTGGTCAGGCTGGCAGCCGAGATGACCTTGTTTTCACCCAGCTCGGACTCGACGATTTCGTGGACCTTGCGGATCGTCTCGAAATCCTCGGGGCCGACATTGGGATCCATCTCCTTGAGCGGCACGCGCACGTAGAGCGGCGCCACGCCGCCCACGCCCTCATCGATGCTCTCGGCCGTGCTGAGGGCGGTCGAATCCTTGGCCATGAAGTCTTCGAAGGAGAAGCGGGGCTGGATGAGAAAGAAGGGGACAATCAGCAGGATGGTGACCAGCACCGCGACGACGCTGACCGGGCGGCCGAATTTGGTGGCCAGGGCCAGGGCCGCCGGCACGGGGGCGTTCAGCGCGAAGTTCGGCGCCTTGGGCAGCTTGAAGCCGAGACGGATGGCAAGCTTGAGCAGAAGCGGCATGACCGTCATCAGGCAGATGAACATGATGGCGCTACCGGCGGCGCCAGCCAAGGCAAACTCCTGCACGCCCTGGCCAGGGGAGACATAGAGGGAGGCGAAGGCCACCAAGGTGGTGAGGGTGGTCAGCGACGTGGCCGGGCCAACCAGCTTGAGCGTGGTGTCGACGGCCTTGTTCGGCTCCATGCCGTCCCGCCAGTAAGCGAGCCAGTTGAAGATGAAGAACATGGATTCGGCAAAGGCCATCACCAGGACCAGCGTGGTCACGATGATGGTGAGGAAAGAGAACGAGCCGAACAGCAGAAGCACCGTGCCGATGGACCACATGACCGCAACAAATGGCGTCGCGGCGACGATGATGGCCCCCCAGAAGGAGCGCAGGGCAAAAAGCGCGATCAGGGCACCCAGGCCGAATCCATAAACGGTGAACTTGATCTGGTCGTCGACTGCGGCATTGAGCATCTCCGAAGTCCATACCGGCGGGCCAGTGAGCTCGATGTCGAGGCCACTATCGTCATACCAGGCGATGGTCTCGCGCAGGCTGGCGATCATGGATTTGGTGCCGAGCTCGCGGACCAGATCCTGATTGGGGAACATGATGAGCACCACGCCGGTGAGGTCCGGGGTGATCAGATTGCGCATCATCGGATCGTTCTGCTGCAGATCCATCAGGGACATGGCGACTTCATCGGCTGTCAGCATGCCCTCGGGCACGGCCGGCACGGAGCCGCCGGTGCCGTTGGGTTTGCGCAGGGTGAAGGGCGACATGGTGCCCACGGCAAATTCGTTGAGTTCGAGATCGAAGGCCAGGTTGCGGACCTGTTCGATGACGTCAGGATCGACCAGGTTCGGTGCGTTGACCAGGACGTAGATGTCGTTCTCGAAGGTGCCGAAGGTTTTGGAGAGATTGTCGTAGGCGTCGTAGTAATGCCCCGAATGGGCGTAGACCCGCAAAAGATCGCCATCGACATTGGCTCTGGGTATCTGCCAGAAGCAGAGGATCGTGAACAGCAGCACGATCACGGCCATCGCGCGCGGATAGCGCAATGTTGCCACGCCCAGATATTCGAAGCCGAAACCAATGGAACGCCTGGCGGTCAGCCAGTCGATCAGGCGAGACATAACAGAACCCGAAGACACCAGAACCCGACTCCCCCTGGGCGGCATTTGTCCGGATTTTTTACGGGGTTGTATCGCAGGCGTCCAGCTTGGCTCGATCGTAACTCGATCGTAACATGCATGTCCGGTTGGTTTCGGGCCCGGAACCGGTGTCCGGGCCCGAGCGGATGTCAGCCCTTCAATGCGGCTGCATTGGCCTCAAGGAATTCCGCAAATGACTGCGGCTGCCGCCCCGAATAACGCGCAACCGTGTCTGTCACGACACCATGGTGGCCGGTGACGGCGTCCCGTTGGAAGGCGAGTAGCGCTTCGGCAAAGCCCTCAGGAATGCCGGCTGCCACCATGCCCGCCTTGAGATCGGCGGGCGTCAGGGCAATAGGCGTCACCGGCTTGCCGGCGATTTGGGAGGCCAGGCGCGCGCGCTCTTCATTGGTGACGGGGGCAGGGCCGGTGACGTCTTCGACGGTCTTGCCCTGGGCGGAGAGCAGCGCGCCCGCTGCGGTCCGGGCGGCATCGGCGCGGGTGACATAGCTGGTGCCACGATCGCCGACGAGACCATAAAGCTGACCCGAAGCGACGGCCTGGGGCAGGTTCATGAGGTTGTTTTCCGCATACATGTGATTGCGCAGGATGGTGAAGTCGAGACCGGAGCCGGCGATGGCGACTTCGGTCCAGAAGTGCTCCGGCCCTAGACCGGCATCGGCATCGGGTCGCGCTGCCGGGGCGGAGGTATAGACGATATGCTTGACGCCAGCGGCCTTGGCTGCCTCCACGGCGGCGGTCTGCTGTGCTACACGCGATCCGATCGCATCGGTCGAAATGATCAGCAGCCGGTCCACGCCGGCGAAGGCTTGAGGCAGGGAGGCGGCGTCGTTGAAATCCACCTTGCGGACCTCGACGCCCTTGTCGGCCAGGTCGGCGAGCTTGGACGGGTCGCGGGTGCCCGCAATGACCTTGGTGGCGCCGCGCGCCAGCAGTTCTTCAACCGCAATGCGGCCGAAATTGCCGGCAGCGCCGGTAACGAGCAGGGTTGAATTGGCGTAATTGGGCATGTGAGCACTCCACTATGATATCCGATACAGGCTTGATCCACTCTTGGGTGGAGAGTAAGTATCGAAAAGAGAGTGCTTATCTAAGTGAGCCTGCCAGGGCTGAAAAGGAGGCACTTTTTCGGTCGAAGATTACCTGGAGGTAAGTGCGTGTTGCAGGGACAGGATGCCGCGGCGATCTATATCGAACGCTGGGTCGAGGCGACGACGAAACCGGAGCCGGGCATCTGCCCGGTGCGCAACGTGCTCGACCGGATCGGGGACAAATGGAGCATGCTGCTGGTGATGACACTTGCCACCGGGCCGCGCCGCTTCAACCAGTTGCACCGGGAAATCCCCGATATTTCCCAGAAGATGCTGACCCAGACGTTGCGCGACCTGCAGCGGGACGGGCTGGTGTCGCGCCGGGTCTTTGACACAAAGCCGCCTTCTGTCGAGTACCAGCTGACGGCGCTGGGGCACTCGTTGATTGTGCCGTTCGGGCATCTGATCGAATGGGCCAATGAAAGCATCCCCGTCATCAATCAGGCGCGGGCTCGTTATGACGAGGTGGCCTGAGCATGGCCGATCAGGCAACGCCCAACCTGCCATCGCGTGACTTCGACGTTACGGAACAATTCTTCGCTGAACTGGGCTTTGACCGCAGCTATCGCGACCACAACTGGATGATCCTCAAGCGCGGCTCGCTGGTGCTGGAATTCTTCCTCTACGAGGGCCTCGATCCGGCGACCAGCGCATTCAGCTGCTGCCTGCGGCTGGAAGATGTCGACGGCTTCTACCGACTGTGTCAGAGGGCCGGGATTCCCGAGCGGAACACAGGGTGGCCCCGCCTGATGGCACCAAAGTCGCAGCCCTGGGGTGGGCGGATGGGGTATCTGGTTGATCCCGATTGCACCCTGGTGCGACTGATCCAGAACTGACGCCCGATCTCTCCACAGCTCAAACGCCCCGGAAATTGGCAATCCGAACCGGAATCGCCTATCTATCGGGCAACAAGAACCAACGTAGAATCACCCCGTGACAGATACGCCTGATGATGTGAGCGGTGGACCTTCGTCCTCCGACATCGCCCCGATCTTCATCACTGACGAAATGCGCAAGAGCTATCTCGATTACGCGATGAGCGTGATCGTGAGCCGGGCGCTGCCGGATGTGCGGGATGGGCTCAAGCCGGTGCACCGGCGCATCCTGTTCTCAATGAGCGAGAACGGCTACGAATACAACAAGCCCTATCGCAAGTCGGCCCGCGTGGTCGGCGACGTTATCGGTAAGTACCACCCGCATGGTGACAGCGCCGTCTATATGGCGCTGGTGCGCATGGCCCAGTCCTTCTCGATGGGCGAGATGCTGGTGGAGGGCCAGGGCAATTTCGGCTCGGTGGACGGCGATATGCCGGCTGCCATGCGATATACCGAAGTGCGCATGCAGCGGATCACCAATTCGCTGCTGGATGACCTCGACAAGGACACTGTCGACTTCAAAGACAACTATGACGGCTCGGAACACGAGCCGACCGTGTTGCCGGCGCGCTTCCCCAACATGCTGGTCAATGGCGGCGGCGGCATTGCCGTGGGCATGGCCACCAATGTGCCCACGCATAATCTGACCGAGACGATCAATGCGGCACTGGCCGTTCTCGACAATCCGTTCGCAACGACCGAGGAGCTGCTGGAGCATCTGCCAGGTCCGGATTTTCCAACGGGCGGCATCATCCTGGGACGCGCCGGCATCCGGCAGGCCTACGAAACCGGGCGCGGCTCGATCATGGTGCGCGGGCGCTCCACAGTCGAGGAAGTGCGCAAGGAACGCGAAGCGATCATAATCACCGAGATTCCCTATCAGGTGAACAAGGCTTCGCTGGTCGAGAAGATTGCCGAGCTGGTGCGCGACAAGCGTATCGAAGGGGTGGCCGACCTGCGCGACGAATCCAGCCGCGAAGGCATGCGCATCGTGGTCGAGGTCAAGCGCGACGCGCTGCCCGACGTCGTGCTCAACCAGCTCTACCGCTTCACCCAGCTGCAGAGTTCGTTTGGCTGCAATTTCGTGGCGCTCAATGGCGGCAAGCCAGAGCTGATGAATCTCAAGCAGATTCTGGATGCCTTCATTGCCTTCCGTGAGGAAGTGGTTACGCGTCGTGCCCGGTTCCTGCTCAACAAGGCGCGGGACCGTGCCCATGTGCTGGTCGGCCTGGCCGTGGCCGTGGCCAATATTGATGAAGTCATTGCGCTGATCCGCACGGCTCCCGATCCGGCAACGGCGCGCGAGCAGTTGATGACCCGCCGCTGGCCGGCGGCCGATGTGGCGCCGCTGATTGCCCTGATCGATGATCCACGCCACCGCATCAATGAGGACGGCACGTTCAATCTCTCCGAGGAGCAGGCCCGCGCCATCCTCGAATTGCGCCTGGCTCGCCTGACGGCGCTGGGCCGCGACGAAATTGGCGACGAACTCAATGGCCTCGGTGCGGAAATCGAGGACTATCTCGATATCCTCAGGAGTCGCGAGCGCGTACGGGCGATCATTCGCGAGGAGCTGGAGGCCGTCCGCGAACAGTTCGGCTCGCCGCGCCGGACGGAGATTTCCGATCATGCCGCTGATTTCGACGACGAGGACCTGATCGCCCGCGAGGATATGGTCGTGACCGTCAGCCATGGCGGCTATATCAAGCGCGTGCCGCTCTCGACCTACCGGGCGCAGAACCGCGGCGGCAAGGGCCGTTCGGGCATGTCGACCCGGGACGAGGACTTTGTGGCGCGGCTCTTCGTTGCCAATACCCACACGCCAGTGCTCTTCTTCACCAGCCGGGGCATTGCCTACAAGCTCAAGGTCTGGCGCCTGCCACTGGCGGCCGCCAATGCCCGCGGGAAGGCGCTGATCAATATCCTGCCGCTCGAACAGGGCGAGCGGGTGACCTCGATCATGCCGCTGCCGGAGGACGAAAGCTCCTGGGGCAATCTCGATATCATGTTCGCCACGACCCGCGGCACGGTGCGCCGCAACTCGCTGGCCGACTTCGTCGAGGTGCGCCAGAACGGCAAGATCGCCATGAAGCTCGATGAGGGCGATGCGATCGTTGGCGTGGAGACCTGTACGGTCAATGACGACGTGCTGATGACCACGGCGCAGGGCCAGGCCATCCGCTTCCGCGTGGATGATGTGCGCCTGTTCAAGGGCCGCGACTCCATGGGCGTTCGGGGCATCCAGCTGGCGACAGGTGATACGGTCATTTCCATGGCCATCATCAACCACTCGGACGCGACGGCCGAGCAAAGAGCCGCATATCTGAAGATGAGCCGTGCGGTGCGCGGGGAGGCCGAATCCGAAGAGGCAGGCTCTGACGAAGCCGAGGTTGCAGCCGGCGAGCTGAGCCCGGAACTCTACGCCCAGATGAGCGCCAGCGAGCAATTCATCCTCACCATTTCGGAGAACGGCTACGGCAAGCGCACCTCGAGCCACGAATACCGGATCACCGGGCGCGGCGGCAAAGGCATCGTTGCCATGGCAGTCAACAAGCGCAATGGCAATCTGGTCGCCTCCTTCCCGGTGGAGGACGAAGACCAGATCATGCTGATCAGCGATGGCGGCCAGACCATCCGCCTGCCGGTGGGCGGCGACAAGCCGATCCGCATCGTGGGCCGGTCCAGCCAAGGGGTTATCGTGTTCGATACCGCCGAGGACGAAAAGGTGGTCTCGGTGGAACGCATCAGCGAGCCGGAAGCGGAGGAGGGTGAGGAGCCCCCTGAAGCTTCAGCGGATGGAACGCCTGAGACGCCGCCCGAAGGTGGTGGCGAGGAATAGAAACGGAAAGGGGCGCTTCGGCGCCCCTTGTCTTTTCCTGCCGGCGGTGGCTTGCTCCTGACACATAGGAGACCGCCATGTTTGATCCCGCCATTCTCATCCCCTATCTCGGTGCCTGTTTCGTCCTGGCCGTGGTGCCCGGGCCGACAGTGACCGTCATCGTGGCCAATTCTCTCGCCCGCGGCACCGGGGCGGGGTTGGCCATCGTCGCCGGGACACAGGCGGGCGTGCTGGTCATGACACTGGTTGTGGCGCTGGGCATGCAGGCGCTGGTGGCCTTCATGGGCGCAGCCTTCGACTGGATCAAGCTGATCGGCGCGGCCTATCTCATCTGGCTGGGCTACAAGATGCTGCGCAGCGATGGGGAATTGGGCACTGTGCGGGCGGAGCGCGGCAAGTCCAATGGGCGCATTGCGCTTGAGGGGTTCCTCGTCATTCTCTCGAACCCGAAGATGCTGATCTTCCTTGGCGCTTTCCTGCCCCATTTCGTCGATGTGACCCAGCCCACATTCCCCCAGGTGATGGTGCTGGGGTTGCTCTTCATGTTCGTCGCCGGGGCCACCGATGCTGTCTACGCGCTGGTGGCCGGGCAGGCACGGGGCTTGTTGAGCACTGCGCGGGTGCGTGTGGTGTCGCGGCTTTCCGGGGTTATCCTGATGGCAGGCGGAATCTGGCTGGCGCTGCAGAAGCGCGCCTGACGGTTCGCCGTGAGTTCCCCGAGCCCAATTGGCTGACGGGTTCTTCGCTGTGGGACGGCCTTGCCTCGAGACCGCGCGCGTGACAAAACCATAGCAACTACAAGGGGAAGGGGGATGGCATGACCGAGCTGGTTGGCTTTTATCCGGGATCGTTCGATCCCTTGACCAACGGGCATCTCGATGTCATCGAGCGCGCCTGCAAGCTGGTGGACACACTGGTGGTGGCGGTCGGCATCAGCGCCACCAAGAAGAACCCGCTGTTCACCCATGAGGATCGCGTCGCCATCCTGGAGCAGGTCCTGCCTGCCATTGGCACGCGGACCAATACCAGGTTCCGTATCGTCGACTTTTCCGGGTTGATGGTGCAGGCCGCGCGCGACAATGGCGCCAAGCTCATCATCCGCGGGCTGCGCGATACCACCGACTATAATTACGAGATGCAGATGGTGGGGATGAACGCCCAGATGGCGCCAGATCTGCAGACCGTCTTCCTGCCCTCAAGCCCGCCGGTGCGGCATATCTCGGCCACATTGGTGCGGCAGATCGCCGAAATGGGCGGAGACATCTCCGCTTTTGTACCGCAAATCGTACTCAAGGCTCTCAAGTCCAAATGATCAAGTTCACTCGTCGCAGCTTCGCCGCCCTGACCCTGGGCGCGACCCTCCTTGCCCTGCCGGCATTTGCCCAGTCCGGCACGCCGCATCTGATCCTGACGCTTGAAGATGGGGTGGTCGATATCGAACTTCTTCCCGAAATCGCGCCCAAGCATGTCGAACGCGTGGTGACGCTGACCGAAGCAGGCGAATATGACGGGGTGGTATTCCACCGTGTGATCGACGGGTTCATGGCCCAGACGGGCGACGTCGCCAATGGCGATTCGACCGATGCGTCCTACAATCTGCAGATGGCCGGCACAGGCGGTTCGGACCTGCCTGACGTCGAGGCAGAGTTCAACGAGGAAAGCTTCCAGCGTGGCGTGGTGGGCGCGGCCCGCTCGCAGAACCCCAATTCGTTCAACTCGCAGTTCTTCATTACCTATGCCGATGCCAGCTTCCTTGATGGCCAGTACACCGTATTCGGCAAGGTGGTCTCGGGGATGGAGGCGGTCGATGCGCTGGAAAAGGGTCCGCAGGAAATGAATGGCGCGGTGGCCAATCCGGACAAGATCGTCTCGGCGAAGATCGAGTACAAGTAAGACAGTCCAATCCCCAAGGGCGCGGCCAGCGAGGCTTGCGCCCTTCGTGCATTCGCCCTAAACCCCGGCCACATTCTGAAACGAAAGAGACCATCCATGGCCTATGCAGATCCGGAAAACACGCTTGTCATCGAAACCACCAAGGGCAAGGTGGTCATCGCCATGAAGCCTGAGGTGGCGCCCGGCCATGTCGAGCACATCAAGAAGCTCGCCCGCGAAGGGGCCTATGATGGTGTGGTGTTTCACCGTGTGATCGAGGGCTTCATGGCCCAGACGGGCGATGTGAAGTTCGGCAACACCAATTCGCCCGACTTCAACCCCTCGCGCACCGGCACCGGCGGCTCAAAATACCCGAACATCAAGCAGGAATTCAGCGCCGAGCCCCACAAGCGTGGCACGGCGTCGATGGCTCGCGCCCAGGACCCGAACAGCGCCAATTCGCAGTTTTTCATCTGCTTTGAAGATGCGCCCTTCCTCAACCGCCAGTATACTGTGTGGGGCGAGGTCATCGAGGGCATGGAGAATGTCGACCAGATCAAGCGTGGCGAGCCGGTCATCGATCCGGACAAGATGGTTTCGGTCAAGGTCGCGGCCGACATCGCCGAGTAAGCTCTTGCTGGCGGCTCTGGCCGCCAGCCTTTCGGCCGTTCCGGCCTCGGCCACGCAATGGATGTATTGCACCGATGCCGAGGCCAATACCGAGGTCGGGCTGTTGCTGGGCACGGCTGGCGGCTTCGGTGGCATTGGCGCCAATATGCGTCACCGAACCCGGCATTGGACCACCGACCCGGCATTTGGGGATGGCGCCATCTTCACCATCGGCCAAGGTTTTGCTGATGATGCGGGCATGAAGGTCGATTTCTACGACGAAATCGTCAATTTGCCGGTTGCGGAGCTGAGGCTTTCATACGCCACAGAGGCCGGCGAGCATGTCTTTGCGGGCACGCTCAGAATCATCGACCTCGGCGTATGGGCGGTCTCCTGCAGTGAAGGCTAGATCCCGTCCCTTCCTAATCGGCGTTGCGGCCACTCTCCTGGCGGTTCCTTCCACCATGGCCGTCGACACCGTGTCCTGCGCCGACGCGGCGGGCGAAGTCGCCTTCATATACACCTTGGGCGAGGCCCTGGTGCAGCCGGTGCTGAGCGTCGAGATGCAGTTGACCGGAGATTATGGGCTTTCGACCGATCCTGACCATCCCGATCATGATGGCGAATATGTTTCGCGCGGCTTTGTGGGGGATGATGTGGAAGGGGCCGAGGTGTCCTGGAAGGACGAGGATGGCCACGAACACCTGGCCATGAGCTTTCGCATCGGCCGTGTCTATGAGGCCCGGCAAGCGCTTGTGGGTGGGGTGGTTGCCGTTGCCGCCGGCGGGCTTTGGACCGTGTCGTGCCGGTCAAGCGACCTGGGGCAGTAGGTCGCGCAACGGCTTTGCGTCGAACCCCGTTCCGTCACTGCTCCTGCCATGCTAACGAGCCGTCATGCGCGTATCTGAATTCGACTTCGAGCTTCCCGAAAAGCTGATTGCCCTGCATCCGGCCGAGCCGCGCGACAGCGCGCGCCTGCTGGTGGTGCGTCCGGGCCAGGCTTTCGAGGACAAGCACATCCCGGACCTCAAGACCCTCCTGAGACCGGGTGACGTTCTGGTGGTCAACGACACGCGGGTGCTGCCAGCCGAGTTGAAGGGCGTGCGGCTACGGGGGGACATGCGCGCCAATGTCTCGTTCAACCTGCATAAGCGCGTCGATGCCAAGACCTGGCGCGCTTTCGCGCGGCCGGCAAAGAAGCTCCACCTGCTCGACCGGTTGGAATTGGGCAATGGCGGGGCCGAGCCGCTGATTGCTCGCGTGGCCGGCAAGGGTGACACGGGCGAGGTGACGCTGGAGTTCGAACTGGGTGGCGCCCAGCTCGATGAGGCCATCAAGTCACACGGGGCCATGCCGCTGCCACCCTATATCGGGGCCAAGCGAGCGGTCGAGGAGCGCGATAAGGTCGACTATCAGACGGTCTATGCCGCGGAGGATGGCGCGGTTGCGGCGCCGACGGCGGGTCTGCATTTCACCGAGAAGTTGTTGCAGGAGCTTAGCGATCTGGGTGTCGCCATGGAACGGGTGACGCTGCATGTGGGAGCGGGGACCTTCCTGCCGATGAAGGCAGACGACACCGACGATCATGTCATGCACTCGGAATGGGGTGAGATCGACCAGGCGACTGTCGAGCGGATCAATGCGCGGCGCAAGGCCGGCGGCCGTGTGATTGCCGTTGGAACCACGAGCCTGCGGCTGCTGGAAACTGCATCCCGGGCGACCGGCGAGTTGCGGCCTTTCGTCGGGGACACCGATATTTTCATCACGCCCGGCTTCCACTTCCGGACCGTGGATGTGCTGATGACCAATTTCCATCTGCCCAAATCGACCCTGTTCATGCTGGTCAGCGCCTTCTCGGGGCTTGAAACGATGAAGGCGGCGTATGCACACGCCATCGCTCAGGGCTATCGCTTCTATTCCTACGGGGATTCTTCCCTGCTGCACCGCGCGCCGCATCCCGAGGATGATGCGTGACGGCGCGAACTGCGCCCATAACGCGATATACGCGGCGTATCGCCTTCCTGCTGAGGCGGGCCGCCGATCAGGACCAGTCGCACATGACGCTGTCGCGTCTGGTCGAGCTGCTCGGTCCGGGGGCTCATCGGCTGCTGCTGCTGGTCGTCTCGCTGTTCAACATGATTCCGGGCCCACCCGGCTATGGCGGGACCATCGCCTGGACAACCTGTGCCGTCGCCGTGGGCATGCTGATGGCGCGGCCCATCCGGCTGCCGGGCCTTATTGGCAATCGCAAGTTGCCGCTCGACCTAATGGTTCGGGCCAGTGACCAGGTGGTCAAGGTGGCCGGATTGCTGGCGCGGTTTTCCCGGCCACGAATGCGATGGTTGACGGGGTCGGCTGCCAACCTGCCCTATGCAGTCCTCGTGATCATCGTGAGCGTGGTCATGTCACTGCCTGTTCCCTTCATAAACGCCATCCCCAATGTTGGGCTCTGCATTATCGCCTTTTCGATGCTCAATAGAGACGGGATCGGCGTGATTGTCGGCCTTGTGGCGACGGCCATCGGACTGGGCGTGGCCATCGCCATTTTCGTGGGAGCGTTCCATCTCGGCATGGCGGCTGTCGGGTCGATGGCATGATTGGCGACTTTCCCAAGCGCCAACAATCGGCTCGTTTTTCGCTTTCTCGAACCGCAAAACCGTTACCATTTTTGCGGGAAACGCTTTAGAACCCGCGCCATGAAGCAAGTTACATTTTCCCTCCTCGCCACTGACGGCATGGCCCGTCGCGGCCGCATCGATACGCCGCGCGGCGAGATCAATACGCCCGCATTCATGCCGGTGGGCACCGCCGGCACGGTAAAGGCCATGTATCCCGAGCAGGTGCGCGAGACGGGCGCGGACATTCTTCTGGGCAATACCTACCACCTGATGCTGCGGCCGGGCGCGGAGCGCGTCGCTTCGCTCGGTGGCCTGCATGACTTCATGGATTGGCAGCGGCCGATCCTGACCGACAGCGGCGGGTTCCAGGTCATGTCGCTGGCCAAGCTCAGGAAGCTCACCGAGAAGGGCGTGACCTTCAAGTCGCATATCGACGGGTCAAGCCATGAGCTGACGCCCGAGCGCAGCATCGAAATCCAGACGCTTCTGGACAGCGACATCATCATGCAGCTCGACGAGTGCATAGCGCTGCCGGCCGAGCGCAAGGAGATGGAGCGGGCGATGGAGCTCTCGATCCGCTGGGCGGACCGCTCCAAGATGGCCTTCAACGGTCAGCAGAACCGGGCATTGTTCGGGATCGTGCAGGGTGGCGACGATGCAGAACTGCGCGGGCGATCGGCGGCAGGGCTGAAGGATATTGGCTTCGACGGCTATGCCGTGGGGGGCCTCGCCGTGGGTGAGCCGCAGGAGGTGATGTTCCGGGTGCTCTCCGACATCACGCCGGAGTTGCCGACCGACCGGCCGCGCTATCTGATGGGCGTGGGCAAGCCCGACGACATCCTGGGCGGGATTGAACGCGGCATCGACATGTTCGATTGCGTGCATCCCACCCGCGCCGGGCGGCACGGGCATGCCTATACGCGGTTCGGTGTCATCAACCTGAAAAACGCCCGGCATAAGGACGACCACCGGCCGCTGGACGAGGCTTCGCCCAACCCAAATTGCCGGCGTTGGAGCCGGGCCTATCTGCACCATCTGGTCAAGACCGAAGAGATCTTGGGCGCCATGGTGCTATCGCAGATCAACCTTGCCTATTATCAGGAGCTGACGGCGGGGTGCCGCGCGGCCATCGAGGCCGGGCGCATGAGTGATTTTGCGGCGGAGACGCGGGCGGCCTGGGCCGCAGGCGACCTGCCGGTTCTTTAGAGATTTCAGAGGGACAAGACTATGGCCAAGGGCGAACGTGACGACGTGCTCAATCCGCTGATGAAGCAGCGCAAGCGCCTAAGTGATGTGACGATGCGCGAGATGTTCGCGGCAGACCCCAACCGGTTCCAGCGCTTCTCGGCGACCGGCGCGGATATCCTGCTCGACTATTCCAAGAACCGCATTGACGAAGACGCCATGGCGGCCCTGTTCGAGCTGGCACGGGCGGCCGGCGTCGAAGAACGCCGGAGCCAGATGTGCGAGGGCGAGCATATCAACATCACCGAGGACCGGGCCGTCATGCACATGGCGCTGCGCTACCAGGGCGACAAGCCGGTCGAGGTGGATGGCAAGGATGTGATGCCGGACGTTCGCAGCGTCCTCAAGGCCATCAAGGACTATACCAATGCCGTGCGCTCGGGCGAAATTCGCGGCCATGGCGGCGAGCAGTTTACCGATGTGGTCAATATCGGCATTGGCGGCTCGGACCTCGGCCCGGCCATGGTGACGCTGGCGCTGGAACCCTATACCCGCGCTGACCTGCGGGCGCATTACGTGTCCAATGTCGATGGCGCCCATATCCATGATGTGCTCAAGCGCCTCGACCCGAAGAAGACGCTGTTCATTGTCGCGTCCAAGACCTTCACCACCGACGAGACCATGACCAATGCCGGTTCGGCACGGAAGTGGATTGCTGAGGCGCTGGGCGAAGAGGCGGTGCCTAATCACTTTGCGGCGGTCTCCACCAACATCGAGGCTTGCGCCAAGTTTGGCATCCGTGAAGACCGGATATTCGGCTTTTGGGACTGGGTCGGCGGGCGCTATTCGGTTTGGTCGGCCATCGGCCTGCCCATCGCCATGGCGGTCGGCTACGACAATTTCGCGAAATTCCTGGCGGGTGCGGATGCCATGGACAGGCATTTCCTCGAAACGCCGCTGGAGCGCAATTTGCCGGTGATCATGGCGCTGTTGGGTGTCTGGTATCGCAATGCGTGGGGATTCTCGACCCATGCGGTGCTGCCCTACGACCAGCGCCTGTCGCGTTTTGCCGCCTATCTGCAGCAGCAGGACATGGAATCGAACGGCAAGTCGGTGACCCTCAATGGCAAGAAGGTCGGCTGGCCGACCGGGCCGATCGTCTGGGGCGAGCCGGGCACCAATGGCCAGCATGCTTTCTATCAGCTGATCCACCAGGGCACCGACGTCATTCCCTGCGATTTCCTGATTGCCGCGCGGCCGCATGAAAGCCTTCCGCCGCATCACGACAAGCTGGTGGCCAATGTCTTGGCGCAGTCGGAAGCGCTGATGCTGGGCAAGACCAAGGACGAGGTCGTGGCCGAACTCAAGGCCCAGGGCCTCGACAAGGACAAGATCAAGGCATTGGCGCCGCACAAGGTGTTCCCGGGCAACCGGCCGAGCAACACGCTGTTCTACAAGCAGTTGACGCCGGAAGTGCTGGGTTCGCTGATCGCGCTCTACGAGCACAAAGTGTTCGTGCAGGGCGTGATCTGGAACGTCAATTCCTACGACCAGTGGGGCGTGGAACTGGGCAAGCAATTGGCCAAGGCGTTGCTGCCCAAGGTCAAGGGCGAGGAAAGTGGCGCGGGGCACGATGCCTCGACGCAGGGCCTGCTCGGCTACTACCTCGCCAACAAGGCCTGACGCTTGATCATCACGACCGACGAGCAGCTCGAAAAGCTGAAAGCAATCGGGCGAATCTGCGCCATGGCCCGCGAGGCCATGGCCGCGGCCATGCGACCAGGCATGACCACGCTGGAACTGGACGAGATCGGTGCGAAATTCCTTGCCGAGCATGGTGCGGAATCAGCACCGGTACTGACCTATGAGTTTCCGGGCGCGACCTGCATATCGATCAACGAGGAAATCGCCCATGGCATTCCGGGGGACCGGGTGCTTGAGGATGGCGACCTTATCAATATCGATGTCTCCGCGGCCAAGGACGGGGTTTTTGCCGATTGCGGCGCCTCCTACATTCTGGGCAAGGGCGATCCGCGGCTGGAAAAGCTGTGCCGAGAGGGCAAGAAGGCGATGTGGGCTGGCATCAATGCGGTCAAGGCCGGCGCGCCGCTGGCCGATATCGGCACTGCCATCGGCAAGGTTGCCAAGAAAGGCGGCTATACGCTGATCCGAAACCTCGCCAGCCACGGCGTGGGCGATAGCCTGCATGACGAGCCGGGCGAGGTGCCGACATGGCCGGATAAGTCCGAAAGGCGTCGCATCCAGGATGGACTGGTTTTCACCATCGAGCCGTTCCTGTCGATGGGCGGGCAGATGGCCGAGCAGATGTATGAAGATGATGAGTGGACGCTGACGGCCGAGCCGCTGGCGCCGACCGTGCAGTATGAACACACCATCGTCGCCACACCGCGCGGGGCAGTGGTTGTCACGCTGGCGGGGTAAGGCGCGTTCCTAGAGCCAGACCAGCAGCAGCGGTCCCAGGATGATCAGGCCGATGCCCACCGCATAGCGCAAATTGCCCAGGCGCCTTAGCGCCAGGACACTGAGGACCGTGGAGAGCACCAGGAAACCCACAAGGCCGATCAGCGCCGGCAGAAGCGGGTTGAGGTTGAGGGCGGTGTTTTCCGTCAGCTGCAAATAGACCATATGCCCGCCGGCAAAGCCGAGCAGGGCCATGATGACGACGGTCACCGCTTTGGAGGTGATGAGCAGGGCCATGTCGATGGTGTTGCTGGTCAGCAGCAAGGCAATGCCGGACCCAGTGACATGAACCGCGGCGAGGGTGGCGAACACGCCGCTGCCAGTAAGCACGGGCACCAGTTCGGGCGGCGCGTTCAGGGGGACCGAACCCACCATGGGCAAATTGGCGCCATAGCGGGCCAGCAGCAGGATGCCATAGAGCATGACGAGCGTGCTGGCGGCAAAGACCAGCAAGGTTATCGCGAGCACCTTGAGCAGGTCCGTCGTTTCCTGAGACATGGTTTTCCCCAAAGCCAGACTACCTTGCGGATAGTACGGCATGACGCTGATTCTCAAACGGGAATGCGCTGTCCCTGGATGAGCAGGCGGGTTTGCGTCATGCGCAGGGCCGGGCTCTTGGCTTTCTGGATGCGTGTTGGCTTGCGAAAGTCCTCGGTCAATTCGAAGGCGTCGGCCCGATTGTCGAGCTCGGCATAGGGGTCCGGATCTATGCAAGTCTGTGGCATGGACGGCTTATTGAACGAGCGGATGCGAGGTGGCCGCAAGAATGGGACAGCGTCACGGCAATATCATGAATACTGGAAAAGGAAGTGGTACGCCGGGAGGGGGTCGAACCCTCGACCATTCGATTAAAAGTCGAATGCTCTACCACTGAGCTACCGGCGCATAGTGTTCGGTATTGCGGCTCCGATCCGGACAACTGGCAATCACCTGTCCTCGAAGCGCTCCGAGAAACGCCGTTTGGCGTCGCGGCGGAACATAGCCGGACTTGCCCGCCTGTCAACCGAATTTGGCCGCTATTGTGAGATGTCCAGTGGCGTGCCGGAAAACGGCATGGGGATACAGGCGATCGAGACCCGTTCGAAACGCTGGCACAGGGCACGCGCCTCGGCGATGTCTTCTATGGGACCAACGACGATGCGCTTGTCGTCGCCATTGGCCTCATCGACCAATAACGGCGACAGGCCGAACAGGAGGGGCCCCAGCTTGAGGGTCAGATCATCCCAAAGCGCGGGGGTCTGCTCGAAGGGCACCGCAGCGCCGACGGCGATGCCATAGGCACTATCATTGGGCATTGCCATGGCCGTTTCCTGCTGGATGGTCACCGGCGCGGGAAGGGGTTGGTTGGTGCCCGATGGCGCGGACGCCTGCGGCAGTGCGGATTGGCGCACGGCGACCGAGCCTCCATCGGCATCGAAAGTCAGGGTCTGGTTTTCCCCGATCGAGGCCGTGAGGTTCGACCGGTCGACAGCCGCACCGATCGGGAGGCTCTCAAGGATTTGCGGGACAGTGGTTTCCAGTGCCCCGACACGGCGGGTCATGTCATTGCCCGAGCGTTCCTGCATGGCAAAGCGGGTGACGAGCAGTTCATTCTCGCGCTTGAGGCGGGCAGTCGCCTCACGCAGGTCGGCCACCTGCAGGCGCAGCGTCTCCATGGAAGCACCGGCAACCCGCGGCTGATGCAGGCCGCCCAGGACGCTCTGCGGCACCAATAGCGCGATATTGGAGCCGAAGACGGCCAAGGCCACGCAGACCAGGGCGACAATGCCCCACAGCGTAACGTCCGATTGCCGGAACTGTTCGGATGCTTTAGCCAAGCGAAGACCCTCTGAAATGCCCGAATCGCCGGGAATATCGTGGCTAGAGTGGTCCCAATGTTATCGGTTCGCCAACTGTTGGCTGCCATAAATTTGTGAAAATGCGGGGAGAATTTCCCGTCTGGTTCGGGAGTGCGACATGGCGGAACTGCTTTCGATCATCCTTGCAGCAGGCGAGGGGACGCGGATGAAATCCGCCTTGCCCAAGGTACTGCATCCGGTCGGGGGCTTGCCTGTGGTCAGCCACGTATTGCGGACCGTGCAGGCATTCGGATCGAAGGTCGCCGTTGTGGTCGGGCCGAACCATGAAGCGGTTGAGGCTGCTGTCACGCGATTTGAGGCGTCGGCACATATCTCGAGACAAGAGCAAAGGCTGGGTACGGCCCATGCGGTGCAGCAGGCACGCACCGCGTATGAGACGGCGCAGGGCCATGTTCTGGTCTTATACGCCGATACCCCCTTGGTCACTTCACGGACGATCGGCAATATCGTTGCCAGGCTCGATGATGGCGCCGACATGGTCGTTGTCGGTTTCCGGCCTGGCGACCCGACGGGATATGGGCGGCTGCTGACCGAGGGTGGCCAGGTGCGCGCCATTCGGGAGCACAAGGATGCAACGGAGGCCGAACGGCAGATCGGTTTGTGCAATTCCGGCATCATCGGTTTCCGCGGCGATGCCCTGCGCAGCGTGATCGATCGGATCGGCAACCAGAACGCCAAGGGCGAGTACTATCTGACCGATGCGGTCGAGCTGGCGACGTCTGATGGCAGGCGGGTGGATTTCATCGAGGCCGATGCCGCCGAGCTTGTCGGCGTCGACAATCGCGAAAAGCTGGCCGAGGCCGAAGCGACGTTTCAGCAGTTCAAGCGCAAAGAAATCATGGCTGCAGGCGTGACCCTGCGCGACCCGCAAAGCGTCTGGTTTTCCTGGGACACTGAGATCGGGCAGGACGTCACCATATTCCCCAATGTGGTGTTCGGGCCGGGTGTCAGGATCGCCGATAATGTTGAAATCCGTGCATTTTGCGACATTGAGGACGCCGTTATTGGCGAAGGGGCGAGCATAGGGCCTTTTGCGCGCATCCGCGGCGGCGCCGAGCTGGGGGCCGATGTGCATCTGGGCAATTTCGTCGAGGTCAAGAAGAGCAGGATTGGCGCCGGGACGAAGGCGGGGCATCTAAGCTATCTGGGCGATGCGGAAATCGGGTCCAGGACCAATATCGGTGCGGGGACCATCACCTGCAATTATGATGGCGTGAACAAGGACAAGACCATAATCGGCGACAATGTCTTTATCGGTTCGAACGCCTCGCTGGTTGCCCCGGTGAAGATTGGGGATGGCGCCTATACCGCCTCGGGCAGCGTGATTACCGAGGACGTGCCGGCTGATGCGCTGGCTCTGGGGCGCGCGCGGCAGGAAAACAAGTTGGGATATGCTCCGAAGCTGAAGGAGCGGGCGCTGGCCAAGAAGGCCGCGAAAGGAAAATAACATGTGCGGTATCGTTGGGATTGTCGGCGACGCGCCGGTGGCCGGCCGGCTTGTGGATGCGCTCAAGCGGCTGGAATATCGTGGCTATGACAGCGCTGGCGTGGCAACGCTGGAGGACGGCGCCATCGCCCGGCGCCGGGCCGAGGGCAAGCTGGGCAATCTGGCCAGCAAGCTCGGAATAGAGCCTCTGGGCGGCCATATCGGGATTGGCCATACCCGCTGGGCCACCCATGGCGCGCCCACTGAGAACAATGCGCATCCGCATGCCACCGAGCGTGTGGCTATCGTGCATAACGGCATCATCGAAAATTTCCGCGAGCTTCTCGAGGATCTTGCGCAGGACGGTTACCGGCCCCAGACGCAGACGGACACGGAATCGGTGGCGCTCTGGGTTACGCGGGAGTTGGACAATGGCGCCGACCCCGAGCTAGCCGTGGCGCGGACGCTCAAGAAGCTCAAGGGCGCCTTCGCGCTGGCCTTCATGTTCAAAGGCGAAAATGGCCTTCTTATTGCCGCCCGCCACGGGGCCCCGCTGGCAGTGGGCTATGGCACAACCGAGATGTATCTGGGTTCGGACGCCATGGCGCTGGCGCCATTCACCTCGCGGCTGACCTATCTCGAAGATGGCGACTGGGCGGTGATCACGCCAAAGGGCGTGACAATCCGCGATGGCAAGGACGCCATAGTACAGCGCGAGCAACTTGTGTCGCAGGCCTCAGCGCTGCTGGTCGACAAGGGCAACCATCGCCATTTCATGGCCAAGGAAATCTACGAGCAGCCCGAGACCATCAGCCATACGCTGAGCCACTATGTGGACATGGGCGCTGAAAAGGTGGCCATCCGGGAGTCACTGCCCTTCGACTTTGCCGACCTGTCTCGACTAACCATGAGCGCCTGTGGCACGGCTTACTATGCCGGGGCCATTGCCAAATACTGGTTCGAGCGCTTTGCGCGGCTGCCGGTCGATATCGACGTGGCCAGCGAGTTCCGCTATCGCGAGCCGCCGCTGGAAAAGGGTGGGCTGTCGCTGTTCATTTCGCAATCCGGCGAGACGGCCGACACGCTTGCGGCGCTGCGTTATTGCGCAGGCCAGGGCCAGCATGTGGCCAGCCTCGTCAACACCGTGGAATCCACCATCGCCCGGGAGTCTGGTGTCGTGTTTCCGATCCTGTGCGGACCTGAGATCGGGGTGGCATCAACCAAGGCGCTGACCGCGCAGCTGACTGCGCTGGCCAGCCTCGCAATCGCCGCAGGGCGGGCGCGCGGTGTGATCTCCGTCGACCAGGAGGCCGAATTGGTTCGTGCCATGGTTGCCTTGCCGTCGGCGATTTCTGCGTCTCTGGGTGCCGAAGATCAGATCATCGACATTTCAAAGCGACTGTCGAAGGCCAAGGACGTGCTCTATCTGGGGCGCGGGCCGATGTTTCCTGTGGCTATGGAAGGTGCGTTGAAGCTGAAGGAAATCAGCTACATACATGCCGAAGGTTATGCAGCAGGTGAACTCAAGCATGGCCCCATAGCGCTTGTTGACGAAGAGATGCCCGTGATTGTCGTGGCGCCCTCGGATGAGCTGGTCGACAAGACGCTCTCGAACATGCAGGAAGTGGCTGCGCGTGGCGGCAAGATCATTCTGATCACCGATGCAGAGGGCGCCAAGACCGTTGGGCATGGCGTCGCCGACATCATCGAAATTCCCCATGTCCACAGCTTCGTGGCGCCAATCCTGGCAACCATTCCAGTGCAGTTGCTCGCTTATCACACGGCGGTTTTCATGGGCACGGACGTCGACCAGCCGCGAAATCTCGCGAAATCGGTGACGGTGGAATAGCCAACGTATCCCATCGTTTTTCGTCATTGCCGGGCCTGTCTCCGCAATCCATCTTGGCGGCGCATGGACCACCGGGATAAGCCCGGTGGTGACGATGGATGGCATGATTAGTGAGTTATCCAGCCCGGATCAGCGGGATCGCGAGGTCTTTGCGGAACAGGTAGAGCAAGGTGCGCGCGGCTTCGCCATCCGGGCCGGTAAGACCAGGATTGCGCGCGAGCAGCGCCTTAGCCTCGTCGTGGGCGAATTCGAGCAGATGCCGATGCACGTCCGGGACGGCAAGCCGATAGCCGGGCATGCCGGATTGGCGGG
>NZ_CAJXJS010000048.1 GCF_913055165.1 uncultured Devosia sp.
GTCCTTGCGGACCGCCCGGAGGAGGACAGCGAGTTCAAATATGAGCGGGTGCTGGTTGCCCCGCTCGATCCCGACGACCTGATGGCGGACGCCTTCCGCCCGATCGCCCGCGACGGCGCCGGCAGCATCGAGGTCATGCTGCGCCTGATCGTCGGGCTGAAGACGCTCGCCCGTTGCCGCCCGGAGCTGGAAGTGGCCGCCAAGGGGATGATCGCGGATGCAGTGGAGCGCGGCCTAGCGGCGATGGGCGCCAAGAGCGACAAGGCGGCGCTCAAGGCGGCCGGGAAGATGGACTAGGGCATCCGCCGCTGCTTTCAGTCGGCCGTGCCATGAGCGCGATTTCGTGCGGGAGCGACCGGCTCTGCCATTCGAGCTGCCACTCAACCAAAATTTGGCCCACCGGACCAAATTAGCCTTCGGGACGGTTCGAAGTTATCTACCGTCTTTGGTTGGTCAAGTTCGGGCCGGTTGGACGAGCTGACCAAAACCGTCATCGAGCGGGGGGACCTTGCCTATCTTGCTCTCTTCCTCTGGGCAAGTGGTTCGAGCGCCCTGCTCGTGTGGAGCTTGAGGGAAATGGCGCGTGTGAATCAACACTTCAACGACTTCGTGCAGGAGATCGCACAGTTGAATCGGCTTTTCCGGAAGGAGGACTAAGCCCAGGGCAGACAAGCAGAATCGCGAGGCGGCGCAGCAGACGTTCCGGCAATTTGCCTGGAACCTGGCGGGTACGCTGGCCGACAAACAGCGCTCGGCGCCCAAGCCGAAAAGCGGAGGGGCCAAGCGCGGATGAGTGCCATTCCGATTGACGCTGCGGGACGCTTTGCCGGCTATGCCAGCGTCTTCAACAAGCTGGACAGCGGCGGCGATATTGTACTGCCGGGGCTTCTGCCAAAAGCCTCGAAAAGCGGCGCGGGCGGGTCAGGCTGCTGTTCCAGCATGACCCGAAGGAGCCCGTAGGCACCTGGGAGAGCATGGCAGAGGACACCCACGGGCCGTTCGTGACCGGACGGCTGGTTCCGGGCGTGCCGCGCTCGGACGCGCTCAAACGGCTGATCGAAAACGGGGCCCTCGATGGCCTCTCCATCGGCTTCCGCACCCTCAAGGCCAGCCGCCGCGACGGCGATCGCCTGCTGTATGAGATCGACCTCTATGAGGTCTCGATCGTCACCTTTCCGATGATGGAGGAGGCGCGCATCGCCTCGCCGCCGCGAACAGGGCCGACGCTTCGCGCCTGATCAACGCCCTCTGTGATGGGCGGCTCGGCTTTCTCAAGGCGCTGTCCAGTTTTTCCATATTCGGCCGCGGCTGGACCCGCGCGTCGAAACCGTCCGGAGGGCCGCGCTTGCGGTCGCTCCCGCGGTCAATCCTTCGGTCCCAGGAGATCACGTTATGGACGTTCTATCGGGTTACAAAACCTATATCCTCGCCGCCTTCATGCTGGTGGCGGGCCTCGCCCAGATGCTGGGTGTTGACCTGCCCGCGCTCGACAGCGGTTCGGCAGGCAGCCTGGTGCTTGAGGCGCTGGCTGTTCTGTTCCTGAGCAAGGGTCTCAAGGGCGATATCGCCAGGGCCTGATGCCGATTGTGTGGAAAGCGGGGGAGTCTTGCCGCATTCATGTCCCATTCAGTTTGCAGGCGCTATTGCTTGGGACATGAAAACGAACGCCCCAAAACCGTCAGCCTCCGTTGCTTCGGCCCTGGCCCTGGCGCTTGCCCTTGCAGGCACCGGCCAGAGCCAGGCCCAGGCCTGCCTCGACAAGCGCCAGATCCAGGAGGCCGTGTCTTCTGGTCAGATCATGTCGCTCGACGCGGTCCTGGCACAGTCTGGCGTTGATCCTAATGCAGAAATCCTCAATGTTCAGGTGTGTGACGACGGAGGAGTACTGGTATATGTTATTGGTGTACTCACACCTGACGGTCAGGCGCAAAACCTGACGCTGAGTGCTCAATAACGGCCAGTCCTGCGGGGGCGGATATGCGTATTCTCGTGGTTGAAGATGATACCAACCTCAATCGGCAGCTCAAGGACGCCCTGACTGAGGCCGGTTATGCCGTCGATGTGGCATTCGACGGTGAGGAAGGACACTTCCTGGGCGACACGGAGCCCTATGACGCCATCATTCTCGATATCGGCCTGCCGCAAATGGACGGGCTCTCAGTGCTCGAAGAATGGCGGCGTGCGGGCAAGACCACGCCGGTTCTGCTGCTGACGGCCCGCGATCGCTGGAGCGACAAGGTGCAGGGCATCGATGCTGGCGCGGACGACTATGTCGCCAAGCCCTTCCATATGGAGGAAGTCCTGGCGCGGGTGCGCGCTCTGGTGCGCCGCGCGGCGGGCCATGCCAGCAATGAGATCGTCTGTGGCGCCGTGCGCCTCGATGCGCGCAGCGGCAAGGTGACGGTGGAAGGGCAGTCCGTGAAGCTGACCAGCCACGAACTGCGTCTGCTGAGCTACCTGATGCATCACAAGGGCAAGGTGATTTCGCGCACCGAGTTGACCGAGCACCTCTATGACCAGGACTTTGATCGGGACAGCAATACCATTGAGGTGTTTGTCGGTCGTCTGCGCAAGAAGCTGCCTGAGGATTGCATCCAGACTGTGCGCGGCCTGGGCTACCAGATCGTTGGCGACTGAACCGGCTGTTGCTCCAGCGTGGCTCATGTGAGAAGGCCTTGAGATGCTGCGCAAGGGCTCGATCGCCGCTTCCCTTTTCTGGCTCTCCGCCGGCTGGCTGGTGCTGGCGCTGGTGACGACCGGCATTCTGCTCACCGACCTCTACTCGCGCGCGCTGGACACGACGCTGACCGAGACGCTCGACTTTCACGTCGAGAGCCTGGCCGGGGCATTGCTGGAAACCGGCGATCCCCAAGATCCCGATATCGCGCTGGCGGACCCGCGCTTCGAGCGGCCGCGCTCGGGTTGGTACTGGATCATCCGCGGCGAAGAAGGTGGCCTGATCAACCTCTCGACTTCAGTGGTCGGCATCGATCTGCCGGGTGTTGGTGCGGCAGCCGATGCCCTCGGTCGCAGCACCGAGGTGATCAACGATCCCTTTGGTACCCAGCTGCGGATGGTGGAACGCAGCGTCTCCTTGGGCGATACCAGCTATCGCATAACGGTGGCAGGAAACCTCACTGAAATGCTGGAGCTGGTCGCCGATTTCCGTGGGCAGACCTTCATCGTGCTTGGTGCCGTCGGGGTGATGCTGGCGGTGATGAGCGCGATCGTGGCACGCATCGCCCTTCGTCCGATCGCGCGTTTGAGTAGCGCTGTGGAAGCAGTCCGCGAGGGAGAAAGCGCGGAGGTGTCAGGGACGTATCCCACCGAGATCGCGCCTCTGGCCGAGGAGGTCAACGAGTTGCTGCGCTCGAATACCCAGATCATCGAACGGGCCCGTAATCAGGTCGGGAATCTGGCGCATGGCCTCAAGACCCCGATTGCTGTGCTGCGCAACGAAGCTCACGCCCGAAAGGGCGCACTGGCAGATATCGTGACCACCGAGACCGAGAAGATGAGCAATATGGTCTCGACCTATCTTGAGCGGGCCCGGCTGGCAGCCAGAACCTCGGTTGTCGGCAAAAAGGCGGACGCCACCATGATCATGCTCCGGCTGACCAGGGTCATGCGCAAAATCCACCCCGATGTTACCATCGCCTTTCAGCGGCCGGACGCATCGCTGCCCTGGTTCCGCGGCGATGAGGCCGATTTGGAGGAAATGGCCGGCAATCTGCTCGACAATGCCTGCAAATGGTCCAAGGGCCAGGTCGGGGTCCGGCTCAGCAGTATTCGTGGTGAGCGCGGTACGCAGCTCTTGATGCGGATCGACGACAATGGCCCAGGCCTCTCAGAGGCGGACGCGCAAAAAGTGTTGCGCCGCGGTGTCAGGCTGGACGAGAAAACGCCTGGAACAGGCCTCGGGCTGGATATCGTCAAGGAACTGGTCGATGTCTATGGCGGCGAACTCGAGCTAAAGCGTTCGCAGTTGGGCGGACTTCTTGTAGAGCTGCGCCTGCCGACAGCTCGCCTGGGCGGGCTGGTGCGGCCGCCCGGGAACTGACGCACTTTCGCCGCATTGCGCCAACAAGAACCAACAGACTTCACAAGAGGCCACACACGCCATGAATCGCTTTTCGCTCCTCGCTCTCCCGATCTTCGCACTGGCTTTGGCCGCTTGTTCGAGCACTGGCACGACGCGGGTTGCACAGGCGCCTGTCGTGGCCCAGCCGGTGGTGGTTCAGCCGCTCGTGCCCACATCGGCGCAGACCGTGCAGACCGCCAAGTTGACCACCAGCATTGCGAACGGGTTTGTCGATCCCGCGGCTCTGGCGCTGATGACGGCCAAGGATTCGAATGAAGCCAATAGCGCCCAATTCTATGCCCTGCAGTTCGGTCGGCCGGGTGCGCCGCGCCAGTGGGCCGGTGACAAGGGCACCACCGGTTCGGTGGCCGTTGGCCCATATGTGCGGGTGAACAATCTCGACTGCCGTGACTTCACTCATACCGTGAAGATTGGCGGTACCGATTACGTCAAGAAGGGCACTGCCTGCCGTGAGCAGAACGGCAACTGGAACGTCGTCCAGGGTGCTGCCTGACAATCGGGTCGGCTGCCCGGAAAAGGATTGTTTACCATAGACCTATAGGGTCGATGGGTAAGTCTATCCTGACCCGAAGTTTTGATGAGCCAGCCTGCCGCAAGCACTCACAACGCCACATCCGCGCCCGCAAGAGCCGAGGCGCGGTCGCCCGGCGCTGTGCGTCGCTTGTTTTGTGGCGTCATCGACCCAATTCTTGTGGACGAGCCAGTACTTTACCCGCTGAGCGGATCAGTGAGCCGGCAGGCCGCCCAGGCAAGCTGGACCTGGATCGTCCGTGATCTCTGCCCAGACCTGATTTCGGCAGAGGGGGCGGCCAACGGCAATTTTGGCGCTGCCGATCTCGAGCCGCTGATGCCCGAAGTGCTCAGCCGAATGAAGGCGGCACTGGAAAAGATTGATCGCGACAGCGAGGCATTGCGGCGCCTGCGCGCCCAGTCAGGCCGCGAGAACTTCCGGGAAGAGACGGCGGTGATCATGGCCGCGCTCCGCTCGCGGGCGCTTCTGCCCAAGGCGCAGAGCTTCGGCAAGGCCGTCAACACCATGGGTGACGAGGCGGCGCTGGGCATGGCGCTGCAGTCGATGCCGTTGCAGGATCCAAAACTGGCGGCCCTGTTGTTCCACGCCGCGCTGGGGCAGGTAGCCAACCCGACGCGGCTGATCACTGCCGCTATCAAGCTCAGTGGCAATGCCAGCGAGGTGGCCATTACCCGAAATGGCTTCGAGCCACTGATCGAGGCAGTGCTTGGGCACGCCCAGAATCAGTTGAAGAACCTGCAACTGAATGGACCATTCGCCGATATCGACATGGTCTGTCGCAGCCTCGAACGCTTCCACCGTCTGGTTCGCTCCCTGACAGGCTATGTCGAATTTGCACGCGGCAGCCGCTCTACGCAGATACTGGCCGCCATCACCAAGGTGGTCTCCGACAGGGTCGAGCCACGCCTGCGCGAGGTCGTGACCGACCTCAACCAAGCCATGCGCCGCCCGCGCGAAGGCGCAGACCGGATCGACAATGACCGGCTGTTGGGCGCCATCAATGGCGTCTACTTGCTTTCAGCGGTGCGGGACTGCCGCGACTCCCTGGCGCTCAACGCCGTGTTCGACCAGTCATGGAACCAGACGGGGCAGGCCCTGGAACTGCATATTCAACGCAATCTTGATCTACTGCGACAGAACCCGGCCGACCCGATGACGGGGGCACGCCTGGATGCCGCCATCAAGATGGCCGAAATTCGTTTCAACGCCGAATATGCCGAAACTTTGAAGCGCGCCCGGGCGACGGCAGAGCGCCGCAGCTGATCAATCGGCCTGCAGTGCCGCTGTTGCAGGCACAGTCTGGCCCTTGTCCCTGACGACAACCGGCAAGCCCGCCGTCGCGACCGCGGAGCTGACGAGCGCCATCGGGCCCTCGCTCGTGAAGCGCAGAACGACGCCAATGGCCTCCCGCGGGTGCCTGGTATCGGAATTGGGGAATATGAGCGCCCCAGTCTCGAGCGCGCGCGGTTCGGCGGTCAGCAGGCGCACGACCTTGGCGTCCGGACCGAAGCGGCCAGCCAGATAGGGCGGGACGTCGCCGGGACCGACCGGCCCCCAAAGATCGGTGACGGAGTGATCCTGCTCTGATGCCAAAGGAATGGAGGCGACACGCTCCTGTGCGACAATGCCTGCGGCCCGCTCGGGGATTAGATCCAGCTCGACGCCCGCCGCCACCTCGGTGACGGAGAGAGGTTGCGGCGCCTCAGAAAGCAGGGTCAGGCCTGAGGGCCCGCTCCGCCAGAGCACTTGCCACGGGCGACGCCGCGGAGGGACTGGCCGCTGCAACAGCCCGGGGCCGCCATCGAGATAAGCCGGTGCCGTGTCAGGATCCGGCGCCGCAATGGCAAGCGGACCGTCCGGCGTTTCGTAGATCGGGTCGATCGTTGGATCGTCCACCTGTCGTCGGGGGCGCCCCAGCAATTTGTCGATCGCATCGGCACCGCTCTGGATACAGCCCCGCCTGGAGTAATATCCCGCGGCGCTGCCGGCCAGGGCGATGCCATCGAGATCCCCTCGCGGTTCAATACGGCCGCGCTCATGCTGCCACTGGCTGGCGCCTCCAGCGATATGCCAAAGCGTGAGGTCCGGCTGCCATCCACCGCTGACCAGAAGTCTGTCGGTAACCAGTGGGATGCCGCTCCGTCCCTCTACATGCACTGACAGCGTGCCCCCGGCCCGCGCCACGCCCACCGAGGCAATGGTCGCGCCGGGGGACTGGACCATGCCGTAGGCCCGCGAGAAGGCGATGAACCGCGAGGCAGAATGGGGCCTGCTATCGAGTATGCGGCGAATCTCGATCCCGGCATCGCTGGCCAGCATGGCAAGACGATAGGCCGGATTGGTGGCCGTAGCCAGTATCGCGTTGCGGCCGGGCCAGACACCAAAGCGGGTAACCAGTTCATAGGCATCGAGACTGCCGGTTACGCCGGGCAGCCGGTTGCCGGCAAAGATGGGCAGACGTTCGATCGACCCCGTCGCGATCACGGTGCGGGCCGCAGGAATGTCGACAACCCGGCCGCGGTTCTGTCCGTTGGAAGGCTCGACCTGGTGAAGGCGCGCCAGTCCGGGTCGAACAGAAAAGACTGCGGCTGATGTCAGAACGGATATGGCGCTGTCGGCCAGTACCTCCGCCCCCAGGCGGCTCATGCTCTCCTCAGGACTGTCTTCGCCCTCTAGAGTCCCGAATAGTCCGGAATACCCACCCAGAAACGGGCGAGATTCCACCAATGTCACGCCAAGACCGGCTCGCGTTGCCGCCAGCGCCGCTGAAAGCCCGGCAACCCCGCCCCCGACCACCAGGAGGTCCGTAGGCTCGCCGCGTTCTGCCGGCCCGCTCTTCCACATCCCCTCGAAGGCGGTGGTTGTGTCGAGGTCCCGGCCGAGTGTCCGGCCGGGCTGAAACAGCCGAGCAAGACCACGCGCCTGCGGTGGAACGCAGGTCACAAACTCCGCACCGTCCAGAGCGGGCGTCCTGTCCATGGGAAGGGCGAAGCGCGGGTCGTTGGCGAGGCTGGCATGCCTGATTGCGGGGTATGCCCTGGATGTCAGGCCGACCGGGCTTCCCTGCGATACTCCGATGGTATCGACCCCAGAGGCCAGGACGGCGCTGAGTATCGTGTCGCCGACAAAGCCCGACATCAGTCGTCCATCGAGCCGGAAACGGATCGGTCGGTTCCGGTCGATCGCCGACCCGGAAAAGCCTTTTGCAGCAGCCGCCGGCAGGCGGTTTATCTGTGGTCTCACCTCACCGGTTCTCCCCGGGTCCAGGAGAACTCGACAAGCCGTCTGTCCGCACCGTCGCGGCTCACCAGATGATGGTCAAACCACTGCGCTTCCAAGGGCGAAGGCGTTCCGGCGAGCCAGCGGGCCAGCGCCGGAGCGATGAAGGCGCCATAGCTGCCGGTGCCCACGACAATATCGGCGCCTGCCCCGGCCACGCGACCGAAGGCGGGCGCGCCATCCATGGTGGCAAGTCCGGAATAGCTGGTCTGGCCCGCTTGCTCGATCTGCCGCTCCCGGCCGAGCAGCCCCTGCAGGTGTTCTGAAAACCATGCTCTGTCGCCGGGACCGAATGCGGCGACGCCGCCCTCCGGCTGCTGGGTCAGGAATACGCCGCTATCCAGCTCCAGCATGATCGAAGATGCCAGAGGCCGGGTGGGCGTGGTGAGGATTGCGGTGTGCTCGATGCGCCGGAGCTGCTTTGGCCACTGCCTGAGCGGCAACCATGCCGTGATCGCCTCATCGTCAGCCAGAACGGCCTGACGCGCACGATAGGAGCCCGAATCGGTCACGAGTTCGGCTTGCCCGTCCTCCGCAATCCCGACCGATTGCGCCGCTATTCGAGCCACCTTCTGGTCGGCAAGCCACGCCTCCAGCCCTGACTCCAATTGCGGGCGATTCAACCGGAGCGCGTCGCGAAAGACGGCGCCCGAACGATTTCCACCCAGGCTGGATTGCGGCACGGGCTCTGCCGCGGTTCCAAATCCCGGTGCCATATGGCGTATGTGCAGTAGCGCTTCGACAGCCTGCGGGTTCTCGGCAAAGAACACCGGGTCCACGCGCAGCACACCACCCCGCCCAGATACCCGGCCGACAAGGCGCGCCGTTTCTGGCACCGTATCGCTCAACAAGGCCCAGGTCTGAGGACGGGTAATGGGAGCCACGGAAAGGTCGATGCCGCGAGGCAGCCGGTAACTCGCCCGGCTTTCACCGATCAGCAGCACTTTCCGGTCGTGGGTTCCGGCCAGCAGGCCTGCAACAAGCTGGGCCAGCGGTGTGGAGCCGAAGACGGCAAAGTCGAAATCGGTCTCGCTCATGCGGCAAAAAGGCCTGCGACGACGGGCCCCTGTGGCAATGCGTCCCTGCTGCTATCGACGGTTTTGGTGGTTTTTCGCCGCATTGCGCTTATAGAGGACCTTGCCTTGCCGCGTCTGGCAGACAAGCGTTTGGGGCCCATGATTTTCTGGTCGATTGCCATTGCCGTTACCGCGATTGCGTGCGCCGCCCTGTTTTATGCGGCCGCCGGACGCACGGTCAACGCGCCCGCGGGCGAAATCGCTGATGAAAACCAGCTATTTCGCGAGACACTGGCGGCTATCGAGGCCGACGAACAGAGTGGAAAGCTTGACGCCGAGCAAGCCCTGGCAGCAAGGGCAGAGCTGGCGCGCGAGGTGCTGCGCAGCCAACGGACCTCGTCCACCAATGTATCGAAGCCCCTGACAAGGACGCCGCTTGTGGCGGGCCTCGTTGCTGTGGCCGCGTTGACTTTTGGCGCCTACACCTTTCTGGGGCGCCCGGAACTGCCGGCGCAACCGCTGGCAAGCCGGCCCGAAGTGGCGGCCCAGACACTCGATCTTGGCGGTGCCGTTACGCGGATCGAGGCCAGATTGGCCGAAACGCCCGAGGACCTGCGGGGCTGGCAGGTGATTGCGCCGGCCTATATCGAGCTCGGCCGGTTTGCCGATGCGGCTGAGGCCTATCGGCGCATCATCGAACTGACCGGCCCCACCGCCGAACTGCGAACGGACCTCGCCGAGGCCCTGCTGCTGCAAGCGGCAGGAGACGGTTCTGAGGAGGCCATGGACTTGCTGCGCGCTGCGGCAGCGGGCGACGCCGCCCACATTCGCTCAAGGTTGTATCTGGCAGCCGAATACATGCGCCTGGAGAACTACGAGCAGGCCGGTACATATTGGCAGCAGGCGATCGATCTGGCCAAGGGGGATGAGGCCTGGCTGCCGGCCGCACGGCAGGGCCTTCTGGTCGCAAAGAACGGTGGTGCTGAAATTCCGGTGGCCGAAGATCAGTCAGAATTGATCATGCGCATGGTGGGCGGGTTGGCCGACCGCCTATATTCGGACGGCGGCACGATCGAGGAATGGACACAACTGGTGCGCTCCTATCTGGTCCTGGGGGATCAGGAGAGCGCCCAACAGGCTTACGATGCTGCCGTTGAGGCTTTCCCCGCCGCATTTGATCGGGGCGACCTGGATGGGCTGGCACTGGGCGCAGGCCTGACACTGAACGGAGACTGACCATGACTATGCCGGCCAATGTCCGCCGTCGGGGCATGACCCGAAAGCAGAAGCGTCTCGTTGTGATTGGCGGGTTGGCCGTTGTGATCGCCATTGCGACGGCTCTCGTGCTGACCGCCTTGCGCGACCAGATTGTCTTTTTCTACGCCCCCAGCGACGTCGTGGCGCGCGAGGTTGCACCGGGCCAACCCATTCGGCTGGGAGGGTTGGTCAAGGACGGTAGCTGGATGCGCGACGGCCAGGAGAATGTCTTCGTGATCACCGATGGTGGGCAGGAAATCGTGGCTCATTATGTCGGCATCCTTCCCGACCTGTTCCGTGAAGGGCAGGGGGTCGTTGCCGAGGGCAGCCTTGGGACGGATGGACGGTTCGAGGCCACAAACGTCCTTGCCAAGCACGACGAGAACTACATTCCCAAGGAAGTCGTCGAGGCCCTGAAAGCCCAGGGCGAATGGCGGCCGGAGGCGGCGGGCCAGTGAGCATCGAGCTTGGGCATTTTGCACTGGTTCTGGCCTTCGCCATTTCCGTGGTGTCGGCGGTCGGAGGGCTGACCTTGTGGCGGCGCGGCGAGCGCCTGTCGGCTGTTCTGGGCCAGGCTGCAGTGCTGCAATTCGTTCTGGTGGCACTCGCCTTCCTGGCTGTGGTGCACGCTTTTGTCGTTTCCGACTTCAGCCTCGCCCTTGCAGCCAATCATTCGCACTCCCTCAAGCCGCTGATCTTCAAGATCTCCGGCGTTTGGGGCAATCACGAAGGCTCCATGCTGCTCTGGGTCCTCATTCTGGTGCTGTTTGGGGCGTTGGTGGCCGCTTTCGGTCGTTCGCTGCCATCGGACCTGTCCAATCTGGTGCTTGGCACCCAGAGCCTGCTGACAGCGGCCTTCTCGGGCTTCACGCTCTTTACGTCCAACCCCTTTGTCCGCCTCTCCCCCGCGCCGCTGGAAGGGGGAGATCTCAATCCCGTACTGCAGGATATTGGCCTGGCCATTCATCCCCCCTTGCTCTACGCGGGCTATGTCGGCTTTTCGATCTGCTTCTCCTTCGCCATCGCAGCGCTGGTATCGGGGCGCATCGACCAGGCCTGGGCCCGCTGGGTGCGGCCATGGACGATGCTGAGCTGGACCTTCCTGACCCTGGGCATCGCCATGGGGTCCTACTGGGCTTATTATGAGCTGGGTTGGGGCGGCTGGTGGTTCTGGGACCCCGTGGAAAACGCCAGCTTCATGCCGTGGCTGGCGGGAACCGCGCTGCTGCATTCCGCGCTGGTGATGGAAAAGCGCAATGCGCTCAAGATCTGGACGATCTTTCTGGCCATTATCACTTTCTCCCTCTCGCTTCTGGGCACATTCCTCGTGCGCTCGGGCATCCTGACCTCGGTCCATACCTTTGCCAGCGATCCCACGCGCGGCCTGGTGATCCTCACCATTCTCGCCCTGCTTATCGGCGGCGCCTTTTTACTCTTTGCAATTCGTTCGCCGGCGCTGCGCCAGGGTGGTTTGTTTGCGCCGATCAGCCGCGAAGGCGCGCTGATCCTCAATAACCTGTTTCTGGCTACTGCCGTTGGCGCCGTGCTGGTGGGTACACTCTATCCGTTGCTGCTCGATGCCCTGACGGGCACGACCATTTCGGTTGGTGCGCCTTTCTTCAACTTCACCTTCGGCGCCCTCATGGCGCCGCTGCTTCTCGTACTCCCCTTCGGTCCACTCCTGGCATGGAAGCGGGCAGACCTTGTCGCGGCTGGCCAGAGATTGATGGGCTTTGCAGCCCTGGCCATCTTCCTGGCCATTCTGATTTCAGCCCTTGCCGGCAATTCCATTTCGCTGGTGCCGATTGGCCTGCTATTGGGCTTCTGGGTGTCGTTTGGTGCGGTGGCCGAGGTAATCGAACGCAGCCGGCTTGGCCGTATCCCGCTCGCTGAAAGCCTGAGACGCCTGGCCGGGCTTTCGCGCAGCATCTGGTCGACCGCCATTGGTCATCTGGGCCTGGGCCTCACGGTGCTGGGCATTGTGTCGGTTTCCGCATGGGAGACGGAGCTTGTCACTACGCTTAACCCAGGTGAAAGCGCCGAGCTGGCCGGATCCAATATTGCCTTTGACAGCTTCGAGCAGTCCGAAGGGGCAAACTACCTTGCCGATGCCGGCCGTTTCACCGTCACTGCGCCTGATGGCGGTACTGCCGAGCTTGTGGCCGAGCGGCGCACCTATGTGGCCAGCGGCATGCCAACCACCGAGGCGGCCATACAGACATATGGTCTGTCACAACTTTACCTCCAGTTGGGTGAGCCTCTGGACGACACCCATGTCGTGCGTGTCTGGCACAAGCCCTATATCCTGTTGATCTGGCTCGGAACGCTGGTGATGGCTGTGGCCGGGGTGCTGTCCCTGACAGACCGGCGCATCCGGCTGGGCGCCCCGCAATCGCGGCAGAAACTCAGCCTGGGGGCGACTCGATGATCTTCCGCGCGCTCGTGCTGAGCCTGGTGCTTGCCCTGTCTTCGGCCGCCCTGGCCGTGGGGCCCGACGAGGTTCTGGCCGATCCTGCTTTGGAGCAACGGGCGCGTGATATCTCCGCGGGCCTGCGGTGCCTAGTCTGTCAGAATCAGTCGATCGACGACAGCGATGCGGATCTGGCGCGCGACCTGCGTATACTCGTGCGTGAGCGACTTGTTGCGGGAGACACCAACGCCCAGGTCGAGCAATATGTCGTTGACCGCTATGGCGAATACGTCCTGCTCAATCCCCGCCTGGGGGCTCATACGATCCTGCTCTGGACTGCAGCGCCAATATTGCTGCTCATCGGCCTTGTTGCCTTGGTCTTCGCGCGTCGGCGCCATCATTCGTCAGGGCCTGAGGGCCTGAGCGAAGACGAAGCCGCAGCGCTCGAAGCGCTGAAAAGAGGCAGGGACGCTCCCTAGTCCCAACACAATCCCGCCTGCAACATTGCCAAACCTTAATCTTGGCGCAACTTCGCAGAAAGGCCCGTCGTTCCATACGTATCGCCACAAGCTGTTGAGAGCTTAACGAAGGAGATACGTTCCCATGCGTTCGACAATACTTTCGCGCACCCGTCGCTGGCTCGGCGCTTCCGCCCTGGCCCTTCTCGTCGGCGCCGGCGGCGTTTCCACCGCATTTGTGCTCACCGGCCAGGCCGCCAATGCGCAGATGCAGAATGCTGCACAGATCGTGGTCCCCCAGGCTCAGGTCCAGCAGGGCTTCGCTGACCTGGTCGAGGCGGTCAAGCCAGCCGTCGTGTCGATCCTGGTTGAGGCCGAAGCCCCCGGGCGGACCGTCCAGCGTGGCGGCCGCGACTTCAACTTCGAATTCAACTTCCCCGATCTTCCGGAAGACCATCCGTTCCGCGACTTCTTCGACCAGTTCGGTGCTCCGAACGGTCAGGGCGCACCCGGAGGGCAGAGCGCTCCGCGCCGCTTTATGGCAGCCGGCTCTGGCTTCATCATTTCCGCTGATGGCTATGTGGTGACCAACAATCACGTCGTCGAGGACGCAACCAAGGTGACGGTTGTCTTCGAGGATGGCACAGAGCAGGTTGCCGAAATTGTCGGCACCGACCAGCGGACCGACCTGGCCGTGCTCAAGATCGAGGGCGAGGATCTGCCTTTCGTCGGCTTCGAGAGCGACAGCGAGCCGAGCCGCGTTGGTGACTGGGTCATTGCCGTGGGTAATCCGTTTGGCCTTGGCGGCACCGTCACTGTCGGCGTGATCTCGGGCACCGGTCGCGACATCGGCGGTTCCAACTATGGGGATTTCCTGCAGATCGACGCGGCGGTGAATACCGGCAACTCCGGCGGTCCGGCCTTCAACGCCCTTGGTGAAGTCGTTGGCGTCAACACCGCCATCTATTCGCCGACTGGCGGCAATGTGGGTATCGCCTTCGCTATTCCGGCCCGCACCGTTCAGCAGATCGTCAACCAGCTTATTGAGGACGGCACGGTAACCCGCGGCTATCTCGGTGTGTCCATCCAGGATGTCACCGGTGATATCGCCGATAGCGTAGGCCTGCCCAATGCGCGCGGCGCGATCGTGCGGGAGCCAACCGAAGATGGCCCGGCCGGTGCCGCTGGCGTGCGTTCGGGCGACATCATCCTCCAGGTTGACGGCGAGGAGATCAGCGACGCGCTCGACCTGAGCCGTACGATTGCCGGCAAGGCTCCCGACTCGACGGTGGAATTGACCATCTGGCGCGATGGTGGGGAGACCACTGTTTCGGTTCAGCTGCAGCAGCTGGATGAATCGGTCGCGGCCGAGACCCCGACCCCGCCGACTCCGCCCCAGGCCCTGCCCGAAGCGGCCACAGCTCTCGGCATGACGCTGGTGCCCAACGGCGATGGTACGGGCGGTCTGCTGATCCAGAACGTGGACGGTGACAGCCCCGCCGCCGAGCGCGGTTTCGCCACCGGCGACGTCATTCTCGAAGTTGACAACAAGCCGGTTTCCGAACCTGCCGACTTCGATGCCGCGGTTCAGGCCGTGCGCGATCGTGGCTTGGATACGGTATTGATCAAAGTGGCGCGGAACGGCGAATCCCGCTTCGTCGGCCTGCCGATTGGCGATACTGAATAAGCATCGACTTAGCGGGTCCCGGCAAACGCCGGGGCCCGCACCTCAGAATTTGCTGGAGCGTCACAGTGAAAATCCTGCTCATCGAAGACGACCGCGAAGCGGCGAGCTATCTCGTCCAGGCCCTCGATGAGGCCGGTCATGTCACCCATCATGCAGCCGACGGTGAAACCGGCTATGCCATGGCGTCGGGCATGGACTACGACGTGCTCATTGTCGACCGCATGCTGCCGCGCCGCGATGGCCTTTCCATAGTCGAAAGCCTGCGGGCGGAAGACGACAAGACCCCGGTGCTGATCCTCTCGGCTTTGGGAGAGGTGGACGACCGCGTGACGGGCCTGCGCGCTGGCGGCGACGACTATCTGACCAAGCCCTACGCCTTCACCGAGCTTTTGGCGCGCGTCGAAGTCTTGGCGCGCCGCTCCAGCCCTGCGGAAGCCGCAACCAGCTACGCCGTGGGCGGGCTGACGCTGGACCGGCTGAGCCGGAAGGTCGAGCGCGATGGCGAGATCATCTTGCTCCAGCCGCGCGAATTTCGCCTGCTCGAATATCTGATGAAGAACGCCGGCAAGGTGGTGACACGGACCATGTTGCTCGAAAACGTCTGGGATTATCACTTCGATCCGCAGACCAACGTCATTGATGTGCACATGTCCCGTCTCCGGTCCAAGATCGACAAGGGGCATGCCAATCCGCTGCTCCACACGGTGCGCGGCGCCGGCTACATGATCCGGGAGTAACCCGTGAGCCGCCTTGCCCAGGTCTGGCGGACGTCCACCGTCCGGCTGACAGCCACATTCATTGCCATCTTCGTGGTGTTCGCCATCCTGCTGATGGGATTTATTGGCTGGCAGTCGAGTGTGCAGATACAGCGCCAGCAGACCGAGGACATTGATCGCGAAATCCTCCAGTTTCAGCGCATTGCCGCCAATCAGGGGATCAGGGCGCTGGCTTTTGCAGTAAACCGGCTCTCCAGCCAGCCGGGCCCCGGCATCTATTTTCTGGGTGATGCCTCGGGCCTCTATCTGCTGGGCAATGTCACCGATGTTCCGGCCGAAGTGGTCATTACACCGGGCGTCTACAGCTTCGACTATGAGCGGCCCAATCCTTTGGGCGACGATGTCAATGCCGACGCGCTTCGTCCTCCACGCCAGCGGGAGGGCGTGGCAGTAGTCCGCTCGGTGGCGCTGGACAACGGCATGCGCCTGGTCGTCGGCCGGGACATTGTCGAACGGCGGGGCTATTCCGCCATCATTCTGCAGAGCTTTCTCGTCGGTGTGGTCGGGATCATCCTGTTCTCGCTGATTGCTGGCGGCATAACAGCGCGTCGCGTGTTGCGCCGCATCGACACCATCCAGCAGACCTCGACCAAGATCATGTCCGGCAATCTGTCCGAGCGCGTGCCCGTCACCAAACGGGATGATGAGTTCGATGCCCTTGCCACCAATCTCAACGCCATGCTCGACCGCATCGAGCAGTTGCTGCAAGGGCTGAAGGAAGTCACCGACAATGTGGCGCACGACCTCAAGACCCCGCTCACACGGCTGCGCAATCAGGCCGAGGCCGCGCTGCGCGACACGGCAACAAACGAAACGCGCGAACAGGCGCTCGAAACCGTCATCACCGAAAGCGACCGCCTGATCCAGACCTTCAACGCCCTGCTGATGATTGCACGGGTGGAGGCCGGAGCGCCCTCCGGCGCCCTCTCGGAGATCAATATCAGCGAGATCGTCGCCGACGTGGCCGAGCTCTACACGCCAGTCGCCGAAGACGAGGGCATCACCGTTGAAACCAATATTGAACCGAGCATCACCCTCAAGGCCAATCGCGAGTTGATCGGGCAGGCCATGGTGAACCTGCTGGAAAACGCCATGAAATACGCCCGTCCGGAAGAGGGGAGCGCCGGCAGGATTGCAGTAGGCGTCCACCGCGAAGGCGGCGAGGTGCGGATTGTCGTGGCCGACAACGGCCCGGGCATCCCCGAAGGAGACCGCAAGCGCGTGCTTGAACGTTTCGTGCGGCTGGAAAAGAGCCGGTCCGAGCCGGGCTCCGGCCTGGGCTTGTCTCTGGTGAATGCGGTGGCACGGCTGCATGGCGGGCGATTCAGCGTCGAGGATAATGCGCCAGGGGTCCGGGCGGTCTTGGCCATCCCCACCCGCTAGCGGCCACCTTGTCGGAGCTTTGGGGGCAGGCTATGCCTCTTTTATGAGCACTCTTCTGACTCCCCTGCCGCCCACCGAGACCCCCCAGTTCGAGGCTCTTCTCGCCGAACTGCCAGAAGACTGCGCGAGCGCGCTGCGGCACGAGGCCGACGCTATCGGCCCCTTGCTGGAAGCAGCTCCCTATTTGCTTGAGCTGGCACGCCACCATGCCGAGTGGCTGGCTGGTGCGCTCGTAGAGGAACCTGACAAGGCCTTTGCTGACCTTGTCGTGGAGGTGGCCCGTGCCGGACGTGAGGATGACGAGACGGACGTAGCTCGTATCCTTCGGCTGGCCAAGGGACGCACGGCTCTCCTGGCCGCGATTGCCGAGACTGGGGGCGCCTGGACAACGGCGCGCGCCACCGAAGCTCTCTCAGACCTGGCCGACGCAGCGCTTGAAGCAGCGCTCGACCTGCTCATGCGCCAGGCTTTCGAGAAGGGACAGCTCGCCGTTCCGGCCGAACAGGCGACCGCCGCCAATTCCGGCCTTGCGCTATTTGCCCTGGGCAAGCATGGCGGGCGGGAGCTCAATTACTCTTCAGACATCGACATTGTCGCTTTCTTCGATCCGCAGAAGCCGGTTCTCGTGGACCCGATGGAGGCCACCAAGATCTATTCGCGCATGGTGCAGAAGCTGGTGGGACTGATGGAGGACCGCCAAGCGGGCGGCTATGTGTTCCGCACCGATCTGCGCCTCCGGCCCGATCCGGGCTCGACGCCGGTCGCCCTGTCGGTGGATGCTGCGCTGGCCTACTACGAGGTGCGCGGTCAGAACTGGGAACGCGCCGCCTGGATCAAGGCGCGCCCTTGCGCAGGTGACAAGGCCGTCGGGGAAGCCTTTCTCAAGGACCTGGCGCCCTATGTATGGCGCAAGCACCTCGATTTCGCGACCATCGCCGACATCCAGGCGATGAAACGCCAGATCAATATTTCCAAGAAGGTCGGGGACATTCGTGTCGAAGGGCACAATGTCAAGCTCGGGCGGGGCGGCATCCGCGAGATCGAGTTCTTTGCGCAGACCCAGCAGCTTATCGCCGGCGGAAGGGACAAGGCGCTGCGCGTTCGGCCGACGGCGCAGGCATTGGCCGCGTTGGCTCAGGCTGATTGGATCAGCGCACAGACCGCCGAAGAGCTGACCCAGACATACTGGTATCTGCGGGCCGTCGAAAATCGGCTGCAAATGCTGCGCGACGAGCAGACGCACATCATGCCCGAGACGCCCGAGGCCGTCGCGGTTATTGGTCGCCTGATGGGAGAGGGGGACCTGAAGGAGTTCGAAAGGGTCTATCGGGCGGCGCTCGAACGCGTGGCCCGCTACTATGCCGAACTCTTCACCCAAGGTGAGACGCTGGGATCCGAAGACGGCAATCTGGTCTTCACCGGCAGCGATGACGACCCGGAAACTCTCGAAACGCTCACCGCCATGGGATTTGCCGACGCCCACAAGGCTGTCGAGACGGTCCGCAAATGGCACTATGGGAGCTATGCAGCGACCCGCACATCGGCAGCACGCGCGCACCTGACAGAGCTTCTACCGGCCCTGCTTGCAACGCTCGGGCGCGCCGGCAATGCTGATGAGGCCCTTGCGCGCATGGATGACTTCCTGCGGCGCCTGCCCGCCGGGGTGCAGCTGTTTGCGCTGCTGCGCAACCACGCCCAATTGCGCACTCTGTTGGTGCAGTTCATGGCTTCGGCACCGCGCATGGCGGAGGCTGTCATTCACCGGGCCCATGTCATGGATGGGCTCATTGATCCCGCCTTCGCCAACGACGTGACCCATCGGGACGTGCTGGTGGCCAAGGTGGACGCCTTTCTCGCCGACGCCCGATCCTATGAGGACCTGATCGACCGGGCGCGCATCATCGGGCAGGAACAGAAATTCCTCGTCGCGGCGGGCCTGCTCTCTGGAACGGTCAGTGCACACGGGGCAGGGGAACAGTTCACGGCGCTGGCCGAAACTCTGCTCCACCGCCTGTTCGACAAGGTGCAGGACGAGTTCGCCGTCCGCCATGGCCGCATCGGGGGTGCAGAGATTGCCCTTTTGGCTTTCGGCAAGATGGCGAGCCGGGAGATGACATTCACCTCCGATCTCGACTTCATCCTGCTCTACGATGCACCCGATACCGAGTCCGATGGCGAGCGGCAGCTTTCAACGCCGCATTACTTCGCCCGGCTGACACAGCGCCTGGTGGCCGCCGTTTCCGCGCCCACGGCCGAAGGCGTGCTCTACGAGGCCGACATGCGCCTGCGGCCATCCGGCAATTCCGGTCCGCTAGCGACGAGCCTTGCGGGTTTTCGCGCCTATCACAAGGACAATGCCTGGACCTGGGAACATCTGGCGCTAAGTCGCGCCCGCGTCGTCGCCTCCACCGGACGGCTGGGCGAGAAGGTGGAAGCAGAGATCGGCGAGGTCATGTCCCGGCCTCGCGATGTCCTGAAGACGATCGACGACGTTGTTTCCATGCGGGAGCTGATGGCGCGCGAGCGTAAGCCCCGCCACGCCTTTGACCTCAAGCTGGTGAGCGGCGGGCTTGTCGACCTTGAGTTCGTCGCGCAATCGGGGCAATTGGTGGCCGGTGCCCGGATTGGTTTGCCGCAGGACACCACGGCACGCGTCCTGTCCCAGATGGGCGCTGTAGGGCTTCTCGCCAACGGCCACCGCCTGGCCGATATCCATGCGCTCTATTCGACGGTGCTGCAGGTGATGAGTTCGGCGCTGATCAGCCCCTTCAAGGAGGAAGCCTGGACGCCGGCTTTCAAGGAATTGCTGGCGCATCTGTCCAACTATCCCGATTTCGGGCGGCTGGAACTGGATATCATGCAGATGCGGGGAGAAGTCGAAGCGGCGACCGCGGAGTGGTACGAAAGCGCCAGGGCTCTTTAGCGCTCAGGCGGCCAGCTCGGCCGCCGCCGGTTCGGTGGGCAGCGAAATGGCCACTGTCGTGCCGAGCATCGGGCTTGAGTCGATGGCGAGATTGCCGCCGCTGAGTTCGGCAATGGCGCGGGCGATGGAAATACCGAGCCCGGGTCCGACCCCGTCGCGGGTAAAACTGGCATCCCCGAGCGCAAAGGGTTGGCTCAGGCCGGCGAGACGATCTTCATCCATACCGATCCCGGTATCGCTGATCTCGATGACAACCCCATCATCGGCGGCAAAGCTGGCCAAGGTCACCTGTCCGCCCGGCTGGGTGAAGCGCAGCGCATTGTCCATGATATTGCCGATCATACGCGTCAGCCCGAGACGATCGCCGCGCAGGACTGCGCCCGTCTCCCGACCTATCTGGAGGGTAATTCCAGCGCGTTGGGCCTGTATGGCAAAGCGGTCGACAACCGTCTGCATCACTTCGTCGAGCAGCACTGGATCCTGCCGCAGGGTCTTGCGCCCACCTTCCAACTCGGCCAGATCGAGAATGGCGGCGAAGGAGTTGAGCAAATGCTCCCCGGAAGACTTGATCGTGTCGACATAGTCGGCGTAGCGCTGATCGCCAAGCGGCCCGTAGGTCTGTTGCTGCATCAGCTCAGCAAAGCCGATGATATGGTTGAGCGGGGTGCGGATATCGTGGCTGAGATGGGCCAGAAAGTTCGTCTTCGCGCGGCTGGCCGCCTCTGCCTTCAGCTTCTCCTCGTGGTAGCGTCGCGCCAGCAGCCGCTGTTCCTCACGAATTGTCTGGAGCAAGGCGTCGGTTCGTTTGCTTTGCGTGATGTCTGACACGAGCGTCATGAAGGCGCCGTCTCCGAGCGGGCGCTCATCAATTTGCAGGCACGAGCCATCCTCGCGGTGAAGCTCCAGCAGGCGGACGCTGTCATCTTCCCGCACCAGCTTCATATAGCCCCCCGCGATCAGGCGGCTGACGGCCTGATGATAGGTGACCCTTGTATCGCTAAGGTCGAGGCGCTGGCGGTACTGGTCATTGCAGACAATCAGCGTCCCTTCGCTGGTCCAGCAGGCCAGGCCCATCGGGATCGCAGAGGCAAGGTGCCGGTAGCTGTCGCGCTCTTCAGCGGCAGGCATCCCTTTGCGCCGCCGCGTGAATGCCAGGGTCAACAGGCCCGCCAGGCCAAACGCTGCCGCCCCACGGCCGCTGATCTCGGAAAGGGCGGCCATCTGATCCATTTCCAGGGCAATCATGCCATGGGGGTCTGCCGGCACTGTGGCGCTCAACGCGCCGGATATCGTGCCGCCAGTCAGGCTGGCCCGGATCAGTCCGCCGCTCCGCTGTGTGGACTCCTCAAGACTGGTCTGAACCTCCTCCGTTGAACGCATGGCCATGTCGGCGACAAGCAGTTCGCCGATTGCGGCCAGTTCGCTCCGGACCTCGGCGAAGGTGCGGGCGACGTCATAGGCCACAAAGAGACTGGCGGCGAGAAAGGCGGTCGCAGCCACCGCGGCACTTGTGTGTGAAAGTCGCCACCTCAACTGGAGGCGGTTGATCGGGCGGGAGCGCTTTGATGGTGTGTCTGTGCCGACGCGGAATCCAAGTGCGCCGGCGCCGGATGCCCCCGACGACCGCATGAAATTCTCCATCCTTTGAAAGGGTTTAGCCCCGAACCAGATTTGCCCTTAACAAGGTATGAATCAGGTCTGCCCGCATTGTCCAGAGCTGTGTCGGGGGCGATTTGGGCCGCATCGGAAAAAGCAGAGTCGGCTGAATCACTTAGCGGTGAAGAAAAAATCTTCCAAATAAATCGCCCACTGGTGGAGGGGCTCGGGTGGGCTGGGAGCGGCATTGCCGCTCCCCCGTGTTTCGGATTCAGCCGGCCAGAATCCGATCGAGGATTTCCCCGACATTACGGCTCAGCTTATGTTGCTCCCAGAGGGACCTCAGGGCCGCGAGGCCGGCCTCCCGGCGGGGTGCTTCGAGTATCGGCAGGACACGGAAACCTGTCAGGATACGGGACGCCACCTGCGGGTTGATCTTGTCGATTTCCGCGACGGCCTCGGTGATGAAGCGGAAGCCGGCGCCGTCCACTCGGGTAAACTGAACCGGATTGCTCATCACGAAGCTGCCAAGCAGCGACCGCAAACGGTTGGGATTGGTCTTGGGGAAGTCCGGCGCCGCCAGCGTTGCCCGCATGCGTTCGATGACTCCCTCGTCCGGCGCCTGGGCCGAAGCCGTCAGCCACTTGTCAAACACCAGCGGATCGCCGCCGAAACGAGTGCGGAACTCGCCCAGCAGCGCCGTCGCCTCTTCGGTCCAGTTGCGGACTGAAAGGGCCATAGCCGCATAGCGGTCGGTCATGTTCGTGGCATCGTGGAACTGGCTGGCTGCCAGGGCCGTACCGCGGTCCGATCCGGTCATCAGCAACGACAGGATGCCGTTGCGCAATGAGCGCCGGCCAGCCTGCGCGGCGTCGGGACTGTAAACATTACTGGTCGCAAGGGCGTCGTATTTGCCGACGAGCTTCTCGCTGACCGGGCCAATAATGGCTTGGACCAACGCCTTGCGTGCCGCGGCCACGGCATCCGGATCGACGTCCTTGCCGATATGGCGACCGACCACAGTTTCGGCCGGAATATCCAGCGCTTGGGCCTTGAAGGCATCATCGAGATCGGGATTGTCCAGCGTGTCGAGCAGGGCCGCGCGCAGCGCATCAACATCGCCGTCCGACCAGGCACGACCTTGTGCGGCATTGGCGATGAGGGTTGTCGAAGCCGTCTGCAGGGCGTCCCAGCGGTTGAACGGATCGCTGTCATGTCGGGCTAGGAAGAGCAAGTCGTTCTGGCTGAGACTGGTAGTGACCTTGACCGGGGCCGAAAAACCGCGGAACAGCGAGGGCACCGGCTTATTGGCCACGCCGCTGAACTTGAGCGTCACACTCTCGGCATCGAGCAGGATAAGGTCGCCCTCCACAGTCCCGCCGGAGACGCCGCTCCAGCCCATGGGACTGCCATTGGGGCCAATGAGGCCAAAGCGCACCGGGATCAGCAGCGGCTTCTTCGTCGGCTCACCGGGGGTCGGATCGATCTTTTGGGTGAGGGTCAGAGTATAGGTCTGGCTGGCTGCATCATAATTGTCGGAGACGCCGATTTGTGGCGTTCCGGCCTGCAGATACCAGGTGGCAAACTGGCTGAGGTCACGGCCGCTCGCATCCTCGAATACCTTGATGAAGGCTTCGATCGTGGTCGCGTCGCCATCATGGCGCTCGAAATAGAGATCCATGGCCTTGCGGAAGCCGTCTTCGCCCAGGAGCGTGGCCAGCATGCGCACGATCTCGGCGCCCTTCTCGTAGACAGTGGTCGTGTAGAAATTGTTGATCTCCCGGAAGCTGTCCGGACGTGGTGGATGCGCCAGCGGCCCACCATCCTCGGGGAACTGGCTGGTCCTCAAATTCTGCACATCATGGATGCGCTGTACCGGGCGGCTGCGCTCGTCGCTGGTGAACTCCTGGTCACGGAAGACCGTCAGGCCTTCCTTGAGGCAGAGCTGGAACCAGTCGCGGCAGGTGATGCGATTGCCGGTCCAGTTGTGGAAATACTCATGGGCGATCACCCGCTCGATGCCGTGATAATTGGCATCGGTCGCGGTCTCCGGCTTGGCGAATACCAGCCGGTCGTTGAAGATATTGAGGCCCTTGTTCTCCATCGCGCCGAAATTGAAGTCAGAGACGGCCACGATGTTGAAGACGTCGAGGTCATACTCCCGACCGAAGCGGCGTTCGTCCCAGGCCATCGAGCGCTTGAGGCTATCCATGGCATAGGCGCATTCCGCTTCCTTGCCGTGAGTGCAATAGATGCCGAGGTCGACCTTGCGCCCGCTCATCGTGGTGAAGCTGTCAGTAATCGAGCCCAGGTCCCCCGCTACCAGGGCAAACAGGTAGGCCGGCTTGAGGAAGGGGTCTTCCCAGACGGCATAGTGCATGCCGTCGCCCAGTTCCCCCTTGTCGACGAGGTTGCCATTGGCCAGCAAGACCGGAGCGAGCGTTTTGGGTGCGCTCATGCGCACCTTGAAAGGCGCAAGCACATCGGGCCGGTCCAGGCAATAGGTGATGCGGCGGAAGCCTTCGGGTTCGCACTGCGTGCACCAGGTGCCGCTGGAGCGATAGAGTCCCATCAGCTTGGTGTTGGAGGCGGGGTTCAGCGTCACCTCGGTTTCAAGCACGAAGCGCCTGTGCGGCGGCTCCACCAGGGTCAGCGAGTTGGGGTCACTTGCATAGGCCGAGAGCACCAGTGGCGCTCCATCCAGGGCAATGGAATCAAGCTTGAGTTCGTCGCCATCAAGCACCAGCGGCGTTCCCGGCGCGGTCTCCTCGCGCGGTTCAATTGTCAGTTGCGCCCTGACACGGGTGCTCTCCTCAAGAATTCTGAAATCCAGCTCTACTGACACGATCCGGTATGGAGTCGGGGCATAGTCCTTGAGGTAGATGGTCTGTTCGCTCTCGGTGCGCATGAAGCGGTCCAATTGTCGTGATGTTCTGGTTACAAGGTGTGGCCGTCCGGTGACAGCCGACTCTGAGTTCTCGTGTATCCTATGCGGCTCTCGACTGCATAGCATGACTCTTGTGGCGTCAATTGGGGCGCCATTAGGGAGGAGGCGCTAGGCAGCCGCCTGCACGCTGTTCCTCTGCACCGATCCGGGTCGCAAGAGCGGTGGTTCCGAAATTTCCGCACGGCACCCGACCGTCGGCCCCACTACCATGATCTCGACCCCGGTTGAGATCGCAAGGCGTGGCCGCACGATCGAACCGCCGAATGAATGATTGGTCTTGAGACATGTTGCGCTGGTTTGAATCCCGACTTGACCCCTACCCGAAGGGCGATCCCGTCGAGCCTCCCAAGGGTTTGCTGGAATTTTGCCTGCACTATAGCCACGGCGCCAAACGCTGGCTGGCCTTGATGGCGGTCTCCGCCGCCCTGGTGGCAATTGGCGAAATCATCATCTTTGGCTTCATCGGCGATGTGGTGAACTGGCTCGCCGATGCCGATCCAGCGACATTCCTCGAAACCGATGGCTGGAAGCTGGGGCTGATGGGCACGATCATCGTGATCATCGTGCCGGCCATCATGCTGGTTTCCATGCTGACCATGCACCAGACCCTGCTGGGTAATTTCCCCCAGCGTATCCGCTGGATGGCGCATCGCTATCTGATCCGTCAGTCGATGAGCTATTTCCAGGATGAGTTTGCCGGCCGCATCGGCGCCAAGCTGATGCAGACCTCGCTCGCTGTGCGCGAAGTGGTCATGAAGCTGCTCGACATGCTGGTCTACGTCACCGTCTATTTCACCGGTGCGGTGATCCTGGCGGCATCGACGGACTGGCGCCTGGCCATTCCCTTCCTGATCTGGCTGGCAAGTTACATTGCGCTCATGATCTACTTCATCCCGCGCTTGGGCAAGATTTCCCAGGCGCAGGCCGATGCGCGCTCGATAATGACCGGCCGCATCGTCGACAGCTACACCAACATCGCCACGGTCAAGCTGTTCAGCCACTCCAATCGCGAAGAGGCCTACGCCAAGGAGGCCATGGATGGCTTCCTCGACACCGTGTACCGCCAGATGCGCCTGTTCACGGTGCTCAACATCCTTGTGCTTTGGTCCAATGCGCTGCTGCTCTTTGCCGTCGGTGCTATGGGTATCTGGCTCTGGATGGGCGGGCTGATGACTCCCGGCTCCCTGGCAGTCTCGCTGGGTCTTGTCATGCGCTTCCAGGGCATGAGCCAGTGGGTGATGTGGGAAATGTCCTCGTTGTTCGAGAACATCGGTACCGTCAAGGATGGCATCAACTCCATTTCCCTGCCGCGTGTGGTCACGGACAAGCCTGAGGCCAAGGCGCTGCCCCGGGTCAATGGTGACATCAAGTTCGAGAACGTGGCCTTCCACTATGGCAAGACTTCCGGTGTCATTCACGGGCTGAACCTGCATGTCCGGCCAGGTGAGAAGATCGGACTGGTAGGTCGTTCTGGCGCGGGCAAATCCACCATCGTCAACCTGCTGCTGCGCTTCTATGACCGGGCCGATGGCCGCATCCTCATTGATGGGCAAGATATCGGCGAGGTCACGCAGGACAGCCTGCGCGCCAATATCGGTGTGGTGACACAGGACACCTCGCTTCTGCACCGCTCGGTCCGCGAGAACATCCTCTATGGCCGTCCCGACGCGACCGAGGAGATGATGCGTGCGGCGGCTGAGCAGGCCGAAGCCGCCGAGTTCATCGAGACACTGACCGATCCGCAGGGCCGCAAGGGCTATGACGCTCATGTCGGCGAACGTGGCGTCAAGCTCTCGGGCGGCCAGCGGCAGCGCATCGCCATTGCCCGCGTACTGCTCAAGAATGCACCGATCCTGGTGCTGGACGAGGCGACGTCCGCTCTCGATTCCGAGGTGGAGGCCGCCATCCAGGGTCAGCTGCAGATGCTGATGCAGGGCAAGACCGTGATCGCCATCGCGCACCGCCTGTCGACCATCGCCATGATGGACAGGCTCGTCGTGCTCGACAAGGGCGTGATCGTCGAGCAGGGCTCGCATGCCGAACTGGTGGATAGCGGCGGCATCTACAGCCAGCTCTGGGCGCGGCAGTCGGGTGGTTTCCTCGATGTCGATCAATCCGAGGTTGCGGCGCAATAACCGAACTTGGAGGAGGGCGGGGCCTTGCTTCGCCTTCTTTTAGCCGGTGGCGAGGTCTTCTAGCTGCTGCAGCGAGCCTTCGCGACGCAGATAGTCCTCGACTTCGTCAACGGCCATTGGCCGGCCGAAGAAATAACCTTGCATCACCGAGCCTCCGAGCGCGACAAGCGCCCGCAACTGTTCTTCGGTCTCGATGCCCTCGAAAACGCAGGACAGGCCCAGATTGCGGCAGAGATCGATGATCGTCTTGACGATGGCGCGGCTGGCCAGATTGTTGGGAACACCGGCCACGAAACTGCGGTCGATCTTGATCCGGTGCAGCGGTAGTTGCTGCACATGGGTCAGGCTCGAGTGGCCGGTGCCAAAGTCATCAAGGGCGATGCGGGCCCCCAGTCCGAGCAGCGTCAGCAGGGACTCGTTTGCCTGCTTGAGGTCAAGCATGGCCGCGGTTTCGGTGATCTCGAAGTCAATCTGGCAGCGGCCGGTCTTGCGGGTGAACATCGCCACGATCTGTTCGATCGCCGTTGTCGAGCCGATGTCGTGGGCGGACAGGTTCACCGAAAGGCGAATGTGGGGCGGTAGCGTCTGACTGATCGCCAGGGCCTTTCGCAGCACGCTTTGCGTGATCTTGCTGATCCGGCCGGTGCGCTCGGCCATGGGGATGAAATCGGCAGGTGAGACCTCTCCCAATTCCGGACTGCGCCAGCGGGCGAGCACCTCAAAGCCGGTCGTGGCACCCAACGAGACGTCGTATTGGGGCTGCAGAAGGACATAGATCTCGTTGTCCAGGTCTGCAGAGTGCAACAGGTGCTCCATGTGCCGCACCTTGCTGATTTCCCGGGCGTGAACGGCAGAGAACACCACCGCTTTGCCGCGTGCGTCCCTCTTGGCGCTCGAAAGTGCATAGTCGGCACGATCAAACAGGCTGTCGGCGCTATCGCCGGGTCGAGAAGCGGCCAATCCGGCTGTTGCGGAAAGGCGGATGACGCCTTCCGGTTGGTCAAAAGAGAGACGCATGGCGCCGCACAGCACTTCGCCTGCATTGGCCAGGGTCTGCTTGTCAAAAGGCGCCTCATAGATCAGGCCGAACGTATTGCTCTCCAGACGCGCCACGAATGTGTCGGCACGCCGCAAGGAGACAATGCGGCGCGCGGCTTCCACCAGAACTCTGTCGCCGGCAAGCTGGCCGAAGATCTGATTGATCGACTTGAAGCGGTCCAGATCGAGGCGCGCTACGCCGATCTGCCTTCCCTCGGCCTCGGCCCGGCTCAGCGCGTCCGTCAGGTGGCGGTCGAAGCTGCGACGGTTGGGCAAACCTGTCAGGCTGTCGATATTGGCCAGGCGATTGTTTTCCTCTCCCAGACGTTGTGTCTCCAATTGCCGCTGGGCAATTGCGCTGCGCGAGGCGACGAGGTCGGCGAAGTCGCGCGAGTTGCTCAGGAGAATGACGAGCAACACCGCCACGACCAGCACCATGTTCACCGAAACCTCAGGGGACAGGTTCAGGA
>NZ_CAJXJS010000049.1 GCF_913055165.1 uncultured Devosia sp.
GAGCCGCTCAACGCGCTAATGGCCCGGGCCGATGGGGCGCTTTATGCGGCCAAGGACGCCGGACGCGATCGCGTGATGGTCGCCCCGCAACGCCAAGCGAGCCGGTCACACCGGGCTCGCGCGGCCTATAGCGCCTAAAGCCCCCTGTCGGCCGGATTCGGTCCTCCGGTGACGATGGAAGCCGGCTTCTGCGCCGCCCCAGTGCTGGTCCGGTCATCCGGGTCGCGGGATACGAATTCGAACTCGGCCTCATTGCCGCCCGAAGGATCATCGGAGACCCTGAGCGCGAGCCCGCCTTCTTCCAATGCGGTAAACCATTCCTCCCAGCTCACCAGCCGGAAGCCGCCTACCCGGTCGGGACCTTCATTGCCATCCGCGTTCAGCGCATGCTGCCCGAAGGTTAGCTGCAGGATGGTCCGGTTGTGGGTACCATCGGGTACATCCATCATCAGCGGGTTGCCACCACGCGCCGCAACCCATTGGCGGATCGCTTCTCGGTCGGTAAGGATTTGCGACATCTGACGCCTCCATGGTCTGTTTCTTGAGTAAGCGTCATCGGCGTGCAAGGTTCCTTGATCTGGAGCAAAGGAGCGCACCGCATGTCCCGATTTTTTCGCCTGCCAGATATCGCGCTGTTTGCTGCGGCTCTCTTCGGCCTGTCCATGATGGCGCCCCTAGCCTGCGAGGTCCCGAATGCGGCAGCGATCGACCAATTCGACGGAGACCGGATGACCGGCTTCCAAACCGCACGCTACCGGGGACTGGCGGAGGCTCTGCTTGCCGAAAGTCGTGAGGATCGCGCGCTTATTTCAGGTCTGTTTGCACCCGGCACCACCCCCATTTCCGGCATTCCGGACGGGGACTACCGTTGCCGGACCATCAAGCTCGGCGGCCTTCTGCCACTCACGGCCTATACGCCCTTCGCCTGCACCATCTCTGGCGACGGTACCATGATCGAGAAACAAACCGGTTCACAGCGCTTCAGTGGTCACCTGCTGCCATCCGATGGTGGTGCCATGTTCTACTACGGCGCCCTGCATTATGGCGACGAGCAGCCTATGGACTATGGCGCCGATGCGGAGCGCAACCAGGTGGGATGCCTCTACAAGGTCAGCGGCAAGCCGGCGCGCTATCGGCTGGAATTGCCTTTCCCGCGTTTTGAGTCCACCCACGACGTTATCGAACTGATACCGGCGCGCTGATCGGGCTTGCCTCCGGCGCAAGCGCTGTTATGGAGCCATACGAACACAAGAGAAGGCCGATGGCTGACACATCTTCCCGCATTTTGATGGGCACGATCGGTGCCGCCCACGGCATCAAGGGCGAAGTGCGCATCACCTCGCACACCCAGGTGCCGGAGGCCATTGCCGATTATGGGCCACTCGACACAAACCGCCCGGGCCTGACGGTTACCATCGAGGCGGCCCGGCTCAACAAGACCGTGCTGATCGCCCGGCTCAAGGGCATACGCGACCGGAGTGCCGCCGAGGCCCTGAACGGGGTCTCGCTCTATATCGACCGCAATCGTCTGCCCGATATCGAAGATGAAGACGATTTCTACCATGCCGATCTGATCGGCCTCGACGCGCGATTGGACACCGGCGTCTCCATCGGGACCGTCAGTGCCATTTACGATCACGGCGCGGGCGATATCCTGGAGGTGCGGGACAGCCGCTCTGGGGACACCTTTCTCTATCCCTTCACCAAGGCGGTGGTCCCGACCATCCGCATCGCCGATGGCTATCTGGTCATCGCCCCGCCGCTCGACGCCGAGCCCGGCGAGGAAGAGCCCGACTGATGTTTTCCGCTGACATCATCACCCTCTTCCCGGAATTGTTCCCCGGGCCACTGGGTACCTCCGTGCTTGGGCGCGGCCTCAAGGATGGCCTCTGGCAATTGCGCGCCAACCAGCTTCGAGACTTTGCCGCCGACAAGCACCGGACCGTGGATGACACGCCCGCCGGCGGAGGCGCCGGCATGGTCCTCAAACCCGATATCCTGGCCAGGGCGATAGACACCATCGCCCCGGATTCCGACCCGCGACCACGCATTCTGATGTCACCGCGCGGCACGCCGCTGACCCAGAAACGCGCCCATGAACTGGCGACCGGCCCCGGTGCCGTCATCATTTGCGGGCGCTTCGAAGGTGTCGACCAGCGCGTCATTGAGGCCCGCCAACTCGAGGAAATTTCCATCGGCGACTACGTGCTGGCCGGTGGCGAGGTTGCCGCCATGGTGCTGCTGGAAGCTGTGGTGCGGCTCATACCCGGCGTTCTTGGCGCTCTCGACAGCCGCGACGAGGAAAGCTTCGAAAATGGGCTCCTCGAATATCCGCAATACACCCGACCACAGAGCTTTGAGGGCCGCGACATACCGGCGGTTTTGGTTTCGGGCGATCACGGCAAGATCGAAAAATGGCGGCATGAACAATCGCTGGAGCTGACCCGGGCGCGTCGGCCTGATCTGCTGCAAAAGTAGGAGGCGCAACAGCGGCTTTGCCTCATCGTCATTGCCGGGCTTGTCATGGCAATCCAGAAGGAAGTGGTATGGACCACCGGGACACGCCCGGTGGGGACGATGGACGGGGCAGTTCCAGACCAGAACAGCCCAAAACCGCTGGACTCTGGACCAAAATTCCCCTATGAGCCGCCCATTCGCGGGACTGGCGTATCGGACCGGACCGCGGCAAGACCAAGAAGACTGCCCTTCCGTTACCAACCAAGACCGGGCGACGGGGCCAAGCGGCCCGCCAAAGAGTCGCCCCTGTGAAAAGATCAGAACGGATCGAACATGAACATCATCGAACAGCTCGAAGCCGAGCAGGTTGCCGCGCTTGCCGCGCAGCGCGAAATTCCCGAATTCACCCATGGCGACACCGTCAAGGTGTGGGTCAAGATCCGCGAAGGCGACAAGGAACGCCTGCAGGCCTATGAAGGCGTCGTGATCGCCCGCTCCGGCGGCGGCATCATGGAAAGCTTCACCGTCCGCAAGATTTCCTATGGCGAAGGCGTGGAACGCGTGTTCCCGATCTACTCGCCCAATATCGCTTCGATCGAGGTGATCAAGCGCGGTAAGGTCCGTCGCGCCAAGCTCTATTACCTGCGCGATCGTCGCGGTAAGTCGGCGCGTATTTTCGAATCGACCAACGCCCGTACCCGCAAGATCGAAGCCGGCGAACGTGAAGCTGCACAGGCCGCCCGCGAAGCCCGTGAGGCCGAGAAGATTGCTGCTGCTGAAGCCTTTGCCGCCGAACAGGCTGCCAAGGACGCCGAGGCCGCCGCCGCTGCTGCTGCCGCCGAACAGGCCGCTGCTGCTGAAGGCGAAGCCAAGAGCGAATAAGAGCCTCATCGCTCATTGAGAATTGAAAAGCCCGGCCATTGTGCCGGGCTTTTTGTTTTCGTGATTCACGTGAAGCACTTTGCGCCATCCACAGGGGGAACTCCCCACCCCTGGTCCTTTCCCGAAAGGCGGACGGACTGAGGGTGAATTAGCATCGGGCTGGATTTCCTGCCAATCCGCGTCAGCAACCGCCATCGCGACGCCATTTCCAGCTTTACCCCTGCACCCGGCTTGGCGATAACGGGGACCACCTGCCAATGCCAGATTCCCCGGACGCCCAATGACCCATGCCATCGTCACCTGGAACATCAATTCGGTGCGCCTGCGCCTGCCCATGGTGCTCGATTTTCTGGCGCAGTATCAGCCCGACGTGCTGATGCTGCAGGAAATCAAATGCACCGACGATCAGTTCCCGCGCAATGCCTTCATCGCGGCCGGCTATCCGCATATGGCCGTGCATGGGCAGAAGGGTTATCACGGCGTCGCCATCGTCTCGAAGTTTCCCCTGACCGACATCTCCAGCCGGATGTTCTGCGACATCCCCGAATCGCGTCACATCTCGGCGCTTGTCGATCTCGGCCATGGGCCGTTCACCCTGCATAATTTCTACATCCCTGCCGGCGGCGATGAACCGGACCCGGAGATCAATCCCAAGTTCAAGCACAAGCTGGGCTTTCTCAATGAACTCAAGACCTGGTTCAGCGAGCCCATTTTCCAGCGCGGCCACCTGATTGCTGGCGATTTCAACATCGCGCCGCATGAGAACGACGTTTGGAGCCACAAACAGCTCTTGAAGGTGGTGAGCCATACCCCGGTCGAGACAGACGCGCTCAACGCCCTGCTCTCCGGCGGCCATGGCTGGGTGGACCTGGTACGCAAGCACGTCCCCTATGACACCAAGATCTATTCCTGGTGGAGTTATCGCGGCAAGGATTGGGAAGCCTCGGACCGCGGCCGGCGGCTCGATCATATCTGGTCAACCGCTGACATCGCCGACCGCTCGATCGGCGCCGAGATCATCAAGCCAGCACGCGGCTGGACCGACAAGCCTTCCGACCATGTGCCGGTGATTGCGCGCTTCGTGCGGCCCTGAACGACAGCGCGCTCACAAGCATCAGTTCAGCCAGTCGTCGTCGGCATTGAGGAAGTGCGCTTCCCACAGCCTCTGCGGCACCAGGGGCCCCGGTTCAAATTCGAAGGCGCTCACGCTGCCGATGTCAGAAGCGACCTCGCATCGATAGGCGATGCGATACCACTGCCCGGCGGCCCGGTAGGCGCCGCCGCGCGCCTCAAGAACCCGCTCGCTGACCGAAATGCCCTCAAAGGCATAGCCCACCAAAGCATCCGGATTGTCCGCCGTGCCGGCCACCCGCAATTGCTCCAGCGCCTCGATGTTGCACAGCTGGATGATCTGCTCGCGATGATCCAGCAACGGAAAATTGCGATACACCTCGACATGGGTCGGATCCCTGAGGATCGCCGAGGCGTAGAAAGTATGCGCTCGGATGACGCCACCTGTTTCTGGCGGCTCGGGTGGCGCCTGGTGTGGAGGCGCAACGCTTTCGGCTTGCGGCGTGGTTTCTGGCGCTGAGACAGGGGCTGGGTCGATGACCGGTGAAGCCGGCTTGGCAGTCAGCGCCGCCAGTTCATCCTCGCTGACCAGATCAACCGCAACACTGCCGACATCCGGGGCTGGAAGCGGTTTCGGGGCGCTGAGCCAGACCATCATGAGCGCCAGCCCAACATGCAGGCCAGAGGAAGCGGCCAGAGCGGCCCAATCGCCCCGGCTGCCCCCGACCGCCCCTGTCTCGCCCAGCATCACCCAGATGAACTGGACGCCTAATGCGGCACTTTTGGGGAGGACTCAGGCGCCCTTCATCTTGCCCCTGAGCGGCTCGAGCGCATGCATGTAGCGCCCCAGTTCCGCCTGGATGCGCTGTGCGGCCCGGGCCGCCAGGTCAGGATCCTGGTGGGCGAGCTTGAGGAAGGCCATGCGTGGCACGAATAGCAATTCGCAGTCCGTGACCGCCGTGAACGTGACTGGCCGGGGCTTTTCGAGGATGAGGGAAGTCGGTGAAATGACGCTGCCCGGCTCGGAAAGGGCATAGGGCTTGCCGGCCTCGGCGCCCTCATGCCGCGCCTTGACCGTGCCCTCGATGAGCACATAGGCGCCGCCGGGCACGTCCCCGGCCTTGTAGATGACAGCGTCGGCATCGAAGTGCTTACGGTCGCCAGCGAAGCCGAGCATGCGCAGCTGCTCGTCATTGCAGATGTCGAAGAAATCGGCCCGGGCCAACACCCCAGCCGCATCGTCCATTCTCATGAGCCCCAGACCCGATGCGCCAATAGCCGCCCACTTCATGTGGGCGGCCCATCAATCAAGCTATAGTCCGGTTCGGTACGGAATTGAAAGGGCTTGCGCCCTCATGGCACCAGGCGATAGCCCCCGTCCTCGGTGACAAGCAGACGCGCATTGGAAGGATCGCGCTCGATCTTCTGCCGGAGACGATAGATATGGGTCTCCAGAGTGTGCGTCGTCACCCGGTTATTGTAGCCCCAGACTTCCTTGAGCAGCACATCGCGCGTGATGGTCTTGGGCCCCTGCCGGTAGAGATATTTGAGGATCGAGGTTTCCTTGTCGGTCAACCGCACCTTGATCCCATCATTGGTCTCGAGCATCTTGGCGGCCGGCTGGAAGCTGTATTGGCCGATGGTAAAAGTCGCGTCCTCGCTCTGATCCCGCTGACGCAGGGCCGCATTGATGCGCGCCAACAGCACCGGGTAGCGGAACGGCTTGGTGAGATAGTCATTGGCGCCCGCTTCGAGCCCCTTGATCTCATCTGCATCCGTGTCATGGCCCGTCAGCATCAGGACCGGGCTTTTATAGCCCTCCTCCCGCATAAGCTTGACGGCTTCGCGGCCATCCATATCCGGAAGGCCAACGTCGAGAATGGTCAACTCGACATTACTCTCCCGCACGGCCTTGAGAGCCTCATTGGCCGTTCCGGCCTGGAGAATGTCGAAATCAGGCTCGCCCTTGAGTTGCTCAACCAGGGTCTGGCGCAGGTCCGCGTCGTCATCTACGACAAGGATGCGTCGCTTGTTCATTGTTTTCTCCGGTCTTTTCGTGCCGAACCGACCAAGGTCACATTATTGCGACCCGTTTTTGGCCAGCCAATCACAACGGCGTTATTCCACCACGAGAAACGCGGATTGGGCAGGAAAGTTGCAGGCCTTGATTATCGGCAATCCTAGCGCTTGCCGAAGAGCGCAGACCCCACCCGCACATGGGTTGCACCCATCGCGATGGCCGTTTCGAAGTCCCCGCTCATGCCCATGGAAAGCTGGCTGACCTGCGCAGCACGGCCCAGCGCCGCCAGATGCGCGAAATAGGGTCCGGCCGGCCGACCCTCCGGGGGTATGCACATCAGCCCGACAATATCGAGCCCATGCACTTCGCGGCAGTGGCGCACGAAGGCAACCGCTTCATCGACCGGCACCCCCGCCTTCTGCTCTTCACCACCAATATTGACCTGCACAAAGCATGGCAGCCGTCGACCTGCCCGCGTCATCTCCGCCGCCAGAGCTGCTGCGATCTTCTCCCGATCCACCGTTTCGATAACATCGAACAATGCCACCGCCTCGCGGGCCTTGTTGGATTGCAGCGGCCCGATCAGATGGAGCGTTAGATCAGGATATTTCTCCCGCAGACCAGGCCATTTCTCCTTGGCCTCCTGCACGCGGTTCTCGCCGAAGACGCGTTGCCCGGCCTCAAGAAAGGGCTCGATGGCCGCGGCGGGAAAGGTTTTGGAAACGGCCACGAGCTCCACCGTTTCGGGAGGGGATCCGAAGCGGCGCCGGGCCTTCTCCATGCGTGTGCGGATATAGTCCAGGCGCGTTTGGGCGCTTTCAGCGCTATCGGCCATATCCGGCCCCCGTTTCTGTTGACCTTGCATGGGATTTCTGGTGATGGTCCGGGTAGCCAAAAACCCTCAAAAACGCAAGCTGCGCCGCTATTTGCGGCTGGCCGACTGCGTCACTCTTGCAAGGACGATCATCACGTGAGCGGCGAACGCTACAATCCGCGCGAAAGCGAACCGAAATGGCAAAAGGTCTGGGACGAGCACAAGAGCTTCGTCACCGCCAATGACGATCCGCGCGATCCCTATTACGTCCTTGAGATGTTCCCCTACCCGTCCGGCCGCATTCATATGGGCCATGTGCGCAACTATGCAATGGGTGACGTGGTGGCCCGCTACCACCGCGCCCGCGGCATGAATGTCTTGCACCCCATGGGCTGGGACGCCTTCGGTCTGCCGGCGGAAAATGCCGCCATCGAGCGCAAGACCCATCCCGGCGCCTGGACCTACCAGAATATCGAGGCGATGAAGGCGCAGTTGAAGTCGATGGGCCTCTCCATCGACTGGACGCGCGAAATCGCCACCTGCTCGCCCGACTATTACAAGCACCAGCAGGCCATGTTTATCGACATGCTCGAAGCCGGCCTGGTCACCCGCAAGAGCTCCAAGGTCAATTGGGACCCGGTCGACATGACCGTTCTGGCCAATGAACAGGTCATTGACGGCAAGGGCTGGCGTTCGGGGGCAGTGGTCGAACAGCGCGAACTGACCCAATGGTTCTTCAAGATCTCGGACTTCGCCGAAGAGCTGCTGGAGGCCCTGGACGGCCTTACTGGCTGGCCGGAAAAAGTCCGCATCATGCAGCGCAACTGGATCGGCAAGTCCGAGGGCCTGCGGCTGCTGTTTGAACTGCAGGCGAGCGAGAAGACCGATGCCACCAGCATTGAAGTCTTCACCACCCGGCCGGACACCATTTTCGGCGCCTCCTTCATCGGCCTGTCGCCCGACCATCCGCTGACCACGCAGCTGGCCACGGCCAGTCCTGGCCTGGCTGAATTCGTGGCCGAGTGCCATCGCCACGGCACAGCCACCGAAACGCTGGAAAAGGCGGAAAAACAAGGCGTTGATACCGGCCTGAGGGTGAAGCATCCGGTGATCGAAGGCGAAACCCTGCCGGTCTATGTCGCCAACTTCATCCTGATGGACTATGGCACCGGTGCCATTTTCGGCTGCCCGGCGCATGATCAGCGCGATCTCGATTTCGCGCGCAAATATGGCCTGCCGGTCAAGCCCGTCGTGCTGCCGCCAGATACCGACCCGGCCTCTTTTGCCATCGGCAATGAGGCTTATGTTGACACTGGTAACATCTTCAATTCCGGCTTTCTTGACGGGCTGTCGATTGAGGACGCAAAGAAGGCCATTGCCGAATTCTTTGCAGCGCGCACCGTGGACGGCAAGCCGCAAGGTAAGATCGAGGTCAATTATCGGCTGCGCGATTGGGGCATTTCCCGCCAGCGCTATTGGGGCTGCCCGATCCCAGTGATTCATTGTGAGGTCTGCGGCACCATTCCGGTGCCCAAGAAGGACCTGCCCGTGGTGCTACCCGAGGACGTTACCTTCGAAAAGCCCGGCAATGCGCTCGACCACCATCCCACCTGGAAGCATGTCCACTGCCCGCAATGCGGCGCTGCCGCGCGGCGCGAAACCGACACCATGGACACCTTTGTCGATTCCTCGTGGTATTTCGCCCGCTTTACCGCGCCGGATGCCGATACGCCAACCATTCCTGCTGTGGCCGATCGCTGGCTGCCGGTGGACCAATATATCGGCGGTATCGAGCACGCGATCCTGCACCTGCTCTATTCGCGCTTCTTCACGCGCGCCATGAAGGCCACCGGCCATGTGGGCTTGAGTGAACCCTTCAAGGGCATGTTCACCCAGGGCATGGTGACGCACGAGACCTACAAGGGTGAAAAGGGCGAATGGGTGCCCCCCACGGACATCGTCATCGAGTCCGAGGGCGAAACCCGTTCAGCCCGCCACGCCACGACCGGCGCACCGATCACCATCGGCTCGGTCGAAAAGATGAGCAAATCCAAAAAGAACGTGGTCGATCCCGACGAGATCGTCCGTACCTATGGTGCTGATACGGCGCGCTGGTTCATGCTCTCCGATTCCCCGCCGGAGCGCGATGTGCAATGGACCGAATCAGGCGTGGAGGGCGCAAGCCGCTTCCAGCAGCGCGTATGGCGCCTAGTCAACGACGTGGTCGGGATTGCGCAACAATCTTCTGACACTGTTGCGTCAGACAGCGCTGATGCGCTGGGCTTGCGCAAGATCATTCACCGCGCCGTCGCCGGCGTGGCCCAGGACATCGAGGGACTGGGCTTCAATCGCGCCGTTGCCCGTATCTATGAACTGACCAATGCCCTGGCCAAGGCCAAGGAAGCGAGCAAGGGGCCAGAACTGGTCACAACGCTGCGTGAAGGCGTGGAAAAGCTGGTGCAGCTGATCAACCCGATGATGCCGCATTTGGCCGAGAGCTGCTGGGAAGTATTGGAAAAACAAGGGCTTGTTGCCGACGCGCCATGGCCCGAGGTTGATCAGGCCTTGCTGGTCGATGACGAGGTCACCCTGCCGATCCAGATCAATGGCAAACGCCGCGGCGAAATCACGGTGGCCAAGGACCTGCCGGCCGCCGAGGTGGAAGCCTTGGTGCTGGCGCTCGAGCTGGTGCAAAAGGCGTTGGACGGCAAGGCGCCCAAGAAGGTGGTTGTCGTGCCCAATCGCATCGTCAACATCGTCGTATAGTCGATGGCAGCGCTCAAGGCCCATGAGGTGGCGCGCTTTCTGGCGCGCCCCGACCTGAGCGAGGGTATCTTCCTCGCCTATGGGCCTGACGGCGGGCTGGTGCGTGAAACGGCGCAGCGGCTGATTCGCCACTTAAGCGGAGACGATCCGGCCTCAGCCAATGTCACCATTTTCGATGGGCCGGAATTGGCCTCTGACCCGTCTCAATTGGTGTTGGAGGCCCGATCTGTCTCCTTGTTTGGCGGTAAGCGCATCATCCGCGTGCGCAATGCCACCAAAGCGCTGATCATGCCGCTCACCCAATTACGCGATGATCCGGGCGGCACAGCGATCGTGCTTGAGGCCGACAATCTGACGCCGCGCGATGCGCTGCGATCTCTGGTGGAGGCAGCAAAACTCGGCCGCGCCCTGCCCTGCTACCCCGATTCGGACGAGACGCTGACCGCCCTGATGCGGGACACTTTCAACCAGGCGGGCATCCGCGCTGACAGCGACGTCATCCCCGCACTAAGGGACATTCTTGGCAATGACCGCGAAATAACCCGGCGCGAACTGGAAAAGCTCACGCTCTACGCGGCCTCATCGAAGACGTTGACGCGCGAAGACGTCTTGCTGCTTTGTGCTGACAATGGTGCTCTTGCTATCGACGCTATTCTGGACGCCACCGGGGGCGGCCACGCAGAGAAGCTTGAATTGGCCCTGAACAGGGCCCTCGCCGCCAACGTCAATCCTCAGCAATTGCTCGCCATGCTCACCAATCATTTCGCCAATCTTCGGCGCTGGCGCACGGAGGTTGATGCCGGTAAGTCCGCACGCGCGGTTCTGGACGGGCAACGACCCAAGCCGCATTTTTCACGCATGGCTGCCCTGGAACAGCAATTGCGTTTGTGGACTGATCCGGCTCTTTGCCAGGCCCTGGAGCGCCTGTTGCAGGGGGTTTCCGAATCGCGCCGTCGACCGGTCTTGGCCGACAGCATATTGCGCCGCACAACATTGGCGCTGTGCATGATGGCGGCAACGCACTAAGCAAAAAGCGCCGCGTGCACTAGGCACGAAAAACCGCCCGGATAGGGCGGTTTCACGTGGAACAGCTTTGAAATCAATCTGTTAGTTGGCTCGACCTGTCAGGCGCAGGCAGATATCATCGAGCTGCTCCAGCGTTTTGTAGCGAATTTCGATGCGCCCGCCACGCTCGGAGTGATTGAGCGCCACGCTCAAGCCCAACGCATCTGCCAACCGACGTTCCAAGGCCAATGTGTCGGCGTCACGCTGTGCGGGTTCCGCGACGGGTTTGCGCTTGGGCAGATCACGTTGCTGGCTGAGCGCCTCGGCTTCGCGCACCGAAAGACCCTTGTCCACGATCTGCCGTGCGAGGGCGGCAGGGTCTTCGACGGTGATCAGCGTCCGCGCGTGTCCGGCCGTCAGCGTCCCGCTGGCCACCATGCCCCGGACATCTTCGGGCAGACGCAACAGGCGCAGCGTGTTGGCAACATGGGAACGCGATTTGCCGATAACCTGGGCCAGATCCTGCTGGGTATAATCGAATTGCTCGATCAGCTGACCATAGCCCAGCGCTTCTTCAAGCGGATTGAGGTCCGCACGCTGCACATTCTCGATGATGGCCAGCTCCAGCGCCTCCTTGTCATCGACCTCGCGGACAATAACCGGAACGTCATGCAGGCCTGCCTTCTGCGCCGCGCGCCAACGGCGTTCGCCGGCAATCAGCTCGAACACATTGGGGTCATCTGTGGGTCGGACCAACAGGGGTGACATCACCCCCTTTTCACGAATGGAATTGGTCAGCTCTTCCAACTGCTCGGCGTCAAAGCTGCGACGGGGATTGGCCCGATTGGCGATGATGAAATCGACAGGCAGCCGCTTGCCGCTTCCCGAGGATTCGGTTACGCGCGCACCCTCCATGGCTGCCATGTCGCCGATCAGCGCCGCGAGCCCCCGGCCAAGACGTGTTGGTTTGTCGGTCATCTTGAGCTCCTAGGCAGCATTCAACCGCCGTTCCCGGCGGATGACTTCGGTGGCCAGGCGCAAATAGGCCTGACTTCCCGCACATTTGAGATCGTAGAGCAGCGCCGGCTTGCCATAGGACGGGGCTTCGCTGAGGCGGACATTGCGAGGAATCACAGTCTCATAGACCAGCTCGCCCATTTCGCTGCGCACGTCATTGAGCACCTGCTCGGACAGATTGTTGCGCTTGTCGAACATGGTCATCACCACGCCCTGGATGGAGAGGCGCGGATTGAGCGTCGAGCGGATCTGCTCAATGGTCTGCAGCAACTGGCTCAGACCCTCAAGCGCAAAGAACTCGCACTGCAGCGGGACCAGCACGGCATCGGCGGCCACCAACGAGTTGACCGTCAGCAGGTTGAGTGACGGCGGACAGTCTATCAAAATATAGCTGATCGACTGGTCATTGATACGCAGATCATCCAACTGCTTGAAAGCATTGCGCAATTTGAATGCACGATCACCCTGATCAGCAATGGTAAGCTCTACGCCGAGCAGATCCATGGTGGACGGCACGATGGCGACATTGGGGACGCTGGTCATGACTGCCGCCTGGGTGACACTGGCTTCGCCCACCAGCACATCATAGGCAGACAGAGCACGCTCGGTGCGCGAAATACCCAGTCCCGTCGATGCATTGCCTTGCGGGTCGAGGTCGACGATCAGCACACGCTCGCCAATGGCAGCCAGCGCCGTCGCCAGGTTGATGGCCGTCGTGGTCTTGCCCACGCCGCCCTTCTGATTGGCCAAAGTCAATATCCGGGGTGCCAAATTGGCCTCCGTGTGCCGCTAACTCACTGATTTTCCGTGCAAATTCGTGATTTCGACAATCACGCCGCCCGGATCGGTGTCACTTCTGGTTATTAACACGTCATGATGCCACTGCGCACCCGATTCCGTTAGCTCTTCAACATGTTCCCGCCCTTTGTGCAGCAAAGCTCGGGTATTCGGGCCGAAAAACGGGGCCATCCAGGCACATAATTGCGGCATGGCGGCCAGGGCACGCGAGGTGATGACGTCCGGCACGCCTGTTTCACGTGAATCAGTCTCGTCGCTGCGGCGGCCAATCACCGTAACATTGAGTCCAAGTTCGCGGGCGACGGAGCGTAGAAAACTGACCTTGCGGGCTGTCGGTTCGATCAACACGAAATGCCGATCGCTCCCCTTCGAGCCAATCGCCATGGGTAAAGCCGGAAAACCACCGCCACTCCCGATATCCAGGAATAGGCGATCGTTTGGTCGGGTCAGGGCAAGAACCTGCAAGCTGTCTGCAAAATGCCGCGTCCAGACCTGTCCGAGTGTTTCACGTGAAACAAGATTCTGTATGCTCTGCCATTTCGCTAAGAGCTTGGCATAGGATTCCAGATCGGCCGCCACTGCTTCGATGGGTCGGGCGCAGTGGCTGGCGTAAGGTTCAATGACAGAGAGGTCAGCCATCAACCAGCCTTACGCAGATCGCCACGACGGATGACCGCGAGGAGCAGCGTGATGGCTGCCGGCGTCATGCCGTCCATGGCCTGGGCCTGGGCGATGGTCTGCGGTCGGTGTTGTTCGAGTTTCTGACGCAGCTCCATGGAGAGCCCGGGGATGGAAGTATAGTCCAAATCATCAGGGATGGCCCGCTGTTCGTCACGCCGGACACTCTCAATATCGGCCTTCTGCCGATCGAGATAAACCGCATATTGGGCATCGATGGAAACCTGTTCCATGATCGGCACCGGAATGTCCCCGAGCTGCGGCCAGAGCCGAGTCAGGTCGTCAATTCCGATATCGGGATAGGACAGGAGGTCGAAGGCCGTCCGCCGCTTGCCATCCTCATTGACCATCAGCCCGGCCTTGCGGGCCTCATTCGGCGATGCCGACAGGGTGTCGAGCAGGACACGGCCGGCCTTCAGGGATTCTGACTTCTGGCGATAGACCGCTTCCCGCACTTCGCCCACCAGGCCCTTTTCCAGCCCGAGTTCGGTCAGGCGTTGGTCTGCATTATCAGCCCGCAAATGCAGGCGGAACTCGGCCCGCGAGGTGAACATGCGATAAGGCTCGCTCACGCCCCGCGTGACTAGGTCGTCCACCATGACGCCGAGATAGCTTTCGGTGCGGGAGAGGATCATCGGATCGCCGCCTTTGGCCGCCAGGGCAGCATTGGCGCCGGCCAAAAGCCCCTGCGCGCCAGCCTCCTCATAGCCGGTCGTGCCATTGATCTGACCGGCTAGGTAGAGACCCGGCTGCTTCTTGACCTCCAGTGTCGGCCGCAGTTCGCGCGGATCGACGTAGTCATATTCAATGGCATAGCCGGGGCGAATGATCTCAACAGCTTCGAGACCCGGCATGGACCTGAGGAAGGCCTCCTGCACATCGGCCGGCAGCGACGTGGAAAGCCCATTGGGATAGACGGTGCTGTCGTCCAAACCTTCCGGCTCGAGAAAGATCTGATGGCTGTCGCGATCGGCGAAGCGGACGATCTTGTCTTCGATAGACGGACAATAGCGCGGACCACGTGATTGAATGCGTCCTGAATACATGGCCGAGCGATGCAGATTGTCGGCAATGATACGATGTGTCTCGGCCGTTGTGCGCGTGATATGGCATGAGATCTGAGGCGTGGTGATCGCCGTGGTCAGGGCCGAGAATGCTTCGGGCGGATTGTCGCCCGGTTGCTCCTCAAGGACGGAATAGTCGATGGATTTGCCCTCGAGTCGGGCCGGCGTGCCGGTCTTGAGGCGGCCCAATTGCAGCCCGAGCGCTTCAAGACGGGTGGAAAGGCCCAAGACGGGCATTTCGTCGACACGACCAGCGGGAACGGTCTCTTCGCCGCGGTGAATGAGACCGCGGAGAAAGGTCCCGGTGGTGAGCACGACGGCCTTGGTGCCATAACGGCGGCCATCGAGAAGGCGCACGGCAGAGATGACGCCATCGGTCACTTCCAAATCGTCTACCTCGCCCTCGATCACCTCCAGATTGGGCTGGGCGCTGATGGCCGCCTGCATGGCCTGGCGATAGAGCTTCCGATCCGCCTGGGCACGCGGCCCGCGCACCGCGGGACCCTTCCTGCGATTGAGCAAACGAAACTGGATACCGGCCTGGTCGGCGACGCGACCCATCAATCCGTCCAAGGCGTCGATTTCACGGACGAGATGACCTTTGCCCAATCCGCCGATGGCGGGATTGCAGCTCATTTCGCCGATGGTGGCGAACCGATGAGTAATCAGCGCCGTGGGGACGCCGAGACGAGCAGAGGCCGCCGCGGCTTCCGACCCGGCATGGCCCCCGCCGACAACGATGACGGCATAGTCAGTCATGGCATGTTCTCCGAGGCGCCTGACATAAGCCAATGTTTCACGTGAATCAATTGCTGGGCCGCAGCGCAGGTGATCATGGATGTTTCACGTGAATCAATTTCACCTGACCGCGAGGTGGTGTTCCTTGCTGACTGGCTGTGACGCCAACGGCTAATCACTTGCCGATGCAGAAGCTCGCAAAGAGCCTGTCCAGCACCCGCTCCGCATCCAGTCGGCCGACATGTCGTTCCAGCGCCGCCGAAGCCTGACGCAGGGATTCGGCCGCCAATTCCCAATCACCCAGCGCCTCGCGCGCCGCATTCAGAGCCCGCAGGGCAGCCTCCAAGGCCTGCTGATCGCGCGCGTGGCTGACCAAAGCCAGTTCTCTTCCCGCCAGCGCCTCACCCATTTCGCCAAGCCTGGTGATCAGGGCCTCAAGTCCGTCCTTGTCGGTCACCGAAACCGAGAGATCCTGCCCGTCCACAGATCCCAGATCGGACTTGGTGCCGACAACGAGTACGGGCGGGGTGATCGTGGGGTGCGCCAGGTCTTCAACATCGGGTGCTCGCAACCAGAGCACGATATCGGCAGAGGCTATTGCGGCCTGGGCCCGGCGCACCCCTTCGGCCTCGGCCCGGCTGTCGGTCTCGCGCAGACCCGCAAGATCGAGTAGGATGAACAATTGCCCGTCAATATCGAGCGGCACTTCGCGGACATCGCGCGTGGTGCCCGCCTCGTCTGACACAATGGCGATATCCGATCTGGATAGGGCATTGATCAGACTGGATTTGCCCGCATTGGGGGCACCTGCGAGCGCCACCCGGATGCCTTCACGAACGATCCGGCCCGATTTGATCGAGGCGAGGGCCGCGGCCAAGGTCAGTTCCAGATCGGCGAGCGATGCTAGCCAGGTCTCCGGCAGGTCCTCAGTCACATCGCCTTCATCGGAGAAATCGAGACGGGCCTCGATTTCGGCCCGCAGGTCCAGAAGCGCGTCGCGCCAGCGCTCGATTTCGGCGGTGAGACGCCCATCGTAGCGCGCCAGGGCCTGCTTGCGCTGCTTTTCGGTATCGGCATTGAGAAGGTCGCCCAAACCCTCGATCTCCACGAGGTCAAGCTTGCCATTCTCGAAGGCGCGCCGGGTAAATTCCCCGGCCTCCGCCAAGCGCAGCCCGAGATCCCGCAGCGCATTGAGAATGGCTTTCACACCGGCTGGTGAGCCATGCACCTGAAGCTCGGCGCAATCTTCGCCGGTGAAGCTGTTGGGTGCAGGGAAGAAGGCCACGAGACCCTGGTCGAGCCTTTGGTCCCGCCCGATGTGTCGCAAGCTCAACTGCCGCGACTTGGGAACCCCGCCGGCAATGGTTTCAAGGGCCGACCGGACCAGCGGTCCGGACAGGCGGATCACCGCCACACCTGCCGGCAGGGAGCCGGAGGAGAGCGCCATAATGGTGTCGCCCGCCTGCATCATCGGCTCCCGGCCTTAAGGCCTTAGGTATTCATGGAATCGAAGAAATCCGAATTCGTCTTGGTTTGACGGACCTTGTCGGTCAGGAACTCCATGGCATCGATCGTCCCCATCGGATTGAGGATGCGGCGCAGCACATACATCTTCCTGAGGATATCGGATTCGACCAGCAGCTCTTCCTTGCGCGTGCCGGACTTGTTGATGTCGATAGCTGGAAAGACGCGCTTGTCGGCGACCTTGCGGTCGAGCACGATTTCCGAGTTACCCGTGCCCTTGAATTCCTCGAAGATCACTTCGTCCATGCGGCTGCCGGTATCGATCAGCGCGGTGGAAATAATGGTCAGCGAGCCGCCATCTTCAATGTTACGCGCCGCGCCGAAGAAACGCTTGGGGCGCTGCAGGGCATTGGCATCCACACCGCCGGTCAGCACCTTGCCGGAACTCGGCACGACGGTGTTATAGGCACGACCCAGACGCGTGATGGAATCGAGCAGAATGACCACGTCGCGCTTGTGTTCGACCAGGCGCTTGGCCTTTTCGATCACCATTTCAGCGACCTGAACGTGGCGCGAGGCTGGTTCGTCAAAGGTCGAAGAGATGACTTCGCCGCGCACCGAGCGCTGCATGTCGGTCACTTCTTCCGGACGCTCATCGATCAACAGAACGATGAGATAGCATTCAGGATGATTGGTAGCGATCGATTGTGCGATATTCTGCAACAATACCGTCTTACCTGTACGCGGTGGCGCAACAATCAATGCGCGCTGGCCCTTGCCAAGCGGCGCCACCAAGTCCAGCAAACGCGCCGAGCGATCCTTGACGGTCGGATCCGGCAGCTCCATGCGCAAGCGCTCTTCAGGATAGAGCGGGGTCAAATTGTCGAAGTTGACCTTGTGGCGAACCGCCTCGGGATCTTCGAAATTGATGGTCGAAACCTTGAGAAGGGCGAAATAGCGTTCACCTTCCTTGGGAGAGCGGATTTCGCCCTCGACCGTGTCGCCGGTCCTCAGCCCGAAACGGCGGATCTGGCTGGGACTGACATAGATATCGTCCGGGCCGGGGAGATAGTTCGCGTCGGGCGAACGCAGGAAACCGAACCCGTCCGGCAGAACTTCAACCACACCCTCGCCAACGATATTGATATCCTGGGCCGCCAATTCCTTGAGAATGGCGAACATCAACTCCTGCTTGCGCATGGTCGAGGCGTTTTCGACCTCGAGTTCCTCGGCAAATGCCAAGAGTTCAGCCGGGGACTTGGCCTTGAGCTCACTGAGCTTGATATTCTGCATGTAGCGAAACGACCCTTGAGGGATATCGATTGGACTGGTCAGTCGAATGGTGGGGAGTTTCGGCACCGCGCCGCAACCGGGGTGATCGCGCATAAAGGGGATGCCTTGTCCTCATGTAGCGTGATCCGGTCAGCGTTTCAAGTTGAAAGCAATTTCTGAAAACCGATTCACGTGAAACCTCGAACCCGGCTCTGCGACTGCCGGACAATCAGCACCTCAGAACGGCCTGACAATGACCATGATCACGATGCCGATCATCAGTACCGTTGGCACCTCATTGATCATGCGGAAATATCTCTGCGGCTTTTCGTTCTGATCCGCGGCAAATACCCGCACATGGCGCGCCAACAGGCCGTGATAGCCAGACAGGGCCAGCACCAGCGCCGCCTTGACCCAGGGCCAGCCTGATCCCCAATCGACAATGCCATGCCCGACCATGGCCAGCCCGAAAACCCAGGTGGCAATCATGGCCGGCGTAGTGATGGCGCGCAGCAACCGCCTTTCCATGACCTTGAAGGTTTCCGACTGCGTCGATCCGCTTTCCGCCACGCAATGATAGACGAACAGACGCGGCAGATAGAGCAGCCCCGCCATCCATGCGATCACAGAAATAACGTGCAGCGCCTTGAACCATTCGATCATCACAATCCCCTTAAGCGCCCTTGACCAATTCGATCAGCCTTTCGACATGGGCGATCGGCGTTTCCGGCACGATGCCATGCCCCAGGTTGAAAATATGCGGACGATGCGCGAAGGCCGCCAAAATCGCCCGCACCTGACTGTCCATGGCCTCACCCCCGACGACCAGCCGCAATGGATCGAGATTACCCTGAACCGGTAGCTCCGGGGGCAAGTGATCGTTCACGAAGGCCAATGGCGTGGCAAAGTCGATGCCAAGCACATTCACGCCCGTGGCCTGGGCATAGCGCTTCAGATTGCCGGCCGCGCCGCGCGGAAAGCCGATAATGGGGGCGTCGGGAACCCGGGCCCGTACGCCTTCGACAATCCGACGATTTGGATCGATGACCTGGCGGTTGAACGCTGCATCATCCAGGTTCAGCGCCCAACTCTCGAACACTTGCACGACATCGGCACCCGCCTCGAATTGCGCGACGAGATAGTCGATCGAGGTGTCCACCAGAATATCGATCAACCGTTCGAAAGCTTCGGGATGCTCCAGCGCAAACCGGCGGGCTGTCCATTGATCAGCTGATCCGCGACCACCCAGCATATAGGTCGCGACGGTCCATGGCGCGCCGCAGAAGCCGATGAGGGTCTTTTCCGCGGGTAGCTCAGCCCGCAATCGCCTCACCGTCTCCAGCACGGGCGCCAGATGCGTCATCGCTCGTCCGCGGTCCAGGGCATCGATCCCCTTCTCGTCCAGCGGATCAAGCAGTGGCCCCTCACCGGTCGCAAAGCGGACGCTTTGGCCCAGGGCATCCGGGATGACCAGAATATCGGAAAAGAGAATGGCAGCATCCAGATCAAAGCGCCGCAAGGGCTGCAGGGTGACTTCGGTGGCCAGTTCGGGGGTATAGCAGAGATCAAGGAAATTACGGGCCCTGGTCCGGGTCTCGCGATACTCGGGCAGATAGCGTCCTGCCTGGCGCATGATCCAGATCGGCGGACGCGACTGGCGCTGACCCAGAACGGTTTCAAGAAGTGGCCGATGCGTCCCCGCCGTCATGGGTTAATCCCTTCCAAACTCAATAAAGAGTCTTTCTTGCTTCGCTTCTTTATCTTTATGGCGGTGTTTAGCTGCAATTCCGCCTCACCCACAATCGCGCCCTGAAGTGACACTTGCGCGCAGCCAATGGTTAACGGGATGTGAATCATGACCAGAGTCTTACTGAAGTGTTAACGCGCTCAATTCATTAACAAGAGGTTAATCCGGCCTTTGCCGAGTCAATGATTCGATTCCGGGTGTGGAAGAGCCTGCGCATATCTTTGTTGCGGTCCGTTTCAATATCCCCAGAGCTTTCCACGCCCGATTTGTGCCCGCGCTCAAAACGAACTGTTAACAAATTCTTAGCCAAGGGGGACAAGTTTGGCATGGACCCAAACTTGCGCGAGCAACCCACAGAGCAGCCTTGAGCTGGGGATGACAGTGTGGAAAAACTGCTCGCCATGCTTATTCTCGCTTCCGCCAGTCCTACCCGCAAAGCCTTGCTGGACAAGGCCGGATTGCATTTCGCCGTCCAACCGGCACAGCTCGATGAACGCGGCGTGGAACAAGCAGCGCTTGCAGCCGGGGGGGACGCGCGGGATGTCGCTTTGCTCCTGGCCCGGAGCAAGGCCGAAATGGTCGCCGGTCACCATCCGGGCGATCTTGTCATCGGCGCTGACCAAACCCTGGCCCTGGGACTTGAGCTTTTGCACAAACCGGACTCGCGCGAGGAAGCTTCCGAGCAGTTGAGCCATCTGCGCGGCAAGACCCATCGGTTGCATGCGGCAGTCACGCTGGTACGGGATGGGCAATTGCTCTGGTCTGATATCGAGACCGCAGAACTGACCATGCGTGATTTTTCCGATGACGAACGCGAGATCGTGCTGGATCTGGAAGGAGACGCCGTTTTGACCTCGGTCGGTGGTTATCGCCTGGAAGGGCCCTCTATCCGGCTGTTCGAAACGGTGACGGGCGACTATTTTACCATTCTGGGCCTGCCGCTGCTGCCATTGCTGGCGGCGTTGCGCGATATTGCTCCAGAGCTTTTGAATTCGCGGAATTGAGTGTTGACCATCAAGGCTTTCGTTATCGGGCATCCCATCGCCCATTCCCGCTCGCCCCTGATTCACGGGACCTGGCTGGCTGAGCATGGCATTGACGGCTCCTATGAAGCCATAGATGTCGCGCCAGCGGATTTGCCCGGCTTTTTCCAGCGCCTGAGAAAGGGCGAATTTGCCGGTGGCAATGTCACCATTCCGCACAAGGAAGCGGTCTTTGCCCTTTGCGACAGCGTCGATGATCTGGCGCGCACGATCGGTGCGGTCAATACGCTGGTGGTGCGGGACAGCAAGGTGCACGGCACCAACACAGATTATCTCGGCTTTCTGGGCAATCTCGATGCCAACGCCCCGGGTTGGTCCGACGGGCTTGAGGACGCCATTGTCATCGGTGCCGGTGGGGCGGCCCGAGCGGTGCTGGTGGCCCTCAAGCGACGCGTGCGCGGCAAGGTGCATGTGCTCAACCGGACGCTGGCAAATGCCCAGGCCCTGGTCGAGGACATCGGCGGGCCATTTGAAGCGCATGGTTTCGATGCTTTCGCAGATCTGGCGCCGCGCACGGGACTGGTGGTCAACACCAGTTCGATCGGTATGCACGGTACCCGCTTTGATTGGCTCGATCTGGGTCTGCTGCCTCCAACCGCACTGGTCACTGACATCGTTTATACCCCGCTCGAAACCCCGTTGCTGGCCGATGCCAGGGCTCGCGGTCTCAAGACCGTGGACGGGCTGGGAATGCTGCTGCATCAGGCCGTTCCTGGATTTGCTGCCTGGTTCGGGGTGCAGCCAGTGGTGACGCCAGACCTGCGGGCCCGTATCGAAGCCACCTTGGATCATTAGGCCATGCGCAGGATCGGCATCACCGGATCGATCGCCACTGGCAAGTCGACCCTGCTGGCCGCGTTCGCCAAATGCGGCGTGCCGGTGTTTTCTGCCGACGAGGCTGTTGCCAGGCTCTATGCTGGCGAGGCGGTAGCGCCAGTCGAAAAGCTGTTCCCCGGTGTCGCCGAGAACGATGTCATCAACCGCGCGGAACTGGCAAGGCGCCTGGCCGCTGACCCGTCCGGCTTCCAGCGTCTGGAAGCCATCGTGCATCCTTTGGTTCGCGCGGAAATCGTCCGTTTCCTCGAAGCGGCCGAAAAGCAGGGTCATGATTTGGCTGCCGTCGAAGTGCCGCTGCTGTTCGAAAGTGGGCATAACTACGGCTTCGATACCATCGCGGTGACCTTTGTGGACGAGACGATACAGCGCCAGCGCATTCTGGCGCGTCCCGGCATGACGGTGGAAAAGATGGAGAGCCTGCTTGCCCGGCAGATGCCACAGGCCGAAAAGAAGCAGAGGGCGGATTGGCTCTTTGACACCGCCCGGCCCATTGCAGACATCGAGGCTGACGTCGCCGCACGCGTGGCGGACATCCGGACAAGACGGCGGGACCAATGATCAGGGAAATCGTGCTCGATACCGAAACCACCGGGCTGTCGCCGCAGGGCGGGGACCGGCTGGTGGAAATCGGCTGCGTCGAGCTGATCAATCATATCCCGACCGGCAGGACCCACCACGTCTATATTAATCCCGAACGCCCGATGCCCGAGGAAGCCTTTCGCGTGCACGGACTGGGCGACGAATTTCTCGCCGACAAGCCCCTATTCAAGGCGGTGGCCGAGGATTTTCGCGCCTTTATCGGCGATGCCACGCTGGTCATTCACAACGCCCCCTTCGACATGGGCTTTCTCAACGCCGAAATGGAATGGGCCGGCCTGCCGCGCCTGACCAATGCGGTGATCGACACCGTCATGGTCGCCCGGCAAAAGCATCCGGGCGCCCGCGTGAGCCTGGATGCACTGTGCAAGCACTATGGCATCGACAATTCCCGCCGCACGCTGCACGGCGCCCTGCTCGACAGTGAGATCCTCGCCGAGGTTTATCTCGAACTGATCGGCGGCAAGCAGGTGAGCCTGGCGCTGGTGGCGGAAGTGGAAACCACCATGATCGGCATGGGCCAGACGCGCATGGCGGTCGCCCAGCGGCCCGTTGCCCTGCCCCCGCGGATCTCGACGGCGGAAGCGGCCGCCCATGAGGCCTTCATTGAAAAGATGGGCGAGAACGCCATCTGGGCCAGATATGAGCAAAGTGCCGCCGCCGAATAGGATCAACCGGCCGATATGATAAGGCCCCGGCGGTGACCGGGGCCTTCTTTTTGTTCGGAGCGCCGTGCGCGATCAGTTCGGCTTGGGGGCCTCGGCGCCGGCTGGGGCCGCCGGAGCCCCGCCCTGCTGGGCGGCCAGCTTGGCCAGGTTCTGCCGATAGATCGCCGAGAAGTCGACCGGCTCCATCATCAGCGGCGGGAAACCGCCCTGCTGGGTGACGCTGGCCAGCACCTGCCGGGCGAAGGGGAAAATCAGCCGCGGGCACTCGATCATCAACAGCGGCGAAAGCTGGTTTTCGGGCACGTTCTTGATACGGAAAATGCCGCCATAGACCAGTTCGACATTGAACAGCACGGTCTCGTCGCGATTGGCCTTGGCATTGAGCGTCAGCTCAATGGCGTAGATTTCCTCATTCTGCTTCTTGACGCCGACCGAGATCGACACATTGAAGGCCGGATTGGCGCCACCGGCAAGCAGCGTCCCGGGTGCACCGGGGTTTTCGAAGGAGAGGTCGCGAATATACTGACCCACGAGGTTCATGCTGGGCGCGTTGCCGGGCTGCGGCGCCGCCGCGCCCTGGGTATCATCGGCCATTATCTGGTCCTTCTAGGTAATTGCTTGGTGGCGATTGTGGCGCAGTGGCTAGCACTTTTGGGGTGGTCGAACAAGCCGAGCCACCTAGTGGCGGCCCTCGCGCGGCTCGTCATCCCTGTGCTCGATGGTCTTGGTTTCGATGTCATAGACATCGTCCGGCCCATCATAGCGCCGGTAGCTGGTCGTGGTCTCCACCACGCGCACGCGCCCGGCCAGGGCCGCAAACAGCCAGCCCCTGACCGGCGGGATCAGCAGGGCCAGCGCCGCGATGTCGCTGAGGAAGCCCGGCAGCACCAGCAGAATTGCGGCCACGCCGATCAGCATGGCATCGAACATGGTGCGGCCCGGAATAGTGCCGGCATTGACATTGTTTCTGAGGCGCGAAATCACGCCCAGCCCCTGCTGGCGCAGCAGCATGGCCCCGGCAATGGCTGCCAGAATGACCAGCGCCAGCGTGGGAAACAGGCCAATGGCGCGGCCGACAATGATGAAGACGGCGATCTCCAGAAGCGGCAAGGCAAGCAAACTAAGGGCAATCAGACGGGCCACGCGCGGCTCCTTGTGAGGTCTGGTGTTCACCCGGGCGCGGCAAAATCGCAACTCGCCCCATCGTGAACTGGTTTCGGGCTAAAGCTTTGCCTATATATAGGCCAGATGAGGCGCGGAACGAGCGCCTGAAACCATTTTTTGTTGACGCCGCTTATTCAAGGTGCCCGCTCCATGGCCGAATTTCTCGATCTGCCAACACTCATCGCCATTGTCGTAGCGGTCTTTGTGCTGTTCCGGCTGCGCTCGGTCCTGGGCACGCGCACCGGCAATGAGCGGCCGCCAATCGATCGCAGCCGGTCCACACCGACCGAGAAGCAGGCCGCGGCAAACGAAGAGACGGTGGTGCCGCTGCGGCCCCGTCCGGCCCAGCCGGACCTGGATGACGAGCGCCGCGCCCGCAAGCTGGAAGCCGAGATCGAGCAGGCCGCCGACGGCAATGTCGAACTGGCCGCGGGTCTCAAAGCGGTGGCCGAGGTCGACCCGACCTTCTCGCCCAAGAGCTTCCTGGAAGGGGCCAAGCAGGCCTATGAGATGATCGTCACCGCCTTTGCCGAAGGCGACCGGCAGACGCTCAAGAACCTGCTCGACAAGCCCATCTATGACAGCTTCCAGCGCGCCATCACTGACCGCGAGGCCGAGGGCAAGACAGTCGACTTCACCTTTGTCGGCCTGCCCAAGGTCGCCATTGTCGATGCCGAGTTCGACAAGAAGGACGTCACCGTCACCGTCGACTTCCATGCCGAAGTGGTTTCGGCGACGCGCGACAAGGACGGCAATCTGGTGGAAGGCAATGCCGATCAGGTCCAGACCATTGCCGATGAATGGACCTTTGCGCGCAACCCCAAATCGCGCGACCCCAACTGGAAGGTCGTGGCCACCAGCCAGCTCGATTGATTTCTCGAGGCAGGCCCGAGCATGTCCAAGCGTGGCTCCAAGCGCCTGCCGCACGATTTTCATCTCTGGACCACAGTTGCCGCAACGGTCGAGCCGCTGCGCCGCAAGGGCCTGTTGAAGCTCGGATCGGGCACGCTGCCGGTGCCCGAGGCCGATCCCCAGCCGCTGGTGCGGCCACCGCCCAAGCCGCTCAAGCCCGGAAAACCGTTCCTGCCGCCCTATCAGGCGCCGCAACCGGGGCCATCCGAAACCGAGCGGGCCGTCGACCCGGCCATTCACAAAAAGGTCCGGCGGGGCCGGATCGAGATCGACGGCAAGATTGATCTTCATGGCATGACCCAATCGGAGGCGCGCGACGCCTTGCGCCGCTATATTGGGGCCCGCGCGGCGCGCGGGGATAGAACAATTCTGGTGATTACCGGCAAGGGCGTCCGCACCAACAATGATTATATCGCTGCCATGACCGAGCGGGGAATATTGCGCACCATGCTGCCGATCTGGCTCTCGGAACCGGGCCTGTCGCATCTGGTGTCCGGCTGGAGCGTGGCGGCCCGAGGGCACGGCGGAGAGGGGGCGTGGTATGTGCGCCTGAGACGGCAATGACCCCACTTGGCGCCAAGCTCAGGGCCATGCGGGACGCGCGTGGCATTTCCCTCAAGGAAATGGCGGCCGCCCTCAACGTGTCGAGCGCCTATCTTTCGGCGCTGGAGCATGGGCGGCGCGGCCAGCCCACCAGTTTTCTGCTCCATCGCATCATCGCCTTCTTCAACGTCATCTGGGACGAGGCTGAAGAACTCCAGCGTCTGGCCGAAATCTCCGACCCGAAAGTCACCATCGATACCGGCGGCATGGCGCCCGAAGCGACCGAACTGACCAATCGCCTGCGCGATGATATCAGCCGGCTGGACCCCGAGGACTTGAAGTTCCTGCGCGATGAAGTGGTGCGGCGGGCCGGACGGAAGCGGTAGCGCCCGGACCCGCCCCCATCACGATGTCATCCCGGCCTGCGCCGGGGTGACACCCAGTTTGCGGGCATGTTGACTACAGCACGAACTTGGAAAGATCGGTGTCGCCCGCCAGAACGCCCACCTTGTCCTTCACGAAGGCGGCGTCGATGGTGATGGTCTGTCCCGTCTTGTCGGGCGCATCGAAGGAAATCTCCTCGACCAGCCGCTCCATCACCGTCTGCAGGCGGCGTGCGCCGATATTCTCGACGGTGGAATTGACCTTCACAGCCGCATCGGCAATGGCCTCGATGGCATCATGGGTGACGTTCAGGGTCACGCCTTCAGTGCCCATCAGCGCCACATATTGCTTGATCAGGCTCGCCTCGGTGTCGCTCAGGATGCCGATGAAGTCTTCGCGCGTCAGCGCTTTCAGCTCCACCCGGATCGGCAGGCGGCCCTGCAATTCCGGCAAGAGGTCCGATGGCTTGGACACGTGGAAGGCGCC
>NZ_CAJXJS010000050.1 GCF_913055165.1 uncultured Devosia sp.
CATGTGCTCGTGCCCATGGCCATCCCCGGCATCGCCTCGACTTTGCTGCTCAATGTGATCCTGGCCTGGAACGAAGCCTTCTGGACCATCACGCTGACTTCGGGCCGCGCCGGCACGCTCACCGCCTTCATCTCATCCTTCTCATCGCCGCAGGGCCTGTTCCTGGCCAAGCTCTCGGCCGCGTCCCTGCTGGCGATCGCTCCCATCCTGCTGCTGGGCTGGTTCAGCCAGAAACAACTCGTCCGTGGCCTCACCTTCGGCGCCGTCAAATAAGGACTAAAATCATGGGCTCGATTACCCTCGAACACGTCAACAAGTCCTTCGGCGAAGTCCAGGTCATCCCGGACATCTCCCTCGACATCAAGGACGGCGAGTTCGTCGTCTTTGTCGGCCCCTCGGGCTGCGGCAAGTCCACCCTGTTGCGGCTGATCGCGGGGCTTGAGGACACCACCGGCGGCAAGATCCGTCTGGACGGGGAGGACGTCACCGCCGCCCCGCCGGCCCGACGGGGGCTGGCCATGGTGTTCCAGTCCTACGCGCTCTATCCGCATATGAGCGTGCGCGACAATATCGCCTTCCCATTGAAGATGGCCAAGACACCGCAGAATATTATCGACCAGAAGGTGGAGTATGCGGCGCGTACGCTGAACCTCGGTTCCTATCTCGACCGCCGGCCGCGGGCGCTCTCGGGCGGCCAGCGCCAGCGCGTTGCGATTGGCCGCGCAATTGTGCGCGAACCCAAGGCGTTCCTGTTCGACGAGCCGCTGTCCAATCTCGATGCGGCATTGCGCGTCAATATGCGGCTCGAAATCACCGAGCTGCATCAGCAATTGAAGACCACCATGATCTATGTGACCCACGACCAGGTGGAAGCCATGACCATGGCCGACCGCATCGTGGTGCTCAACGCCGGCAATGTGGAGCAGTTCGGCTCCCCGCTAGAGCTCTACAAGCGCCCGGCCAACCGCTTCGTGGCCGGCTTTATAGGTTCGCCCAAGATGAATTTCGTCGATGGCCCCGAGGCTGAAAAGCACAAGGCCCACTCCATCGGCGTGCGGCCGGAGCATTTCACCCTATCGACCACGGCCGGCGCCGGCCAATGGGCAGGCACAGTCACCGTTGCCGAACAGCTGGGCTCGGACACATTCCTCCATGTCGAAGTCGATGGCCTGGGACTTATGACCGTGCGCACCGATGGCGAGCAGACCTTCAGACATGGCGACAAGGTGTGGCTGACGCCAGACCCGAACCGCATCTACAAATTCGACGCGGCGGGCAAGGCGCTTCAGGGCTGACCGTCATGACCACCAAACTCTCCCTCGCCACGCTGCCCGCACTGACCGGCGTCGCCACGCCAAAATACCGCCGTGCCGACCTGACAGCCGGCATCGTGCATTTCGGTGTCGGCAATTTTCATCGCGCTCATCAGGCCGTCTATCTCGACGCGCTGTTCAATCTGGGCGAGGGTCATGACTGGGCACTGGTGGGTGCAGGCGTTCGCGCGGCCGACGAGGCCATGCGGCTAAAGCTGATGGGGAAGGACTGGCTGACCACGGTCGTCGAACAGGAAGCCGACACCGCCGCGGCCCATGTCACCGGCGCCATGATCGACTATCTGCCACCCGGCGACAGCGCGGCCGTCATCGCCAGGCTGGCCGATCCCGCCATCCGCATCGTCTCGCTGACCATTACCGAGGGCGGCTACTATATCGACCCGGCGAGCCAGAAGTTCGACCCGACCCACCCCGATATTGCCTATGACGCGGCCCATTTCGAGGCGCCAAAAACCGCGTTCGGATTGATTCTGGCCGGTCTCGTCAAACGCCGTGATGCCGGTATTGCCCCCTTCACGGTGATGAGCTGCGATAATATTCCGGGCAATGGACATGTCACCGAAAACGCCGTTGCAGGTCTTGCTGCCCTTATCGACCCGGCACTGGCCGAGTGGGTGAAGTCCGCGGTGGCCTTCCCCAATGGCATGGTCGACCGCATCACCCCCGCCACCTCGGATCGCGAGAAAAGACTGCTCGCCGAGCAGTTTGGGATCGACGATGCGTGGCCGGTGTTCTGCGAAAGCTTCAAGCAATGGGTGCTGGAAGACAATTTCCCCGCCGGGCGCCCGGCGCTGGAAAGGGTCGGCGTGCAATTCGTGCCCGACGTGGCGCCCTATGAGAACATGAAGATCCGCATCCTCAATGGTGGACACGCCACCATCGCCTATCCAGCGGGCCTGCTGGACATTCACTTCGTGCACGAGGCCATGGAGCATCCCCTCGTTTCAGCTTTCCTCAGGAAAGTCGAGACCGAGGAGATCATCCCGGTCGTGCCGGCTGTTCCCGACACCGATCTCAACGACTACTTCGCCCTCTGCGAGAGGCGCTTTGCCAATCCCAAGATTGGCGACACAGTCCGGCGCCTTGCTCTCGACGGCTCCAACCGCCAGCCCAAATTCATCATCCCGACGGCGCTGGATCGCATCCGAGATGGCCAATCCGTGACCGGCCTCGCCCTGGTTTCAGCCCTCTGGTGCCGCTACTGCCATGGCACGACCGAGAGCGGCGCAGTGATCGAGGCCAACGACCCCAATTGGGAGCGCCTCACCATCCAGGCCCACAAGGCCAAGGACAACCCAAAGGCATGGCTCGAAATGGCCGACATCTATGGCGACCTGGCCAAGGCGCCGGACTTCATCGACGCCTTTACCAAGGCGCTCCATTTCCTGTGGACGCAGGGCACCACCCGAACGCTGGAAGCTTATCTGGCTGGCCAGCTCTGAAGTGGGCATGGGCCGGGTTTCCTGGGCAACACCCCCATGAGGTCCAGTTCACAATTCAACGCCCCTAGCCCACTTCCGAACCATCCGCTAAGGTCCGCCCGGACCGAAAAAGAGAGGGCGGCGTGTCGCAAAACCTCCTGGTGGGAGTGGATGTCGGGACCGGCAGCGCCCGGGCCGGCGTGTTCACGCGCCAAGGCGAATTTCTCGGTCGCGGCGAGCATCCTATCCTGATGCGACGCACCGACGCCAACTTCGCCGAGCACGACAGCGAGGATATCTGGCAAGCGGTCTGCACCTCTGTCCGCGACGCCCTGAGAACAGCAGGCGTGGCGCCCCACGACGTGGTCGGCATCAGTTTTGACGCGACATGCTCTCTGGTAGTCCGCGACGCCCAAGGCAAACAGGTCACGGTCTCCAGTGACGGCCAGGATCGCTGGGATACAATTGTCTGGCTCGACCACCGCGCCCTCGAAGAAGCTGACGAATGCACGCGCACTGGCCACGAGGTCCTGCACTATGCGGGCGGCGTCATGTCGCCGGAAATGGAAGTGCCCAAGCTGATGTGGCTCAAGCGCCACCTGCCGCAGAGCTGGTCACGCGCCGGCCAGATGTTCGATCTGGCAGACTTCCTCTCCTGGAAAGCTACCGGCTCGCTCGCCCGCTCGCAATCGACCCTTACCTGCAAATGGACCTATCTTGGTCATTCCGAACAGAAATGGCGGCAGGACTTCCTAGCCCAGGTCGGTCTCGGTGACCTGCTCGAAAAGGCGGCCCTGCCGCAGACGGCGAGCCAGGTCGGCGCCGATCTCGGACATCTGACCGCCTCGGCCGCTGAGGATCTCGGCCTCACCACCGCCTGCCATGTCGGCGCCGGTCTCATCGATGCGCATGCCGGCGCCCTGGGAGTCCTGGGCGCCTTCACCGCTGAGGTGGAGACCATCGACCGGCACCTTGCCTTGATAGCCGGAACGTCCAGTTGCGTCATGGCCCTGTCGGCCGAGGATCGACCGACTTCCGGCGTCTGGGGACCGTATTACGGCGCCGTCCTGCCCGGCGTCTGGCTCAACGAGGGCGGGCAGTCGGCCACCGGTGCCCTGCTCGATCACATCATCCGCTGGCACGGGGCCGGCGGAGAACCGACCCGTGAGAAGCATATCGCCATCTGCGAACGGGTCATGGAACTGCGCCAGAGCGAAGGGCTGGCCCTGGCAGACCGCCTGCATGTCCTGCCGGACTTTCACGGCAATCGCTCGCCGCTTGGAGACCCCTTTGCACGCGGTGTCATTTCGGGCCTCACGCTGGACAGCGATTTCGACTCCCTCTGCCGCCTCTACTGGCGCACCTGCGTCTCCATCGCCCTGGGTGTCCGGCACATTCTCGACACGCTCAACACCCGCGGCTATTCCATCGATACCCTGCACATCACCGGCGGCCACACGCGCAACCCATTGCTGATGGAGCTTTATGCCGACGCCACCTTCTGCACCGTCGTCGAGCCCTCCACCCCGGATGCTACCCTGCTGGGCATGGCCATGGTTGCTGCCAACGCCGCCGGGCTCTATCCGACTCTCGACCAGGCCTGCATAGCCATGCAGCAGGGCGGTACCTCGCGGGCACCCGATCCGGCGGCTCGCCCCCAGTTCGACCGGGATTACCGCATCTTCCTCGAGATGATCCGCCAACGTCAGGTCCTGGACGGGCTCGAGTAGCCACCTATCCAAGCCCTCCGATCCCCGCTAAGCTCTTTGCCGGGAAGCCTTATTCTGTGGCCTTAGAGCGAGCGACAAAGCTGCATGTCGATCAAAGCCGCCATCTATCACCTGACCCATTACAAATATGACCGGCCTGTCGTCCTGCAGCCGCAGATCATCCGCTTGCAGCCCGCGCCCCACTCGCGCACCAAGGTGCTGAGCCATTCTCTGCGCGTGACCCCAGACCTGCACTTCGTCAATATCCAGCAGGACCCCTACGGCAATTTCCTGACCCGCTTTGTTTTTCCCGAGCCGGTGACCGAGCTGAAGATCGAGGTCGATCTCATTGCCGATATGACAGTCTACAATCCCTTCGACTTCTTTGTCGAAGAGAGCGCCGAAACCTGGCCCTTCGACTATCCCGAAGAGTTGCGCACCGACCTTTCCATCTATCGCCAGCCCGAGCCAGCTGACCCGCTGCTGCAACAGTTTCTCGACGGAATCGACAAGAGCCCCAAGAACACTGTCACCTTCGTCACCGAGTTGAACACAAGGTTACAGCAGACCATCAACTACATTGTCCGCATGGAGCCCGGTGTCTGGACGCCCGAAGAAACTCTGGGCAATGGCAAGGGCTCGTGCCGGGATTCGAGCTGGCTGCTGGTCAACGTGCTGCGCCATCTGGGCTTTGCCGCGCGGTTTGTCTCCGGCTATCTGATCCAGCTCAAACCCGACCTCGTTTCGCTCGACGGACCGGCCGGGACTGACCATGATTTCACCGATCTGCATGCCTGGTGCGAGGTCTATTTGCCCGGCGCGGGCTGGATCGGGCTCGATCCCACTTCGGGCCTTCTCACCGGCGAAAGCCATGTGCCCCTCGCCGCCACCCCGCATTATCGCAATGCCGCGCCGATTTCCGGCTTCGCCTCCTATGCCGAAGTCGATTTCGCCTTCGACATGAAAGTGATGCGCGTTGCCGAGCATCCGCGCATCACCAAGCCGTTCTCGGACGAGAGCTGGGAGCGCCTCAATGCGCTGGGCAGGGCGGTCGATACGCGGCTCAACCAGCAGGACGTCCGTCTCACCATGGGCGGCGAGCCCACCTTCGTCTCCATCGACGACTTCGAGTCCGACGAATGGAACGCCGGCGCGGTGGGCCCCACCAAGCGCAAACTGGCCGATACCCTCATCCGTCGCCTGCGCAATCGCTTCGCGCCCAATGGCCTGCTGCATCACGGCCAGGGCAAATGGTATCCGGGGGAAAGCCTGCCCCGCTGGACCTTCTCGCTCTACTGGCGGCTCGACGGCAAGCCCGTCTGGCAGGACGAAAATCTCATTGCCCAGGAAGGCGTCAGCTATGACGTCACTTCCGCCGATGCCGAGGCGTTAAACCTGGCTATTGCCCGCAATCTGGGCCTGGGTGGCGAGACGGTGCTTCCCGCCTATGAAGACCCGGCCGAATGGATTTTGAAGGAAGCCAAGCTTCCGGATAATGTGGACCCTGCCAATTCCAAGCTAGCGGACCCAGAGGAACGGGCCCGTATTGCCAGCGTTTTCAGCCGCGGCCTGACCAATCCGACAGGCTTTGTGCTGCCCATCCAGCGCTGGAACGCGGCGGCGACCGGCCGCCGGTGGATCACCGAGCAGTGGAAGACGCGGCGCGGCAAGCTCTACCTCGCTCCGGGCGACAGTGCCGCGGGCTATCGCCTCCCCCTCTCCAGCCTGCGTTACCTGACAGCGACCAGCTACCCCCATATCGTGCCCATGGACCCGGGCGTTGAGCGTCCGCCGCTGCCCGAGCCCGGCACGATCCTGGCCGCGGCCACTGCCGCACCGGCCGATATTCGCCAGCAGACCGCCGCCAGTTTTACCGCTGCGACCGAGACGCAGAACCGCAACGAGCAAGTCCTCGACGAAATCGACTCCAATGTCCGCACGGCGTTGACCGTGGAAGTGCGCGAGGGTCGCCTCTGCGTATTCCTGCCGCCGGTCTCGGCGCTGGAGGATTATCTCGAATTGATCGAGGCGACCGAAGCCGCCGCGCGCCAGATCGGCAAGCCGGTGCATGTCGAAGGCTATGCCCCGCCGCATGATCCACGCCTCAATGTCATTCGCGTTGCACCCGATCCCGGCGTCATAGAGGTCAACATCCATCCCAGTGCCACTTGGGACGAGTGCGTGGCGACCACTGAGGCCGTTTATGAAGAGGCGCGGCTGTGCCGCCTCGGCGCCGACAAGTTCATGATCGACGGCAAGCATGTCGGCACAGGTGGCGGCAATCATGTCGTTGTCGGCGGCGCCACGCCCAATGACAGCCCTTTCCTGCGGCGCCCCGACCTCCTCAAATCGCTGGTCCTCCACTGGCAGCGCCATCCCTCGATGAGCTACCTGTTTTCAGGCCTCTTCATCGGACCGACCAGCCAGGCGCCGCGCATCGATGAAGCGCGCCACGACAGCCTCTATGAACTCGAGATTGCCCTGGCCCAGGTGCCGGCCCCAGGCGAAGGTACTCCACCCCTGCCCTGGCTCACCGACCGGCTGTTCCGCAACCTCCTCGTCGACGTCACCGGCAATACCCACCGCGCCGAAATCTGCATCGACAAGCTCTATTCCCCCGACGGCCCGACCGGGCGCCTGGGTCTGGTCGAGTTTCGCGGCTTCGAAATGCCGCCCAATGCGCGCATGAGCCTGGCCCAGCAATTGCTGATCCGGGCCCTCATCGCCCGCTATTGGGAACATCCGCTGCAGGGTGACTTCACCCGTTGGGGCACAAGCCTGCACGACCGCTTCATGCTCTCCAGCTTTGTCTGGCAGGACTTCCTTGGCGTGCTGAAAGACCTGCAGGAGCATGGCTTCGATTTCGAGCCCGAATGGTTCGCCGCCCAGCTCGAATTCCGCTTCCCCTTCTGCGGTGAAGTCACCGTGGAGGGCGCCAAGCTCGAATTGCACCAGGCGCTCGAACCCTGGCATGTGATGGGCGAAGAGGGCGCTATTGGTGGCACGGTGCGTTATGTCGACAGCTCCGTCGAACGGCTCGAAGTGCGCCTCGAAACCGCAGATCCCGGCCGCTACACCGTGACCTGCAATCAGCGCCCTGTGCCAATGCGGTCCTCCGGAACCAATGGCAGGCATGTCGGCGGCGTGCGCTTCAAGGCCTGGCAACCCGCTTCGGGCATGCATCCGGTGATGCCGGTGCACGCGCCCCTGGTGTTCGACATCTACGACAACTGGACCGGACGGGCCATTGGCGGTTGCACTTACCACGTCGCCCATCCCGGCGGCCGCAACTATGAGACCTTCCCCGTCAATGGCAACGAGGCCGAGGCCCGGCGCCTCGCCCGCTTCGTTCCGCACAACTACACGCCCGGCTCCTATCCCCTGCGCCCGGAAAAGCCTGCGGACGAATTTCCGCTAACGCTTGACCTCAGGCGTCCGCCGCGGTTCTGGTAATCCATGAGTTCGCGGAATCAGCAGACCCGCGGCAAGCCCCCGGCCGGCCCCAGCATCATTGCTGATTACCGCCTGCTGCCCGGCGTGCCGGACGAGATGATCGACCCGTCCGGCACCATCAGGCCGGGCTGGGACAGGCTCATGTCTGCTTTCGACGCCCTGGGCCCGACTGAATTGGCCGCCCGTTTCGAGCGCGCCGACCAGTATCTGCGCGATGCAGGGGTCTTCTACCGCAAATATGACGGGGCCGAAGGCAAGGAACGCGCCTGGCCGCTGGCCCATATTCCCCTGCTGATCGATGAGGCCGACTGGGTGCAGATCTCCAGCGGCCTGATACAGCGCGCGGAACTGCTTGAACGCATCGTGGCCGACATCTACGGCAGCAATACCCTGGTGCAGGAAGGGCTACTGCCGCCCGAACTGATTGCCCAGAATGGCGAGTTCCTGCGACCCATGGTGGGTGTGCAGCCGGTCAGCGGACACTATCTGCACTTCTGCGCTTTTGAATTGGGACGCGGCCCGGACGGCGCCTGGTGGGTGCTGGGCGATCGGACACAAGCCCCCTCGGGCGCCGGATTTGCGCTGGAAAACCGCGTCGCCACCACGCGCGCCCTGTCCGAAATCTATGCCGGTCTCAACATCAACCGCCTGGCCGGTTTCTTCCGCGGCTTCCGTGACACGCTCTTTGCGCAGGCCCGACGCGATGGCGGCCGGGTCGGCATATTGACGCCCGGCCAGCTCAACGAGACCTATTTCGAACATGCCTATATCGCCCGCTATCTGGGCCTGATGCTGCTCGAAGGCGAAGATCTGGTCGTGGAGGACGGCCAGGTCATGGTGCGCACGGTGGCGGGCCTCAAGCCGGTCAGCGTGCTCTGGCGCCGCCTCGACGCCAGCTTCGCCGACCCTCTGGAGCTGCGCTATGACAGCCATATCGGCACGCCCGGCATGGTCGAGGCGCTGCGGTCCGGCTCCATCTCCATGATCAATGCGCTGGGCACCGGCATAATGGAGACCCGGGCCCTCGCCGCCTTCATGCCGCGCCTCTGCAAGCATCTGCTGGGGACGGGACTTGAGCTGCCGGAAATCGCCACCTGGTGGTGCGGCCAGGGTGCGGAGCGCGAATTCGTGCTCGACAATTTCGACAGTCTGATGATCGGCCCCGCCTTCTCGACGCAGCTGCCGTTTGACGACCTGCGCGGTACCGCGCTGGGATCGAGCATGACTGCCGCGCAGAAGGCTGAACTCAAGGACCGCATTGCTGCCCAAGGCGGCGCCTATGTCGGCCAGGAGCCGGTTCGCCTGTCCACCGCCCCGGTCTATGTCGAGGGCAAGCTGGAGCCACGGCCGATCACCCTGCGTGTCTATGCCGCCCGCACCGATCAGGGGTGGACGATCATGCCAGGCGGTTTCGCGCGCGTCGGTTCCACCACCGACACCACGGCCCTGGCCATGCAGCGCGGCGGCCAGGCGGCCGACGTCTGGGTGCTGTCCAACCAGCCGGTTGAACAGGTCTCGCTCCTCCCGCGCGAGGGCGAGAAACTGGTCCGGAATTCGCCGGGCAGCCTGCCCAGCCGCGCAGCCGACAATCTGATCTGGCTCGGCCGCTATGCCGAGCGCTGCGAGGCCACGGTGCGGATTTTGCGCGCCTATAATGCCCGCCTGGCCGAGCTGTCCAAGCCCGATCTCCCGATCCTCACCCATTGCGCCGCCTTCCTCGAAACCATTGATGTCGATGCCACCGAGGCCATGCCGCAAGGTCTGTTGGCGTCCATCGACAGTGCCGTGCATAGCGCCGGTCAAATCCGTGACCGGTTCTCGCCCGATGGCTGGCTGGCGCTTAACGACCTGCAGAAGACCGCACAACGCTTCGCCCGCCGCGTCGAAACCGGCGATGACGCGACCCGCGCCATGACAGTACTGCTGCGCAAACTCGCAGGGTTTTCGGGCCTGGTGCATGAAAACATGTATCGCTTTGCCGGCTGGCGCTTCCTGGAACTGGGCCGGCGCCTGGAACGTGCCATCCAGATCGCCCGGGTCACCGCCTGGCTGACCCTGCCGGAGGCTCCAGACGGCTCGGTGGAGATGCTGCTGGAAATCGGCGACAGCGTGATGTCGCATCGCCGCCGTTATTCAGTCACGGCTGGGGCCCAGAGTGCAGTCGACCTGTTGGTTCTCGACCCGCTCAACCCGCGCTCGGTGCTGTTCCAGCTGTCCGATCTGCGGGAGCAGATCGAAGCCCTGCCCGGCGGCATCGATGATGCGCAGCTCTCACCGGCCGCCAAGCTCGCCCTGCAACTGCATACCGACCTGATGATCGCCGAAGCCAGCGATATGACGCCCGAACGGCTTGAACGACTGGCCGGAGATATCGGCATGCTGTCCGGCCTCATCGCCGCAGCCTATTTCACCTGAACCGGGACAGGATATGCTCTACGACATCCGCCTGACCCTGGAATATGACTACGACGCGCCCGTCCATGGCGGGCGCCACCACATCCGCGTGACGCCCGCCAATGTGCCGGGCCTGCAGCGCGTCATTGCTGCCTCGCTCGCTGTCGACCCAGCACCAGCGCGCCAGAATGGCTTCTTGGACTTTTTCGGCAATTCGGTGACGGCCATCACCATGACCGAACCGCACGAAAAGCTGGTGATCCGGCTGGCGGCGCGCGTTCAGGTCGAGGACCTGACCCCGCCGGCAGACCTCTCCCCACCGCTTGAGCAACTGGCGCGGGAAGTTGGTCAGTACTGGTCCGTGGCTCCGACCAGCCCGCAGCACTTCCTTGCTGCTTCGTCTCGCGTGCAGATTGTCCCGGCAATCACCGAATATGTGCGTACCGTTACGGCAGACGAACAAACAACACTCGGCGTAGCCACCGCACTGTGCATGGCCATCCACAAGGATTTTGAATACGACCCCAAGGCAACTGACGTGGAAACGCGTCCCGCCGAGGCATTCAGCCTGCGCAAAGGCGTGTGCCAGGACTTCGCCCATGTCATGATTGCCGGGCTGCGCGGCGTGGGCATTCCGGCAGGCTATGTCTCGGGCTTCCTGCGCACCAATCCGCCACCGGGCAAGCCGCGCCTGGAAGGCGCCGACGCCATGCATGCCTGGGTGCGGGCCTGGTGCGGTCAGCATGTGGGCTGGATCGAATTCGATCCCACCAATGCCATGATCGCTGGACCTGACCATATTTCGATCGGCCATGGCCGGGACTATTCCGACATCTCTCCGATCGTCGGCGTCTTGCGCACCCACGGCTCGCACGAAACCAAGCAGTCGGTGGACGTGCTGCGCCTCGAATAGGCGCGCGGAACCAATTTCGTCTCCCCTTCGTTCTTTTGGCACGCGGGACAAATGCCCGCCGCATCAGGTCCGGCCAGCCGGGTCGCAGGAGATCGAAGATGAGTCAGTCCCACTATTCCACCCATGGCAACAGCCGCCGGGCCAGAGCCGCCGTCTGGAGTGATGAGTACCACCATCCGCAACGCTTCGCCGAAGTGGCAATGGCGCTTCTCCCCGCCTCCCTGATCCTGGCCACGGCCACCGCCCTATTGGTTGCCTTGCTCTAGGGTCGAGACAGGCAATCCGGACAACAAAGGATTTCAGGAGGGTTCCATGGGTACGATTCTTATCATCATCCTTATTCTGCTTCTTATCGGCGCGCTGCCCACCTGGGGCTATTCGCGCGGCTTTGGCTACTTCCCGTCCGGCATCCTCGGCGTCGTGCTTGTGGTCGTGCTGATCCTGGTACTGATGGGCCGCATCTAGTTTCACCCCATACCGAAACGGGCACACCAGGTCCCTCTGGTTCCTTTCAAAAAGGAGAGTGCCCATTGCGAGCCGATGGACGCCCCCCTTTCGGTTCGCGCCCTTTGTCCCGACAGGCTTAGCCTTGTCGGGGCGATTTTTTGCTCCTCTTCCACTCGGAACCGGAGCTGATCCCACAGCGTTAAACCGGCAATCCACATGAGGAGCGTCAAATGGCTACCACTTCCGATATGGCCCCATCTCGCAGCAAGTCGGGCGCCAGCCGCGCTGCCAATGCGGCAAAGGCAGAAGCGCGTGAGCAGGAGCTCGAAGCGCAGGTCGCCCAATTGCAGGCCGACCTCAAGGCCATTTCCGAAACCCTGGCGAAGCTGACCAATGACAAGGTCGGGGAAGCTCGCTCCCTGGCGACCACCGAGGTGAAGCACCTGCAGGCCAAAGGACAGCAGATGCTGGAGGAGGCTCAGGACCAGGTGGGGGAGGCCGAAAAGCAGCTCAAGGATACCATCCGCGAAAAGCCGCTGACCGCCGTCGCCGCGGCCGCCGGGATCGGCTTCATCTTCGCGCTGCTCACCCGGCACTGAACATGGGCTTTCTGGCGCCGCTCGCCTCCCTGCTGGGCCTTGAGATGGATAATCTCTCCGCCCGGGTCAAATCGGCCGTCGTCGTTGCCGGCCTGATAGGCCTCTTCGGCCTGTTGGCGCTCGGCTTCCTGCTGGCGGCGGGCTATATGGCGCTGGCTGAAATGATCGGCCCGCTTTATGCGGCACTGGCCTTTGCCGGCGGATTCCTGGTGCTGGCCCTCGGTGTCTATCTTGGGGCAGAGATTGCGCGTCGGCGCCGCGAGCGCAAACTGGCCCAGCGCCGTCGCGCCAGCGAGACTGGCGCCTTGTTGACCACGGCTGCCGCGACGGCCCTCCCCATTATCGCTCGGTCACCCGGAATATTACGCTTCGGCCTGCCCGCCGTGATCGTCGCCGCCTTCCTGCTGCTGCGCGACGACAGGACGCAAGACTGACTAGGCGGCGTCGCGTCCCCGGGCTCGCATCTCCGCGACCGGCCGGATCACCGGCAAGGCCGCTGCGTGGATTTCAAGGGTTACGCTTGGCTCCAGGTCGATCAGCTCCCCATCCACCACCGCATGCGTGCCGCGCTTGCGCTTGGGAAAATGCAGGATCAGGTCCTTGACCTCGGTCTCGCTGACCGCGGGATTGCCCCGCCAGCGCCCAGTCATCACATCGAGCACCAGGCTGAGCAATTCCTGCGTCGAGACGCTTTGCGCCACATACACTCCGAGCCGGCCAGACGTCAGCGTTTCGGCAATGGGTACGGGGCTTTCATCCAGGGGATTGTTGGACACGGCGACACCCGAGGCGGTCAGCGTCCGGTCACCCCTGTCGGCATGCAGCTCCACCTCGAAGCGGGGCGGATTGACGGCAGATGCAAAGATAGCCCGCAGGCTGGCCAGCATTTTGCCCAGCCGGCTGCGATACACCATGCCATTGCGGATGCGCACCAGCCGGGCATGAATGCCGACACCGAACTGGTGCACAAAGGGACGGCCATTGGCCGTGGCGATATCCACATTCACCACTTGCCCGGTGGCGATGGCCTGCAATGCCCGCTCCAGCTCAAGCGGCATGCCCAACGCCCGGGCAAACAGGTTCATTGTACCGGCAGGCAGCACGCCCAGCGGCTTGCTACTGCGAAAGGCAATTGCCGCCGCGGTCGAAATGGTGCCATCGCCACCACCGGCTATGATCGCTTCGACCTCGGCATCGTCCGCCGCGGCCTGGATGGCACCTTCGACATCGGCGCCAGCGACGATGCGGCAATCCAATGTGTGACCTTGATTGGCAAAAAGCGTGTTGGCGCGGTCGCAGAGAGCGTCAAGATCCAGGGTCCTGAGGGTCCCGCCATCACGATTGAGAATGGCCCGAAACTTCAAAGCTGGCCATCCTCTGCTGAATGGGTGCCACTGCCGAGCTGCGTCAGCCGGATCGTCACTTCAAGCCCGCCTCCCGACGCATTTTCATATTCCGGAATGCCACCGAACTGACCGGACAACTGCTTGACGATCACCGACCCCAGGCCAGACTCGTGTTCCTTGGCCTCTACCGGCAGACCGACGCCATTATCCCGTACGCTCAGCACCGGCACGCCAGCGTCGTCGCGGACCAGTCCCACTGTGATCGTCCCCTCCCGATCTCCGGGGAAGGCATATTTGAGGGCGTTGGTCACGAGTTCTCCCACCAATATCCCGAGCGTCGTTGCGTCCCGGGCGCCGACTTCGATGGGCGCAAGCTCGCCGATCACCTCGATGCGCCCGCTATCGGCCTGTGTCTCGGCGAGATCCTCCAGCACCGCAGCAAGAAACTCATTCGCCCGGGCTGATTCCAGATCATCACCCAGCCGCAGCCGGCGATGTGCAGACGCCACCGCATGAACCCGCAGCCGCGCCGCTTCCAGCGCCTGCCGCACGTCGTCCGACTGCGTCCGCATAACCTGCAATGCGAGGAGGGACGAAACAGTTGCCAGAGAATTGCCGATCCGGTGATTTGTGTCCTGCAAAAGGGCTTCCACCCTCTGCCGTTCACGCTCGGCATGCGCCCGGGCCTCCTGGATGTCGCGGGTCCTTTCGGCCACTTGCGCCTCCAGTGCCTCGTTCTGACTGAGCAAGCCGCGATGCCGTTGCGCCAATGCGCTCACCTGCTTCTGGGTCCGCATCAGCAGCGCATAGGCCAGGATCGCCGCTGCAGCCAGCGCCGCAATGAGTGCGACCACCAAGCCGGTGCGGGTCTGGTCGATCGCCTGGTTGCGGCTGGCGAGCTTGTCATCCTCCTCGGCAATGAAGGCCTCCAATGTGGCGCTGACCTCGGCCATCAGCCGCGCACCCATGCCGGTTTCCGTCAGGGTCTGGGCCTCGTCGCTGCGTTGGGTAGTCACCAGTTCGACGGTCCGGTTCATCTCCGCCATCTTGCTGGTGATGTCGCCGGTAATGCTGGCGACGCGCGCGCTTTGCCCGGGATCCCCCTCGGTCATTTCCATCAGGGCCGCGACGCGCCGATCGAGGCTCGACACAGCCTCCCGGTAGGGTGCCAGAAATTGTGGATCGGCGGTCAGCAGATAGCCGCGCTGGCTGGCCTCGGCCTGGCTGAGCGCGTGGGTCAGTTCGCGCGCGGCGATGCGCACCGCATAGGTCTTGTTGATGTCACTCAGTTGCCGGTCAATGCCCTGCATCAGCATCAAGGCCGCCATTGCCGCCAGGCAGACCAGTCCTAATGACACCCACACGGCGAGCCGCCTTGTGCCCCACGACGCCGGCCCCGACTCGTTCGCAGCGGTAGTCCCGTCAACCAGATCGCTCATCCCCGCCCCCACAACTGGCACCCTCGGACGCGACTCAAGACATGCGGGGCAGCAATGGCAGCAATGAGGCCAGCATCGTCAGATCAGCGGCCGTACGCGTTCGCCAAGCCCTTCCCACCCGGCAATACGGGCCAGCTCAGCAGCGTCAAGCACCTCGCAACTTCGCCCCAGCCAGCGGATGAGACCCCGATTGGTCAATTTGCGCAATGTCTTGTTGGTATGGACGATGGAAAGACCCAGCGTATCGGCCACATGTTGCTGCGTGAGGGGTATGGACACCGCGCCATTGCCGAGGCCAACCGAAACGGCGCGCTCGTGCAGAAAGGCCAGGAGATAGGCCGCGCGCTCCAGGGCCGTGCGCCGTCCCAGGCTCAGCAGATGGTCGTCCAGCATGCGTTCCTCACGCGAAGCAAGCCAGGTGACATCAAAGCCAAGGCCAGGATGATTGCGGAACAATTCGTCGAGCCGGTCGCGCTGGAAGACGCAAAGCACCAGGGGAGACAGGGCCTCGACCGAATGCTCCATTTCGCCGATGACCGAACCCTGGAGACCCACAAGGTCGCCGGGCAGCAGATAGTTGAGAATTTGCCGGCGCCCGTCATCGAGCATCTTGAAGCGGAATGCCCAGCCCGACAGCAATGTAAAAAGATGGGCGCTATGTGCGCCCTCCGACAGGATGACGGCGCCGGATTCGGCGGTCATCTCACCTGTCTTGAAGCTCGAAACGAACTTCAACTCGCTGGGCGTGAAGTCGCGAAAGACCGGCAAAGCGCGCAACGGACACTGCTCGCATGGCACACGTCGCCCCGAAGATGGGAGAACCAGACTCAAGGAAATATCCTGACGCTTTTGAGTTGGTGAGCCAAACGCATGAACGACGCGCCCCGTTCCAGACATGTCAAAGTTAAATGACAGCGCGTCCTCAAGGGACCATCACTGACGTTTGCCAGCAGAAAGCGCGAATGTGCGAAACGACCTGACGGTGCTCGTCATCGAGACCGAATTCATCATTGCGCTGGGCCTGCAGAGTGCCCTGCAGGCAATGGGCCTGTCGCGGGTCATCGTCGCGGCGAACCCCGCCGACGCCCAATCCCGACTTGAGGAATGGTCCGCAGCTGCGCTTGCCATTGTCGAACTCGAAGCGGACAAGCCCGAACACCTGGAGTTTGCCCGCCAGCTTTCGCAAAGCGGGGTTGCGGTGATCGGGCTCAGTGTCAACAGCATGCTGACGGACGGGGTGCCGGAACTTCCCGGCACACCCATCCTGATCAAGCCTGTGCCCGACGCCGACCTGGCGGAAGCCGTCCGGCGCCGGCTCGATCAATATCCGTGATTACCGGATGTGACCTGCGCGGACACCGCGTCGGGGCCGTAATCGGACTCCCCGCTGACCTTGAGCAGTTCGGTCAGGCGCGTCCGCGCCCGGCTGACCCGGCTCTTCATGGTGCCAACGGCGCACTCACAGATGGCGGCCGCTTCCTCATATGAGAACCCGGACGCGCCGATCAGGATGATCGCTTCACGCTGGTCATCAGGCAGCTTGGACAAAGCGGTCTTGAAATCTTCCAGATCCATCGACCCATATTGCGATGGATGAACTGAAAGGCGTTCGGTAAAAGCGCCATCCGTATCCTGGACCTCGCGCCCCCGCTTGCGCATCTGGCTATAGAATTCGTTGCGCAGGATGGTGAAGAGCCAGGCCTTGATATTGGTGCCCATTTCGAAGCTGGACTGCTTGGCCCAGGCCTTCATCACTGTGTCCTGAACCAGGTCGTCGGCCTTGTCGTGCTTGCCAGTCAGGGAGACGGCAAAGGCGCGCAGGCTGGGAAGAGTCGCGAGCATTTCGCGCTTGAAGGACGTTCCTTCCGCACTCATGCCATCACTCCCCACCGCGATTGGACGACTTGTCGCTTTGGGCTTTTTCCGCGCTATCGAGCTTTTCGAGCAGATCGAGAAGCTGGTCAGGCACACCTTCGTCCTGAACGGCCCCATAAAGGGCACGCAGACGCGACCCGATATCCGAGGTCGGACCGAGCCCATCATCCGCCCGCCCCGCCTGCATGCGCACACGTTGCTGCGTCACCAGATTATCCTTCTTCATTCCCAAATCGACCGTTCAGTCCTGCTTATGAGCGCTGTACGGTGCCTCAAATGCGTGAACACATGGAAAAGTTCCCGCCGCTGGAACTTTTCTTGGCATCGTACGTTTTGGGCCTTCGTGAGGTTCAAAACAACCAGCGTCACCCGGGAGTTCTCGTCTATGTCATTGTCCACGCGGATCGCACCGCATCTGCCCTACCTGCGGCGTTTTTCTCGCGCCGTCACCGGTTCGCAAACCTCAGGCGATGCTTATGTCGCCGCCACTCTTGAAGCCCTGATTGCCGATATCTCCCTGTTCCCAGAAGCGAGCAACGATCGCATTGCGCTCTACAAGCTGTTCTCAGCGCTATTCTCTTCCTCGGCCGTGACCGTGCCTGAGCCCTCCTCCAGCTTTGCCTGGGAACAAAGGGCTGCAGCTAATCTGGCAAATCTGGCACCGCTGCCCCGCCAAGCCTTCCTGCTCGTCGCTGTCGAAGGCTTCAGCCACGCCCAGGCGGCCGAAATCCTTTCCATTGATGAAGAAGAGTTCGCCAAGCTGCTCGACCAGGCCTCGACCGACATTTCCCGCCAGGTGGCCACCGAGATCATGATCATCGAGGATGAGCCACTGATCGCTATGGATATCGAGCAGATGGTGCAGAGCCTCGGTCATAAGGTGGTCAGTATCGCCCGCACCCACAAGGAAGCGGTCAACCTGTTCAATCAGACTCAGCCGCGCATGATCCTTGCCGATATCCAGCTGGCTGATGGCAGCTCGGGCATTGATGCGGTCAACGACATTCTCAACACCCATTCGGTGCCGGTGATCTTCATCACCGCTTTCCCCGAACGTTTGCTGACCGGTGAGCGTCCCGAGCCGACCTTCCTAGTCACCAAGCCGTTCAATCCCGATATGGTCAAGGCGTTGATCAGCCAGGCCCTGTTCTTTGACGAAGGCTCACGCGCCGCAGCCTAAGGCGATCAAACATAGAGACATAAAGGCCGGTGAAAGCTGGCCTTTTTTGTTTTGCTCCGGAACTTGCCCGAGCAGGTAGCGTTTAGCTCACAAGTTCAAAATCATGGAGTTAGCCATGCTGTACTATGCTCTCGTCTTTCTTGTGATCGCGCTGATCGCTGGTGTCCTTGGATTCGGCGGCATTGCCGGCGCCTCCGCAGGCATCGCGCAGATCCTGTTCTTCCTGTTCCTGGCTTTCCTGGTGATCTCGCTGGTTATCGGCTTCTTCCGCAGGGGAACCTAAAATAGGCCTACGCTTGATAGAGAACGGCGCCATCGGCGCCGTTTTTTTATGGAGCGGGGAACAGCTCATCAATCTGCCCCGTCAGGCGATAGGCAAGAAGACCTGTCCATTCCCGCATGGCAGTAGAGGCCGTCAGCAGATTTTCCATTGGGTCGGCGAGGCTGAGACCAAAACCCTGATTGCCAAGGCTGCGGAAATCGGTCGGCCAGGCAAGGACCTCAACGCCTTCGTGCCTGAATAGCCCAACCGAGCGCGGCATGTGGAAAGCCGATGTGACCAGCACGACAGGTTCGGCCCCCGCCCCCACCAACTCGCGCGTATATGCGGCGTTCTCAATCGTATTTCGCGACTGCCCTTCCAGGATCAGCCTATCCTCGGCAATGCCGTGCTCCGCCAGGAAGCGCTTGGCCGTTTCCGCCTCGCTTTCCCCCTCGATACTCAATGCTCCCCCGCCGCCGGAGAGGACGATCCGGGCATCGGGGTATCGACGCGCCAGCCATAGCGTGGTGGTGAGACGCTCGCCGGCATTGTTTAGCGCCACCGTCTGGCGCACCGCGCTGACATGGGAATCGGTCGCCCCACCGAGCATGACAATCGTCTCCACCGCCTCCGGCGGAGGGGCAGGCACGGAGAACCGGTTCTCCAGCGGCTGGATCAGCAAATAGCCAAGGCTCGTATAGGACAGCAGGCTGCCGATGCTCAGCGCCACCGCCAGCACCACCAGCGCCGTGCGGCGCCGGTGGATCAGGATCAATATCAGCGCCACAAGAGTCAGTAGCAAAATGATGCTGATTGGCTGCACCACCAGCCAGAACACTTTCGAAACAATGAAGAACATTCGGCCATCAACCTCCAGCCTATGCGGGCAGAACCTGCTTTTTCGCTTGCTATCTCACGGGCTTCTGGTTTTCTACCAGACGGTCAAGATTGCCAGCACGATAATAAGGCAGTCGCCAGTCAGGAAGGCGCCCCACGCGGGCCAATGGTGAGCATGAAGCAGGCAGCGCCCGCCAAAGCGGAGCCAGCGCCGGTCGTCGAACTGCGCGAACTTCACAAATCCTTTGGAGCCCTCGAAGTGCTCAAGGGTATCTCCTTCACCGCCCGTGAAGGCCAGGTTGTTTCCCTCATCGGCTCCTCCGGCTCAGGCAAGTCCACCCTGTTGCGCTGCATCAACATGCTGGAGATCCCCGACAGTGGCGATGTGCTGATAGATGGGGAAGCCATTGCCCTCAAAGGCACCGGCCACGGCCGTGCCATTGCCGACGAGCACCAGATCCGCCGCATCCGCTCAGAGCTGGGCATGGTCTTCCAGTCCTTCAACCTGTGGGCGCACATGACCATCCTCGAAAACGTCATGGAAGCGCCGCTGATCGTCCAGAAGCGGGATCGGGCGGAAGTGGAGGCAGAGGCACGCGCCATGCTCGACAAGGTCGGCATCGGCGCCAAGGCTGACGCCTATCCCGCCCAATTATCCGGCGGCCAGCAGCAGCGTGCCGCGATTGCCCGCGCCCTGTGCATCAATCCGCGCGTCATGCTCTTCGACGAACCCACCTCGGCGCTGGACCCCGAACTCGAAGTAGAGGTGCTGCGGGTCATCAAGCTGCTCGCCGATGAAGGCCGCACCATGGTCCTGGTCACCCATGACATGGACTTTGCCCGCTCCGTATCGGATCGCGTCATCTTCCTGCATCAAGGGCTGATCGAGGAGGAAGGCTCGCCCGACGAGGTCTTCGGCGCCACCAAGTCGACACGTCTCAAACAGTTTCTCAATGCCGCCAGCCATGACTGACGCGCATGGAAAATGACCCGGAACACCGGGCGCAAATGTAAACGAACAACCACGGAGAACCACCATGAAGAAGCTTATGCTGGCCGCCGCAACCGTTCTGGCACTGGGCACCCCTGCCCTTGCGCAGGACACGGTGCGCATTGCCACCGAGGGCGCCTATGCCCCCTGGAACTTCCTCAATGATGCCGGCGAACCTGCCGGCTTCGAAATCGACCTGGGCAATGCCATCTGCGAAAAGGCAGAGCTGAGCTGTGAGTGGATCATCAATGACTGGGATTCCATCATCCCGAACCTGCTGGCCGGCAACTACGACCTGATCATGGCCGGCATGTCGATCACCGACGAGCGCCTCGAAACCATCGACTTCTCGGACAACTACTTCCCGCCCGATCCGTCCAAGTTCGTCGCCGCTGCCGGCGCTGGTCTGGACTTCTCCAACCTCTCGGGCGCCCGCGTAGGCGTACAGGGCGGCACCATCCAGGCCGGCTATGCCGAAGAAAACCTGGGCGGCGCCAACACCATCGTCACCTTCTCCACGGCCGATCAGGCCATGGCCGACCTGGCCGCAGGCAATCTCGACACCATCCTGGCCGACGGAGCCTATCTCGAGCCCGTCGTGGCTGCCTCGAACGGCGCCATCGAATTCGTCGGCGAGGACGTGATGATCGGTGGCGGCGTAGGTGCTGGTATCCGCAAGGAAGATGCCGACCTCAAGGCCACCGTCAATGAGGCCCTGGCCGCGCTCAAGGCAGACGGCACGGTCGATGCCCTGATCGCCCAGTGGTTCGACGGCAAGGGCCCCTACTTCGCCGAATAAGCCATTCGCTTCCTGCCTCTCCCGGACATCTCCGGGGGAGGCACCCAACCGCGAAAGAGCGGCATGTTTGAAGACCTCGCCTTCTGGCTCGGCTACATCACCAATGGCAAGCACCTGACCTGGTACGCCAGTTTCCAGTTCACGGTCTATGCCGCCCTGCTTGGCGGAGCCCTGGCAGTCGTCTTCGGCCTCACCGGCGCGACGCTGAAGAACTCACGTTTCTTCATCCTCCGCCTGGTCGGCTCTACCTATTCGTCCATCGTCCGCGGCGTACCCGACGTTCTGTTCTTTCTGTTTTTCCCGCTGGCCTTCGAGCAGGGCATGGAGTGGCTGATATCCACCCAGGTCTGCTCGCCCGAGGCCATTGCCGCCCAGACCGCTCCCTGGCCGCCCTGCCGCGAGGCCAACTGGTTCCTGGGCACCACCGAATACCTCTTGCTCGCCAGCGTCTCGCTGGGGCTGGTCTATGGCGCCTTTGCCACCAATGTCATTCACGGCGCCATGCGGGCCGTGCCGCCAGGCCAGCTCGAAGCGGCGCGCGCCTATGGCATGAGCGCCACCCAGGTGCTCTGGCGCGTCCATATCCGCCAGATGTGGGTCTATGCCCTTCCCGGTCTCTCCAATGTCTGGATGCTGATCGTCAAGGCGACCTCGCTGCTTTCGCTGCTGCAGATCGCCGATATCGTGCTTTGGGCGGACCGGCTCGGCGCACCCAATTTCCTGCCCGCCGTCGGGCTTGTGCATGACGACTGGCGCTGGCGCTATTACCTCGTGCTCTTCGTCTTCTATATCCTGGTCACCTGGCTCTCCGAGCGCGCCTTCGAGGCACTGATGCGCCGCACCGGTCGCGGCATCCTCTCCGAGGTTCCGGCCTGATGGACGCGTTCTTCAACGATCTGGCGATCATGGCCCCGGCGGTGGTGTTCAACATCTATTTCGCCATCGCCTCGATTCCGCTCGGCTTCGTCTTCGCCATCTTTTTGGCACTGGGCAAGGCCTCCTCAAACCCGCTGATCAACAGGCTGTCGCGCGGCTATATCTACGCCTTCCGGGGCTCGCCGCTCTTCATCCAGTTCTTCATGTTTTATTCGCTGGCGCTGTCGCTCAACCTGACGGTGTGGCGGCCGCTCGGCATATCCGGTTTCGTTCTGCACCCCCTCTTCATGGGGCCGCTGGTGCTGGTGCTCAATACCGCCGCCTACACCGCTGAGATCTTTTACGGTGCTCTGCGTGCCGTGCCGCGCGGCGCGGTGGAAGCCGCCAAGGCTTATGGCATGAGCCGGTCCCAGCAATTCCGACGCGTGGTCTGGCCCAATCTCATTCGCCTGGCCTGGCCCGCCTATACCAATGAGGTGGTGTTCCTGTTCCATGCCACGGCGATCGTCTACTTCGCCCTGCCGGTGGTTGGCGCGCAGGCCGACCTGATGACCACCGCCAAGACCCTGTTCGAACGCGACTTCAATGCGTTCCTGCATTTCTCGGTGGCGGCGCTCTATTTCCTCATGGTCTCGCTCGTGATCTTCTTCCTGTTCGGCCTGGTCTACCAGCGGCTGATGCGCCACCTTCCAGCCCAGCCCGGCCTGCGTTTTGCACCCAAATGGTTCCGCTAAGACAATGACTTTTCAGCAGCACTCGATTGTGCTGGCCGGCGATGCGCCCGGCCAGTCCACCACGCTCTATTGGTACGCCGCCGGCCCCGAGACCGCCGCGACCAAGGTGCATCTGCAGGCCGCGCTCCATGCCGATGAACAGCCCGGCACCATGGCGCTGCACCATCTGTTGCCCATGCTGCGCGACGCCGACGCGGCCGGCGCGCTCAAGGCGCGCCTCGTGGTCTTCCCCTCGGTCAATCCGCTGGGTCTGGCGACCCGCGTGCTGCGCCGCCATATCGGCCGCTACGATCTGGAAACCGGTGTCAATTTCAACCGCCGCTGGCCCGATCTCTATCCGCTGATCGCCGAGGCCGTAGCGGGCAAACTCGGTGATGATCCCAACGCAAACCTGCGGACGATCCGCCAGGCTGTGGGCGACTGGATCGACCGGCAGCAGCCAACCACTGCCGCGCAGCGCCTGCGCCTGCTGATCCTCAAATCAGCCCATGACGCCGATATCATGCTCGACCTGCATTGCGACGATGAGAGCCTGAAACACATCTTCACCTCGCCCGATTTGATGCCGGGACTGCAGGATTTGGCCGACCGCATGCAGGTGGCCGCCACGCTCACTGCCGAAGACAGTGGCGGTGGTTCCTTTGACGAGGTGCTGCCAAACCTCTATCGCAAGGCCCAGCGCGCCAATCCGGATGTGCCCATTCCCATGGGCGCCGAAACGGCGACGCTCGAATATCGCGGCCAGGCCGATACCCATGACGATATGGGGCGCGAAGACGCTCAAGGGTTGTTCGACTTCTTCGCAGGCCGCGGGTTGATCGACGTCTCACCGGCGCCATCCAGACCGGCTCCGGGCCCGACCCCGTTCGAGGCCACCGAGGTGCTGCGCGCCGACCGGCCGGGGCTCCTGGCCTATCGTGTTGGTTTGGGGGACCGGGTGAACAAGGGCGATGTCGTCGCCGATATCATCGCCATGGATGGCCCCGAAGCCTTCCTCGCCCGTACGCCACTACGGGCAGGCACGGACGGGTTCATCCTCTCGCGCGCCAGCGCCAAATTTGTCGTGGCCGGCTCTTCCGTCGCCAAGATCGTGGGCAGTGACATCCTGCCCACGCGCGCCGGCGGCTATCTGCTGGAGGACTGACGGGGCTCAACGCCCCGGCAACCCCCATTGCGCGTGCTCGAGCGCGGTCATCACGCCGCGCAGTTCGGCAAGGCCCTTCATGCGACCAATGGTCGGGTAGCCCGGCTGCGAGCGGCGGCCGAGATCATCCAGAATGTCCTGGCCGTGATCGGGGCGCATCGGGATTTCCCAATCCGCGCGGCCTTCAGCCTTGCGTCGCCGTTCTTCCTTGAGGATCGCGGCAATGAGCGCCACCATGTCGGTGTCACCACCCAGATGCTCGGCCTCGAAGAACGAACCGGCAATATCGTCGCTATCGCGCTTGACGTTACGCAGGTGCAGGAAATGCACCTTGGGACCGAACCGCTCCATCATGCCGGGCAGATCATTATCCGGGCGCGCGCCGAGCGAGCCGGAACACAGCGTCATCCCATTGGCGGGGCTATCGACGGCATCGAGGATGAACTTGTAGTCCTCCTCGGTCGACATGATGCGTGGCAGGCCCAACAGCGCAAATGGCGGATCGTCGGGGTGACAGCACAGCCTGAGGCCAAGATCTTCAGCGACCGGCACCACCTCTTCGAGGAAATTGACGAAATGCACCCGCAATTGTTCGCGGCTGATGGCGCCATATTCGTCCAGATGCGCCTGCACATCCTCGAGTGACATGGATTCGGTTGAACCCGGCAGCCCCATGGTGACATTGCGCCCCAGCTGCTTCTTGTCATCCTCGCTCATGGCTTCGAAGCGCCGCGCCGCCTCGTCAGCGATTGCATTGGTGAAGTCCGCCGCCGCGCCGGGACGCTTCAGGATATGGATATCGAAAGCGGCAAAATCATTGATATCGAAGCGCATGCACGAGCCGCCATTGGGCACCGTCCAGCGCAAATCGGTGCGGGTCCAGTCGAGCACCGGCATGAAATTGTAGCAGATGGTCTCGATACCGCTATCGGCCAAGTGCTTCATGGAGACCTTGTAGTTGGCAATGTGCTCGCGCCACTCACCCTTCTGCTTCTTGATGTCTTCGGTGACCGGCAGGCTTTCGACCACATCCCAGGTGAGACCGGAAGGTGAACCATCCTTGCGCGTGGCAATTTCCCGGTGCCGCTTGGCGATCTCCTCGGGCGTCCACACCACCCCATTCGGCACGTGATGCAGCGCACTCACCACGCCGGCAGCGCCAGCCTGGGTAATGTCGTCGATGCTGGTGAGGTCCTTGGGGCCAAACCACCGCCACGTCTGTCGCAAGTCAGAACTCCATTCTTGTATGGAAGTTCAATGCCATATTCGGCGCCCGTCCGGAAGCCTCAATTATTGGCCAGCGCCAACAGGGTATCCACATGACAGGGTGTGCCGGCCCGGCACCAGCAGGCCAGGTTCTTGCCGCCCAGTTCGCCGCGGATTTCCGCCTGCGAGGGACGCGGCCGCTCGGCCTCAATCTCGCCAGCCATCCAGCGTGCATGCCGGGCAACCGCCTCGGCCTGGGCCGCGTCCTTGGTGAGGCCGGTTTCGGCCATCACGGCATCGATGGTGAACGGGTTACCCCAGCGCCCCGGCCGCGCCACCGATTGGGCGGGCAACCCGTTGAGGGCCTGCGAGACGGCCTGGAGGTCAAACCCCGCCTTGCGGGACAACACGATCCGAGCGGGTGTCATTTGCGCATGTCCTGATCATAGACGAATTTGGGCATTTCCCAGCGTAGCACCAGCGCAAGCACGCGCAATGCAAAGCCGATGGCAATGGACACCAGCACCATCATGTCGAACGGCATGCCATTGGCGAGCCCAAGGAAATAAATGATCCCGGTGACCAGCGACACGGTGGCGTAGAGTTCGCCCCGAAAGATCAGGGGAATGTCATTGCACAGGACGTCGCGCAATACGCCGCCGGCGGTGCCCGTGACCATGCCGGCGACAATGACAATGATCGGGTGCACCCCGGACTCAATGCCGATATTGCAGCCGATCACCGTGAAGACCACGAGCCCCAGCGCGTCGAGCAGCAGAAATGGCCATTTGAGACGATCCACCAGCCGCGCCAGCGGAATGGTCAGCAGAGCCGCGCCGCACACCAATAGCAGCACATAGGGGTTCTCCACCCAGACCAGGGGATAGTGGTCGAGCAGGATGTCGCGCAGTGTGCCGCCACCAAGGGCGGTAACACAGGCAATCAGGCACACCCCGAACCAGTCCATGTTCCGCCGCCCGGCCGCGAGCGCTGCTGTCATCGCTTCGGCGGTGATGGCGATATAGAAGGCGATAAGCAGCATGGCTGGCTTCCTCTGCGTCGAAACCGGGTTGCATGGCGAACGTTGCGTCCACACCATCTGCCCCGTCAGCCCACGAGGATACAAGCCCCATGCGCCAGCCCCGCTCTGTTCGCGCCCTCGAGGATTTCGGCCGCGTGCGCCTCAGCGACAGCTTCTTCATGCGCGACTTCCTCTATTCCGAGATCGCCGCCATCAACGGCTTCCAGAACCTGCCGGATGATCCAGACCTCGCCATCGCCGCCGGCCAGCACGTCATCGCCGGCCAAACCGTTGACTGTGTCAGCCCCTGCGAGCGCATTGATGATGTCGTTGCCCGAGGTTCCGTTGATGGTTTCTGCCGATGCGGTCCCGTCGGTCTT
>NZ_CAJXJS010000051.1 GCF_913055165.1 uncultured Devosia sp.
GTGTAGTTGATCATGATGTCTTCGGCGGCCACACCCTTGTCGAGCAGGTACTGCTCGAGGATCTTGTTGGTGGTCTGCGGATAGACATAGTCGGTACCGGCCAGCACCCAGCGCTCAACGCCTTCCTCATTCATGAGGTAGTCGACGGCCGGAATGGCCTGCTGGTTGGGGGAAGCGCCGGTGTAGAACACGTTGCGCTGGGATTCCTCACCCTCGTACTGGACAGGGTAAAACAGCAGGCTGTTCAGTTCTTCAAAGACGGGCAGCACCGACTTGCGGCAGACCGAGGTCCAGCAGCCGAAGACGGCGTCGACTTCATCGACTTCGATCAGCTGGCGGGCCAGTTCGGCGGCCAGCGGCCAGTCAGAGGCAATGTCGACCACGACGGGTTCGAGCATTTTGCCCATCACGCCGCCCTTGGCATTCTGCTGCTCGATCAGGAACAGCATGGTGTCCTTGAGCGTGGTTTCGGAAATGGCCATGGTGCCCGAGAGCGAGTGCAGGATGCCCACCTTGATGGTGTCGTCCTGGGCCATGACCGGCACTGCGGCCAGCGAAACGCTGCCTGCGAGAGCGGCGGCGAGCAAAGCGCTCTTGGCGCTGAAGTTCTTCATGATTGTCCCTCTAGACCTGTTTGAGTCCCTCAAGACACCGGGAGGCGTCCTGGGAACACACTGGGACAGCTCTTAACGTTCGCCCTATACGTCGATTGACGTAACTGCTTGCCGCGTTGATTCCGGTTTTGGACTGAAAGTCCTGAAAAACCGCGTGATTTTTCCCAATTCCGTGCTAAGGAACCCTTGGCGATTTTTTGGGCAGCGCGGCGAATTGGTTAAGGCTTGAGCGGTATGGCACGGCAGCGGATCATTCCCGTCAGGCGCGAATATAACCGCTGGGTCGCCAACCAGACGCTGGAAGATTACGCCCTCAGGTTCACCGCCAAGTCGGCGCGCCGCTTCTCCAACGACCGGATATCGCAGACAGCGATCGGCGCCATTTCCTTCCTGGCGCTGGAGGCCATTGGCGGGGCGATCACGCTCAGCTACGGCACCTCCAATGCGCTGATCGCGATACTGGTCGCTTCTGTGGCCATCTTGCTCGTAGGCGTCCCGATCTCGCGCTATGCAACCCGCCACGGTGTTGACGTAGACCTGCTGACGCGTGGGGCGAGCTTTGGCTATATCGGCTCAACCATCACCTCGCTGATCTATGCCAGCTTCACCTTCATCCTCTTCGCCATCGAAGCCTCGATCATGTCGAGCGCGCTGGAGCTGGCCTTCGGCATCCCGCTCTGGATCGGCCACATCATCTCGGCGCTGGTGGTCATCCCGCTGGTGACGCACGGCATTCGCATGATCTCCTCGTTCCAGATGCTGACGCAGCCGATCTGGATTGTCCTCAACATCCTGCCCTTCTTCTTCATTGCCTTCATGGACTGGGAGAAGTTCGACCTGTGGCGGGCCTTTAATGGCCTCGGCCAACCCGAAGGGGCAGCAGGCACTATTGCCGCCTTCGAAGTGGCCAAGTTTGGTGCCGCCTCTGCGGTCATTCTGGCGTTGATGACCCAGATTGGCGAGCAGGTGGACTTTCTGCGTTTCCTGCCGGCGGAAGGCGCGCCGAAATGGCGGCACAAGCTGGGGATATTCCTCGCCGGTGCCGGATGGGTCGTGGTGGGCGCGCCAAAGCTGATCGCCGGCTCGTTTCTCGCCTTCCTGGCCCTCTCGGCCGGCGTGTCACCCGAGCATGCCTCCGAGCCCGGCTATATGTACGCCGTCGCCTTTGGTTACATGATCCCCAATGAGTTCGTGGCGCTGATGCTGATGGCGGTGTTCGTCGTCGTCAGCCAGCTCAAGATCAACGTCATGAATGCCTATGCGGGCTCGCTGGCCTGGTCGAACTTCTTCTCCCGCCTGACCCACAGCCATCCTGGGCGCGTCGTCTGGCTGTTGTTCAACGTGGCCATTGCCCTGCTGCTGATGGAGCTGGGCATCTATCGCCTGCTGGAAGAAACCCTGGGCATCTTCTCGATCATCGCCATGGCCTGGCTCTGTACGATCTCGGCGGACCTGTTCATCAACAAGCCGCTGGGGCTGGCGCCGCCGGGCATCGAATTCAAGCGCGCCCACCTCTACGACATCAATCCGGTCGGGGTCGGCTCCATGCTGATTTCGGCGACCATTGCGCTCACCGCGCATTTCGGGGCGTTCGGGGAGACCGCCTCGGCGCTGGCGCCCTATATCGCATTGGTCGTGTGTTTCATTGCTTCGCCCGCAATCGCCTGGGCTACCAGGGGCAAGTATTATCTGGCCCGCAAGCCGCGCAAGCAGTGGCAGGAGAGGGAGACGCTGACCTGCTCGATCTGCGAGCATCCCTTCGAGCCCGAGGACATGGCCTGGTGCCCGGCCTATGCGGCGCCGATCTGTTCGCTGTGTTGTTCGCTTGATGCGCGCTGCCACGACATGTGCAAACCGCATGCGCATTTCCGGGCGCAGACCCACGCGGTGGCGGCCTCGGTCCTGCCCGAATGGGCCATCGAGAAACTGCAATCGCGGCTGGGACGCTATGGCATCGCCATGGCGTCGGCCCTGGCGATCCTCGGCGGCATATTGGGGCTCATCTATTATTTTGCCAGCCGCTCGGCGCCGCATACGTCTGAAGTGGTCGGCGGCACCCTGCTGGTGGTGTTCTTCGTGCTGGCGGTGGCGGCGGGGGTCATGACCTGGTTCTTGGTGCTGGCGCATGACAGCCGCCTGGTGGCCGAAGAAGAAAGTTCGCGGCAGAACACGCTGCTGCTCAAGGAAATCGACGCGCACTCCAGGACCGACGCCGAATTGCAGCGCGCCAAGGAAAAGGCCGAGGCGGCCAATCAGGCCAAGAGCCGCTATGTCGTGGGCCTCAGCCACGAACTGCGCACTCCACTCAACGCGGTTATGGGCTATGCGCAGATCCTTGAGCGCGACGCGCAGCTGCCGGAAAACCGGCGCGGATCGGCCCAGGTCATTCGCCGCAGCGCTGAACACCTTTCGGGCCTGATCGACGGGCTGCTGGACATCTCAAAGATTGAGGCGGGGCGGCTGCAGGTCTATTCGGGCGAGGTGAACATCCAGGATTTTCTGGACCAGATCGTGGACATGTTCCGCCTTCAGGCCGAGGCCAAGGGGCTGGAATTCCGGCACAGCCGCTCCGAGGCGCTGCCGGTCTTTGTCCGCACAGACGAAAAGCGGCTGCGGCAGATTCTCGTCAACCTCCTCTCCAACGCCATCAAGTTCACCAGCAGCGGCTATGTCCGCTTCGACGTGGGCTATCGTATGCAGGTGGCCAGCTTCACGGTGGAAGACAGCGGCAGCGGCATTTCACCGTCCGATCTGGATCATGTGTTCGAGCCCTTTGTGCGCGGCGAGGCGGAACGCAATCGCTTCACCCCCGGGCTGGGCCTCGGGCTCACCATCACCAAGCTGTTGACCGAAACGCTGGGCGGTGAAATCACCGTCGCCAGCACGGTGGGAGAGGGGACGCGGTTTCAGGCCCGCCTCATGCTGGCCAAGGTGGAGCGTCCTGCCAAACGGCTGGCGCCGGTACGCGAGATTGTCGGCTATCTCGGCGTGCCGCGGACCGTCATGGTGGTGGACGATAATGCGGATCATCGTCAATTGCTGCGCGAGATGCTGGAGCCGCTGGGTTTCTCCGTCATCGCCGCTGGAGATGGCCAATCCTGTCTTGATGCGCTTGGGTCGGCGAAGCCGGACCTGTTCTTCCTCGATATCCGCATGCCGGGCATGAGTGGCTGGGAATTGCTGGGCCGCTTGCGTGCCATGGGTGTCTCCGTGCCTATCATCATGTTCTCGGCCAATATCGGGGATGGCGCCAACCCCGTCAGCGCCGATGCCGGGCATGATGACACACTGGCCAAGCCATTTGATCTCAGCCAGCTCATCGACAAGCTGGGCCGGCACCTGGGGTTGGAGTGGGTCTATGCCGAGGACAGCAGACCCGAAAAGGCCCCGGCACCGCGAAAACTGCGCTCTCCCGGTGCGGAGCACTTGCAGGCACTGGCGGCGCTGGGCCAAATCGGTCATGTCAGGGGGATCGACGAAAAACTGGGCGAGTTGGCAACTGATCCGGCCAACCTTGCCCTGGTCGAGGCGCTAAGACGACATATGCAGGATTTTGATTTCGACGGGTTTGCCGAGACGCTGGAGCGGGTAGGTCATGAGCCGGATTGAGAAGGAACAGGATATTGTCCTTCTGGTCGATGACTCTCCGGAGTCGCTCGGCTTCCTGACGACGGCCCTCGAACAGGCCGGCGTGACGGTGCTGGTGGCACGCAGTGGCGAGGCAGCGCTCAAGATCGTGGAGCGGGTGACGCCGGACGTGGTGCTGATGGATGCGTTGATGCCTGGGCTCGACGGGTTCGAGACCTGCCGCCGCATGAAGGCGCTGACCACGCTCACCCATGTGCCCATCATCTTCATGACCGGGCTGACCGAGACCGAACATGTGGTCCATGCGCTGGAAAGTGGCGGGGTGGACTACCTCTCCAAGCCCATCAATGTGGACGAATTGCGTGCCCGCATCCGCGTGCATTTGGCCAATGCACGCCGGGCGCAGAGTGCGCGCATTGCGCTTGATGCTGCCGGGCGTCATCTGGTGGCCTTTGGCGCCGATGGCGGGGTGCTGTGGTCGACCCCGCAAGCCAATCGCCTGCTGGAACATTCGGGCCTGGATGCAGCGATGCAGCCGGCCATGTCACAACGGTTCGTCGCCTGGCGGTTGGCCGAGGGCGAGCGGTTGACCCCCGGAGGCGGTTTTGATCTTGCCCTCGGTGGTGCGCAAGACCTGCAATTTGCCTTCCTGGGCGTGGTCGGAGGCGACGAATTCCTCTTCCGTATTGCGCGGGCGCAGGAGGAGGGGCAGGAGGAAATCCTGCGCCAGCAGTTCGGCCTGACCCAGCGCGAAAGCGAAGTACTGCTCTGGATCGGCCGCGGCAAGTCCAACAAGGACATCGGGGACATCCTGGGGCTGAGCCCGCGTACAGTGAACAAGCACCTGGAGCAGGTCTATACCAAGCTGGGGGTGGAGAATCGCGCCTCTGCGGCCATCAAGGCGATCCAGTCTCTGCAGGCGCCCTTCGAGCTGTAGCAGCCGCCGCTGGGTAACCCGCGATCACATTTCCGTCCCCTTCCAAAATCGCGGGAACCCCCTGCCGATACCATCGTTGAGTGGGCGAACCGGACGCGCTGACGATCCGGAATGCCAACGGCGGTGTGCCAACAGAGCCTCCGCCATTCGATCGGCGGCTGGCCGCAAAGGTTGACGCTCCTTTGTGCGCTGCCCCGGAGGGGCGCGAGACTTCGGTTTCGCGCCCTATCTTTTTGTGCTGCATTGCAGTTACGGATATATCCGTATATTATTACCTACAGCTAAAACTTCCTTAAATTCCTGGAATTCGTAGATTGCATGCAGTAAGCATGTAATCAATCGAAACCAGATTTATCTGGAGTTTCGCCAGGTATTTATGGCGTCTTCTAAGGTGACGTTGTGTCACTTTAGGAGATGATCATGAAACTCTTGGGAATAGCTTTTGTGTCTGCCGCTCTGCTGGCAGGGGCCTCGTTTCCGGTTCAGGCGCAGTCTCTGCTTGGTATCGTCGGCGGTCAGGATAGCGGGGCGCTGGTTACCCTTGGTTCCGGTGATGCCGGGACATCGGGCGTGGCCAATGTCGGCTTGGGCGGCGGCAATCAGTTGCTTGATGCCAATCTGGGCGATGGCCTCGCCAGTGGCAGCGTAGGGGCGGGCGGGTCGTCCACGCTCAGTGCCGATGTCGGGCTGCTCAACAATTCTGCCACGCTCGGACTCGGTCTGGGCGGCGAAGACCTGGTCGATGTCGATGTCGGCCTTGGTGGTGGCGGCGGTGGTGGGTCCGGCGGCGGCGGATCGAACCCCGGTGTTAATCCAGGCGGAAACGGTTCGACTGGTGGTGGCAGCGGTGGCGGAGGGCTCTTTGCCAGCGCCGGCAGTGCTGCAACGGCTCAATGTGCCGGTGTGACGCCCGCCGAACTGGAGCGGTTGATCCTTTCGACACGCATTGATGCATCCTGGCAACGCGCGACCAATGTCGATATCCGCCGCATCAATGTCTGCCCCGAGCTGCGGCCACACCTGGCGGCGGCCCTGCGGCAGACCGGCCTGGGCAACTCGCTCCGCTCGGCCATTGCCGGTGATGCTCTGGTGGCGGCGACGCTGGATCGCTCTTCCTATGGGGCGAACCGCGTGTTTGCGGCGCGGCAGAGCGGCCGGGACCTGATAGTGTTCGTTTACTAAGTTCGGAATGCCGCATCTGCGGGTCTGGGGATTTCCTGCGGGGTGCTTGTCAAGTCGTCCCGCAGGACCACATGCTCGGTCCAGTTTTCAGCCAGCATGGAGAGCCGCGCTTTGCCCTTGCAGTTCGATGCCACCGACCGAAAGCTCCTGCGGGAGTTGCAGCGTGACTCAAATCGCAGCGTGCAGGTGCTGGGGGAGGCGATCGGGCTCTCTCCCTCCGCGTGCCACAGGCGGATCAAGGCGCTCGAAGATGCGGGCTACGTCGTAGGCTATCGGGCCGAACTCGATGCGGCGCGCCTCGGTTTTGCCTTGCAGTTCTTCATCGAGGTGGGGCTGACCAGCCAGAGCGAGGCCGCTCTCGATGCCTTCGAGGCGGCGGTGCAAGACATTCCCGAAGTGCTCGAATGCCACCTGATGGCCGGTCAGTCCGACTATATCCTGCGCGTGGCCTGCAAGGACCATGAGGATTTCGAGCGCTTGCATCGGCGCTTGAGTGCGCGGTTGCCGGGCGTAGCGCGTATCCACTCCAATATGAGCATAAGGCGCGTCAAAGCTCGTTCCGGCCTGCCCCTATAGCCGATGTCGGGCGAGCACTCTGCACATGAAATAGGCATCAACAGTGCTTGGCGTCAAATTGTTCAAATATTGCTTGCACCGCGTGAAATCCTGCGCTTGAGTGCGTTTGCCGCTTCTGGGGTTCGGCCGCTATCAGGCAGGCTGCTCCATGCGCCACGCCATATCTGTGGCTCCAGAGCGATCCGGCACGGGTGATCAAGGGCGCCCGGGTCATACGCCCCGATCCGTTTGTTTGAGGGAACGTGAACGGATCGGGGCGATCCGGCCCAAGAAGCAGTGCCGAACGACAGTGTCCGATTGCGCGGGTCATCTTCCACTTGCCCCAATGCCTGCCCGTGGCAGACAATGGGTTGAGGAGAGATGATTTGCACGACACCATCCGTTTCATGGGGCTCCGCCGATGAGCGCCGCCTTCGATCAGTTTCCGGACGCCACTCGGCAGTTCCTCAGCGGTATTGCCGCAAACAACGAGAAGGCCTGGTTCGAGGAGAACCGTCCGCTTTATGAGGCCGGCTATGTCGAGCCGGGCAAGCTCTTCGTGTCGGCCATGGCCCCGTTGTTGCGGGGGATTTCGCCTGACGTACACGCCGAACCGCGCGTCAATGGTTCGATCATGCGCATCAATCGCGATGTGCGCTTTTCCAAGGACAAGCGGCCTTACAAAACCCATCTCGATTTCTGGTTCTGGCATGGCGAGAAGAAGGGGTGGAACACGCCCGGCTTTTATCTGCGCATCACGCCGGAACAGGTTTTCCTGGGCACCGGCATGCATCAGTTCGACAAGGACACGCTCGATAGTTTCCGCCATGCCATCGTGCTGCCGCGCTCGGGCAAGGCGCTGCAGGCCGCCATTGCCAAGGTGCGGGCGGCCGGCGACTACGACATCGGTGAAAAGACCCGCAAGAAACCGCCGCGCGGCTTCGAAGCCGAGCCGGAGCGGGCCGAATATCTGCTCTATGAGGGGCTGACAGCAACAATCACCCTGCCCGGAGCGGTCGCCTATGAACCGGGTTTCGCTGACCTTTGCGCGACCCATTTTGCGGCCACCTGGCCGATAGGGCAGTGGCTGCTGGCCGAGCTTTAGCGCCGCTCGCCATTGCAGCGCAGCCAGCAATAGCCATAGGGCGAGAGCGAGATGTCGTCATCGCCGGCCATGGGGCCTGAGGGGGATTCGGTCAGCATCGGCATCATCTCCTCTATGCCTTCATCCTTGAGGTGGAAGGTCTTGGGCTGGTTCGAGAAATTATGGGCGGTGATCACCCGGTTGCCGCGCCAGCTGCTTGAGAGCACCAGGACCTCGTCGTCCCCGATATCGATGATGTCAACGCCGCCCCAGCCGATCTCGGGGGAGGACCGCCGCGCCGAGATCATGTCGGCCACGGCGTGGAAGAAGGTGTCGCGGTGCTGGGTCTCCAGCGCCGCGTTGACCTGGCTGTAGCCGAACTTGCCCTTGTCGATGACCGGGCGGATCAGCCGGCTCTTTGGCGCATCGGAAAAGCCCCCGTTGGCCCGGGGCGACCACTGCATCGGCGTCCGCACCGCCTCGCGCTCGGGCAGCGACAAATCCTCGCCCATGCCGATCTCGTCGCCATACCAGATGACCGGGGTGCCGGGCAGGGCCAGCAAGAGCGAGAATGCCATTTTGAGCCGTGCCTGGTCGCCATCGAACATGGAGGCGAGGCGGCGGCGCAGCCCGCGGTCGTAGATCTGCATCCTTGGTTCGGGACCGAAGGCATCGAAGCAATCCTGCCGCTCCTGCTCGGTGAGGCCGCCCAGGTTCAGCTCGTCGTGATTGCGCAGGAACACCGCCCATTGCCCCATGCCGCCCGGCTCCGGACGCGATGCCAGCGCCCGCCGCAGAGGGGCCGCCGTCTGGCGCGACAGCGAGAGAAACAGCTGTTCGTTGCCGACAAAGTCGAAGACCATGGTCATGCGGTCGCCGGCGGCAAAATAGAGGTCAGCGTCCTCGTAGCGGATATTGGCTTCGGCCAGCAGGATCGCCTCGGCCTTGCGCCAGGAGAGGAAGTCGTGGATTTCGGTGAGCATGGCATGCGGGTCGGCCACCGGCTTGTCGGTGAGCACCCCACGCGGCTCGATCAGGAACGGCACCGCGTCCACCCGGAATCCGGAGACACCCAGCGCCAGCCAGAAGCCCATGATCTTGAGAATCTCGGCGCGCACCGCCGGGTTGGTGGTGTTGAGATCGGGCTGGAACCTGTAGAAGCGGTGCATGTACCAGGCCTTGGCGGCCTGGTCATAGGTCCAGGTCGAGGTCTGCACGCCCGGGAAGACTATGCCGTCCCCCGCATTGTCCGGCTTTTCGTCGCGCCACACATACCAGTCCCGAAACGGCGATTTCGGGTCCGACCGCGCCGCCTGGAACCAGGGATGCTGGTCGGAGGTGTGGTTGACCACGAGATCGACGATGACCCGCATGCCCCGGTCTTCGGCGGCGTGGATGAATTCCACGAAGTCGCCCAGCGTGCCGAGGTCCGGATCGATGCCGTAATAGTCCGAAATATCGTAGCCGTTGTCGCGGCGCGGGGAGGGATAGAAAGGGTTGAGCCAGATGCAGGTGACGCCCAGGCGCTCCAGGTGGTCGAGCCGGTCCGCAAGGCCGATGAAATCCCCGGTGCCATCGCCATTGGCATCCATGAAGCTTTTGACATCAACGCAATAGATGATGGCGTTCTTGTACCAGAGATTGGCCATGAGGTGGGTCCTGACGCTTTTTGGTCAAACCCGCTAGCCTGGGGGATTGTTCCCGCCAGCCCGGGTGCGGCGATTGCGTCATACCAACGCATGCCCTACATAGGCGCCAATCTTCGAACACTCCCAAAGAGGTCCCGACGCCATGGCGCGCCAGTTCATCTATCACATGCACGGAATGAGTAAGGCCTATGCGGGCGGCAAGAAGGTGCTGGATAATATCCATCTCTCCTTCTACCCCGATGCCAAGATTGGTGTTCTGGGCCCCAATGGCTCGGGCAAGTCGACGCTGCTCAAGATCATGGCTGGTATCGAAACCGAGTTTACTGGTGAAGCCTGGGTCGCCGAGGGTGCGCGGGTGGGCTACCTCGCCCAGGAACCGCAGCTCGATTCGGCGCTCAACGTGCTGGGCAATGTGATGACCGGCGTCAAGGAGAAGAAGGACATCGTCGACCGCTACAACGAGTTGATGATGAATTATTCCGACGAGACCGCCGACGAGGCGACCAAGCTGCAGGACATCATCGACGCGCAGAACTTGTGGGATCTCGAATCCCAGGTGGAAGTGGCCATGGAAGCCCTCGGCTGCCCGCCGGGCGACGCCGACGTGACCAAGCTCTCGGGCGGTGAGAAGCGCCGCGTCGCGCTCTGCGCCCTGCTGCTCTCCAAGCCCGACCTGCTGCTGCTGGACGAACCGACCAACCATCTCGACGCCGAGACGACCGCCTGGCTCGAACGGCACCTGCGCGAATTCGAAGGCGCGGTGCTGATCATCACCCACGACCGCTACTTCCTCGACAATGTCACGGGCTGGATTCTTGAGCTCGACCGCGGCCGCGGCATTCCCTATGAGGGCAATTATTCGGCCTATCTCGAGGCCAAGTCCAAGCGCTTTGCCCAGGAGCAGCGCGAGGATGAAGCGCGCCTCAAGGTGCTTAACCGCGAAAAGGAATGGATGGGCCAGTCGCCCCAGGCCCGCCAGGCCAAGTCCAAGGCGCGTATCCGCGCCTATGACGAACTGGTCAAGGTCAACGAGGCCCGCACCCAGTCCTCCAGCGCCCAGATCATCATTCCGCCCGGCGAACGCCTGGGCCAGAACGTGATCGAGGTCGAAAACCTGTCCAAGAGCTTTGGCGATCGCCTGCTGATCGAGGATCTCTCCTTCAAGCTGCCGGCTGGCGGCATTGTCGGCATTATCGGGCCGAACGGCGCTGGCAAGACCACGCTTTTCCGCATGCTGACCGGTCAGGAAAAGCCCGATGGCGGTTCAATCACCGTCGGGGAGACCGTGCATCTGGGCTATGTCGATCAGAGCCGAGACGCGCTCGACCCCAACAAGACCGTGTGGGAAGAAATCTCGGGCGGCAATGACATCATCACGCTGGGCAAGCGCGAGATGAACAGCCGGGCCTATACTTCGGCCTTCAACTTCAAGGGCGGCGACCAGCAGCAGAAGGTGGGCAATCTGTCCGGCGGTCAGCGCAACCGCGTGCACCTGGCCAAGATGCTCAAGAGTGGCGCCAACGTTCTCCTCCTCGACGAGCCGACCAACGACCTCGACACCGAAACCCTCGCCGCGCTCGAAGAGGCGCTGGAGGAATTCGCCGGCTGCGCCGTCATCATCAGCCACGATCGCATGTTCCTCGATCGCCTGGCGACCCACATGCTGGCCTTCGAGGGCGACAGCCATGTCGAATGGTTCGAAGGCAATTTCCAGGACTATGAGGCCGACAAGGTCCGCCGCCTCGGTGCCGACGCGGTCAACCCGAAGCGCGCGACCTATAAGCCGCTGACGCGATAAGCGTGTGAAGGGCGCGGCGAGAGCCGCGCCCCTTTCACTAGATCAGCTCTCCCGTAAGAAATCCCAATTCAGGGGAACCATCCGCTGCATATTGCGTTAAGTTGCTCCGGCGGGGTGGTTTTCTCCGCATGACTTCGGGGGCGTTTTGCACATGGCTGAGCTGGACTTTGCGCGCATCTTTCAGGCGCTGCCCAGCCCGTTCATGATCCTTGATCGCGATTTGCGCTACGTGGCGGCCAATCCCGCCTATGAGGCCGTGGTGGGTACGCCTTTTTCTGCGCTTGAGGGCAATAACCTCTTCGATCTGTTTCCCAATGAAGGGGAGGAGGGGAAGCGCCTGCGGGCGTCTTTCGAGCACGTTCTGGCGACGGGAGAGCCCGACACCATCGCCTATATCAACTATCCCCTGGTGCTGCCCGACGGCACGGTGACCAATCGCTATTGGACGGCGGTGCATGTGCCGCTGACAGGCCCCGACGGCACCACCGCCTATGTGATGCAGAACACGGTGGACGTCACCGAACTGGTGCGCATGCGCGAGGCCACGACACTGCCCTATACCTCGATCTCGGCGGCGACGCGGCTGATCGAACGGACACGGGAAACCGAGGCTGCCAGCGCCGAGTTCCGGCGGCTGTTCCAGCAGGCCCCGGCTTTCTTTGCCGTATTGTCGGGTCCCAGCCACGTCTTCACCTTCACCTCCGATTCCTATGTCCGGCTGATCGGTGGGCGCAACGTTGTCGGCCAGCCGATTGCCAAGGCACTGCCCGAGGTCATCGAGCAGGGTTTCGTCGATGTGTTGGACCGGGTCTATCGGGAGGGCCATGTGCACGCCGCTGAAGGGGCGCGGGTGATGCTGGAGAATGAGCCCGGCCGGCCGGCGGAAGAGACGTTTCTCGATTTTTCCTACAATCCCATCCGGGATGGGGCTGGCAATATCACCGGCGTTTTCGTCCAGGGCATGGACCGGACGGAGGCGGTGCGGGCTACGCGGCGGCAGCGGTTGCTGATCGACGAGCTGAACCATCGGGTCAAGAACACATTGGCCACGGTGCAGTCCATCGCCACCCAGACCCTACGCAATGCCGACGATGTCGGGCAGGCACGTCAGTCGCTCGAAGCGCGCATCAAGGCGCTGTCGAATGCCCATACCATGCTGAGCAACCGGCAATGGCACGATACCGAGATCGGTCATCTGGTTTGCCAGGAGCTGAGCGCCTTTGGCAGCGAGCAGGTGCAGTATGGTGGCCCGGTGCTGGTAGTCAATGCCAAGGCGACTGTGGCGCTGGCGCTGGTCCTGCACGAACTAGCCACCAATGCCGTCAAGCATGGTGCCTTGTCGGTCCCCGAGGGCAGTCTGGCGGTGAACTGGCATGAGGATGAGGATGACCAGCTGGTGATCGAATGGGTGGAACGCAATGGCCCGGCGCCGGCCGGACCGGCCCGCAAGGGGTTCGGCTCGCGGCTATTGCACATGGTGATCACCGGTGAGCTGGGCGGGGGGCTGGAACTGGATTATGCCAACGGGCTCACGGCGCGACTGGCCATTCCCCATGCCGCCTATCGCGAAGGGGAGGCGGCCCTTGTCTAGCATCCGGCGCAAAGCCTTCGTGGTTGAAGACGAGTCATTGGTCCTCATCAATCTTGAGGACATGCTCGACCAGATGGGTTGGTCCATTATCGCCCAGGCCATGCGCCTGGCTGATGCCGAGCGCCTGGCGGCCAGCACCGAGTTGCCTGACGTGGCTATTCTCGACGTGAATCTGGGTGGCGTGCAGGTCTTTCCCGTGGCCCAGATTTTGGCAAGCCGCGGTGTGCCCATCCTGTTTGCCACCGGTTACGGGCGTGAGGGCCTGCCACCGGAATGGCAGTCCTATCCGGTCATCGCCAAGCCATATACCCAGGCCGAAGTGGAACGCGCGCTCGGCGAGGTCCTTGCGCTGCATCCGTGAGGCGGCTGGCGGCCTTTACCAAACCTCCACCGACTTGCGAAAAGCATTGGGTTTGTTCACGCTTTCTGCAATAGAGTGCGCGTGACGGAGCCGTGCTCCAGCATAATCGGTTCTTGGGGGACTGTATGAAGAGTTTCGTGTCGGGGGCGGCGCTGCTGGTCAGCCTTGCCCTCGCCGTTCCGGCCATGGCTGCGCCGGGGCAATGTTCGATCACGGGGCAGGATGCATTTGACTGTGACGTGACGGTCGATGGTGGCGGCATCACCTTTGCGCTGCCGAGCGGAGAAACTTTTGTGTTCGCGCATGAAGCCAATGGCGAAGGCCTGGGCTATCTCATTCCGGCCAATCCGCAGCCCGGGCGCTATCCCGAGGAGCTGGGGCGCTTCGTGCCGATCGAGGGCGAGGCCGGTTGCTGGGTCGGTGACAAGGACGGCACCAAGTTCTGCGCCGCGCTGATGCAATGACCGCCGACCCCTTCTCCTTCGAGATCGGCGGCGCCACGCTGGCTGGTCTCGAGCAGGGGGAGGGTCTCCCCGTCGTATTCCTCCATGCCGGGGTCTGTGACAAGCGCATGTGGCTCGACCAGATGCAGGCGGCTGCCGATGCCGGCTGGCATGCGATCGCCTATGACCGGCGCGGCTATGGCGAGACCGTCAGCGAAAACGAACCCTTCAGCCATCTAGACGACCTTGAAGCCCTGCTCGATGAAATGGATATCCATGCGGCGGTGCTGGTGGGCTGTTCGATGGGCGGTGGCCTGGCGGTGGATTTCGCGCTGGCCCATCCCGGCCGCGTCATCGGGCTGGTGCTGGTCGGCACCTCGATCACCGGTGCGCCCTGGAGCGTCACCGATGAAGAGCGCGCCATCGAGATGGCCGAGGAGGACGCCTGGGAGCGCGGCGATATCGACTTGCTCAACCGGGTGCAGGCGCATGAATGGCTCGATGGTCCGCGGACGCGGAGCGGTCGGGTGGGTGGTGCCGTTCGCGAGCTGTTTCTGGACATGAACGCCCGTGCCCTGGGCAAGCCGCCGCTCAATCAGGAGGAAGCGCCACCAGACGCCTGGGGGCGCATGGAGGCGGTGTCCGCGCCGGCGCTGCTGATTGTCGGCGATGAGGATTTCACGGCTCTGGTCGAGCGGCACGATACGCTTTCGGAAACCATGCCCAATGCCTTTGCCGTGGTTCTGGAGGGCGTGGCGCATATTCCGAGTATCGAGCGCCCCGATCTCGTCAATTCGCTGCTGCTGCAGTTTCTCGACGCCCTCGCCGGCGACGAAAGCGATTTGGATTCAGATCAGTAGCGGCACAGGGTCAAATCCCGTGCCGCCGGCCTTGTGCATCGATTCATCTCGTTCAGAGATTGAATCAGCTCGCTGAAAAACTGATTCAGGACGTTTTCGGCCTGATTCACCTTCTCCGGTCAAGCGATTGAAACTGAACAGTTATTTTGCTTTTCCAGGCTAGACGGCGATAATGCCGTCCAAATGCTTGTCCAGTTGCGGGGTGGGCACGTTGGTGAGGTCCTTGTTCAGCTCGGCAACCACCGTTTTCTTGACATGCTCGGAGAGCACCTTGCGCAGATTGCCCAGCGCGATGGGGGCGGCGGCGATCACCAGCCGGTCATAAGCGCCGGACTTGGCCTTCTCTTCCAGAACCCCGGCCACCGAGCGCACGAACTCGGCTTCGCGATGGTCGGCGGGGTCGGTTTTGGGCTCCATGGCGCTGCGGCCCGGACCCACCGAGGAGAAGCTGCGGCCGGGCCGGTCGGCATTGATGTCCTGGGTCTGAAGCGGCGGGATGGACCAGTCCAGGCCTTTGACGGTCGTCAGCCCCTTGCCCGGTCCGGTGTGCTCGAGCACACGGGCCTGGGTGCCATCGGCGATCAGGATCCAGGTCACTGTCTTCTTCATCTGCGACTCCTCGTATTTGGACGGGTCCGAAGCGCGGCTGGTCAATCGGCGCTTCTTGAGGCCAAACGTCCGACATCTTTAAAGGTTGGGACGAAGCCATCACCTTTGCAAGGGTTGTCGATCACAAACTCTGATTGGTGGCGATCGGCCCAGCCTGTTACAGGAGCAGGCACCCCGCATTGTGGTGCGGAGACTTTCCATGACCCTTCCCGAACAAGCACCCGAAGTCGCTGTCGACAGCGTCACGACACGTGCCGCCGATACCACCGAAACGCGCAAGGGCGTGGCCTCGGCTCTATCGGCCTATCTGCTGTGGGGCTTCCTGCCGATCCTGTTTCACTTGCTGGAGCAGGCGGGTTCGGTGCTGATCGTGGCCGAGCGGACGCTGTGGTCGCTGGTGCTGCTGGCGGTCATCATCGGCGTGACGGCGGGGTCCGGCGAGGTCAGGGCGGTGCTGACCGATCCTCGTCGCATGCGGGTCATTGCGCTCTCCGCCACGCTGCTGGTGGGTAATTGGCTGCTCTATGTCTGGGCGGTGGAATCGGGGCAGGTGCTCGAGGCGAGCTTTGGCTATTTCATCAATCCGCTGGTCAATGTGGCCATCGGCATGGTGCTGCTGGGCGAGCGGCAGAACCGCCTGCAAACCATCGCCATTGCCATTGCGGCGGTCGCCATCCTGATCCAGGCCGCCGGCATCGGTCGGGTGCCGATGATCGCTTTGGGTTTGGCGTTTTCGTTCGGGTTTTATGGCTTTATCCGCAAGACCGCACAGGCGGGCCCGGCCACCGGCCTGTTCGCCGAGGCTCTCGTCGTTGCCCCCTTCGCCATGGCCTATGTCGTCTATGATATCGTCAGCAATGGCGTCGGGGTTCATGCCGATCCGACCCTCATGCTCCTGCTCATCGCGACGGGCCCGGCCACCGCGGTGCCGCTCTTGCTGTTTGCCTATGGGGTCCGGCGGCTGCGGCTGACGACAATCGGCATGTTCCAGTATCTGGCGCCGTCCATCCAGTTCCTGCTGGCGATCCTGTTGTTCGGGGAGGCGCTCAATCCCCTGCGCATGCTCAGCTTTGCGTTGATCTGGCTGTCCTTGATGGTTTTCTCCTGGGACAGCTTCAGCCAGCGGCGGCGCCTGGCCGTCTAGCGTTGCCGCCGGCGCGGGTCTTCCGGATCACCTCGGCGATGCCCTGGAAGGTGGCGGCAAAGGGTGTCGCCTCGCGCCAGACCAGGCGCAATTGCCGGCCGGCATCCGGCTCGTCGAGGGGGTGAATGGCTATGCGCGGGTCGTTGGCCTCTTTGCGCAGGGCAATTTCGGGCAACAGCGTCACACCCTGACCATTGGCGACGAATTCTACAATTGTCGACAGTGAGGTCGCCGCAAAGGTCTTGGCACCGCGCTCACCTTCGAGCCGGCAGGCGGAAATCGTCTGGTCGCGGAAACAGTGACCCTCGTCGAGCAACAATATGCGCTCCGGCGGCAAGGTCGACAGCGACAGCGGCGCCGGGGTCTTTTCGCCGCGGGGCGTGGCGAGCACGAAATTGTCCTCGAACAGCGGTGCGTCGGTCAGCCGGGGGCCGCCTGCCGCCGGTTCGGTTGCGATCAGGGCAACGTCCAGGCTCCCCTCGCGCAGGCCATCGAGCAGTGCATCGGTCCGGCTCTCGCTGATGGTGAATGTCAGGTCTGGCAAATCCCGGGTCAGCGCCGGAAAAATCTCGGGCAACAGATAAGGTGCGACTGTTGGAATGAGCCCGAAACGCAGCGCGCGTGTCGGCTTGCCGGCATGGCCGATTGCGAAGGCTTCCAGCGCCTCGGTGCTTTTCAGGGTCTCACGGGCCATGGTGACGAATTCCCGCCCGAAGGGGGTCGGGCGGACGCCTGTCTTCAGCCGGTCGAATAGCGGCGTGCCGCATAACCCTTCCAATGCCAGAATCTGCTGGGACAATGCCGGTTGGGAGACCGCGCATGACTCTGCGGCACGGCCGAAATGGCCGGTTTCTGCGACTGCGACCGCATAGCGCATCTGCCTGAGGGTGATTGTCATAATTGGTTTTTCCTATCGATCTAGGAAGAATTATCGATTGGTCTAATCGATGTCACCCCCCTATAACGCATCAATATCTTCCCAGGAGGCCCCCATGACCGATCCCAATCCGAAATCTGAAGCTGGCAAATGCCCGTTCCCGCATGGTGGAGCCGGTCGCGGCCCGCGCAATCGCGACTGGTGGCCCGAGGGGCTAGATATCCAGGTCCTGCACACCAATTCGCCTCTCTCCGACCCAATGGGTCCGGATTTCGACTATGCCGAAGAGTTCAAGAAACTCGATCTGGATGCGGTCAAGGCAGATCTGCGCGCCCTGATGACCGATAGTCAGGACTGGTGGCCGGCCGACTTCGGCCATTACGGCGGCCTGTTTATCCGCATGGCCTGGCATAGCGCCGGCACGTACCGCATCACCGACGGGCGCGGTGGCGCCGGCATGGGCCAGCAGCGCTTCGCGCCGCTCAATTCCTGGCCGGACAATGCCAATCTCGATAAGGCTCGTCGCCTGATCTGGCCGATCAAGCAGAAATATGGCAACGCCATTTCCTGGGCGGATCTGATGATCCTGACCGGCAATGTCGCGCTCGAATCCATGGGCTTCAAGACATTCGGCTTTGCCGGCGGTCGTGCCGACGTCTGGGAGCCCGAGGAACTGTATTGGGGGCCCGAGGGGACCTGGCTGGGCGATAGCCGCTATAGCGGCGAACGTCAGCTCGAAGAGCCTCTGGCGGCGGTCCAGATGGGCCTCATCTATGTGAACCCGGAAGGTCCGAACGGTAATCCTGACCCGGTGCTGGCAGCGCGCGACATCCGCGAAACCTTTGCCCGTATGGCCATGAATGACGAAGAGACCGTGGCCCTGATTGCCGGTGGTCACACCTTGGGCAAGACGCATGGCGCGGGTGATCCGTCCTTTGTCGGCGCCGATCCGGAAGGCGCAGACATTACCGAACAGGGTCTGGGCTGGAAGAGCACGCATGGCACGGGTATCGGCGCCGACACCATTACCGGTGGTCCGGAAGTGATCTGGAGCCAGACGCCAACCCGCTGGAGCAACCACTTCTTCGAGAACCTGTTCAAATATGAGTGGGAACTCACCCAGAGCCCGGCCGGCGCCAAGCAATGGGTGGCCAAGGAGGCGGAAGCCGATATTCCTGATCCATTCGATCCCAGCAAGAAGCGCCGTCCGACCATGCTGACGACCGACCTGTCGCTGCGTTTCGATCCTGTCTACGAGAAGATTTCGCGCCGCTTCCTCGAGAATCCGGATCAGTTCGCCGACGCCTTCGCTCGCGCATGGTTCAAGCTGACCCATCGCGACATGGGTCCCAAGGCCCGCTATTTGGGCAAGGAAGTGCCGGCCGAAGACCTGATCTGGCAGGATGTCATCCCGCCGGTCGACCATGCGCTGGTCGACGAGGCCGATGTGGCTGCGCTCAAGGAAAAGGTGCTGGCCTCGGGCCTGACCGTTTCCGAGTTGGTCTCTGCGGCCTGGGCTTCGGCGTCGACCTTCCGCAAGTCGGACAAGCGCGGGGGCGCCAATGGCGCACGCATTCGCCTCGCGCCGCAGAAGGATTGGGAGGTCAACCAGCCGGCCCAGCTTGCCAAGGTTCTTGAAAAGCTCGAAGCCATCCGGGCTGACTTCAATGCCTCGGCAGCAGGGGGCAAGAAGATCTCGCTGGCCGACTTGATCGTGCTGGCCGGCGCCGCTGGCATCGAGAAGGCGGCTCGGGATGCTGGGCAGGCCGTATCGGTGCCATTCACGCCCGGTCGGATGGATGCATCGGATGAACAGACCGATGCGGCGTCCTTTGCGGCCCTCGAACCCCGTGCCGATGCCTTCCGCAACTACTATTCCAAGCGCACTTTCATGCAGCCTGAAGAGGCCATGGTCGATCGCGCCCAGCTCCTGGGCCTGACTGGCCCGGAGCTGACTGTGTTGCTGGGTGGCCTGCGTGTGCTCAGGGCAGGGGTCAATGAACACGGGGTCTTCACCTCGCGTCCCGAGACCCTGTCGAACGACTTCTTCCTCAACCTGCTCACCATGGACACGGTTTGGGCACCCAAGGAGGGCGAGGACGGCATCTATGAAGGACGCGACCGCAAGAGCGGCGCGGTGAAGTGGACCGGTACCCGGGTCGACCTGATCTTCGGCGCTCACTCACAGCTGCGTGCCTTTGCCGAAGTCTATGGCCAGGCCGATTCTGCACCGAAGTTCACCAGGGACTTTGTGGCCGCCTGGAACAAGGTGATGAACGCGGACCGGTTCGACCTGCACTAAGCGCGGTCGGTCGCACTGAACGAGCCCCGGAGGATGCATCCTCCGGGGCTTTTTTCTTTGCCAATGTCTGGCTCAAGTGCCCGGCCGCCCTGGATATTGCGGAAATTGCGTAGAATTTGATTCAATTTTCCCGCCCTGCCTTCAGGCCCCACAAGCAAGTGCGGCCGCAGTCTGGTCCGAACTTAACGGCAGAAGCCGGGAGATGGACTATGACCGAGCTTGATGAGAGCCACCGGGCGTTTGCAAATTTTCGCGTTCTCAATGGTGATGACAACCAGGTAGAGCGCGAGCAATTGTTCCGTACCACGGCACAGCTGTTCAGCTATGTCTCGGACCGCTGCGACGACGATCAGGTGGCCCAGTATGATGAAGTGCTGTGCCAGTTGGCCGAGCTGGTCGAAGTGGAAGCCCGGGTTCACGTGGCCAAGCTCCTCGCTCCGCTCGAGCGGGCACCGGGCACGGTCGTGCTCAAGCTGGCCAATGACGTGATCGAGGTGGCGCGGCCACTGCTCGAATTCTCCAATGTGCTCAGCGATGACGACCTGATCGACATTATTTCCAAGCAGAGTGAAGACCATCGCGTGGCCATTGCCGGCCGCGCCTCCCTGACCGACCGGGTTGGCGAGGCTCTCGTCGAGCACGGCCAGACTGCTTCGGTCGTGCGGCTTGTGCGCAACCCCAAGGCGGAGTTTGATCGCTCGACCCTGGAGAAACTGGTCCAGCGCGCCACCGAAGACGCCGAAATCGCATCCGATCTGCGTGGGCGCAGCGATATCGACTGGAAGTCGCTGCGCGGCGAGATTGATCAGGTTGCCGGCAAGGTCTTGCAGACACTGGGGAATATGGACCGGCATGTCGATCCGGTCGCCGCCGGCAAGATCAATACCGTGGTTTATAACCGCATCCGCAACCGCGCTGGCTTCAACGCGCAGGAGTGGAAGGTCGCCTACAATCAGGTCAAGGGCCTGGCTGACCGCAAGCAGCTCGACGATCGGGCGCTGGCTCGCTTTGCCCGCTTCGGCTACGGCCACCACGCTGCGGCCGCCATGGCGGTGTTGCTGCAGGTGTCGCCGGAGATCATCGTCAAATGGCTCGCCAGCCAGGACTATGTGGCCGTGATCGTTGCCCTTCGCGCCTCCGGCATGGCGCCGGACCTGTTCGAGGCCATCGTGGGCACGCTGCCCTGGCGCGATCTGCCCAGTGATGCGGACAAGAAGATGATCCTGTCCCGCTTCGAGGCTCTGGAAAAGGAAGACGCCAAGCACATCTTCGAATTGTGGCGGGCCCATTCCTTCCGCAAGCGGGCCATGGGCGAGGCGCGGCAAAGCGCCTGAGGGCGCGGGTTGCTCTTGACAAGCAGGCCGGGCCGCCGCCACTAGCAGGCCATGAATTCTGCCCAATCCATGCTGGTCCTGTCCGGGGTGACGCGCCATTTTGGCGATGTCGCGGCGCTGCAGGACGTGTCCCTGGAGATCGGCGCTGGGCAGATCCTGTGCCTGGTCGGCCATTCGGGCTGCGGCAAATCCACCTTGCTCAGGACCATCGCCGGCATCGAGACGCTGGATGCCGGCAGCATCCGCATTGAGGGGACGCTGGTGGCCGGGGATGGCGTCTTTGTCGAGCCGGAACATCGCCGCGTCGGCTTCATGTTCCAGGACTATGCGCTGTTTCCGCATCTGAGCGTCTGGGACAATGTAGGCTTCGGCCTTTCCGGTCTGCCGCGCGCCCAGCGGGCCAAGCGCATCGCCGACATTATCGAGAGAATCGGCATCGGTGCCCTGGCGGACCGCTATCCGCACATGCTCTCGGGCGGGGAACAGCAGCGCGTTGCCCTAGCGCGGGCATTGGCGCCGCAGCCGCGCCTGTTGCTGATGGATGAACCCTTCTCCAATCTGGACCGGGGCCTGCGCGACAAGGTCCGCCAGGAAACGCTTTCGATCGTCCGCGATCTGGGCATGACGGCCGTGGTGGTCACCCATGATCCGGAGGAGGCGCTCGCCATCGGCGACATGGTCGCCTTGATGCAGGGCGGCAAGCTGGTCGAAGCGGGCACTGGGGAGCGGATCTATGACGCGCCCTGGACCGCCTATGCCGCCTCGTTCTTCTCGCCCGTCAATGTCATACCGGCCCGGTTCTCCCCGGAGGGGCTGGAAACGCCGCTGGGGCGTTTTCCTTCGCCTGATTATCGTGGCGGCGCCCCCAAGGTGCTGGTGCGTCCGCAATCGGTGTCCATTGTCGAGGCCGGGCTTGAGGCCACGGTGATGGACCGGCTGATCCTGGGTGAGATCGAGGAGATCAGCCTGGCTATCGCCGGCCTGGACCACCCGCTGGTCATGCGTGGCACGTCGCGCCACGATGTCGGCCCGGGCGACACCGTGTTTCTCAGCATAAATGCCTCTCAGGTCATGATATTCCCCGAGCGCGGGGAATAGGGCGGCCGCTCGTTCCAATTATTGCGTCCAGTCAGTAGTTTAGAACGAATCCAAGCTAGGCAAAAATAAATTGACTTCCGCTGTCCACTATGGCTTTAGCCGCACGCAAAGGCGTGGTCACGGCCCCCGCGCCCTGCTGCGAAGTCACAAGGATTCATCATGCCAAGCACCATCAAGACCGTTTGCCTTGCCAGCCTGTTCGCCCTGAGCGCGGCCGTTCCGGCTCTGGCGCAAGAGGTCAATATCTACACCACGCGCGAGCCCGGCCTGATCCAGCCGATCCTGGATGCCTTCACCGCCGAGACCGGCATTGCCGTCAATACCGTCTTCCTCGAAAGCGGGCTGATCGAGCGCGTGCAGGCCGAGGGCGAAAGCTCGCCGGCTGATCTCTTGATGGCCGTGGACTTCGGTGCGCTGATCGACCTGGTCGAAGCCGGCGTCACCCTGCCGGTCGAGTCCGAAGTGCTCGAGGCCGCCATTCCCGAAGCCCTGCGCGATGCCGACGGCAACTGGTTCGCGCTGTCCGGCCGCGCCCGCGTGGTCTATGCCGCCAAGGAGCTCGATCTCGACGCCATCACCTATGAGCAGCTCGACGACGAGGAATTCCGCGGCAAGCTCTGCATCCGCTCGGGTCAGCATCCCTATAACACCGCCCTGTTTGCGGCCTATATGGCCAAGCATGGCGAAGAAGAAACCAAGACCTGGCTTGAAGGCATCAAGGCCAACCAGGCGCGCGCTGCGGCCGGTGGTGACCGCGACGGCGCCCGCGACATTGCGGCCGGCATCTGCGACATCGCCGTGGGCAATTCCTACTATTATGGCCTGATGGCCAGCGGCGCCGGCGGCGACGAGCAGAAGGCCTGGTCGGATGCGGTCAAGGTCATCCTGCCCACCTTCGAAGGCGGTGGCACCCTGGTCAACGTTTCGGGTGCGGCCGTTGCGGCCCATGCCCCCAATCGCGATGAAGCGGTGCAGCTGCTCGAATATCTGGTCTCGGACGAGGCGCAGAAGCTCTATGCCGAAGCCAATTTCGAATATCCCGTGTCCCCGTCGGCGGAAGTGCATCCGATCATTGCCGAATTCGGCACGCTTGAGCCCGATGCGCAGTCGCTGACCGAAGTCCTGCCGTTCCGGGCCCGCGCCAGCGAGCTGGTGGACGAAGTCAACTTCGACACTTTCAGCAACTGATCTGGACTGGCGGCAGCTCCGGCTGCCGCTGTTCCCCATGGCAGAACTGTCCCTGACAGGTGGCCGTAACGGCCACCGAACCGGCATCAGCCCCTGGGCCGTCGTGGCGATCGTCACGGCGGCTCTGGCGCTTGTGCCGATTGGCGCCATCGGCATGGTGGCGCTGGCCGATACCGGCAATCTGTGGGGCCACATCGTCCAGCATGTCTTGCCGCAGGCGACGTGGAACACGCTGGTGCTGCTCGCCGGGGCAGGGCTGATCGCCACCATGGTGGGCACGGGCGCCGCCTGGCTGGTTTCGGCCTATGATTTCCGTGGCCGCGGATTTCTCGAATGGGCACTGCTGCTGCCCCTGGCCGTGCCGACCTACATCATGGCCTATGCCTATCTTGATATTCTCAACCCGCTGGGCCCGGTGCAGGGCGTGTTGCGGTGGGTGCTGGGCTATTCCAGCCCGCGCGAATTCCGCCTTCCCGATATCCGGGCCATGTGGGGTGCCATCCTCGTTTTCGGCTTCGTGCTCTACCCCTATGTTTACTTGACGGCCCGGGCCATGTTCCTCACCCAGGCGGCCAATGTGGCAGAGGTTGCCCGTACGCTGGGCGTGCCCCGCTCGGGCGTTTTCTGGCGCGTCGCCCTGCCGCTGGCGCGGCCCGCCATTGCGGTGGGCGTGTCGCTGGCGCTGATGGAAGTGCTCAACGATGTCGGCGCCTCCCAGTTCCTGGGCGTACGGACTCTCACCGCCACCGTCTATACCACCTGGATCGTGCGCACGGATCTCGCCGGGGCGGCGCAGATTGCCATCGGCATGCTGGCCATCGTGCTGGCCGTGCTGATGCTGGAGCGCTGGGCCCGCCGCAAGCAGCGCTTCGCCTCCACCGCCCAGAATGCCCGGCAGATGCAGCGGCAACCCCTTGCGGGCCCGGTTGCCGTTTTCGCCTTTGGCCTTGGCATCGCGCCCATTCTCATCGGCTTTGCCGGTCCCGCGCTCTATCTCATCGTGGCGGCGGTGCGGCGCTTCGAATTTGCCGGCCTGTCGGCCAGCCTGTTGCGCGCCACGCTCAATACGGTGAGCATGTCTGCCCTGGCGACACTGGTCATTCTCGCGGTCGGCTTTGCCGTCGCCTATGCGGCGCGTCTGCACACGGCCAAGTGGTCAGCGGCGGCCATGCGCATCGCGTCGCTTGGCTATGCCGTGCCCGGCACGGTGCTGGCCATTGGCATTCTGGTCCCCGTGGCGGCGCTCGACCGCACCGTGGGCAATCTCTGGCACAGCTGGACCGGCGGCACGGCGGGCCTGCTGCTGCTCGGCTCGGGCGCGGCCCTCATCTATGCCTATGCCGCCCGGTTCCTCGCCATTTCGGCCGGCGGCATCGATGCGGGCCTGAGCCGCATTCCCCCCGCCTATGATCATGCCGCCCGCACCCTGGGGCAGACGGCCACCGGCACGCTTGTGCGGGTGCATCTGCCGCTCTCCCGCTCGGCGGTAATTGCGGCAGGCCTGCTGGTCTTTGTGGATTGCATGAAGGAATTGCCCGCAACCCTGCTTTTGAGGCCACTCAACTTCGAAAGCCTGGCCACATTGCTCTATGGCGAAGCCGCCCGCGGCACTTATGAAGACGCCGCGCTTGCGGCCCTGATCATCGTCGCCATCGGCATCTTGCCGGTCATCCTGCTCGCAAGAACGTCGCGCGGCATTCGCTAGGGGCAGGGCCCGGGCGGGTCGATGTGAGAGTGGAAGGCGGAAGGTCGGCGCCGAGGCAGACTTCCCGCCATGAAAGCGTCCAACGCCTATGCACCGATATCGCCCCACCCCACCGGCGTCATCCTCGGGCATGCCTACCAGGCAGCTTGTTGCACAGGCGTCTCGCGTCCCAGTCCCGCTGCTTTCAGTTCTATTCGTTCGCAAAGCGCCGTCATTTCGCAACCAACCGTAGCATCGATGATGCAGAGAACCGCGCGACCCTGTTCGATCTCACTCGCGATGATGTCCGGGTAGCCGACATTATTCTCCCATAGACCCGGATCGATTGGCTTTAGACCCTTCAGAATTGGAGCCAAATCCGCAACGGACGCCTGAGCGTTGCGGAAAATGCGGCAAGTCAGCACGATATTTCCAAGTCGGAAATTGTCGATGTGGAGCGCTCGCACACCGTGCAACAAAAGTTCAACGCGCCTGCCGTTCTCCTGCTCTACTGTGACGCCAACCTTGCGCCCTTCCAGCCGTACGCCGATAACGAAGCTGTCGTGAAAGTACGGCAAGTCCACCTCACCGCTTTTCGCCAACGCTATGTCGATCAACGCGCGATCAAAATTTGACTTACCGACCATGTCTATTGCTCTGCGCCCGGGCTTGCCAAGCTAGGTCCGCTAATGAGTAAGCTCAAGCATTGAGCTGCGACCGCATCGGGGTCGACAGCGGTCATCTGGATTTACGGACAGCACCCCCACCCTTGGTCCCTCCCCACAAGGGGGAGGGAGACGATGAACACCGGCGCTTGGCCCCCGCGCCTCCCTCCCCCTTGTGGGGAGGGAAGCAAGATAGGACTTAGCGTCAGCTAAGTCCGTTGAATCGAGCAGGGTGGGGGTGTCGGACTCTCAAAGCATTGAGACGACAGCTATTCACAAAATAATCCCCGCCCCCCAAATCCTGCCTCATACTCCGAGCCATTCCTCTCGCGATAGGGCGGCCTGCAGCGACCAGTGGCGGGAGGGAAAGCCGGGCATGGGGCAGTCGCGTGCCGT
>NZ_CAJXJS010000052.1 GCF_913055165.1 uncultured Devosia sp.
GGTTGGTTCCACCATCGAAGGCGAAGTCAAGAACAAGACCGAATTCGGCCTGTTCATTGGTCTGGAAGGCGATGTGGACGGCATGGTTCACCTCTCCGATCTCGATTGGCAGAAGTCGGGCGAAGTCGCTCTGGACGACTACAACCGTGGCGACATGGTCAAGGCCAAGGTGCTCGACGTCGATGTCGAGAAGGAGCGCATCTCGCTCGGCATCAAGCAGCTTGCTGCTGACGACCTGGCCGATACCGGTTCCACCGATGGTTCGGGTCTGCGCAAGAACGCCGTGGTCACCACCGAAGTCGTTGAAGTCAACGATGGCGGTATCGAAGTGCGCATCGCCGACAGCGATGTGACCGCCTTCATCCGCCGCGCCGACCTCAGCCGCGACCGCAACGACCAGCGTCCCGAGCGCTTCGCCAAGGGCGACAAGGTCGATGCCCGCGTCACCCAGTACGACCGCAAGACCGGCCGCATCCAGCTCTCGATCAAGGCGCTGGAAATCGCCGAAGAGCGCGAAGCGGTTGCCAACTTCGGTTCCTCGGACTCGGGCGCTTCGCTCGGCGACATCCTGGGCGCCGCCCTCAAGGATCGCGACACCAAGTAAGGCGTCAGCACGATCTTGAAGCTTTCGACCCGCGCCAATGGTGCGGGTCGTTTCACGTATAAGGATTGGATGATGATCCAGTTTCGCGACGTCGCCTGGCGCGCCATGAGCGGCTATGATTTCAAGGCCGTGTTCGACATCGCCAATAAGGTGCATCCGGGCTTTTTCGAGGCCGAGGCGGTGCTGGCGGAGAAGTTCACGCTATACCGCAATGGCTGCTACCTACTCGAAGTCAGCGAAAAGCCGGCCGGCTATGTCCTCAGCCATCCCTGGAAGCGGGGCAGCCTGCCCGCGCTCGACACGCTGCTGGGCCAGCTCCCCGCCGATGCCGACAGCTACTACATCCACGATCTGGCGTTGTTGCCGCTGACGCGCGGTGTGGGCGCCGCTGGCCAGATCGTCGCGGCGCTCACCAAGCACGCCCAGGCCATGGGTTTTGCCACCATGAGCCTGGTGGCGGTCAATGGCTCGGTGGCGTTCTGGGAAAAGCAGGGTTTTGTTGCCGAGGAGCGGCCCGAGCTGGCCGACAAGCTCAAGGCCTATGAGGATGCGGCGCGCTATATGGTCAAACAGTTGGTCTAAAGCCAGCAATGGTCCCCGCCTTGCCATCCGGGCGCGACACCGCTACCTGCTAGGCAAGACCGGAGACGCCGCCGTGACCGACCAGATGCATCATGACATTCTTGCTGCCGACCGCTTCCGCCGCTCGCGGGGGGTGTGGCGCATCCTGGCCCTGCTGGCGGCGGTTGTTGCGGTGCTGGCACTGGTGGGACGCTTCGCCCTGCCCGGCCTGCCCGAAGGCGATCGCATTGCCCGGATCGTGATCGGTGGCACCATTGCCACCGCCCCGTCACGCTCAAAAGTGATCGACGAGCTGATTGCCGATGATGCCGTCAAGGCCGTGATCGTGGCCATTAATTCTCCCGGCGGGACCACCGCCGGCGGGGAAGAACTTTATGAAGATCTGCGGCGGCTTTCGGCCGCCAAGCCAGTGGTTTCGACCATCGACGAGCTGGGGGCTTCGGCCGCCTATATGACGGCCATCGCCACGGACCGCATCTTTGCCAGGCGCCTCTCCATCGTCGGCTCCATCGGCGTGCTCTACCAGCATGTCAATGCCGGCAAGCTGCTGGACACCATTGGCGTCGATCTCGACAAGGTGGCATCGGGCCCTCTCAAGGCGGAGCCCGATTTCGACGAACCGCTGACCGGCGCGCCACGGGTCTCGATCGGCGAGCTGGTCGAGGACAGCTTTGCCTGGTTTGTCGATATCGTGGCAGAGCGGCGCGGCCTGACCCGGGCGCAGACCCTGGCCCTGGCCGATGGCCGCATCATGACCGGACGGGTGGGTGTGGAGGCGGGACTGATTGACGCAATCGGCGGCGAGCATGAGGCCCTCGACTGGCTGGAGGCCGAACATGGCATCGACCCGGAGAGCGCCATTGTCACCGTCTGGCCTCAGGAAACGGGGGAATTCTCCTGGATCGGCGATCTGATCGGCTCGTCGGCCCGCTCGATCCTGGGTCTTTCCAGCGAAGGTCCTGTGATGCTTGACGGTTTGGTCTCGCTTTGGCAGGTTGAATAGACCCCGAGGAGGGGCAATGGGTCGATACCGGAGCCTTTGATGATCAAGTCTGAACTTGTCGAGAAGCTCGCCGCGGAGAACCCGCATCTTTTTCAACGGGACATCGAGAACATCGTCAATGCGATCCTGGACGAGATCGGGGACGCGATGGCGCGCGGCGACCGCGTGGAATTGCGGGGCTTCGGCGCCTTTTCGGTGAAGAACCGTCCCGCCCGGGTCGGCCGCAACCCGCGCACCGGTGAACAGGTTGATGTGGGTGAGAAATACGTGCCCCAGTTCAAGGCCGGCAAGGAAATCCGCGAGCGGTTGAACCGCTCGTAGTCCCTTCTGGCGCAGGGGAAAGGACCGGAGCCGCTGGCTCCACGGGAAGATCGAATGGTCAACAAAATCGTCGGCTGGCTGGTCCTGGTGCCACTGTGCGGGTTGCTGATTGCCTTCGCCCTGGCCAATCGCCATTTGGTGGTGGTCAATCTCAATCCCTTCGTCGCACCCATGGACAATACGGCACCGGGATACGGCATCCCGCTTTTCGTGGTCCTCTATATTGTCCTGCTCATCGGCGTGCTGCTGGGCGGTACAGCGAGCTGGTTTGCCCAGGCGCCGCACCGCCGGCGCGAGCGTCACTGGCGGCGCGAGGCCCAGCATCTGAGCCAGGAGCTGGACGCGCTGCGCAAAAGCAGCGGCGAGGTCCGCAAGGGACCCATGGCCGATGTCGACGATCTGCTGGAACTGCGATGATGGACGGCGCAGTGCGGCTCCTACCTGTCTTTCCGTCCCTTTGAGCCACCCCCTATCATGACCGATCCATTGATCGTCAAAATCTGCGGCATCAAGACCCATGAACTGCTCGACGCGACCATTGCCGCCGGGGCGGACATGGTGGGCTTCATGCATTTTCCGCGCTCGCCGCGCCATGTCTCGATCGACGAGCTGGGCGGGCTGATTTCCGCGGCGCGCGGCCGCATCCAAAGCTGCGTGGTGCTGGTCAATCCGGACAATAGCTGCGTGGCCGAAGTGGCAGCGCTGGGTCCGGACTGGATCCAGTTGCATGGCCCGGAAACGCCGCACCGGGTGGAGGCCATCCGCGCCGAAGCCGGGGTCGAGATCATCAAGGCACTGCCCATCGGTTCGGCCGAGGACATTGCCCAGGTCGCCGGTTTTTCCGAGATTGCCGACCGCGTTCTGCTCGACGCCAAACCACCCAAAGGGGCCGATCGGCCGGGGGGGCTGGGCGAGAGCTTCGACTGGAGCCTGCTCGAAGCGCTTGACCCATCCATCCCCTTCATGCTTTCCGGAGGCCTGACGCCGGACAATGTGGCCCAAGCCATCAAGCAGGTGAAGCCTATGGGGATCGACGCGTCCTCGGGACTGGAGACTGCGCCAGGCGTCAAAAGCAAGCAGCTGATCGAGGCGTTCATCCGCAACGCCAGGGCGGCCGTATAGAGTAAGCATGCCGGGGATGTTCTCGGCATTGGCCGAGAGGATCACATGGACCGCACCAATTCTTTGCGCAACGGGCCGGATGAGCACGGACGCTTCGGCATTTATGGCGGACGCTTTGTCGCCGAAACGCTGATGCCGCTGATCCTGGACCTGGAACACGAATATCGCGCCGCCAAGGCCGATCCGGCCTATGCGGCCGAACTCAAGCACCTGGCCATCCACTATACCGGGCGCCCCAGCCCACTTTATTTTGCCGAGCGGCTGACCCAACATCTGGGCGGGGCCAAGGTGTGGTTCAAGCGCGAAGAGCTCAACCATACCGGCAGCCACAAGATCAATAATTGCCTGGGACAAATCCTGCTCGCCAAGCGCATGGGCAAGACCCGCGTCATCGCCGAGACCGGCGCCGGCCAGCATGGCGTGGCCACGGCCACGGTCTGCGCCAAGTTCGATCTGCCCTGCACCATCTTCATGGGCGCAACCGATGTTGAGCGGCAGATGCCAAATGTGCTGCGCATGAAAATGCTGGGCGCCGAAGTGCGGCCGGTCACGGCCGGCGCCGGCACGCTCAAGGACGCCATGAACGAGGCCCTGCGCGACTGGGTCACCAATGTGGACTCCACCTACTACCTGATCGGCACCGCCGCCGGCCCGCACCCCTATCCGGAAATGGTGCGCGACTTTCAGTCGGTGATCGGCACCGAGCTCAAGGAACAGTTCCGCGAGGCAGAGGGCAGACTGCCGGACGCGGTGGTGGCCTGCGTGGGTGGTGGCTCGAACGCCATCGGCACTTTCCACGCCTTCCTCGATGATCCGGACGTTGCCCTTTATGGCGCCGAGGCGGGCGGGCATGGCATTGACGTGGACAATGGCCACGCCGCCTCGATGACCGGCGGGCGCCCCGGGGTGCTGCACGGCAACCGGACCTATCTCTTGCAGGATGCGGACGGCCAGATCCTGGAAGGCCATTCCATTTCGGCCGGGCTCGATTATCCCGGCGTCGGCCCGGAACACTCCTGGCTGCATGATACCAAGCGCGTGACCTATGCGCCGATTACCGACAATGAGGCGCTGGACGCCTTCCAGCTGTGCACGAAAATGGAAGGCATTATCCCGGCGCTGGAAAGCGCGCACGGGCTGGCGCAGGTGGTCAAGCTGGCCCCCACGCTGGACAAGGACCAATCAGTGGTACTGTGCCTCTCCGGCCGCGGCGACAAGGACGTGGAAAGCGTCGGCAAATATCTGGGAATGCTGAAATAATGACCACGCGTATCGATGCGCGCTTTGCCCGGTGCAAGGCCGAGAACCGCCCCGCCCTCGTTACCTATGTCATGGGCGGCGACCCGGACCTGGCGACCAGCCAGGCCATTCTCAACGCCCTGCCGCAGGCCGGGGCCGATGTGATCGAACTGGGCCTGCCCTTTTCCGATCCCATGGCCGATGGCGTCGTTATCCAGATGGCGGGACAGCGGGCCCTGGCCGCCGGACAGACTCTGCTGGGCGTGCTTGGCATGGTCGAAGAGTTCCGCCGCAAGGACGACACCACTCCCATCGTGATGATGGGCTACTATAATCCCATCTACATTTTCGGCGTTGACCGCTTCATCGCCGCGGCGAAGGCGGCCGGGGTGGATGGATTGATCATCGTTGATCTGCCGGCCGAGGAGGATGAGGAATTGTGCATCCCGGCGCTCAAGGCGGGGCTCAACTTCATTCGCCTCACTACGCCGACCACCGATGACCGGCGCCTGCCGGTGGTGCTCGAGAACACGTCGGGCTTTGTCTATTACGTCTCCATGACCGGCATTACCGGGGCTGCCATCAAGTCGCGCGCCGCGGTAGGCGAAGCGGTCCAGCGCATCAAGAGCCACACCGACCTGCCAGTGGCCGTGGGCTTCGGCATCAAGACCGCCGAGGATGCCGCCGAGATCGGCAAGCATGCGGACGGCGTCGTTGTCGGCACGGTGCTGGTCGATGCGGTGGCCAAATCGCTGGATGATGGCAAGGCCACGGAGCGAACGGTTGCGGCCGTCAGCGATCTGGTTGCCGACCTCGCCGCCGGGGTGAAGCGGGCACGCGGTTAACGCTGTCCACAAGCATAGGATCAGGCGCTTTGCGGCTCGCCGCAGGGCCTGATAAGAATTGCCACAATTGACGACTACGTGATCGAACGAGATCACCGCGAAAGGCCGCGCCATGAACTGGATCGACAATTTCGTCCGCCCCAAAATCCGCTCCTTCCTCTCCAACAAGCGGGAGACGCCGGAAAACCTTTGGGTCAAGGACCCGGAATCGGGCGAGATGGTGTTCTATCGCGATCTCGAGGCCAATCAGTGGGTGGTGCCCAATTCGGGATACCATATGAAGATCAAGCCTGCCGATCGGCTGGCGACTTTCCTCGACGATGGCAAGTATGACCTGGTCCCGGTAGCCTCGGTGCCGGTCGATCCGCTGAAATTCCGCGACCAGAAGCGCTATACCGACCGCCTCAGGGAAAACCGGGCCAAGACTGGCCACGAAGATTCGGTGATTGTTGCGACCGGCAAGCTCTATGAGCGCCCCGTGACCGTGGCCATCCAGGACTTCGACTTCATGGGCGGCTCGCTGGGCATGGCAGCCGGCCAGGGCATCATTACCGGCATTGAAACCGCCGCGCGGCTCAAGACGCCCTTCATCCTGTTCGTGTCCTCGGGTGGCGCGCGCATGCAGGAAGGCATCCTGAGCCTGATGCAGATGGCCCGCACCACGGTGGCAGTGCTGCGCCTGCGCGAAGCCGGCCTGCCCTTCTTCGTGGTGCTGACCAATCCGACGACCGGTGGCGTCACCGCCTCCTACGCCATGATCGGCGACGTGCATATCGCCGAGCCGGGCGCCTTGATCGGCTTTGCCGGCCAGCGCGTGATCGAGCAGACCATTCGCGAAAAACTGCCCAAGGGCTTCCAGCGCTCGGAATATCTCTATAGCCACGGCATGGTGGACATGGTCGTGCATCGGCACAATCTGCGCTCCACCATCGGTTCGCTCGCCGCCATTCTGACCAATGCGCCCCCCAATGAGGCCATCAGCGCCAGTGAGCCCAAGGCGATTGCCGCGCAGACCAGCCTGCGCGAGGCGGCCGTGGCTGCAGAGGGCGATGACGACATCGAGCCCCCCGCCGCTGCTGCTCACGCCGAGTAAGGCCTGACTGGACAGGTGCGGGCTGGACAGGTCCGGTCCGCAACTGTTCTATCCGGGCATGAATGCTGCTGCCCGATTCCCCGATGTGATGTTGCTGGCCGCCGGCCTTGGCACACGGTTGCGCCCGATCACCGAGACGCTGCCCAAGCCGCTGGTGCCAGTGGCCGGGGTGCCGCTGATCGAACGGATCATGGCCAATGCGCGGGCCGAGGGCGCGAGCCGCTTCGTGGCCAATGCCCATTACCGTGCCGACCAATTGCTGGCCCATTTCGGCGGCCTGCTGAAGGTCAACCGCGAGGAGGTGCTGCTGGATACCGGCGGCGGGGTCAAGGCGGCGCTGCCCATGCTCCATTCAGACCCCTTCCTGGTGATGAACACGGATGCTTTCTGGCCTTTGGGCAGCGACGCCCCACTGGCGCGCATGCAGCAGCGCTATCGGGAGGATGCGGACATAGTGCTGCTCTGCGTGCAGCCCGGCCGGGCCAGCGGTTTTACCCGCAGCCATGACTTCTGCCTTGATCCGATGGGCCGGATTACGCTCGATTACGGGGCGCCGGTCATCTATGGCGGTGTGGCGCTGATGGGCCGGGCCCTTTTCGCCGAGACGCCGGACGGCCCCTTCTCGCTGAACCTGTTGTTCGAAAGGGCGCTGGAGCGCGAAACCCTCAAAGGAGTGGTGCTCGACGCGCCCTGGTTCCATGTCGGGGACGCAGCCGGGTTGGCGGCCGCCGAACGGGCCCTTGCGGCATGACGCTGTTTTCCATCGCCCCACATACCCCGTTCCTGCCATGCCTGGTGGATGCAGTGATGGATGGGCGGCTCTTGCGCGGCTGGGACCGGACAGGCCCGTTCTGGCTGTCCGACGTCACCATCATCCTGCCCACCCGCCGCGCGCTGGACAAACTGGCCGAGGCTTTTGCCGAGCACCCCGACTATGGCGGCATGCTGCCCGACCTCCGGACCTTCGGCGGCGAAGCGGCGGACGAGGAGCCTTTCCTGCCGCCCTTCGAAGCCGAGAAAGACCCAAAGCCGGCCGGGCCGCTGCACAGGCGGCTGGTCCTATCGCGGCTCGTGGCCGGCTGGGCCCACACCGATCAGGGCCGCGAGGCCTTTTCGACCCCGCCCACGGCCGCCGAAATCTTCTCCATGGCCGAATCTCTGGGGCGGCTGATCGACGATTTGCATATCGAGGAGCGCAGCGCCGCCGATATCCGCGCGCTGGGTACCGAAATGGCGCAGGAACTGGGCAATTACTGGCAGCAGACACTGCAGTTTCTCGACATCGCACTAGCGGCCTGGCCGGCTTGGTTGGCCCAGCACGAGCGGGCCGACCCGGCTGCGTTGCGTCGCAAGCGCCTGGACCGGCGGGTGGCGGCAGCGCCATTCCTCTATGGAGACAGGCCGGTGATCGCGGCAGGGTCGACGGGCTCCATCCCCGCCACGGCGCGGCTGCTGCAAACCATTGCCGGACTGCCGCGCGGCGCTGTGGTACTGCCCGGCCTCGACATGGCGATGCCCCCGGAGATGCACGAGGCGCTTCTCGATCCCGATGACAATCCGCATGGCCATCCTCAATACGGTCTGACGCTCTTGCTACGGCGCTTCGGCGCCGGCGTGGGCCAGGTGATCGAATTGTGCGGCGCCGATCATCCTCGGACCGGGCTGGTCAATCTGGCACTGGCACCGACCGCGCGCACTGCCCTGTGGCCGGAGCAACGCTTCTCCCCGGCCGCGCTGGAGACGGCGCTGGACGGGGTCTCGATCATCCGCGCCCGCAATGAGGACGAGGAGGCGCGCGCCATTGCCCTGGCCGGCCGCGCCGTGCTGGCCAAGGGGCAAACCGTGGGCATTGTGACCCCGGACCGCAATCTCGCCAGACGCATAGCCGCCGAACTCAAGCGCTTCGACATCGTGGTCGACGATGCCGCGGGCACCCCGCTCTACCTGGCCCCGGCCGGGCGGCTGGCGCGGCAATTGCTGAGCCTGGTGCAGACCGATTGCGCGCCAGTGGATCTGCTGACAGTGCTGCGCAACCGGGCCACGACCTTGGGGTTGTCCCGCGGGGCCGTGGTGGCGCTGGCCGACGATATCGATCTCGGCCTTTTGCGCGGGCAGCGCCCCGCACCGGGCGTAGCCGGCCTCCGGGCCATGCTGGCGGCGCATCTTGCCGGCAAGCTCAAATATCCAGCACGCCAGCTTTTGCCGCAGCGGGGCGCGGAAATTGGCGATCTGCTCGATCGCCTGGAAACCGCCCTGACGCCGCTATCGGCGCTGATGAAGCTGCGCGAACTCCCCGCTTCGGCCCTGGCCAAGGCGCTGGGCGCGGCGCTGGCGGCCATCAGCCCCCAGGCCCCCCTGCCCGGTCGCACCGAGTTCGAGGCCTGGGTCGCGGAGATGCAGGCGCTGTCAGGCGAAGGGCATGTGTTTCCGCCCCGGGGGCTGGAGGATGTGCTGGCAGCGCTGATGACCGGCATAGAGGTGCGCTTTGCCGGCCTTGAGGAGCGCCGCCAGGACATTGCCATCTGGGGGCAGCTCGAGGCCCGTCTGATGAGCCCGGATGTGCTGATCCTGGGGGCGCTCAATGAGGACAAATGGCCCGAAGCGGCCGATCCGGGACCCTGGCTGAGCCGCGGCATGCGGCTGGGTGCCGGACTTGAGCCGCCGGAACGGCAGCAGGGCCTGGCCGCCCATGACTTTGCCCAGGCGATGGGCAATGGAACCATTGTGCTGGCCTATGCGGACCGGGTTGGCGCCGGCCCCTCGCTGCCGTCGCGCCTGCTGCAACGGCTCGACGCCTTTGTCGGCGCAGATGCCGCAAAGTCCTTGCGAGGCCGGGGCGATATCTGGCTCCAGCAGGCGCGACAGATCGATGCGGTGGACGCGGTCCAGGCGGCCCCGAGGCCCCAGCCCAACCCACCGGTCGCAACCCGGCCGCGCAAGCTCTCGGTCACCGAGGTCGAGACACTGATGCGCTCGCCCTATGATCTTTATGCCAAATATGTGCTCAACCTCAGGCCGCTGGACCGGCTGGGCGAAGATCCCGACGCGCGCGAGCGCGGCACCATTATCCACGCGATCTTTGCGCGCTTCGTCTTCGAACAGCATGATCCGGCCGACCCGGGGGCACTGGAGCGGCTGATGGTGACCGCTGCCGAGGAGTTTGCCGGCCTCGAGGCCATTGGCGAGCGCCGCGACATCTGGCTGAGGCGCTTTGCTACGGCAGCCGAGCAGTTCCTGGAGTTCGAGCGCGACCGGGCCGTCTTTGTCCGCAAGCGCCATGCCGAGGTGGCCGGCCGCTGGGACCTGCGCCTGCGGGAACCCTTCGCCATTACCGGGCAGGCAGATCGCGTCGATCTGCTCGATGACGGGACGCTGGAGATTCTGGATTTCAAAACTGGATCGCCACCCAGTGCCGCAGCCATGAAGGCCTTCGAGGCGCCGCAATTGCCGATCGAGGCCATGATGGCGCTCAATGCGGGCCTCAAGGACATTCCGCAGGCCGACACCAGTGCGCTGACCTATATCAAGATCGGTTTGGGGCCCGATGCCTTCAAGCCGAGCGCCTTTACCACTGAAGATGGCATGAGCGTGATGGAGGCCGCCCAAGAAGTGTTCCGGCGGGTGCAGGGCCATATCGATTATTTTCTGTTTCACCAGACAGCCCTGCCCGCCCGGCTGCTGCCGCTCAAGACCCAGCGTTTTGCCGGCGCCTATGATCACTTGGCCCGAGTGGCGGAGTGGACGGCGGTCGACGGGGAGGAGGAGCCATGAATGATCGTGGCGACTTGGTCGTCCCGGCCGATACCAGCGCCAGTCAAGCATTGGCCGGCAATCCGGACTATTCGATCTGGGTGGAGGCCAATGCCGGGTCGGGCAAGACCTTCGTGCTCACAACCCGCGTGCTGCGCCTGCTCCTGGCTGGAGTGACGCCGCAATCGATCCTCTGCCTCACCTATACCAAGGCCGCGGCGGCCGAAATGCGCAAGCGCGTGGGGGAGCGACTGGCCGCCTGGGCGGTGGCAGATGCCACCGAACTCGGCAAGCAATTGCGGGCGCTGACCGGCCAGGAACCGGCACCGGGACAGCTTAAGGCCGCTCGGACGCTGTTTGCCAAGGCGCTGGAGACGCCGGGCGGGCTCAGAATCCTCACCATCCACGCCTTTTGCGAGGCGGTGCTGCATCGCTTTCCCATTGAAGCCGGGGTGCCGTTCGACTTTGCCGTCATCGAGGATGACCGGCAGGGGCAGATGCTGCTGGCGGCGCGGGAAAGCGTGCTGGCAGAGGGGCTGCGCGGCGGAGAACATGCCGAGGCGGTGGAAACGCTGTTCGGGCTTTTGAGCGATCACGCCATCACCGAGGCCATCGGCGCGGCCCTGAGCGAGGGGGCAAGGCTGAAACCGGTACTGGCTGACATCGCCGGGGCCAAACAGCGCCTGCGCCGGCTGGTCGGGGCGAGCGGATCGGCAACCGACATTGCCCGGCAGATCACCGAAGGCACTGCGCTGACGATATCGGTCTGGCAGGAAATCGTGTCGAGCTTTGATGCCAGTCCGGCCGGCCGCCGCTTCATCGACCTGGTGGCGCGGCTCGACCCGGCGCGGTTGAGCGCCAGTCAGCTCTGCGACCTGTTTCTGACCGAGAAGGACGGCGAGAAACGGCCCCGCGCCAATCTGCTCAATGCCGAGCAGCGCAAGGCCAAGCCGCTGTTGCAGCCCTTGCTGGAGCAGGAACGCGCACGCGTGTTCGAGCTGGAGGCGCAGCTCAATGGCGCGCTGCTGGTGGAGCGGAGCGAGGCGGTGCTGGGCGTGGTCGCCGCCATTGCCGCGCGCTATGAGCGGGAAAAGCGGCGGCACGCCCTGCTCGACTTTGACGACCTGGTGGAAAAGCTTGGTGACCTGTTCGCCAACCAGGCCCTTGGTCCCTGGGTGCAGTACAAGCTCGATGCGGGCATCGACCATATTCTGGTCGATGAAAGCCAGGATACCAACGCCCAGCAATGGCGCGTGGTCAATGCGCTGGCCGAAGAGTTCTTCGCCGGTGCAGGGGCCGTCAGCCGGCCACGCTCGGTCTTTGCGGTGGGCGACCAGAAGCAGTCCATCTACTCCTTTCAGGGGGCTCAACCGGTGCTGTTTGGCGCCACCGGCCGCGTCATGGCGCGGCGGGCCCTGGAGGCCGAAAAGCCATTCCGCAATGTGCGGCTGCACACCAGCTTCCGGACCCTCAAGGGTATATTGGATGCGGTGGACCGGGTCTGCGACCGCCCCGATATCCAACTGGCCTTGCTGGCGGATGAGAAAGTCATCCACCAGCCGGCCCGCAGCCAGCCGGGCGGCACGGTGACACTGTGGCCCCCGGTGCAGGAAGAGCGGACAGAGCGTGACGCCAGCCAGTGGCCACGCGAGCCGGTCGAGGCCGAACAGAGCGCCAATCGGCGCGTCGCGCAGCGCATTGCCCGCGAAATCCGCCGCTGGATCGATAAGGGGCGCCTGTTGGGCGAGCGCAACCGGGCGGTGCGGCCGGACGATGTGCTGATCCTGGTACAGAAGCGCGGTGCCCTGTTCCAGGAAATCATCCGCGCCTTGCGGGGCGAAAAATTGCCGACCCCCGGAGCCGACCGGCTGGCGGTGACCGGCCATATCGCCGTGCTCGACCTGATCGCCCTGATCGATGTGCTGCTCAATCCGGCCGACGACCTGCAACTGGCCGCCTTGCTGCGCTCGCCACTCTTCGATCTCTCCGAAGATGACCTGTTCGCGCTCGCCCATCCACGGCCGGCCGGTCAGACCCTGTGGTCGGCCTTGTTTGCAGCGGCGGACGGGCCGGCAGCACTGGCAGCGGACAGGCTCGGGCGCTGGCGCGCCGCCCTGGATATGGAACGGCCGTTCGAGTTTCTGGCCGGGGTGCTCTATGCCGAAGGCGGGCTGAAGCGCTTCCACACGCGCTTGGGCACCGAGGTTGATGACGTCTTGTCCGAGCTGCTGGATCTGGCGCTGACCCATGAGCAGGGTCCGCAGCCCTCGCTGCAGGGCTTTGCCGCCGAGATGCGGCGGCGCGCCGTGACCATCAAGCGCGAGCTGGCCGAGAGCGGCGGTGGCGTGCGTGTGATGACGGTGCATGGCGCCAAGGGGCTGGAAGCGCCGATCGTGATCCTGGCCGATGCCACGGGCAAACCCAGTCCGAGCCAGACGGCGCGGCCGGTCTATGTGCTTGCCGAAGAGCCAGGTCCGCTGCTGCTTCATGCGCCCTCGCGCAGCCAGCATGTGCCAGCCACCGCGCAACTGCGCCAGGAGATCGATGCGACCCTAGATCAGGAATATTGGCGCCGTCTCTATGTGGCCATGACGCGCGCCGAGGACGAGCTCTATGTCACCGGGCCGGTGGGGCTCAAGGGCGGCGTCACCGGCTCATGGTATGACGCCATAGAATCGGGGCTGGGCGAGGCGGCGCAACCTGTGGTCGATGCCGCCGGTGAAGTGGTTGAACGGGTGTTCCCGGCGCCGGCGCAGTCCCGCTTCCGGCCCGAGACTGGGACGCGACCGCTCGCGGCGGCGGCCCTGGAGCTTTCACCGGTTCCCGCGCCAGACAAGATCGAAACGGTGGCGCCGTCCTATGCTGCCATAGCAACGCCGAAATCCGGTGCCCTTGCGACCAAGGCTGAAGCGCTGCGCGATGCCGAGGCAGCCCGGCGCGAGGGGCTGGCGTTGCATGCGCTGCTCCAGCACCTTGTGCGGGTGCCGGAAGCCGAGCGCCCGTTCGTGGTCCCCCGGGCCCTGGAAACCCTGTTGCCCGAGGCACCGGAAAACCATGAACGGATCGGTCGCAGGGTCCAGTCCATCCTTGTCAATGCCGAGCTTGCCGATCTGTTCGGACCGCAGAGCCGTGCCGAAGTGCCGTTCCGCGTAAAGGCGCGGCGGCAGGGGCGGGACATTTGGCTGGACGGGCGCATCGATAGGGTGGTGGTTGACGACTCGGGCGTGCTGGTGGTGGATTACAAGTCCGACACGACGGTTCCGGAAGGAGCGGACGGCGTGCCGGGGAACTATCTCACCCAGCTAGGATTGTATGCGTTGGTTGCAGGTCAGCTTTTCCCCGGACAGCCGGTGCGTGCGGCAATCCTGTGGACAGAGTTGGAATCATTGATGAAATTGCCGAACGGACTGCTCGAGGCGGCCCGGGCGGACTTCACCCTGCGGTGATCTGACTTGCCGCAAGGCTGGACTCTCACCAGCTTTGGGGGCAAACAGACCGCCGTTTTCGGACCAGTGCCAGTGGCCAGCGTCCGGATCTGACATACGAAAGCGCGTCGCATCGCCCGGGTCTTGGGCCTGCGTGTCAGCCGCAGAAGTACAAAAGGCATGAAAACCATGACCAAAGCCGTTTCCGAAGCCACATTTGGCCAGGAAGTCCTGAGCTCCAGCGAACCCGTTCTGGTCGATTTCTGGGCTGAATGGTGTGGCCCCTGCCGGGCTATCGCACCGGTTCTGGACGAGCTTTCCTCCGAGCTTGAGGGCAAGGTGAAGATCGTCAAGCTCAATGTCGACGAAAACCCGGGCATTGCGGCCCAATATGGCGTGCGCTCCATCCCCACCATGATCCTGTTCAAGGGTGGCGAGGCTGCTGACATGAAGATCGGCGCCGGCACCCCCAAGGCGGGCCTCACCAAATGGTTGGAAGGCCACGCGGCCTGAGCCTGACCGACTAAAGGTTAGCAAGACACCGCCGGAGCGCTCCGGCGGTGTTTTTGTTTATGAGGCCGGGGCTTGAGGCAAAGCGATCTCCCGGGTCGCGGCGCGCTGCAATTCCATGCCTTTGCTCCAGCGGTCCTGGCGCCTACTATCATCGCCATCTGCCGATGGAGAAAAACGATGACGCTCACTGTGACGGACAGCAATTTTTCCGCAGAAGTGCTGGGCGCGGACAAGCCGGTGCTGGTGGACTTCTGGGCCGAATGGTGCGGCCCTTGCAAGGCCATGGAACCGACCCTTGAAGCCTTGTCTGGAGAACTGGCCGACAGCGTCAAGATCGTCAAGCTGGACGTGGACGCCAATCCCGGCATCACCGTTCAGTACAATGTGCGGGCCATGCCCACACTGATGATCTTCAAGAACGGCCAGCCGGTGGACCACAAGGTCGGCGCCGGGCAGAGCCGGGTGCAATTGATCAAATGGCTGGAACAGCACGCCGCCTGAGCCTTCACCGCTTCTTGAGAAACGAGCTGATCACCGGCGCCAGGACCTCCGGATCATAGCCGTGGTCCTGACCGGACAACGTGCGCCGCTGCGCGCGCGGCAGGCCGGAGGCCACCCAGTCGGCGCCAGCCTTCATGAAATCAAAGCTCTGGTCGCCATCCACCACCAGAGCCGGGGCGGTGATGGCGGACCAGCGCGCCGGCGGTGCATCACCTTGCCGCGCATCGGCCAGCACCCGATAGTCGTGTGCAATGGTCAGGCCCACCGCCGCATAGGCCGGCCAGGCCGGTGACTGCCTGAACCCCTCCAGCGCCTCGGGCGGCATCACATCCTCAAGAAATTCCACCAGCATCTGCTCGGCGCGCCCCTGCTCGGCCAGGGCCGCCATGGCGGCATGATCGCGCTGGTAGTCCTGGGCGCTTCGGGCCGGATCGACGGGAGGCTCATAGAGCACCAGGCTTTCAATGGCCCCCTCCAGCGCAGCGGCGGCTTCGACCGCCAGCACGGCGCCCGAGGACATGCCGAACAGGCTGGCGCGGCCCCCATGCGCCGCTGTCAGCGCGGCAATGTCCTCGACCTCGCGCGCCACAGCATAGGGTCGCGTATCACTGGACTCTCCACGTCCGCGGCGATCATGGATCAGCACCGTGAAATCCGGCGACAGCAGCCGGGCGAGCCTGGGCGTCCCCTCCTGGTCAATGGCGCGATATTGCGTGGCGCCGGCGACGCAGATGAGCAGGGGACCATCCCCGACTGTCTCGTAGCCGATTTGTGTACCGTCCCTTGATGTTACGCTGGCCATGGCCGTCCTCCCGTCTGCAGGCAATGCCGATACGACGAACAGCCCAAGCCGCTTTCGACAGGCTCGTACCGGACTTGCCTTGTTCCGGTCCCTTTGCTGCTGATAAGCATTGGACAACAAGAATGAGAAAAAGACGAGGAGCCCGCCCTTGGCCGCCATCGACTTGACCGCTGCCCCGTTCAACCTCGACGATGAGGCGGTGGCCTGGGTGCATGAAACCCGCGACCGGCTGAGCCCGCGCGACAAGCTGGCCCAGCTCTTCGTGCTGCTCTCGCGCGAGGCCCCGGATGCGGCCCTGGAGACCATTCGCAGTTTCAAGCCCGGCGGCATCACCCGCATCTTCACCGGCGAGCTGGGCAGCGAGATCGCGCTGATGCGGCAGATCGATAGTGCTGGCCCCGTGCCCATGACGGTCAGCGCCGATCTCGAGGGCAGCCGCATGAGCCTGCCCTTCGGCACCGAAGTGCCCAATCCGCTGGGCCTGGCTGCTATCGACGATGTGGAGACCACCACCGCCATCTCTACCATTATGGCCGAGGAGGCTCGAGCGGTGGGGCTCAACTGGAGCTTTACCCCGGTTATCGACATCAACAAGGCCTGGCGCAGCGCCATTGTCGGGACCCGATCCTATGGCGACGACGTCGAGCGCATCGAGCGCCATGCCCTGGCGCAGATCGCAGCATTCCAGGCCAAGGGCGTCGCCGCCACGGTGAAGCACTGGCCAGGCGAAGGCTTTGACGATCGCGACCAGCATCTGGTGACAACGGTCAACCCGCTGACGCTGGACGAATGGGAAAAGAGCTATGGCCGGCTCTATCGCGCCGCCATCACGGCCGGCGTGATGAGTGTCATGTCCGCCCATATCGCCTTTCCCGCCTTTGTGCGCGAACTCGATCCTGAAGCGGGCGCCGAGGCCTACCGCCCGGCCACGCAGAGCGCCGTGCTCAACCAGACCCTGCTGCGCGAGCGGCTGGGCTTCAATGGGCTGATCGTTTCCGACGCCACCCCCATGGCCGGTTTCGGCGATTGGGGGCCGCGCGCCGAAACCGTGCCGCAATGCGTAATTTCAGGCTGCGATGTGATCCTCTTCTCCGACGACCCCAATGCGGACCTGATGTATCTGGTCAAGGCCGTTGCCGATGGGCGTTTGAGCCAGGAGCGGGTAGACGAGGCCGTCACCCGCGTGCTCGCCCTCAAGGCGGCTCTGGGCCTTCACAAGCCCGACCGACCCGAACCGGCGCTTGATACCGCCCAGGCGGTCCTTGGGCGCACCAGGAGCCGCGATACCGCCCGCTCCGCCACGGCCAAGGTGCCGACGCTGGTCAAGGACGTCGCCAATCTGCTGCCGCTCAAGCTGGCCAAGCACAGACGGGTGCTGATCTTCTCGACGGGTGCCGTCCAGCCTTTCGCCCCGGAGCCGCTGCCGCTCTCCCTGCCGGACCTGCTGCGCCAGGAAGGCTTCGAGGTCACCGAATATACGCCCGATCTGCAGGTCAATCCGAAGGACTTTGACCTGGTGCTTTACCTGCTCGCCGAGGAAACGCTGCTGACACGGCAACGTATCTTCCTCAACTGGCGGGCGCTGACCGGCTCGGTGTTCGGCGCCATGAAACGCTACTGGCATGATGTACCCACGCTCATGGTGTCGCTGGGCTTCCCATTCTATCTCTACGACGCGCCGCGGGTGCCCACCTATGTCAACGCCTATGGGTCCAATGAGGATATGCAGGCGGCAGTGGTCGAATGCCTGATGGGGCGGGCACCCTTTGCCGGCAGGAGCCCGGTGGACGCGTTTTGCGGCAGCGAGCAGGCGAAGTACTGAGGAGGCCGGATACGGATCTATTCCTCTCCCCCTCGGGCAGAAGAACAGGCATATCCTAGTCCGGCCGTGTTCCGTTCTTCGCCAGCACATCGCCCGCAAGATAAAGCGAACCGCAGATCAAGACGCGGGCATGGTCTATCTTTGCTGCCTCCCTTAGAGCCGAAGCAACCGAGCGCGCGGCCTTGGCCGGGAAACGCTGGGCGCGGGCGCGCGCGGCGATGTCCTCGCCCTTATGGGCATTGGGTTCACCGGGAATGGTCAGCGCAAGGATCTGCGCCGGATGCAGATCGCGGAAGGTTTCGAGAAAGACTTCCGGGGCACGGTTGTTCATCATGCCCATGATCAGCACCAGCGGCTTTTCCGGCATAGCGGCAATGGTGCGGGCCAGGGCCGCCGCGCCATGTGGATTGTGGCCGCCATCGAGCCAGAGTTCGTGTCCGGGAGACAGCAGGTCGCGCAGCCTGCCGGTGCGGAGGGGCTGCATGCGGGCGGGCCAGGTGACCCGCCTCAACCCTTCTGCAAGGGCCCTCTCATTGATGGGCAGGCCGAAATGGCGCGTTGCCGCGATGGCCAGGGCCGCGTTGTCGAACTGGTGCGGGCCGGGCAGAGCCGGGGGCGGCAGGTCGAGGAGGCCGTCCTCGTCCTGATAGACCAGCCGTCCATCCTGATCAGAGCCGTGGAAATCCTCATTCTGCCAGATCGGCGTGATGGCCAGCCGCCGCGCGGCCCTGTCGAGAACGGCGCGCGCCTCCTCATGCTGAATGCCCATCACCGCCCTTGAGCCGCGCTTGAGGATGCCCGCCTTGTTCGCGGCGATCTCGCCCAGCGAATTGCCCAGGAATCCCTGATGATCGTAGTCAATGGGGGTGATGATGGTCCCCAGCGGGTGGCTGACCACATTGGTGGTGTCATAGGTGCCGCCCATGCCGGTTTCGAGCAGCAGAAAATCGGCCGGGGTTTCGGCGAAAAGCTTGAAAGCGGTGACGGTCGTCACCTCGAAAAAGGTGATCGGAGCGCCCCCATTGGCCGCTTCGACTTCTTCGAGTGCGGCATTGAGCCTGCGGGTGCCGACCAGCTTGCCCGCCAGCCGGATACGCTCATTGAAGCGCACCAGATGGGGGGAATTATAGACATGGACCCGCTTGCCCGCCGCTTCGAGAAAGGCGCGCAGATAGGCGATGGTCGAACCCTTGGCATTGGTCCCGGCCACATGAATGACCGGCGGCAGGCGGTCCTGCGGATTGCCGAATTTTTCGAGCAGCGGCAGCATGCGATCGAGGCTGAGGTCGATCAGCTTGGGATGAAGCTGGCTGAGGCGCTTGAGAATGGCGTCGGTGCGGGACATTCTTATTCCCCAAAATGGGCGCGTTGCCGGATCTACCGCCGGCCCGGCACCTCCCCCTTTGACGGCGGAGGTTGTGAGGGGGTGCGCCATGCAGTCGGTGCTCGTTGCCCCCTCCCTCGCTTTGCTACGGCCGCCGGCCTAGCGCCGCTACCCTCCCCGCGATGGGGAGGGTGACGGAGGAGCAGCTACTTCCGCAGCTCTCCACCGGTCGTCTTGGTGACCGCCGCCACAACCGCTGCCGAGACCTTGTCAATCTCCTCGTCGGTCAGCGTCTTGTCCTTGGGCTGCAATATCACCTCGATGGCCACCGACTTCTTGCCCTCGCCCACATGGCTGCCTTCGAAAACGTCGAAAATACCAACGTCCTTGATCAGCGCCTTGTCGGCGCCGCGGGCGGCCTTGAGGATGGAAGCGGCACTGACGCCGCGATCCATGACAAAGGCGAAGTCGCGCGACACCGGCTGGAAGGGGCTCAGATCCAAGGCAGGCTTGGTCCTGGTGGGTTTCTTGCGGGGCTCGGGAATGGCATCAAGATCGATCTCGAACGCCGCCACGGGGCCTTCAATGTCGAGTTCGGCACTCAGCGCCGGGTGCAGTTCACCGAACCAGCCCAGAGTCACCTTGGGCCCAAGAGCAATACGCCCGCCGCGCCCCGGATGGCTCCAACTGGCCGGCTCGGGCAGGACCTGCACCTTTTCGATATCGACACCCAGGGCGTCGAGCACCGCGGCAAGGTCGGCCTTGGCATCCCAGACGCCGACGGCCTCCGCCTTGCCCGACCAGTGACGGCCGGCGCCGTTGAGCGTTGCCGTGCCGGTGCGGACGCCCGAGGCATAAGTATGCTGGCCTTCCGGCTGGTCCGAAAGGAAGATCTGCCCCACCTCGAACAGCGCCACATCGGCAAAGCCGCGATTGGCGTTACGGCGCGCCCCGGCGATGAGGCCCGGCAGCAGCGAGGGGCGCATGTCGGTCATGTCCGAGGCAATGGCATTGGCCAATTGCCGGTCTTCGCTGCCACCGCCGAAGCGGGTGGCGTCCTCATGGGAGATGAAGCTCCAGGTCACCGCCTCGTCCAACCCGCGTGCGGCCAAGGCCCTGCGAGCGATGCGGCGGCGGTTCTGGATGGTGGTCAGCATGCGCGGGGCGACATGGGTGAGGCGCGGCAGGGGTTCCACCGGCACATTGTCGACGCCCACCATGCGCATGACTTCTTCCACGAGGTCCGCCTTCTGCGTCACGTCCGGGCGCCAGCTCGGTACTTTTACCGAACGCATCGGGCCGGTGCCGTCCATGGCAAAGCCGAGACGGGATAGAATGTCCGCGATGCGGTCTGCGGAAACGTCGAGCCCCGTCAGGCGCTTGACTTCGGACAGCGGGAACTCGACGACCGTATCGGGGAACACATCCTCGCCCGAAGTGGCCGGCTCCATCGGCTCGCCGCCGCACAGCTCCAGCACGAGGCGGGTCGCCAGTTCCATGCCGGGCTCGGTCAGGGCCGGATCGACAGAGCGCTCGAGGCGATAGCGGGCATCGGATACAATGCCGGTCTTGCGGCCGGACTGGGCGATCAGGTCCGGATCCCAGCTGGCGCATTCCATGAAGACATTGGTGGTCTCATCGGTGACGCCCGAGCGGATACCGCCCATGATGCCGCCGAGACAGAGTGGGCCCTTGTCATCGGCGATGACGGTCATGGTTTCGTCGAGCGTGTAGACCTTGTTGTCCAGCGCATCGAAGGCCTCGCCACGCGCATTGCGCAGCACCATCTGGCCCTCGACCTTGTCCGCGTCATAGGCGTGCAGCGGCCGGCCCCAGCCGAGCGAGACCAGATTGGTGATATCGACCACGGTGTTGATGGGCCTCAGGCCCACCGCGCGCAGGCGCTGCTGCAGCCAATCGGGCGATGGGCCGTTCTTGATGCCCTTCAAATAGCGCCCGGCAAATTTGCGGATCGCCTTGGGCTCATCAGCCGAAAATTGATGCGGCAGGGGCGCGATCGGGCTTTTGCCCTTGGACGCAACCGGCGAGAAATCGGTGCTCTTCAGCGTGCCGAGGCCAAAGGCGGCGAGATCGCGCGCTACACCATAGACGCCGGTGGCGTCACCGCGATTGGGGGTAATGGAAATGTCGAACACCACGCCATCCATGCCGGCATAGTCGACATATTTCATGCCGATCGGCGCATCCTCGGGCAGTTCGATAATGCCGTCATGGTCTTCGCTCAGCTCCAACTCGGCATTGGAGCAGAGCATGCCGTTCGACACCTGACCGCGGATATTGCCCTTGCCGATGGTCATGTCCTTGCCCGGAATATAGGTGCCGGGGAAAGCGAACACCGACTTCAACCCGGTGCGGGCATTGGGGGCGCCGCAAACGACATCGATCAGCTCGCCCGTGCCGGCATCGACTTTACATACACGCAGCTTGTCGGCGTTGGGATGCTGCTCGGCGGAAACCACATGGGCGGTGACAAAGGCTTCGAGCGCCTTGCCCTGGCTTTCAATGCCCTCCACCTCGAGACCGATCATGGTCAGGGCCTTGCCGATCTCCTCGGCCGAAGCGGTGGTTTCAAGGTGTTCCTTGAGCCAGTCGAGCGTGAATTTCATGTCTTTCGGTCCTTAGCGGAAGTCGCTTTTGCTGCCTTGGATCGGCGGCAGCGCAGAAGAGAGTTTGAGGAGTTCGACCAGCACATTGGCAAAGCCGCGCGCGTCGTCGATGGCGCGATGTGTGTGGGGGATGTGGCCGTAGAACTCGGCCGGCAGCTTGCTCATGCCCCAGTCGAGATAGGGCGCGCCGCGCAAGGTTCCGGCCATGGTGTAGAGGCAGATGCCGCCGCCCCGGAATATCTGGCGCCCCTTGAAGGGGCCAGAGAGGGCGCGGGTGCCGGCATATTCGTCGAGATAATGGTCCATCCAGAGACCATCAAAAATCATCGGCGCGGCCACGAAGACCTTTGGGCCGGGCAGGCTTTCCACCCAGTCGGCAAAGCGCGGCATGACGATTGCCGGGTCCTCGGCGCCCTCGGTAGCGGCTTGCCACGCTTCTGGCTGCGTCGCCCACCAGGCCATGGTGGTTTCATTGGTGGTGCGGTCGGCGCGGGGCGTCAGCACGGCTTCGAACTCGCCATGGCGTGTGCCGTCGGCCTCGATGGCCACCGAGGCAAAGCTCAGCATCGAATTGTGCAGTGGGGTCGGCCCATCGCTCTCAATATCGGTGACGATGAAGATCGGCTTGGCAACGCGATTATAGACCTCGCGCCCCGCCGGCAGCACCGTCACTAGCCGGAAGGTTTCGCAGACAATCTCCATGTCGGGCGAAAAGCCGCCATTGCGGGCGAAAAAGGCCTCGTGCCCAGCCCGCCATTCGGCATAAGGCCCCTCGCCTTCGAGATCGGTGAAAGAGGGGTCGATATCGTCGAAGCGTTTCACCTCGACGAAGGTCGTTTCGATGACGCAGGCCTCTTCGCCGGCTCCATTGAGCACCACATCGCGCCGCCCGACTTCCGGCATGGGTTCGTTTGCGCCAATGTCGCGCAGCGCGCCACAGGTCGCGGTCTTCTTGCCCGCCAACACCAGCGTAAGCAGACGGTCAGCCAGCTCCGGGGAATCCCCGAAGCTGAAGCGGATCGGCGCTTTGGTATCGGTGGCGGTGGCCATTACTGCCTACCTGGCTCAGTTCCGAAGGTGCTAATAAATTCAGCCACGTCCTTTGGGTCGATGACCATTTGTCTTTTTGCGACATGGCCGACATATGCATCGGTGTCAGGAGCCCAATCAAATTGTAGTCCAACGCGATCTTGGGCCGCCCCTATGAGCCCCGACGACACAGCGATTTCACTTGTGGACAGAAGTTGCTCACCTGTTTGTCCCAGCAGCCTACCAAACACCTCAATTTTGTAAGTGGCCGGAGCCAATTGGAAGTCAGGTTCATCGGGTCGTAGCAGGAAGTGAAAATTGGCGGCGATTCCAGTCTCTGGCACAACCAAACCTGCCCCGCGAAGCATCGACTTCGGTTCCCCATAGACCCACACCGAGAATGTCTGTGAGCGCTCACCTGCGCGCACTCGCGCAAACATGTTTTCCAGAACTGCTCCACGCTTTGATGTCGCAAACATCAGAGCTCGAACAAATACTTGGTTCTTCTTGCCGTTGTCGCCGAACCCGATTCCTACCTGCGTTGGTTTGGTCATCTTAACCGTGCCACGACGCAAGACCGTAAACCAAAATGTCGTGGCCGAGACCACCAAAGCCGCGGCAGAAATGGCGAGGCTAGTCAGTTCCATGTCAGCTGCTCAACCCCCCAAACAGCGTCGGCAGGTCGAGGGGCCTAAATCCGTAATGGTCCAGCCAGCGCTGGTCGGCGTCGAAGAAGGCGCGCAGGTCCGGCATGCCATATTTGAGCATGGCGATGCGATCGATGCCGATGCCCCAGGCAAAGCCCTGGTAGACATCGGGGTCGAGACCCGCATTGCGGATGACATTGGGGTGCACCATGCCGCAGCCGAGGATTTCGAGCCAGTCATTGCCCTCGCCGATCTTCACCTCCGAGCCGGAGCGGTCGCATTGCACGTCCACTTCCATCGAGGGCTCGGTGAAGGGGAAAAAGCTCGGGCGGAAGCGCAGGGTCACGCTCGGTACTTCGAAGAACGCTTTCAGGAACTCTTCGAGCACCCAGCGCAGCTGGCCGATATGGGAGGACTTGTCGATGACAAGGCCTTCCACCTGGTGGAACATGGGCGTGTGGGTCTGGTCACTATCATTGCGATAGGTTCGGCCGGGCATGACCACGCGGATCGGCGGGTCCATGGCCGGGGTGATATAGGGCGCGGCCGGCTTTTCATTGGTCTTTTGCATGACGCGCACCTGCACCGGCGAGGTGTGCGTGCGCAGCACTTTCTTCACCCCGTCCGGGCCGGGCTTCATGAAAAAGGTGTCGTGCATTTCGCGCGCCGGATGGCCTTCAGGGAAGTTGAGCGCGGTGAAATTGAAATAGTCTGTCTCGATGTCGGGCCCTTCGGCGATGGAGAACCCCATGTCCGAGAAGATGGCGGTGATTTCGTCGATGGTCTGGGAAATCGGGTGGATGCGGCCGCGCGCTGTGGGGGCCGGCTTGAGCGGCAGGGTGACGTCCACGGTTTCGGCGGCCAGCCGGGCTTCGAGCGCTGCGGCCTTCAATCCGCCGCTGCGCGTTTCGATCAGCCCGGCGATCTCGTTCTTCAGCCCATTGATGGCCGGCCCGGCCGATTTGCGCTCTTCCGGCGCCATGGAGCCGAGCGTGGCCAGCAGGGCCGAGACCGAGCCCTTCTTGCCCAGGGCGCCTACGCGGACGGCGTCGAGCGCCGCTTCATTGTCGGCGGCAGCAATGGCTGCGGACAGTTCGCTGCGCAGGGTTTCTATCTGGGCTTCCAGGGACATTTTTGTTCTCGAATTCGGACGGACTTGCGGGCGGTGTTAGACCAAAACAAAACGCCCTGCGCCAGCCCTTCCGGGCGGCGCAAGGCGCAATTTTTGACCTCAGCGGAGCTGGTAGGTTTTAAGCGGTGACGCGGGCGTGGGTCACGGTGTCCACGCTTTCCAGATATGCCAGCGCTTCCTTGGCCTTGACGACC
>NZ_CAJXJS010000053.1 GCF_913055165.1 uncultured Devosia sp.
CATTCCGCATCCGCCCGCGCGAGCATCCCCTCGCCTCGCGCCCGCGCCAGCGTCTCCAGCATGGTTTCGCCCGCGATCCTCTTCAGCCCCGACAGCACCAGGAACTGCGAGGCGAACTCGCAATCCATCAGCCCGCCGCGCGCCAGCTTCGCGTCGAATACGCTCTTCGCCGGCTTTTCGCGCTCGATGCGGGCACGCATCGACGCAACGTCCTCGGCGAACTTGTCGCGCTCGCGCGGCATGGTAACCACGGCATCGAGCACCGCGTCGATGCGCGCCATCAGCGCCGCCCGGTCGAGCCCGCGCACCAGGATCGCCCCGCCACCATCGGGTTTGAGGCTCCCCCACAGTGCAAACACCCCATCGGCCAGCCCCTGTTCAAGCCAGGCTTTGTGCCCGGCCAGAAAGTCTCCGGCCCGCGCCCGCGCCGCGGCCGGTTTCAGCAACACCACGAACATCCTCTTGCCCTCCTGTCAGGCCCTGGCAGCAGTGCCGCGGGCAATTTCCCGGTCGATCCAGTCTTCCATTGCCGCCATTTCCGCCGCCACATAATCGGGGTCGCGATAGGCGGTGGCGAGCACGGCCACGCCCTGGCTGCGCATCAGCAGGTGCAGCGCCAGCGCCTCGGCCTTGGCGCAGCCCAGGGCCGCGAACTGCTCGGCGAGGAAATCGCGGAACAGGTCGAACAGCCCGACCGCCGCCTCGCGCGCCGCATGCATCAGCTTGCTCAATTCGGTGGCCAGCGAGCCCACCGGGCAGCCATAGCGCATGATCTTGTCCCCATTGGCCGCCAGGATATTGACGAAGGCCGAGAGCCGCGCGCGCGGGCTGTCGATCTCGCGCCGCCAGCTTTCGAGCAGGGCCGTGGTGCTCGCCATCCGCCGCGCGATCACCGCCGCCAGGATCTCGTCCTTGCTTTTGAAGTGGTAATAGAAATTGCCGCGGGCGATGTTCACCGCCGCCGCGATCTCGGCAAAGGAGGTGTGCTCGAACCCGCCCTGGTAGAAGAGCCGGTCCGCCACCGCGATGATCTCGGCTTTCGTCTCGGCGCCGCGCATCAGCTGCTTTCCGCGTTCAGACATCGTTCATTTGGCCAGTCCTGGCCCGGGTCCAGGAGAATTAGGACGAGTGACCTAATCCGTCAAGGCCCGCATTTGCCCGGTTGCGCAGACGCGGGGCTTCGACTAGTTTGCGCCCGTTCCACCGGGCCCCGCGCCCGATTCCGGCCTGCACCCGTAGCTCAGCTGGATAGAGCGCTGCCCTCCGAAGGCAGAGGTCACAGGTTCGAATCCTGTCGGGTGCGCCAATATTTCTCCTGCTCTCAAGCGGTGAAAACGCAGTGGGTTGGCTGCAATGGACCTTAGACCAATCAGTCTTTGCTTCCCCAAGCGGAAGACATCGCACCACTCATCTGGCGTTGCAGCCGCGGGGGGCATGACGCGATAGACGTCAAAGGCGGCTCGGCTACCCCGTTCCACCGCCGCTGATATCCACCTCGCGGTTTTTCAAAGACAAGCCACAATATTGTCGTCTGCAAAAGTTGCTGCCGCAAGACGACGGAGAAAGCATCCCCGGTGAGACCGCTATTGTCAGCACTGGGATCGGCCGGCGTTGCGGCAGATCAAGCTGTTCCACTTCGATGCCGAATGTTTCGGTAACGGTGCCACCCCGACCATCGGACGCCGTTGCGACGATCGCAAAGGACGGCTTCGCTGGCCGCGGGCGTTCCCGCAAAGCGGTCAACCGAGCCGGTCCTGGGATCCAGCCGAGGTGCACCTACTCCGTCTCGCATCTCTCCGAAGCCCAGATATGTATGGGCTCAGCTGACTCACCCCCAAGATCGAGGCAGGCAGCCGGCGTGCAGAGAGTCCAGGGTGAAACGGTCGCGCCGGACGCCGCGAGAATAATCGTCTCGACCGGCGCAAGCTGAGGCGAATAGACCCATCGTCCATCCCGCAGGACGGCGTTGTCTGGAAGGCCGATCCCGGCACCCGAGCCTTCCACGCTCGCTTCAACGACCCTGAGTGCGCCCCCCTCCGCGATCCAGCTTTCCGACCAGATGGTTTTTTCAACCGAATGGGTCCAGTTGAGCGAAAAAGCGGTCGCCGCAAGCGCGATAAGCTTCCCGCTTGCGGCGATGCAGAGGCTCATTGGGCTTGCCCCGCAACACTCTGGCGCGCCTTGCGCATCCGCCAGACCTGGTAGCCCACAAGAGCCAGTCCCATGGCGAAGCCGATTTCGTCCGTCAGGGGCAGCGCCAGGATCAGCGTGATGCCAGCCGCGAGGAAGGCGGCGCGTTCCACCACACTGGCTCTGACAAAGAGGAAGCCAATCAGGCCCACGCCGGTCAGCCCGATACCCACACAGGCCTTGAAGATCACATAGGCGACCTCCACCGGATAGCCATAAGCCTCGGCCATCCAGCCGCCCTCCTGCAGCATCAGGGATGGCGTAAACACGGCCATGAACGGGATCACGAACCCGGCCGCGGCCAGTTTTATGGCGTTGAGCGAGATCTTGAGACCGCTGGACTTGGCGATGGGCGCCGCCGCAAAGCAGGCCAGGGCAACCGGCGGGGTAAGGTCGGCCATGATACCGAAATAGAAGACGAACATATGGCTGACCAGAAGTGGCACGCCCAGGTCAAGCAAGGCTGGGCCGGCCAGCGAAGAGGTGATGATATAATTGGGGATGGTGGGAATGCCCATGCCGAGCACGAGGCACGTCAGCATGGTCAGGACGAGCGAGAGGAAGAGATTGCTTTCCCCGATGCTAATGATGGCGCTGATGAAGGTCGAGGCAATGCCGGTCAGCGTCAGAGTGCCGATCACCACGCCCACCACCGCGCAGGCGACACCGACGGGCAGGGCGTTGCGCGCACCCTGAGCCAGTGCATCGCGGCAGATGGCCAGGGTTTCTCGGCCGCCCTTGAAGGCGGTACAGGCCAGGATCAGGCCAAGGATTACCGCAAACAGCAGGTTGACCCCGACCCAGGCGAAGGAAGCGGCGGCCAGGCCCAGGGCGACCCAGAAGACAATCCGGAAGGCCATTGGCCCGATACGGGCGGCGAGCGGCGTGCCCAGGATCAGCACCACCACCAGGGCCAGCCCCATCGTTCCGGCAAAGACGGGTGTGTAGCCAGCCAGGAGCAGATAGATCAACGCTGCCAGAGGCAGGATCAATGGCCATTGTTCCTTGACCGCGCGCCAGGGATTGGGCAGCTGCTCCCTGGACATGCCCTTGAGGCCAAGTCGCCCCGCTTCCAGGCGCACCATCCAGAAACAGACTGCAAAATAGAGCAGGGCCGGTATGATCGCGGCCTGCACGATGGCGGCATAGGGCACATTGAGCGTTTCGGCCATGATGAAGGCCACTGCGCCCATGACCGGCGGCATGATCTGCCCGCCCATCGAGGCCGTGGCCTCGACCCCGCCGGCAAAGGCAGAGCGGTAGCCGAAGCGCTTCATCAGCGGGATGGTGAATTGCCCGGACGCCACGACATTGGCGACACCAGAACCCGATATTGTGCCCATCAACGCCGAAGACAGAACCGCTACCTGCGCCGGGCCACCCCGCGTTCCACCGACCAGCCCGAGGGCGAAGTCATTGAACAGCTTGAGCATGCCGGCCCGTTCGAGGAAGGCGGCAAAGACCACGAAAATGAAGATATAGGCCGCCGACACATAGATCGGCGTGCCGTAAATGCCTTCGGTACCAAAACCGAAATGCTCCACGATCAGTTCGAAATCGTAGCCGCGATGGATCAGCGGCGCGGGCAGATGTTGCCCGAAGAAGCAGTAGGCGAGGAAGATGCCGGCAATGAGCGCGAGCGGCCAACCCAGGATGCGGCGCGCCGCTTCAAAGACCAGCACGACGGCGGTGGTGCCGACGACCAGATCCATGGTGGTGAGGAAGCCGGTACGGCGGATCAGGTCCGCATAGAATATCCAATTATAGATGCCCGTCAGGAAGCCGGCCACGCCCAGCGCCCAGAACAGGGCCTTGGCCGGTGCTGTTTTGGCCACCAGATTTGCCACCAGACCGAAGGTCAGAAGCAGCAGAAAACCCACATGCATGGCCCGCACGACCTGGCTGGGCAGCGCGCCATAAGCCGCCGTCCAGAGGGTGAAGAGGGCAAAGGCAATGGCGGTACCGAAGGCGATCTTGCCAGTGATTCCCGGGCCGAAGCCCGGCGGCAGGCCTTCGGCAATCTCTTCCTCGGATTGATGGGCAAGGGCATCGGCCCGAATGTCACCGGGTTGGGTCATAGGTCTCTTTCCTCCCAGAAGAGCAATGTGCGGACCCGCCGATGGAGGCGGCGGGTCCGATAGGCATTATTGAATGATGCCCTGTTCGCGGTAATAGCGTTCCGCGCCCGGATGCAGCGGAATGGGCAGGCCCTTGATCGCGGCGTTGATGTCGATGCTTTCAGCGGCGCTGTGTGCGGCCCGCATGCGGTCGAGATTTTCAAACAGCAGCTTGGTCATCTGATAGGCGGTCTCCTCGCTCACGCCCTCGTGGGACACAAGGATATTGCCGATGGCAGCGGTTGGTACGTCCTCGTCCTGCCCGTTATAGGTGCCGGCCGGGATGATGGCAGGAACATAGGGTTCGCCGATCTGCACGACCGTCTCGGCTGGAATAGCCACGATGTTGATCTCATGGGTGGCCGTCAGATCCTGGATGAAGGCCACGCCCAGACCCGCGGACTGCAAGGTGGAGTCGAGCTGGCGGTTCTTGATCAGTTCGGCAGATTCGGCATAGGGCAGGTATTCCACCCGGCCAAGATCCTCATAGCTCAGTCCGGCGGCTCCGAAAATGGCGCGAGCATTGAGCTCAGTGCCGGAAGCGGGCGCGCCCACCGACATGGATTTACCCGGCAGGTCTTCCAGCGTTTCGATTCCGGAGGCGGCGTCGGCTACGATCTGCACATAGTTTGGATAGATGGCCGCGATGGCCCGGAGGCCCTCCAGGCGCTGCGGAAAGCCAGCTTCTTCGCTGCCGGCCCAGGCCAGCGCAACCGAGTCGCCGAGGGCAAAGGCGATTTCGCCGCGTCCCTGGGCGAGAAGGTTGAGGTTTTCGACCGAGGCCTTGGTTGACTGCACCTGGGTCCGCGACCCTTCGATCCCGTCGCCGTAGATTTCACTGAGCGCAACGCCCAGCGGATAATAGACGCCCGACGTGCCGCCGGTCAGGACATTGATGAATTCCTGGCCATGGACGGCCGGCGTGGCCAGGGCGGTGCAAAGCAGGGCTGCCGCGCCCAGGCGCGTCATCATTTTGGTCATCGATTTCCTCCCAATAGGTTTGGCGGGCACCGGTCATTGCGGTGTCCCGTCCACCTAGGAGCAATCCCCGTGCCAAGCTGGCGGCATTGAAATCATTGACCTTTTCGATCGCGCCCGGGCGAAACTTCGCCAGCGAGCCTGTCAGCCTGGCGAAGTTTCGCCAAGCTCGGGCTCGGGCCGCAAGCCATATTTGGCGATCTTCTCGTTGAGCGTACGGCGCGGCACGCCCAGGCGCTCTGCCGCCTCGGCGGTGGCACCCCCACTGGCTTGAAGCGCCCCGCTAATGACCCTGGCTTCATAGGCGGCCACCAGCTCGGGTAGGCTGCCTGAAGCTGCGGGCGTCAGGGCCGGGGATTCGAGCCCGATCACCATGCGCTCGGCATAGGATTTGAGCTCGCGCACATTGCCCGGCCAGCGCTGGTGCGACAGGTTCAGGCTGAACTCCAGGGGCAGTTCCTTGAAGGGGAGGCTGTGCCGCTCGGCGGCGCGGCGCGCAAAGACATTGTAGAGCAGCGGAATGTCCTCGGGCCGGTCGCGCAGTGGAGGCAGCGGGAGATCGATGGTGGCCAGGCGGAAGTAGAGATCGGGCCGGAACCGTCCGGCCTCGCTTTCGACCCTGAGATCGACCTTGGTCGCGGCGATGAAGCGGACATCGACCGGTATTTGCTGGTTGGAGCCGATCGGTTCGACCACCCGCTCCTGGATGATGCGCAGCACCTTGGCCTGCAGGGCCAATGGCATGGATTCGATCTCGTCAAGAAACACCGTTCCACCTGAGGCATAGGCAACCCGACCCTGTCGCGCCCCCTGCGCCCCCGTAAACGCGCCCCGCTCATGCCCGAACAATTCGCTTTCGAAGATCGTTTCGGGAATGGCCGCACAATTGATGGCCACAAACGGTGCGGCGCGGCGGTGGCCAAAATCGTGGAGGGCTCGGGCAACGACTTCCTTGCCAGTGCCGGTTTCGCCGGTGATCAGCACATCCACGTCGATATCGGCGAGGCGCTGCACCGAGCGGCGGACGGCAGCCATGACCGGCGATATGCCGATCAGCCTTGCATCGAGATCGTCCGCCCCGCGTTGCAGCCGTTCTATTTCACGCTTCAGCCGTCGCCGCTCGACGCCATTGTCGAGAATGGAGACCAGTTGGTCGGCATCATATGGCTTTTCGAGAAAGTGATAGGCGCCGGCCTGAATGGCCTCCACGGCCAGGGGCACATCTGCGTGGCCCGTCAGCAGGATAACCGGCAGTTCGGGCTCGCGCTGGCGGATTTCGCGCAGCAAGTCGAGGCCGGAAAGGCCGGGCATGCGCATATCCGAGACCACGCAATCGCAGGCCGTACCATCGATGCTCTCGAGCGCTTCTCTGGGATCGCTGAAAGTCTGGACCGCAAAGCTGCTGGCATCGAGCCAGTCGGCTGCGGCAGCGCACAGATCGGGTTCATCGTCGACGAAGACAATCCGGCCGCGGGTCATTTGGCAGGCTCAAGTTTGGCCGGCCGGGGCGCCAGCGGGAGAGAAACCGTCGCGCATGTCCCGCCGCCCGGCGCCGATGAAAAGGCCAGTGTGCCCTTGTAATCCTCCAGGATCGCCCGGGATATGGAAAGACCCAGGCCCAGCCCTTCGCCGGTTGCTTTGGTTGTGAAGAAGGGCTCGGTGATCTGGTCGGCGATGTCGTGCGGGATGCCCGGTCCTGCGTCGCAGAATTCCACCAGCGCCATATCGCCGGACTGTCTCAACCTGACAGAGACCTGGGAATTGCCCATGCTGGCTGTCGCATCGATTGCGTTGATCAGAAGATTGATGAAGACCTGCTCGATGCGCACGGCATTCACGGCGGCCGCTATCGCGGTGTCCGAGCTTTCCAAAATTGGCGTGACGCCACGCTCCCTGGCCCGGGGGGCGACGATGTCGAGTGCCTCCATGATGGATTGACCCAAGGCGATGGGTTCGCTGGGCAGACTCTTTGCGCGCGATGAAAATGTCCGCAAATTCTTGATGGTACGCTGCATTCTCTTGAGCAGGTCCCGGCCGGCCTGGATAGAGGCAGTGGACTTTTCCGTGTTCTGGTTACGCGCGTGCAGGCTCGCCGCTGCGAGAGTATTGTCCAGCGCCGAGAGCGGCTGGCTGACTTCATGCACGATGGCCGCTGACATGCGTCCCAGGGCCGCCAGCTTGGCGGCATGGATCAGGCTGTCCTGGGTCAGGCGCAACTCGCCTTCCGCGCGCTTGCGCTCTTCCACCTCGCGCGCCAGCGCACCGGTGCGTTCGGCGACGCGACGCTCCAATACGGTGTTCTGCTCGAGCTTCCAACGCGTCAACTGCCGCCGCTGATAGCCATAAAGACCCAGCAACAGGCAGACGAGGGTGAGCAGGCCCACCACGCCCGCCACCAACTGGGCCTGATCGCGAACCGGCGCAGCGGGCAGGGCACTGAACAGCCGCCATCCCTTGGGCGCGATGAGAGCTGTGTTCATCGCCAGGCGCGGCAACCCGTCCTGACTTACGAATGTGAGGCCTGAGCTCTCCAGTGCGTCGACCAGCGGCGCCCGGGAAAATACATCGTTGCCGTCATAGCGGCGCTCCGCCTGGATTTCCGCCTTGTCGGTTTCTGAGAGGGCATAAAGCGGGCGATAGCGCCAATTGGGCACACCGGTCAAAAAGACGATGCCCGCGCTGTCAGCCACGCCGGTCATTTCTCCCGCCTCCGCCCAGACGCGCTCGAGCGGAGACATGTCGACCTTGACGACAGCCACGCCCAGCGGCCCGTCTGGCCCATCAATGCGGCTGGAAAGGAAATAGCCCGGCACGCCGGTGGTCACGCCCACAGCATAGTAAGCACCCCGACCCAACGCGAGCGCATCGGAAAAATAGGGCCTGAAACTGTAATTATGGCCCACAAAGGAGCTGGGGAGGTCCCAGTTGGAGGCCGCCAGGGTCAATCCGTCCCGGTCAATCAGGTAGACGGCGTCTGCCTGGGCATGCCCGGCGACATTGGCCAGATAAGCATTGACCAGTTCCACGCGCTCATCCGAAGGCCGGGACAACAGGGCGAGCACGCGATTATCCTCGCCCAAGACCTGGGGCAGATAGGCGAAACGTTCGATCTCGCTTTCGACAGCGCGCTGCGACAGGGTCAGCCGATCGCGCAACTGCCCTGAAAGCCGATCCATGCCGGCCTCATAGGCCAGAACATAGGCGACGGCGGCCAATCCGCCGACCAGCACAACGGCCGCGATGCCAAAATACCATCTCGATCTGCGACGCCCAGCCACACGCCCTCCCTTGCAGGTGCATATTTGCGTCCTGCCTGGCCAGACTACCGCTAAATCCTGAACCGCGTCATTACTCCATAAGTGGACGAGAACGCGTCAGGCATCGAATGCAAGCGGCACCCAATGGAAAAGTGGTCGTTGACCGCACGACCCTTATGCTGGAGCAAGCCGAAGAGCTTGCGAAATCACGGTGCCAGCGAGATTGGTCACCACATCAAGCGGCGCGATGCTGCTGCAGTTTTGGCAAGACCCGTCAGTCCGCGGCCAAGGCTGCCGAGCGACCGAAATAAGGCGTTTTGCGGTCTCGGGAGACAATCAACGCCTCCTACCCAAAACCGACCACGATGGCCCGCCAGGGCTCCACAAGGCAGGCGCAACGAGGGCGCAACCCAACGCTTCGGACCGTGAGGCTGCGCGAAGGGGCCAGCGATTGTGCGCAAACAAGCAAGACCGCCTGGGGCGTGGCCACTAGCCTCATTCCCAAGAGGTGCTGATCCAGTTCGGGTGCTATCTTGCGGTCAGATCGTCCGTGGCACATCGGATAGAGGTGAGACACCCGTGGGTGCCACTCGAGGCGGCACTACTGGGATGGAGGGAGTCAGCTTGGCATCGGGTGGCAGCATTGCCCATATCAGCGATACCCACCGGATACGCTCGGACCAATCCATTCGCCCGGTTGCTGTCCAGGTCCGGGGCGCTGCCATGGCATTTGGCGAGGGCGCGAAGCGGCATGTTGTCTTCGAGGACATCTCTTTCGAGGTTGGAACCGGCGAAATCTTCTGCATCGTTGGCGCCTCGGGTTGCGGCAAGACAACCCTGTTGCGCCAGATTGCCGGGCTGCAGCGTCCGACGTCGGGAAGCATCCTCTTCGAAGGATCGCCAGTCCTGCGCCCCGCAAGAGAGCGAGCGATGGTTTTCCAGGATTATGGAAGAGCGTTGCTGCCCTGGCGAACCGTTCGCGCCAATATTCAACTGGGCATGGCCACCAAGACCATGAACCGTTCGGAGATCGACGAAAGGGTTGATCAACTCCTGACCGTGACCGGATTGGCCGCTGCGGCCCACAGGTATCCGTCTGAACTGTCCGGCGGCATGCAGCAGCGGGTGCAGATCGCGCGCTGCATGGCTCAGAAACCCCGATTGTTGTTGATGGACGAACCATTTGGCGCGCTAGACGCAATGACGCGCCAATCCTTGCAGGATGAACTCATGAGCCTGGCAGCTCGCGAGAGCATCACCGTGATCTTCATAACCCATGATCTTGAGGAGGCGATCTATCTGGGTGACCGCGTACTGGCCCTGGGGTCAAACCCAGGGCGCATTCTGACCACGCTGGACATAGGCCTCGAGCGCCCACGTCATCAACTCGGCACGCGGGAAGCTGCAGAGTTTCTGGAAAAGCGCCATCTGCTTCACGGACTGATCGTCGGCCACTGACTGCTAGCATGCCACCGGGGGCAAGCCCGGACACTACAGGGGGAGGAACAATGAAACCTGGATATACGACTGTCGCGGCCATTGCCGCTCTGATCGGGACAATGCCGAGTGCACTCGCGCAGGAGCCGCTCAATATCGGATTCCCGCCTTCGATCGACATGCTGCCGGCGATCGTGGCGCATGAAAGCGGATGTCTGGCCGAGGCCGGCTATGCCTCGAGCCTTACCGTCATCCCGATCGCCACTAATGTGCCACCGGCACTGCTGTCGGGATCGCTGCAGATCGGGATGAGTACGCCAACCATCCTGCTGCCAGCGGTCGAGAACGGCGTGGACCTTGTGGCAGTGGCTGGCGCCACGATCATGCAGGCGGGCAATGAAGGCATAAGCCTGGTGACCCGGCCCGATCTCAAGATCACCGGACCCGAGCAGTTGAAAGGACTAAAAGTCGGCGTGCCTGGCATCATGTCAGTGGCCGATCTGGTGTTTCGCAAGTGGTTGACGCAAACCGGTGTCGATCCCAATGAGGTCACGTTCATCGAGGTTCCCTTGCCCCGTATGGCGGAAATGATGAAGTCTTCGACCGTGGACGCGGTCGTTGCAATCCAGCCCGTACTGGGTGGACTGGTTGCCGGTGGTATTGCCGAGCGCAATGCCGGGGAGTTCTTCTCGTACGCCGCAGATGGCGCAATCATGGCGTTCTGGAGTGCCTCCGGTGCGTGGGCCAAAGACCACCCCGAAGCCGTGGCTGCGTTCCGGACATGCCTGGAGGAGAGCATTCCCTGGATCATCGAAAATCGCGATGCGGCCAACGAAATGGGTGCCAAGCATTTGCCTTTCACCACCAATTTCACACCGGACTGGCGGACGGAGATTCTCCCCGGCGATTTCGACTACTACGTCTCGATTTCGCGCGAGTTCGACCTCGTCCGCTCCGATATCGACACAGGCGAATTGGTGTTCGCCGCAGAGTAGTTGAAGATTGGCCGCTGGACCGGACAGTCTTCGTCGGCTTCGGTCCAGCCCACCGCACAGGGATGGCGGCAAGCATGAACTCTCATCTCATATCCGCGATCGTCCCAGTGTCTCTGCTCTCAGGCTGGGAGCTCGGCTCTGCTGTAGGCGCCATTGATGAAACGACATTCTCACGTCCCTCGGCGATATTGCGTGCCGGCGCCATTGCTGCCGCTGACGGGAGCCTAGTGACCGCCACCTACCAGACTTTAGAGGCCGCCAGCCTGGGTCTCTTCGCCGGAACCCTTATCGGTGTAACGCTGGGAATATTCCTTGGCCTGCAGCGGCTGGTAGAATTGGCTAGCCGGCCCACGCTGGAAATGCTGCGTGCAATCCCGGCTATCGCTTTCACCCCACTTGCCCTGCTCATTTTCGGCTTTGGCCTAACTATGGAGAGCACGATCGTGGCCTATGCCACCTGCTGGCCGGTGATGATCGCCACACTCGCCGCCACCCGGCGGATCGAGCCGCGCCTGCTTGAAGTCGCGGCCACCCTGGAAATGACCGCTATCGAGCGCCTGTGGACCATCATCATCCCCGCCGTCTTCGGCCGTGTCGTCGTTGGGCTAAGGATTGCCATCGGCTTTGCTCTGGTAGTCGCTGTGACCGTTGAGATTCTCGTCAACCCGCGAGGACTTGGCTACGCGCTCATCCTGGCCCAGCAGACCTTCAGGACGGACCTGATGTATGCGCTCATTGTCTGGCTGGCCGTGCTGGGGATGATTGCCGGCGCCCTTTCGAGCCAGCTCGATCGGCTATCTGTCCCAAGGAGCAGCTGATGCGCGCGCTCGACATTATCTGGCGCATGGCAGCAATGGTGCTGTTTTCACTCGCCTTCCTTGCCGCCTGGGAATTGTTGGTGCGTTTCGGTCCGAGCCGATCCAGCTTCTTCATCGGACCGATCGACGCCTTCGCGGTCATCGGTCGACGGTTTGCCGACGGTTCGCTTTTCGGCAGTATCGGAGCCACCATTGCCCGCATGCTGGGCGGTTGGCTGCTGGCCTCAGTCATCGGCATCCTTCTGGGCGCGGCGATCGGCAACTCCCGCCTCGTCGACCGGTTGCTCATGCCCACTCTGGAGGCGCTGCGCCCGCTGCCCGCCTCGGCGGTCATTCCGGTTGCAATTCTGGTCTTTGGTCTCAACGAGTCCATGTCGGTGGCAGTCATTGCCTTCGGCTCGATGTGGCCAGTGCTGCTCAACACAGTCCACGGTTTCCGCAACGTGCCGGCGGGGCTCCGGGAAGTTGCCGCGGTGCTTGAAATGGGGCGGTGGCGCGCTTTCTGGACCGTTTCGCTGCCCTCAGCCTTTGTCGACATCTTTCCGGGCCTGCGCACCGGGCTGGCATTGGCGCTGATCCTGACCGTCGTCACCGAGATGCAGGCGTCGCTGCAGGGCGTAGGCTACGATATCTTCATGGCGCAAAGGTCCTACCGCAGCGCCGATCTCTATGCTGCCTTGCTGGTCATCGGCGCGATCGGCTTTACCATCAACCAGGTTCTCCTGATCGGCGAGCGCCGTTTGTTTCCATGGCTGGCTCGCTAAGGTCAGGCCAATACCGCGCCGAGCTGCCTCATGCCGAGAAGCTTGGCGCAGCTCTGGACGCCGGCCAGTGGCCGGGCATGACGCGCGGCGATCTCCGTCACCAGTGAGACCCGTTCGGCATTGTCGCGCGCCAGGTTTCCGGCTGCATCGACAATGGCGTTCTCGAAACCGACCCGGGCGTGTCCGCCAAGTGCGATGCTGCGTTCCAGGCACGCCAGTTCACTCCTGCCGAACGCGCAGGTCATCCAAACACAGGTCCGGACCAGTCCCGTTTGAGTGAGCGCGGTATGAAGTTGATCAAATTCAGCAATCGAGGATTCCTGGCTGCCCGAGTACCGCCCGACGACCAGGATCAGCACCGGGCGCGGCGGTATCCCGAACCCCGGGGTCTCCCAGAGGCGGGCGAGCAGCCGCACCTCCTCGGGCGTATAGAGAATAAACTGAATGGCCGTTCCCATTTGTGCTGCGCGGTGCAGGAAGGCGGACGCGCAAACTTCGCCATTACGGAGCATCTCGGTGAGGGAGAACGATATCGCGGCTGGCCGCAGATCGTTGACCAGGGCAATCTGCTGGGTGAGATCGAACTGGCCGGCGGCTTCGGTGGTGACCTGGGTCACAATGGTGGAGCCACACCGCGCCTGGATGGCGTCAATTGCAGTGCGATAGGCGTCGGGAGAAAGGCTGTGCCGTCCCGCCTGGTCGCGCACATGCAGATGAATGGCGCTTGCCCCTGCGGCCTGACATGCATGGGCCTCGTCAGCCAGTTCGTCTGGTGTGACAGGCAATTTCGGATGGTCCTGCTTGCCCCGACGCGAACCATTGGGCGCCACCATGATGATAAGGTCCTGCATGAGTTTTGCTCCTGGGTCGGTGAGTGCGTTCGCGTCTCTCCAGGCGGCCGATTGCCCTTGCAATCTTTCTGTGAGAACCTGCCGCGAGGTGAGGAAAAATGCATCCTGAAGAGATGAAACCGTCGGTGCTTCGCGCATCTGGCGCTCGTTTCCAGCGCCAGATGAATGGCCTGCTGAATACGCGTTTTGAGCTCGCCTCGGTGGGTGCCAGGCCCTATGAGGGCGAGATTTTGCGTAGCTATGCGGCGGACCGCGTGCAGTTGGCCGACATCCGGTTCAGCCCCCACTCCACGCGGTTGCGCAGTGGCCGCCCCGCCGCGGGGTCGGGAAACACGTTTCTGGTGTCCTACCAGATGGAAGGCGAGGCCATCGTTCGACAGAATGGTCGGGAAGCCCATATCGGCGCCAACAACCTGTTCTTCATCGACACGTCCCAGCCATTCGAGATTGAAACCGGCGACATCTGGACGCGCTCGATCTACCTTGATTCTCAGTTCTGGCAGGATGTGTTTCCCGAGCGCGGCTACTATACGGCGACGGCGCTCGATTGCGACCGCGGGATCGGTCTGACCTGCCGCAGCCTGATCCACAGCATCTTCGAGCAGGCGTGGAACCATCCTCCCGAGACGGTGACCAGACTTGCCGCCAGCCTGGCGAACCTTCTGGCCGTGTCGATGGTGACTACTCTTCCCATCGCCCCGTCCTTCGACCTGCCCGTCGAACGAAACCTCGAAAGAATCAAGGCCGCCGTGCGCCGTAATCTGGCCGACAGCGATCTCGACTGTTCCTTCGTTGCCCGCGAAGTGGGCATGTCGGTCCGTCAGGTCCATGCCATTTTCAAGCACAGCGGCACCAGCCTCAACCGCTGGATCTGGCGTGAACGGCTTGACCGCATCGCCAGCGAATTGCGCAATCCCGTGCTGCGGCACAAGCCTGTGTCGGGCATTGCCTTCGATTGGGGGTTCAAGGAGGCTGCTCATTTCAGCCGGCAATTCCGCGCCCATTTTGGTGTTACCCCGAGCCATTATCGCGAAGCCTCGCTGCAGCAGGTTGGGTCTTCGGTTGCCCCGAGGGCCCTGCAGGCCGGTTAGGCAAGTACGCTTCAAAGTGCCAGCATGTCCCGAAGGATACCGATCACCTGGTCTGCTTGATGCAGAGTGGGGATGTGCGCAGCTCCCCTGACTATGCGCAGGCGGGCGTCAGGAATGGATGACGCAAGCATCTCTGACGCGGCCAACGGTGTTGCGGTATCAAACTCCCCCACGGCAACGACGACCGGGATTGCCAATGCCGCGCTCCCCATCCGGCAGTCGGCGACCGCCAGGGCGTCGCATCCGGCGGCATACCCCTCGTCCTGGGTTTGCGCCAGCATGCGGGCCAGTCCCGCCGTTTCGGGGGTGGCCATGTCCTCCGGCGTAACCCAGCGTGACAGAACGCTCTTTGCAATGCTGTCGAGACCTTCGTTGCGGATCTTGTCCGCACGTGCACGCCACATTGGCGGGTCCAGCGACGCGATCGAGCTGTCAAATATGGCCATGCCCCCGACGCGGCCGGCACATCGCGCCGCGACCGCCTGTGCCACCATCCCGCCGATCGACAGGCCGGCAAGCCGGAATCTGTCGATTCCGAGAGCATCGAGCATTCCAACAATGTCGCTGGCAAGCAGATCGATGGTGACCGGTACGGTCGAGGGCGGTGTCAGCCCATGACCCCGCAAGTCCGGACAGATCACCAGATGATCAGCCGATAGATCCGCGATCTGCGGTCCCCAGATCAGCCCAGAGCTGCCCAGCGAGTGCAGCAATACGATTGCCGGGCGAGATCGGTCGCCGGCGACAAGGACATGATGGCTTTGGCCGTTGTTTCGGACGAACATCGGTCGCTCAATAGGGCTTGTTCAACTGCTGCAAAGCGGCTTCGACGACCCGGATCTGCTCGATCGGCGGACTGCCTGACTTTTCGAGCTTGCCCAGGGTCAGGGATTTCTCCACCACCAGCGCGCACCGGTCGTACCGGCGCCTCATGAAGGCTTCGAGTGCATCATCGAGAGTAGCGGCTTGGGCCACGCATTCCCCCAGGACGACCCCGTCTTCCATCGCCATGCCCGCGCCCGAGGCAAGTTGGGGCGTGGTGGCATGGGCAGCATCGCCGATCAATATCACACCGTTCTTGTACCAGGGCTGCGGACAGAAGACGGTTTCCAATGGTCGGACCACAATACTGGACTGGGGCGACAACGCCTCCCGGAGTTCGCCGACAACGCCGCCATAGCTGGACATGAGCTGGGCAAGCCGGATGTGCAGATCGGCATCGCGGATGCGGGCGAATGCAGCCAGCGGTTCGAGCAGGAACATGTACATCCGGTCGCGCGCCACCGGGTTCATGCCCACCTTCATCGGCCCTCCCAGATAATATGTGCGCCGCGTGATGTCGGGATGACGCTCGGTCATCAGCCGCCAGCAGACCTGCCCGACGTAATGCGGCGCTGGCAGGTCCGGGAAAAGGTGCTGTCGCGTTTGAGAAAATATGCCGTCGGCTCCGACGATCAGGTCATAGCGGCCTTCACTCCCATCGCTGAAGCGCACGCGCCGGGGAGCGTCTCCGCCCAGTTCGCTCACTGACAGCCCGAGCGACACCTCGATGCCGGCCTCGTCAATCTCTTTGGCCAGCAGCCGGTGGAGCACCGGACGCATAATGCCCCCCGCGCCTGGAATGCTGCCAGCGCCGTCGTGGGTGGTTTCTATCTCCGCGATGACCGAACCATCGGAGCGGCAGGCCAGCAGGCCGTCGGCGGCATAACCTTCCTCCAGCACCGCCGGAAGGATGCCCAACCGGTCCATCACGCGCAGCGTGGGTCCGGTGATGGTGATCCCTGCACCATAGACCTTCCAGTCGGGGTCGATATCGATCAGTCGAACATCGACACCCGCCCGGCGCAGGGAAAGCGCCGCGGACATGCCGGCTATGCCACCGCCGATGATCAGTGCGGTTCTGACCGCGGGACGTTTCAAGACATCGACCATGACATCAGACCTCGAACCGCCCGATGCCAATCCCCGTGTACCAGTCGTTGACGGCCCTGTAGTAGGTGCGATGATATTTGGCACCGTTGGCGGCGCCCATCGCCGCCATCCACATGCGGATCTCCTCGCAACCATTGCCCGCCGTGTGCACGAAGTCTGTGGCGTAGCGGATCGTCGCGTCGATATCGTCGCCTTCCATCAGACTGAGGAAGGTCTGGTCGAATTCCTCGTTCACCATGCCCATCCGGGGTGTGGCGATGTCATGGCTGATGCCACCGGTTGCCAGGATCGCCACCCGTTCGACGCCGGCATAGTCGGCAATGGCCTTGCCGAGATATCGGCCCAGGTCGTAGCTGCGCCGCATGGTCGGCATGGGCGGTTGCACGCAATTGATCAGGATCGGCACGATGGGCAGATCGGGGTCGATCCCGGCCAGCTCGAGCGGCGTGAGGGACCCGTGGTCGAGCACCATCTCCATTGAGAACGCCGGGTCGAAGTCGCTTTGGAGGGCGTTCTGCAGCAGATAGGCACCAAACGCCTGGTCTCCGGCAAAGGTGCGACGCTTGGCGTGCAACCAGTGCTCGATGGGGCTCTCATAGCTTTCCGCGCAACCGAAGCAGAAGGCCGGGAAATTATCGAGGAAGAAATTGTGCAGGTGATCGTTGGAGAGGACGATCAGCGCATCGGGTTTGCCTGCCATGAAATCGTCGCCCATGGCCCTGTAAGCGGCAAAGATTTCCTCACGCAGCGCCGCTGGTATCCGGTCGGGGAAGTTCAGCATGACCGGGGTATGCGATGCGGTATAGATGCCGGTAATTTCAGCCATTATTGTAGCCCTCATGGTTCAACAGGCTGCGCAGCGCAGCCAGCGACACGTCCTCGGGGATTTTCACGCCAATGCAGTGGGCGCGCAGCAGATAGGGATTGACGCCGCTCAGATACATCTGGGCGACATCATTGCCCTTGATGCAGTCGGCCAGATCCTGGGGCAGCGCAAAGCGAGCCAGATAGGCGTCGGCATCGTCGTTATAGGCCTCGAGATGGTCGGGCTTGTGGTGCAGTTCGTAGAGCACCTTGTTCATCATATAGGCGCGGGTGCTTGGCATCATTTCCTGCCAATTGGCCATGATCGTCTCCTCCGAAAGCTTGGCTCAGGCCAGGTGGCGCGAAAGCCAGTCGATGATTGTGGGCACGGTGTCAGGACCGAACGCCATGTGGCCGCGATCGGGAAACAGGCGGATTGACTTGGGATTGCCGTGTTCGGTCAGCAGTTCGATGTCTCGCACCGGGCATTGCGTGTCGAGCTTGCCGTTGATGAGCAGGAGCGGCGCGCAGGGTTGGTCCAGAAGGCCTTGGTCGAGCAGGGAGAGCGCCTTGAAGCCCTCGATATAGGCCGCATCACTGTCGGCGCCGAGCATGCGCGAGCGCGTCTCGACCAGTTCCATCAGGTAGCTGTCCGGGTAGCGCGACTTCTCGATCCAGTCCGGCTGGAACATGAAGTGTACGCCGCCACCCCAGTTGACCGCCGCTCGGAACCGTTCTGGGTAGAGGTGAGCCAGCTTGGTGGCCCAATGTCCGCCGAAGGACCGACCGACGATGGCGATCCGGTTCGCGTCAAAACGGCCGCAAGATTCAATCCAATCGAGTACCGGCAGGAATTGCCGTTCACCATCCGGTCCGGCCTTGATCGGCGACTGCCCGGTTCCGACATTGTCGAGGGCAATGGTGGCCAGACCACGCGCCGCCATCCCTTCGGTGAGGATCGTCATTTCCTCCTTCCAGGCGTCCACTCCACCCCACAGCATGATGACAGGTGGCCGCTCGACCCCTTGGGGCATGCGGACGTAGAAGGGGATTGCCCGGCCCTCACCGGTACGCCCTTCAAATTCCACCGACATGCACTCGATCTTCGGTGTCGAGAGTCGGCCAAAAGCTGCATAGGCAGCCAATGCCTTCTCGTAAGACCGCTGCTTTTCAGGGTGATTGGGACATGGGAAGCGGCCAAGAAAGTAAAAACCGTAGGCCTGATACCAGGCCTCCCGGGCTCTCTCCCTTTCGCCGCACGACTCGGCCTCCTGCGCAAGGACCGCATATTCGTCGCCCCGAGCCATCCAGGCAGTGGCCCAGCTTTGGCCATCCAGACCTGCAAGACCAGCGATGACCTCGCGCGTAGCACCGACATCGGTCAGGCCCATCGGATGCACCCGCGCTTTCAGCTTGGCCAGCATCCAGGCTTTGGCTTCGTCGAGGCTTCGCGGTCCGGGCAGTTCATTTGACATAGCTCTACTCCCAGGCGAGAGAGAGCCACTTTTGGACTTGGGCCGTCTTGTCCAGTCAGGCGGTATTGCTTGCCCGGTCACGCAGCGCCAACGGGGGCTCAGCGGCTGGGCTCAATCCTGTCTCAGCATGTTGGCCGTTCTGCACAGTTGTCGCGAACCTGCGTATCCACTTCAGCCGCAACTGCTCAGGCAGCGGACCGGCCACTTCTGGCATGAGGGAAAGGCTCCCCAAATGACCGGAAAGGAGCGCGTGGCAGAATGTCCGCCATGTGGTATCCGCCAGCATACCGTCACGCGCTACGGAAGATCAAAGTACGGGTCATTCGCATTTTTGAATTCGCAGGGATTACCGTCCGGGTCCGCAAAGATAGCTATTGTGCCCCACTCGAACCGCAGAACCTCGACATCGATCCCAAGCTCCGCAATGCGATCGGCCGCACGATCGACATCGGGAACATCAAGTCGCAGTACGACGGGATTGGCTTCGGTGCCCTTTCGCTGGCCCGACCCCATACCGCCCCGCTCCACCATCAGATAGCTGTCGACGCCGAAATGGAAGCAGAACAGATCCGGCTTCTGGTACCACAATTTCAACGAGAGCACGTCTTGATAGAATTTGACGCACTCGGAGAAATTCTCTGTCTTGAGGATGATTCCAAACCGAGCGGCAGTTGTTTCTTCCAATTTTTCCTCCTGGGGACATCTTCGCAGCCGGTACGGTCAAGTTGTTGAGGGGCAAAGGCCAATTGCGACCGGCCTGACTATCTAGTGGTCGGTGTTGGGCCAATGATATCTGAGCGCGACAGGCCAAGATCATTCAGCCGGTGGTCCGAAAGAGCGTCGAGGTCAATGCTCGTAGTGCGCTTTCGGCGGTGGTTAGTGTCCGCCTCCTTGACCCGGCCCGGCGACAAACGATTGGTGATTTGCCCCGCCCAGACCGAAGCCAGAACGATGCTTCCGCCCAGGATTTGAAGAGCAGTCAGGGATTGTTGCAGCCACAGCCACCCAAGGGCAACAGCAACGAGCGGGCTGACCATGCCCAGCATGGAGACGGCCGCTGGTTCCAGTCGGGCCAGCCCGCGAAACCACAGGCCATAGGATGCGGCCGCGCCGATCAGGCCGAGCCATGCAAGGGCCATCCAATTGGAGGCGGACAAGGATGGCAGTGCCGGTTCGACAAGCATGGCCAAAGGCAGAAGGACCAGGCCGCCGGCCGTCAACTGCCAGGCCGTGAAGGTCAGCGGCGAGACCGGCGGCTGCCAGCGCCGGGCGAGCACCGTGCCGAACGCCATCGCCACAGCGCCGGTGAGCCCCGCCGCGATGCCGACCGGATCGAGCGCGGCCTCCGGCGTCAGGATCAGCAGCGCGACGCCGGCAATCCCGGCGCTGGCCGCGACCACCGCCAGAAACCGCACCGGCGATCCGAGCAGGGCGCGCGCGACGAACAGCACGATCAGCGGCTGGATTGCGCCGACAGTTGCGGCCACCCCGCCTGGCAGCCGGTAGGCGGCGACGAACAGCATCCACCAGAAGATCGAGAAGTTGAGTGCGCCGAGCACGAACACCCTGGCCCACCAGTGCCCGTGCGGCAGCTGCCGCACGATCGCCAGCAGGATCAGCCCGGCGGGAAGCGCCCGCAGCATCGCCACCGTCAGCGGATATCCGTCGGGCAGCAGCTCCGTCGTCACCAGATAGGTGCTGCCCCAGATCGCCGGCGCCAGCGCCGTCAGCAGCAGGTCGAAATTGCGGGTCATCGTCGCGGTCTCCAAAATATCTCGACGTCAAGATAGTTCGAGAAATCTTGACGTCAAGATAAAACCCCGGGACACTGCGGCATGGATCGCATCGACGCCATAACAGAGCAGTGGAACCGCGAGCGTCCCGATCTCGACGTCGCGCCGATGGGCCTGCTCGGCCGGCTCAAGCGGCTCGGCCAGCATCTGGCGCGGGAGACCGAGAAGACTTTCGCCGACTACGGCCTGAACGGCGCGACCTTCGACGTGCTGGCGACGCTGCGCCGCTCCGGCCCGCCCTACAGCCTGTCGCCCGGCGATCTCCTCGACACGATGATGATCACGTCGGGCACGATGACCAACCGCATCGACCAGCTCGAAAAGGCCGGTCTCGTCCGCCGCGCCGCCAATCCCGAGGATCGCCGCAGCGTGACGATCTCGCTGACCGGCAAGGGCCTGGCCCTGATCGACGAGGCCGTCACCGCCCATGTCGCCAACCAGGCGCGGATCACCTCGGTCCTGTCGCCGGAGGACAGGGCGGCCCTGAATGCCCTGTTGCGCAAGTACCTGGTGGCGTTCGAGGGAAGCGACTAGGCGCCGGCCTGGTTTCGCCGCGGGCAAATGCCGTTTCGAGCGGCCGGAAGGTTTTTATGGCTGCGTCAGGCCGGGCGCTTGCCGAGGGGAAACGGAACCGCCACAAAGGCGGCAGGCAGGTCGGCAAGAGGACAGTGGCGTGGGGCCAGGATCAATTCGGATCGCAATCGTCGGTTTCGGCCCGCGCGGCCTCGGGGCGCTCGAGGCCCTGGTTCGCCAGGTCGGAGCGGAGTCGGCCGGTGTCGCGGTGGATCTGTTCGATCCCGTCGGCTGGCCGGCGGCAGGCCCGAATTTCAGCCCCGACGAAAGCCCGGTCTGCCTGCTCAACCTGCCGGTGCGAACGATCGATCTGCCGCCGCCGACGGGGGGCGGACCGGACGACATGTCCGAATGGCTCGGGCCGGAAGACGCCGAGGCCTTCGTGCCCCGCGCCCGGCTCGGGGCCTATTTGAACGCGCGGTTCCGGGACCTGCAGTCGCGGTTGCCGGAAGGGATGACCGTGACCCTGCATCACCGGCAGATCACGGGCGCCGAACGCGCGGGCCGGCAGTGGCGCCTCACCGACGGGTCCCCGGATGACGGTCCCTACGATCACGGTCCCTACGATCACGTCCTGCTGTCGCTCGGCCAGCCCGAGACCGGCGACGATAAACAGACGGCCCGCTGGCGCGAACATGCCGGCCGTCACGCGCTGGCGTTCATGGACGCCTATCCGGCCACCGCGCTGGTCCGCGCGGCCGAAACCTGGGCCGGACGCACGGTAGGCATACGCGGCCTGGGCCTGTCGGCGCTCGACGTCGTGAACATCCTGACGCTCGGCCTGGGCGGCGGCTTCGAGGACGGGCGTTATGTGCCGTCCGGGCGCGAGCCTCAGCGGATCGTTCCATTCTCGCTGGACGGGCATGCGCCGTCTCCCAAGCCGGCGGATGCGGCGGTGGATGCCCGCTTCGAGCCGCTGGAGGAAGAGACCGGCTCCCTGCAGGCCGCCTTGCGCGCGGCCCTGGATGGACCGCCCGGGACGGCGCTGAAAACGGTGTGCGACGCGATTGTCATGCCTGCGCGCCGCATCCTTGAGGAAACAGGCGGGGACGCCGACGCCGCGGCGGTCGGGCGCTGGCTGGCGGCGGAACGGGAATCGCCCGGCAGCCAGGAGACGCGCGGCACGGTCGATGCCCTGCGCGCGGGGATCGCCGAGGCGGAGGGGCGCGTGCCGCCTTCCGTCGGCTACGTGATCGGCCAGCTATGGCGCAAATGGCAGCCGCTGCTGCGCGAGGTCTATGACGGCATGGACAAGCCCGCCGCAACGGCGCAGGCGATGACCGGCTTCGACGAGGGGCTCAAGCGGTATTCCTACGGCGCGCCGGTCGGCACGTTGCGGCATCTGCTGGCGCTGATCGAGGCGGGCATCGTCGACCCGCGCGCCGCCGACGACCCCGACATCGCCCTCACCCCCGATGGCTGGCAACTGGAAGCCGACGACCGGGCGGTGACCGCGAATGTGATGGTCGACAGCGTCCTGCCGCCGGCAGCACTTGAACCGGTGACCGATTCGCTCGTTACTGGGCTCGCCAAAGCGTCCTGTGTTGTGCCGATGGCCGACGGCCTGGGCGCCCGATGCAGCGTGGATGGCGCGGCGCTCGGCGCCGATGGCGCCTCGGTGCCGGGCCTGTGGCTGGCCGGCCGGCTGACCAACGGCAGCACCATCGCCGGCGATTCCATTCACGATTGCTTCGGCATCATCCCGGACCGCTGGGCGAAGGCCGTGGTCGCCGGATTCGGACTTGATAAAGCGACGTGACCGATGTCGGGCCGGGCACGATGACCGGCCGCATCGGCCCGTTCGACTATGGAGCGATCGCTCGGGACAAGGTTTGCAAAAGATCGCAATTCCCTAACGATCGCCGGTCCGGGCATACAGGGTCAGACGGTCACGACGCCGGAGGGTCAGAAATCAGACCCAGGCAGCCCTTCGTCGTATTCATGATTGTTCGTTCTTGACCTCGATGGCGTCCGTGCTTTCCTTTTCTCCGATCAGAAACCACGAATGCATCATGCCCTTGCCCTTGAGGTCGACCTCGCCGGCGTCCTCGAAGACGAAGTCGTCCTCGAGCCGCACCCGTACGGCATCCGAGACATGTATTCGGTTGGGTGCGCCGGTAGTCTCGTAGCGGCTTGCGATATTCACGACGTCGCCCCAAAGGTCGTAAGAGAACTTTTGCGTGCCGACAACGCCGGCGACGACTGGGCCGGTATGCATCCCGATTCTCATGCGCAAGGGATACGGGAAATTGCTGGCGTACTCATTGAAGCGGTCGAGAACAGCAAGCGCAAACTTCGCAACCTGCTGGCAATGTGTCGGACTTCTGATCGGAACGCCACCGACAACCATATAGCAATCGCCGATCGTCTTGATCTTTTCCAGGTTGTGTTCCACGACGAGTTCATCGAACCGACCGAACACGTCGTTCAGCATGATGACGGTATCTCGAGGGCCAAGGTCGGCGGCAAGCTTGGTGAAGCCTACGATGTCGGCAAACAGCACGGTCACCTCGGGATAGGTTTCCGCGATCATTGCCTCGCCTTTTTGCAGCCGCTCGGCGATGACCGCGGGCAGAATATTGTGCAGCAGCTTTTCCGAGTGGTTGCGCTCCTCGGCGAGGGCGCTGGCTTGTTCCTGAGCTTCAGCCGCTTTCTGCTCGGCGATCCGTACCGATTCTGCAATTCGGGCCGCCATCTGGTCGATGGCCTGACCCAACACACCCATCTCGTCGTCCCCGGAAATTTTCGTCCGGGCATTCAGATCCCCGGCACCGATCTTCTCCACCGCTTCCATAAGGACGGCGCTCGGTTGCACGAACCGCTTTCGGAGGACCCAGACCATTGCGGCAATCAAGGCGAGCAGCAGACTGCTCGTTCCGATAATGACAAGAAGGATCTGGCTGGCGTAGCGGTTTAGGCTCGTGAGTTCGGTTGCGGTCCGGCTGTCGACCATGGCGAGGAATTCGCCGATGGGCAGCATGATCGTCGCCTTTACGGCGTGATAGCGGTCATCGTGCAGGAGGCGAATTGCCAAGGCCTGATCCGACGGGCCTTCGCGGGC
>NZ_CAJXJS010000054.1 GCF_913055165.1 uncultured Devosia sp.
GTGCTCAGCATGATCGTGCTGTTCGGCTGGCAGTTTTTCATTGCCGGTCCGCAACTCGAACAGGCCCAGCGCCAGGCGGAAATAGCCGCTGCCCAGCAGGCCGAGGCCGATCAGCTTGCCGTTCCCTCGACCAGTGCCGATGGGTCAGCTGCCACCCCGACCACCGCGACCGATGCCCCGCAAGCCTTTGCCGACCGCACGACCGCGCTGGCGGCCACGGACCGCGTCACCATATCGACCGCCGACATTGAGGGTTCCATTAACCTGACCGGCGCCCGCATCGATGACCTGCAACTCAAGCAGTATCGCGAAACGGTCGATCCGGATTCTGCCATCATTGCTCTGCTTAAGCCCGCCGGCCTGCCCGACGCCTATTTCGTCGAACAGGGCTGGGCCGCGGCCGCCGGTTCTGATGTGGCGCTGCCCACCAGCCAGTCGGTTTGGACCGTTGAGGGTGACAATGCGACCCTCACCGCCGAAACGCCGGTGACCCTGCGTTTCGACAATGGCGCGGGCCTCATCTTCCACCGCACCTTTGCCGTTGATGACTACTACCTCTTCACCGTCACTCAGACCGTCGAAAACACCGGGGCGGGCGATGTGGCGCTGTTCCCCTACTCGCGTGTTGTCCGCCACGGCAACCCGCAAGTGCAGAATTTCTTTATTCAGCACGAGGGTCCCATCGGCGTATTGGGCTCAAACAATTATGTCGCCCGCAAATATGCGGACCTCCAGAACGAGAAGCAGGTCGATTTTTCCTCGACCACCGGCTGGCTCGGCATCGCTGACAAATATTGGGCGACGGCTGTCCTGCCCAAGGCCGGTACGGCGATCAATGCGCGCTTCGCCTATTCCCAGTCGGGCGGCACCAATGTCTACCAGACCAACTATGTTGAAACCCAGCCGGTCATGATCCCGGCCGGCGCCACGGTCAGCCATGAAGCTTATGTGTTTGCCGGCGCCAAGGAAGACCGGGTCATTGCCAGCTATCAGGAAACCTACGGCTTTGATCGCCTCGAGCTGCTCATCGACTGGGGCTGGTTCCACTTCCTGACCAAGCCGATGCATTGGCTGCTGGTCACGCTCTATGGCGTACTGGGCAATTTCGGCCTGGCCGTGCTGGCCGTAACGGTCATCGTCAAGGCCATCTTCTTCCCGCTGGCCAACCGGTCCTATGCCTCCATGGCCGCCATGCGCCGGGTGCAGCCGGAAATGAAGGCCATCCAGGAGCGCCTCAAGGACGACCGCGCCGCCCAGCAGCAGGCGATGATGGAGCTCTACAAGAAAGAGAAGATCAATCCGCTTTCCGGTTGCTGGCCAATCCTCATCCAGATCCCGGTCTTCTTTGCGCTCTATACCGTCATCTTCATCTCGCTCGAAATGCGGCACGCGCCGTTCTTCGGCTGGATCCAGGACCTGGCGGCGCCCGATCCGACCAATATTTTCACGCTGTTCGGCCTGATCCCCTGGGACCCCACGGTCATGCCGGTCATCGGCGGCTTCCTGCACCTGGGTATCTGGCCGGTCATCATGGGCATCACCATGTGGGTCCAGATGCGCCTGAACCCGCCCCCGCCGGATCCGACCCAGGCGATGATCTTCAACTGGATGCCGGTGATCTTCACCTTCATGCTGGGCACATTCCCCGCGGGTCTGGTGATTTACTGGGCCTGGAACAACACGCTCTCGATTGCCCAGCAGTGGTTCATCATGAAGCGGCATGGCGCCGAGGTGAACCTGTTCGGCAACATCATGGACAGCTTCCGCCGCAAGCCCAAATCGGCCGAACAAGGCAAGAGCTGAGCCATCTGACCCGTCTCAAGAAGGCCCGCCGCTCACCCGGCGGGCTTCTCCTTTGTGGAATCAAACTGCATGACCCAGCCAGACTACTCCCCCGACATCATCGAGCGTGGTCGCCTGATGTTCGCGCGGCCGTTTCTGTTCGTCAAAGGCTGCGTCAAGCTGGCCGACCTGCCGCCGATGGATCGGATCGAGATTGCCTTTGCCGGACGCTCCAATGTGGGCAAATCGAGCCTGATCAACGCCCTGTGCGGTACCTCTGGGCTGGCTCGCACCTCCAACACGCCAGGCCGCACCCAGGAACTCAATATCTTTGAGAGCCAGAGCGAGAACCTGCGCATCGTCGACATGCCGGGCTATGGCTACGCCAAGGCGCCCGAGCCCAAGGTGCGGGCCTGGACGGCGCTAATCCACCAATACCTCACCGGCCGCGCCACGCTGCGGCGCGTCTATGTGCTGGTGGACAGCCGCCACGGCCCCAAGGACAATGACCTTTCGGTGATGAACGAACTGGATCGCGCCGCTGTCAGCTACCAGGTGGTGCTGACCAAGGTCGACAAGCCATCAGCCAAGGACCTCGAGAGCAATATCGCGAAGACCCGCGCTGCCATCGCCAAGCGGCCGGCCGCCCATCCCGACATCATCGAGACCTCGAGTGAAAAGGGCACCGGCCTCACCCAGTTGCGAACCGAGATCGCCCTCCTGCTTGAAGGCTGATCGCCTCCCCTAAGAAACGAAGGGCGCCCCGCGGCGCCCTTTCCTGTGTCGCGTTCCTGCTGGCCGAACTGTCAGGCTGCTCGCCGTGTGCCGGCACGGCCCTGACCTTCCCGGCCAATCGAAAACACGGCCACTATCCGGTCCAGTTCGCCGGCCTGCGCCTCGGTCTGCTCGATTGACGCATTGGTCTGCTCCACTAGCGCAGCATTGTGCTGGGTAATCTCATCCATCTGCTGGACGGCCACGTGCACCTCATCAATGGCAATGGCCTGTTGCCGGCTGGCGGCGGTGATCTCCCCGATCAGCTTGGCGCTCTCGGTCACCGACATGTTGAGGGCGCTGATCCGTTCACCGATCTGCATCACCACCTCGGTGCCCGACTTGACCTCTTCCACCGAGATATCGATCAATTGCTTGATGTCGGATGAGGCCTCGGCAGCGCTCTGTGCGAGACGGCGCACTTCCACCGCCACCACCGCGAACCCCTTGCCTGCTTCTCCCGCCCGCGCCGCCTCGACCGATGCGTTCAGGGCCAGCAGATTGGTCTGGAAGGCGATGTCATCGATCAGGCCAATGATGTTGGATATCTTGGCGGACGAGGCCGAAATCTTCTCCATGGCAGCGCTCGCCGCTTCCATGGCCGCGCCGCTTTCCACCGCAATGCGCGAAGCTGACCCCACCGCTTGGTTGGCTTCCTCGGCGCGCCTTGCATTGGCGCCAACAGTCGTCGAAAGCTGCTCGACCGTGGCCGATGTCTGTTCAACCATCGCCGCCTGGCGGCTGGTCCGTTCCGACAAGTCGTTCGAACCCGTCAGAATTTCCCCGGTCGCTGTTTTCAACCGGCGAGAGGTTTCCTGCAGATCGCCCATGACCCGGGCCATGCGGTCAGCCACGGCATTGGTATTGTCCCGCAGCTCGGCGAAGGCGCCGGAAAACTCTCCCGTGACGCGCTGGGTCAGGTCAGCCCGCGCCAGGCCGGACAACACATGGCCCGTGGCTGTCAAACCGCGCTCCAGTGCTGCGAGCAAGGAGTTGACCTCATTGGCAAGCTGCCGCAGCTCGTCCTGTTCGTAATTGTCATCGACGCGCTCCGACAGGCGTCCTTGCATCACGGCCTGCAGGGTGGCGCGCAGATCGTCGGTCAGCCGATCGGAGGCTCGCCGACGCTGCCCATCGGAGACGCCACGCTGGCGCTCGCTCTCCTCCAGTGCGGCCTGCTGTACCAGGGCATCCCGAAACCGCCCAAAGGCGTCGAACATCACCGTCAATTCGTCCTGTGCCTTTTGCGCCGGGATGGCGACATCAGTCTTGCCGGAAGTCAGGGCCCCGGTGATATCGACCAGAGCTGCAAGCCGCTTGGACACCACGCCGCGGAATAGCAGGAAGACGCTGAGGCAACCCGCCGCTGCCGACGCTCCCGCCGCCGCCAACAGAGCCACGACCGTCATATTCCCTTGCGCCATCAGTTGGGCCAGCGCCACACCGCCGAAACCGAGGACCAGTGCCCCGAAGCCGACAAAGGCGAGAACGAGTTTTTGCGTGATGGAAAGCTGACCGAAGCGGCTCATGTGAATGCCTGATGCCCAGAACGAGTTGAGCCGTCAACATCCACCTGACATGGTTAATTCCAGCTTATCGCCGCGCGGCCGCCTGATGCATGAACTGTGCGATATAGTCGCGCAGCTTCGGGCTGTCCGAACCGGTTGAAAAAGAGGCCAGCGCAGATTCAATGACGTCATCCGTTGCCCGCCCGCGCCGCAATTCCACCAATGCCCGGCCATAGCTGTCGTCAAATTCCGGATGCGGTTGGAAGCTCAGGGCCTGGCCGGTGCGGTAGAACAGCCCGGCATGCGGCGCAAAGTCGGAAGCCAGAACGACCTCCGCCTCCGACGGAGGCGTAATTACCTGATCCTGGTGCGAGCAAACAACTGAAAGCGTCTCTGGCGCAGACGCCATGAAATCGGGACGCGCCACGACCTGATATTGGTGCCGCCCCAGCCCCCAGCCCTTCTCGGACTTGCGAACGTCGCCCCCGAGCGCATCGGCCATGACTTGATGCCCGAAACAGATACCGAGCATAGGCGTCCGCGCCGCATAGGCCTTGCGAATGAACTCACGCAATGGCGGCAACCAGTCGTGGTCTTCGTAAACACCAGCGGAAGAACCGGTTATCGCGATCCCTTCGAGTGTCGAAGGGTCGGGCAGTGGCTGTCCCCCGAGCACATCGATCGCATCGTGTTCGAACGCCATGCCCGTCGAGGAGAACATGGTCTGGAACATCTCACGATAGGGAGAGTAATCCTGTTCCAGCGGCTGGGGCACCCGCCCCACTTCGATTGTCGTGATTTTCATGGTCGCCCGCATCGTCGTTCGACCATGAGGTAATGCGTTTGAGGGGAAAGTAAAGCCGCTTTGCGTAGACCATTGCTGCTCCGCATCACGGCGCGCCCTGCCCCTTAGAGGCAAGGCGCTCGTAATACAACGAGGGATCAATTGCTGCCGTCATTGGGGCGAGCCTTGCGCCCGCCATCGCGCCGGTCTTCCTTGGTCTTGGCATCTCCGGCAGCCTGGCCAAAATGCGTTCCGCCCAGATGGCCGCCAGTGCTGACCTTATCCAGCTTTGGATCAGGGGTGTCCTGAGATTGATTTTTGTCGGTCATCATTCGCTCTCCTTTCGGGAGAACCAATGAGCGGGAAACCGCAATGTTCCCTCAACTATGCAGCCGGTTCGAACCGCAGGGCCAACCCGTTGATGCAATAGCGCAGACCAGTCGGTGGCGGGCCATCCTCGAAGACGTGCCCCTGGTGGCCACCGCAATTGGAGCAGTGCACCTCGATCCGGGTCATCCACAAGGAATTGTCCTCCTTGGTGCCGATTGCCCCGGGGATGAAGTCCCAGAAACTGGGCCATCCGGTGCCGCTGTCATACTTCGTTTCGGAATCAAACAGGGCCTGGTCACACCCAGCGCAATGGAAGATGCCAACACGCTTCTCGTTATTGAGTGCCGATGTGAAGGGGCGTTCGGTGTCCTCGTGACGCAACACCTGATAGGCGGCGGGCGAGAGCCGCTCCCGCCATTCCGCATCGGTCAGGGTAAACGGAAAATCCCCCTCTGCGGCCAGCGCAGACCGGCCCAGACCGAGTGCGGCAGCCAGGCTCAATATGGAACCATTGACCAATAGCTGGCGACGATTGAGAGCCATCACGCTTCTCCTCTAAATGACCGCTGCCCGGCGCTGGCCGGAAAGCGTTGTGCAAGAGAGACGTGACCACGAACGCGTGCAGGCGTCCATCTGGGTCACGTCAAGGTGAGGCTCCGCATATCGGGACGGTCGCATGCGGAGCCCTCTGTCCTGCACTATTCGTTGCTGTGCAGGCTTTGGTTACATCGCCGGCAGCAGAACCGCGTCGATGACGTGGATCACGCCATTGGACTGGTCGACATCGGCGATGGTGACGGTGGCCATGCCACCATTGGCGTCGGTGATCTTGACCATGTCGCCATCCAGGCTGAAGGTCAGCTCACCGCCCTGCACGGTCGCCGCGCTATACTCACCGCCATTGTCATTGATCAGCTGCACCAGGTCGCCCGAGTGAATGTCACCGGCAATCACGTGATAGGTCAGGACGGCAGTCAGCTGATCCTTGGCTTCGGGGGCAAGCAGCCCTTCAACGGTGCCTTCCGGCAAGGCTTCAAAGGCAGCATTGACCGGCGCGAACACGGTGAACGGACCTTCGCCCGACAGAGTCTCGACCAGGCCTGCGGCCTGAACGGCAGCAACCAGAGTGGTGTGGTCAGCCGAGTTCACGGCGTTTTCGATGATGTTGTTGGTGGCCGGCATGGCAGCACCACCAACCATTGGGTTGTCCTGAGCCACAACGGCACCGGCAACCGAACCGAAAGCCAGTACGGCAGCGACGGAGAGAGCGCGAAGAGAAAGAGTCATCTGTTAGTTCCTTCCTGTGTAATTCTGTTCCCACCCCTCGGATGGGACGCAGGAAGTTACGGAGCCCCGCCGCAGCCAGTTTCGCTTGGCTCCAAAAAATCGCCTGGAACCGAAGGTTTCTCAAAAAGCCATATACTTCAGTAGCTTGAAAGAACAACAGGCTTGTCCGACAGGCGTCAGGACAAGAAAAATTAGCAGTGATCCAACCGCCGCCCGGCCGCGTACAAAAGCCCCTTCATGCGGCCGGGTTCCCCTCGACAAACAAAAAAAGCCCTCCCGCGCGCGCGGGAGGGCTATCTGGTTTCATCTGGTCTGGCCGACTAGCCCCGGAGCCCCGACCAGGACGGGTCTGAAGCATAGCTTTCGGTGGGCACGGTCTGGGCTGCACGGCCCCAGATATCCACGCTCATCAGGCGCGGGCCGTCATTGCCGCCAGGATCCTGGAAGAACATGATGACGCGGCCATTGGGGGCCCAGGTCGGCCCCTCTGCGTGATAGCCCGAATACAGCAGCCGCTCACCGGACCCATCCGGGTTCATGATGCCGATATGGAATTGCCCGCCCGATTGCCGCGTGAAGGCGATGAGATCTCCATTGGGCGACCAGACCGGGGTTGAATAGCTGCCCTGACCAAAACTGATCCGCTGGGCATTTCCGCCACCGGCGCCCATCAGGTAGATCTGCGGCGAACCGCCCCGGTCGCTCTCGAAGATGATCCGGCTGCCATCGGGCGAATAGGAGGGCGACGTGTCGATCGCCGCACCCGAGGTCAGCTGCAAGGGCTGCCCGCCACCGGTGGAGACCGCATAGAGATTGGTCGCACCACCCTGCTCGACCGAAAAGGCCACCGTGTTGCCATCGGGCGAGAACCGCGGCGCAAAGGTCATGGCCCCCACATTAGCCAGCCGCTGCTGCCGGCCGGTCGAGAGCTGCAGCAGGTAGACCTGCGGATTGCCTTCGGCGAAGTTCATATAGGTGACCAGGTCACCATTGGGCGAGAACCGCGGCGTCAGCGCCATGGTCTGCCCATCGGTGAGATAGCTCACATTGGCGCCATCCTGATCCATGATGGCCAGGCGCCGCACCCGATTGGCCTTGGGTCCGCTCTCGGCCACATAGAGAACGCGGGTGTCGAAATAGCCGGTGCCGCCGGTCAGCTGCGAATAGATGGCGTCAGACACCAGATGCCCGATGCGGCGCGCCGAATTGGGATCGGTGGCATACGAATTGCCGACCACCTGCGCGGCCTGCTGTGTGTCCCATACGCGCACCGATGCTGTGATCTGCCCGCCGCGCTCTACTGCGCCCATCACCACGCCATCGACATTGGCCGTGCGCCACACATTGAAGTCGGGCGTTGCGTTCACATCGCCCACGGCCACCGGCAGCGAGGCCGGATCGAGCGGCAGGAACAGGCCGGACCGGCGCAGATTGTTGCGCACGATATCGGCGATCTCACGCCCGAAGGCCGGGTCGGAGGAGGCGAAGTCGGGTATGGCAATCGGCAGCGGCTGGAAGTTGGCGCCTTCCACCACGATGCGCAGCTGCGCCAGGGTCATTGGCGCGGTGGCCAGCAGGGCGCCGCCGGCAAGGCCAAGCTTGAGCGCTGTGCGTCGGTTGAACAGGGTCATCGGTCCTAAATTTCTCCGGTCATGCCGTTTTGGCCGCAGTTTGGCCAGCAAACTGGCAAATTCAAGGTCAGGGTCTGAGTTCCACTTCGATCTGCCGCCATTCGTCATAGGCGTCAGCCGAAAGCATGGTGTAGGGACCACATTGCATCACCGCCCGCTGCGCCGCCCGCGCTATCGCCTGCCCGGCAGTGGAAGGGTCGGACGCAACAATCTGCGGCGTTCCTGCGACACTGCCATCACGGTTCATGCTCACGCTCAGCGTCACATTCATGCCGCTGTTGAAATCGCTTGGCAGCAGGTTCCAGCAGGTCTTGATCTTGGCCACCAGCCCATCGATGGCCGTCTGGCTCAGACGCGCCGACGTGCCGGTCGTATCGCCCAGCGTCGGTGAGCCGCCCTGCCCGGTCGTCGCTCCGGTGGTCGGTGCATTGTTGATGATCGAGGAAATCTCGTCGGCCGTTTCCGAACTGATCTCGGTCGGCGGCGCCTGTTGTGCGGCGGCCGCAGCAGCCTGGCGTTGCCGTTCCTCCTCTTCCCGGCGGCGCCGTTCCGCTGCCAATGCCTGTTCACGAATTTGGGCAAGGTCGGTCGGTCGCGACGTCGGCAGCGCCACGTCCACCTGCGGCGGCGTTGGATCGGGGGTCGGTTCCGGCGTTGGTTCCGGCGTTGGTTCTGGCTCGGGCTCTGGCTCGGGCTCCGGCTCAGGTTCCGGCGTTGGCTCCGGCTCTGGTTCCGGGATCGGCTCGGGTTCCGGTGCAGGCTCTGGCTCTGGCTCAGGCGGCGGCGCAAGGTCCTCCGGCCGCGTCTGCGGCAGGGTCACCGGTGTTGGTGCTGGCTCGGGTTCGGGCGCAGGTTCCGGTTCGGGCGCAGGCTCCGGCTCCGGTGTCGGCTCCGGCTCTGGCGCAGGCTCAGCCTCAGGTGCCGGAGCCGTTTCTGTCACCGGGGCTGGCGTCGGCACATCGGCCGGCGATGGCGTCACCTGATCCTGTTCAGTATTACCCGTGGGCTGCGCCAGCTCGGCCGGATCTTCGCTTTCGACAGCCGAAGGCGTATCGGTCTCCACCACCTCGCTATCGAGCTGCCCCATGCGGATATTGGAGAATTCCTCGATCGGCACTAGGTCGACGGCAATGGACTGCACATTGGGCTGCAGCGGCTCGGTCAATCCCAGATTGACCAGACCGAGCACCAATAGCAGCACATGGGCAGATACCGAAACGACGAGGCCCGTACGCATGAGCGAGGTCTACCTCTCGCGCTCGGTGACGAGCCCGATCTTGGTGTAGCCGGCGGACGAGAGCAGCCCCATGACGCGCATCACGGTGCCATAATTGGCGGTGGTGTCACCGCGCAGATAAATGCGGTCTTCCGTGGTGGCCAAAGTGCCCATCGTGGCGACCAGCTCTGCCTCGCCCACCGGTGCCTCATCGACAAAGATCGCTCCATCGGGCGACACCGAAACCGTAATCGGCCGTGTCTGGCTCGGCAGTTCATTGGCCGCCGTACGCGGCAAATCCACCGGCACCCCAGAGGTCATCATCGGCGCGGCCACCATGAAGATGATCAGCAGCACCAGCATGACGTCGACCATCGGCGTCACGTTGATTTCGCTCATGATCGCCCGGCTCTTGCGGCGCCGGCGGCGCCCGCCGCCTCCGCCGCCTGATGCGACACCCATGCCCATGTCAGCGGCCCCGCGCTTCGAGCTGACGGGAAAGAATGGTCGAGAACTCGTCGGCAAACCCTTCCAGCCGGCCGATCATCTTACCGGCATCGGAGGAGAGCTTGTTATAGGCGATCACGGCCGGGATAGCGGCCACCAGGCCAATCGCGGTGGCAAACAGCGCCTCGGCGATCGGCCCGGCGACGACGGCCAGATTGGTATCGGACGATGCCGCAATATTGGTGAAGGCATTCATGATGCCCCAGACCGTACCGAACAACCCGATGAACGGCCCAGCAGACCCCACCGTCGCCAGGAAGCTCAATCGCTTCTCGAGATATTCGCTCTCGCGGGAAATGGCCACATCGAGCACCTTGTCGAGCCGCTGCTGCATGCCCACAAAGCTCGCCGCATTCTGCTCGTGGCTCCGCTTCCATTCCTTCATGGCGGCGACGAAAACCGCGCCCAGCCCGCCCGAGGGCCTTTCAGCCTGCTGCTGGTAAAGCTCCTCCAGCGACTGGCCGGACCAGAAAGTCCGCTCAAAACGGTTCATTTCCGCCTGCGTCCGGCGATAGGTAATGGTCTTGTCTATGATGATGGCCCAGCACCAGATCGAAGCGGCGAGGAGCCCCAGCATGACCGACTTGACCACAAAGTCAGCGGCCCAGAACAAACCCCAGATGGAAAGGTCAGCATGCGGAGCGACCGTTCCCACAGCATCCATGGCTTCCATGCAATTATCCCTTTCGGCGGGCCTCAGGCGTCGGCCCCATGCGGGCTGCGATGGGGACGAAATCTGTCAAAATTAAGAGAAATGCCCGCAATTCCGGGCGCTGGTGGGGTCCGGCGCGGCGCAAATCTGCCTATTGGCTCCTTATGGTCACCAAAGGGTTAATAAACCGATTCCGGAACCGCACCCGTCATTTGCGCCAGATCAAGAACCCGCACGCCCACCAGGATCATACTGGCTTCACAATGGCCGCGACCTGTTCGGGGCGGAGGCCATAGGGAGGCAGATGCAATGTCACATATTGTTGTTCTCGGCGCCGGCCTTGGCGGCACCATCATGGCCTATGAGCTGCGCGACAAGCTCGGCACCGAACATCGCATATCAGTCATCAACAAGGGCGCCCGCTATTCCTTTGTGCCTTCCAACCCCTGGGTGGCCGTTGGTTGGCGCGACCGCACCGATGTCGAGATCGATCTCGGGCCGGTCCTTGCCCGCCGAAATATCGACTTCTATCCCCAGGGTGCCCGTCGCCTGGACCCTGCTGCGCGCAGGATCGAGCTGCTCGACGACAGCGCCATCGACTATGATTACCTGGTCATTGCCACCGGCCCCGAACTTGCCTTCGATGAAATCGAAGGGTTTGGTCCGGAACACGAGACTCAGTCGGTCTGTTTCGTGGATCACGCCGTATCGGCCAAATCTGCATTCGAGCGTCTCGTGGCCAATCCCGGCCCCGTGATCATTGGCGCCGTACAAGGTGCGTCCTGCTTCGGACCGGCCTATGAGTTCGCCTTCATCCTCGACAAGGCCCTGCGCGACGCTAAGGTACGCGACAAGGTCCCGATGACCTTCGTCACCTCCGAGCCCTATATCGGCCATCTGGGGCTGGACGGCGTCGGCGACACCAAGGGCCTGCTCGAAAGCGAGATGCGCCAACGCCATATCAAGTGGATCTGCAACGCCAAGGTCGACAAGTTCGCCGATGGTCATCTCCACGTCGCCGAAATCGGCGAGGACGGCCAGGCCGTCGGTCAGCATGACCTGCCTTTCACCTATGCCATGATGCTCCCCGCCTTCCGCGGTGTCGCGGCAGTGCGCGACATTGAAGGGCTGACCAATCCCCGCGGCTTCATCCTTGTCGACAAGTATCAGCGCAATCCGGCCTTCCCCGAGATTTTCGCCATCGGCGTTTGCGTCGCCATTCCGCCCACCGGCAAGACCCCGGTGCCGGTCGGCGTGCCCAAGACCGGATTCATGATCGAATCCATGGTGACAGCCACCGCGCACAACATTGCCAATCTGGTTGCCGGCAAGCAGCCACAGGCCGAGGCCACATGGAACGCCATCTGCCTTGCCGATTTTGGCGATGGCGGCGTCGCCTTCGTGGCCCAGCCGCAAATCCCGCCCCGCAACGTCAATTGGGCATCCTCGGGTAAATGGGTGCACGCGGCCAAGATCGGCTTTGAAAAATACTTCCTGCACAAGATGCGGTCTGGCACCTCCGAACCCTTCTACGAAAAGCTGGCGCTGCAGGTGCTTGGCATCGACAAGCTCAAAGCCATCAAGCTGGATGACTCGGCGCCGCCGAATTGAAGGTTCAGGCGCCCGGTACTAAAAGGGCGCGCAGATCGGCGGGCAGCCGAGCCGGTCCGCCACTCATCTTGATGGCGACCACGGTGACCCGGGCGCTGGCAATGACAGTCTCGCCACGCAGGGCCGACTGCTCAAGCACCAGGCGAACCCCGCTCGACGCCGCAACCGCGGTCTGGATGGTCAGCAGATCGTCGATCCGCGCGGCGGCGGCAAAGTCGATCTCCATGGACCGCACGGCAAAGGCGATCCCCTGCTCGGCCAACTCACTGTGATGCACGCCCAGATCGCGCAGGAACTCGGTCCGGCCGCGTTCGAAGAACTTGAGATAGGCGGCGTGATAGACATTGCCCGAAAAATCGGTGTCTTCGTAGTAGATGCGGACAGGGATGCGATGGTTGCTCATGGCGCCTTGTAGTCCAGGCCACGTGCCTTGAGCGCCGGGTCCAGTTCGTCGAAGCTCTTCGGCCCTACGCCATGCAGGTCCGCAACATCCTTCCGCGCCCATTGTGCCAGATCGGCATAGGTGTTGATCCCGGCCGATGCCAGCGCCCGATGAGCCGGACGGCTCAACTTGAGCGTTCCGGCGATCGGATCGTCAGGCTTGCTCATTGCTACCCCGTTCATCATGGGTCACATGAACATGGCCATCGGGCAGCCGGCGCAGGAAATCGGGCAGCCAGCGTGGCTTGAGGTTGAAGTCCTCCAGGGCCGCGCCAGCAATCGGCACCCAATAAAAAGAGAGGATGTGCCCTTCATCGGGCCGCTGCAACCAGGGCGAAGCGCCATTGGGCGCCTGTCCCGGCAGTTCCACGGCGTAGAAAAACCCAAGCTCATGAAAGTCCTCTTCGTCGCGCCGGTAAAAGCTCTCCGACGTGGCGATCATCCGCCCCAGCGTTGCCGGCATGGCCAGCTCCTCTTCCATCTCACGCTCAAGGCTGAGCCGGCTATCTTCGCCCAGCTCGATCCGCCCGCCGGGCAGCATGGTGTAGTCGTCATCGTCCTCGCGGCAGACCAGCACATGCCCATCGACAATTATGATCCCGGCCGCGCGGAAATTGAACCGCTGCCCGTCAATGGGAAAGCTGATGACATGCCGGGCGCTCATTCCCCGTCCTCCTCGAACAGGCTCGATTGCAACCCGACAAAACCCTGCGGCACCACCTTGCCCAAGTGCTGGAAGGCAATCGCGGTCAGCGTGCGGCCGCGGGGGGTGCGCTGGATGAAGCCCTGCTGCAGCAAATAGGGCTCGACGATCTCCTCGATCGCGTCACGCGGCTCGCTCAGCGCCGCCGCGATGGTTTCAATACCCACCGGCCCGCCATTGTAGAAATCTGCAATCGTGTTGAGATAGCGCCGGTCAAGCTGGTCCAGCCCCCGCGCATCGACGTCCAGCCGCAGCAGCGCCTTGTCCGCCACCGCCCGGTTGACCTCTTCGGCGCCATCCACCATGGCAAAATCGATCACCCGGCGCAGCAGGCGTCCTGCGATACGCGGCGTCCCGCGCGAGCGGCGAGCGATCTCCATGGCCCCGTCCGGCGCCATCGCCATGCCCAGCAGCCTTGCGCCACGGGTGACGATCTGCACCAGTTCCTCAGGCGTATAGAAATTGAGCCGCACCGGAATGCCGAAGCGATCGCGCAGCGGCGTGGTCAGCAGCCCCGCGCGCGTCGTCGCGCCCACCAGGGTAAATTTGGCTAGGTCAATCCGCACCGAACGCGCCGCCGGCCCCTCGCCGATGATCAGGTCGAGCTGGAAATCCTCCATCGCTGGGTAGAGCACTTCCTCGATCGCCGGATTGAGCCGGTGGATTTCGTCGATAAACAGCACATCGCGTTCTTCGAGATTGGTCAGCAGCGCCGCCAAATCCCCCGCTTTGGCAATCACCGGGCCGGATGTGGCACGAAACCCGACGCCCAGCTCCTTGGCGATGATCTGCGCCAGCGTCGTCTTGCCCAGGCCCGGCGGCCCGACAAACAGCACATGATCCAGCGCCGCGCCGCGTTTCTTGGCCGCTTCGATAAACACCTCAAGATTGGCGCGCGCATCGGCCTGCCCGACAAAATCGCTGAAGCCCGAGGGGCGCAGGGAAACATCAAGATTGTCATCGCGGCCGGCGGATGCGGAGGTCAGATTGGTCACGCCTGTCCTACTGAATGCTGGAGACCGGGACGCAGGCCGAGCGCACGGCCGTCTTGTCCTTGAGGTCAGGGTTCTTTCGCGTCATGCGGAAAAACATCTTGGTCAGATAATCGAGCCGCGCATCACACGACCACCGCGGCAGTGGCTTGGCAGGATCGTGAAAGTAATAGGGCTTGGTCGAGCCATCTGCCTCAACAAACCAGATAGCCACGGCCGTCGCTTCATTCTGGTTGGCCACCGCTGGTGGCACAGCGGCCAGCATTGTGAGCACGCTTGCCGCAAGGATCCCTGCCCGCATTCCATTTCGGATCATGGCGCTTTCCCTCGTCCGCTTCCGTTCTCGTTACTGCTCAAGTGCTCAATTCCCTCAGCCCGAGCCGGATCAACTTCTCGGTCGGCGTATCCTCGCCTTCCTTGGCCACCACCCGCGCCACCGCCGACGAGGCCTGCGCGCTCGAATAGCCCAGATTGGTCAAGGCCGACACCGCATCGCTGACATTGCCCGCGGCCACGCCCTCGCCCAGCGCGCTCTGCAGGCCCAGGGTGCCTGCATCCACTGCGCCGATGGTCGGCACCTTGCCCTTGAGCTCGGTGACAACGCGCATGGCCAATTTTGGCCCCACGCCATTGGCGCGACCGATCATCGCCTTGTCCTGCAGCGCCACTGCGCTCGACAACTCGGCCGGTGACATCACCGAAAGGATCGCCAGGGCCACCCGTGAGCCGACCCCCTGGACCGTGGTCAACAGGTTGAACCAGCTCTTTTCCGCTTCGTTGGCAAAGCCATAAAGGCGGATCAGGTCCTCGCGCACGATCGTCTCGATAAACACCACCGCCGCCTCGCCTACGCGCGGCAGTGCCTGCAGCGTCCGTCCCGAGCAGAAAACCTCGTAGCAAACCCCGCCGCAATCGATCAGCACCCAGTCATCGCCAAAACTGTCGACCAGGCCCTTCAATTTTCCGATCATGCCAGGGCTCCCATGCGACGCGCCGAAACCCGGTGATGCGCGTGGCAGATCGCCACAGCCAGCGCGTCGGCCGCGTCCGCGCCTTTCACCACCGCGGCGGGCAGCAATGTCTTGACCATCAGGCCCACCTGATTCTTCTCCGCATGGCCGGTCCCCACCACCGACTTCTTGACGAGGTTGGTGGCATATTCGGCGACAACAAGCCCCCGTAGAGCCGGCACGACCAGCGTGACCCCGCGCGCCTGCCCCAGGATCAGCGCCGAGCGCGGCCCGGCATTGACGAATGTCTCTTCCACGGCGGCCTCATCGGGCCGGTACTGGTCCAGCACCGCCCCCAGCGCCTCCGCCAGCGCTGCCAGGCGATCGGCCAGCGCCCCATCGATCGGTGGCGTCAGCGTGCCGCCGGCCACATAGCTCAACCGATTGTCCACCGCTTCGATGATGCCCCAGCCGCAACGCCGCAGCCCCGGATCAATGCCGATGATTCGTACCGTCTTGGTCATGGTCTTCCTTGTAAGCAGCAGACCGCAGCTTACCAAGCCCGAAGTGAACAAATAGGCAACAAAATACACTTGGGCAGCAGCGCTGCATAAAGATTTAGCTATGCTGGAAACCATCCGTAGAGGGACGAACTCTACCTTGAAATCGGGAATGCAGGAAATGGGGCGCAAATGTCCGCGAAAGTTAACCGGCCGCAACGCAGGTCTTTCTCGGGACTTCAAAAATTTAGCGGAACCAATGATGCGATGAAGGCGTTCTCGATTTTCCAACGAGAGTGCATATATCGATCCGTCATGAGCCGTTGCAAGTATTTTAACAGTTTACATCTTGAATTTAGCACGCTGCCGGCAATTACAGAACACCAGAGAAAAATGCAAAGGGGTTGGTATTCTGTTGGTCATTTCGAGTGGCACTTTGACACACCGCCGTGACGGCGAAATGTCATAGCCAGACCTAATCCCCGGCGCGACTGGCCGGGCCGCTCAATTTTCAGATCGAGTCACTTGCGATGCTGTTTTCAAAGACCATGGCACTACCGGGTTGGTCCAGTGTGGGCCGATGGACCCTGTTCGGCACACTTGCCTGCGTGGTGGCATCATTGGTCTTCACTGCTGTGCTGTTCAAGGATCTGGACGCCGAATTGACCCGCCGACTATTCGTCGGCGCCACCGTTGTACCAACCATCATCGGGGCCCCGCTCTTTTTCTTCTTCAGCCTGCGATTGCGCACTCTCACCCGGGCCAATTTGCGCCTCAACCGGGTCGCTCGCACCGACGGACTGACTGCCTGCCTCAACCGAAGCGCCTTCACCAGCCGCGTCAATGACTGGCTGGCAAAGGCGCCCGCCGATGCCAGCGGCGCGCTTCTGATGATCGATGCCGACAACTTCAAGGCCATCAATGACCGCTACGGTCACGAACACGGCGATGCGGCGCTGACCATCATCGCGCGGGCCATTCGCTCGACTTTGCGCAGTGGCGACATCGTTGGGCGCATGGGCGGAGAAGAATTTGCGGTGCTCCTTCCCGGGGTCAACCAATATCAGGCGCAGATCGTGGCTGAACGCATCCGCCTTTCCGTCATCGTCACCTGCTTTGCCCCGGAGGGCCAAGCCCATCCGCTTTCGGTCAGCATTGGCGGCGTCGCGTTTTCTGCGCCCACCAATTTCGCCGAACTGTTTCGCATCGCCGACCAACACCTTTATGGCGCCAAGCATGCCGGCCGCAACGCGGTTGTGGTAGCCAGCGTCGAAGACCACCCGATCATAAAACTGCCGCTCAGCGCCTGACACAAAAAGGGCGGCCTTCTGGACCGCCCTTTTGTCGATAGCGCTTTTCCTGGCCCTCAGACGCCCAGCTTGGCAGCGTCTTCATCGCTCATGTCGAAGTTCGAATAGACGTTCTGCACGTCATCGTCTTCTTCCAGGATGTTGATCAGCTTGAGGAGCGTCGCACCCTTTTCGGCATCGATCGGCGTCTGGTTCTGTGGCCGCCAGATGGCCTTGACCGACTCGGCCTCACCCAGAACCTTCTCGAGCTCGGCCGACACCTCGGCCATGTTCTCGAAGCTGGTATAGATGTAGTGATTCTCGTCGTCGCTCTCGACGTCGTCGGCGCCGGCCTCGATGGCGGCCTCCATCACCTTGTCTTCCGAACCGGCAGCGGCCGGATAGGTGATTTCGCCCACCCGGTCGAACATGAAGCCGACCGAACCGGTTTCGCCCAGCGCGCCACCATTCTTGGAGAAATAGGAGCGCACATTGGACGCGGTGCGATTCCGATTGTCGGTCAGTGCCTCGACGATGACGGCCACGCCACCGGGGCCATAACCCTCATAGCGGATCTCATCATAATTCTCCGCGTCGCCGCCCGCTGCCTTCTTGATGGCGCGTTCGATATTGTCCTTGGGCATGGACTGGGCGCGCGCATTGGCGATGGCCAGGCGCAGGCGTGGATTGAAGGCGGGATCGGGCTGGCCCATCTTGGCCGCCACCGTGATTTCGCGGGCCAGCTTGGAAAAGATCTTGGACCGGATCGCGTCCGACTTGCCCTTGCGGTGCATGATGTTTTTGGCGTGGGAATGGCCAGCCATGGGTAACCTCGGATATGCAATTCTGGAGTTCGAGGCCGCTTATAGGGGGGCGCAGCGCAAAAATAAAGCGCCTGCCCGGCGTGACACCGGGCAGGCCTGGTTGCGCAGCCTTTGATCAGCCCGGATCGTGCTTGTTCCAGATACTCTGGTCGATCTTTCCGGCCAGCTCGGGATAGTCCGCCGCATGGAACAGCGGCACCTTGCCGGCCTTGCGTTGGGCCCGATAGTCCTTTGTCAGCTTGGCCACGGTGCCCGAGAGCAACACGATCGCGATCAGGTTGACCGTCGCCATCAGGCCCATGGAAGCGTCGGCCGCGTTAAAGACAGTCGCAACGCTCTCATAGGCACCCCAGACCACCATGGCCAACACACCTAACCGCAACACGGTCAGGCCCGGCCTGTTCCCGACCCTGAGGAAGGTCATGGCGTTTTCGGCATAGGAGTAATTGCCGATAATCGAGGTGAAGGCGAAGAACAGGATGGCGATGGCAATGAAATATTGCCCCGCCCCACCAATGTGAACCGTCATCGCCGCCTGCGTCAGCGGCGTTCCGGTCAATTCACCGCCCTCTACCATCACGCCCGAGAGCAGGATCATCAGCGCCGTCGCCGTACAGATCAGCAACGTATCAATGAACACGCCCAGCGCCTGCACGAAGCCTTGCGAGGAAGGATGGTGCGGATCGGGCGTCGCCACGGCCGCAATATTGGGGGCCGACCCCATGCCTGCCTCGTTGGAGAAGAGGCCCCGCTTGACCCCATTGAGCAGCGCCCCGGCGAGGCCGCCACCGGCAGCGTCGAGCCCGAAGGCCGACTGCACGATATGCCCCAGCATGCCCGGCACTTCGCCGATGTGGATCGCCACCACATAGAGCGCCACCAGCAGGTAGAGGACGGCCATGAATGGCACCACGATCTCGGCCACCCGCGCAATCTGCCGGATACCGCCAAAAATGACGATGCCGGTGAGCAGGGCCAGTGCCACGCCAACCCATAGCTTGTCGAACCCAAAGGCCCCCTGCATCGCATCGGCGATGGAATTGGCCTGCACGGCATTAAACACCAGCCCGAACGCCAGGATCAGGCATACCGAAAAAATCGCTCCCGCCCAGGGCGCCTTGAGCCCCTTGGCGATATAGAAGGCCGGACCGCCGCGATATTGTCCGTCCTCGTTCTTGACCTTGTAAAGCTGGGCCAAGGTAGATTCGGAATAGGCCGTGGCCATCCCGACCAGCGCCACCATCCACATCCAGAAAATGGCACCCGGCCCACCCAGGTAAAGCGCGACTGCCACACCGGCGAGATTGCCCGTGCCGACCCGCGAGGCGAGGCTGATTGTGAGAGCCTGAAAGGGTGAGATACCGGCGCTGTCCCCCTGGCGCGAGCCGAGTACGGCGCGGAACATCTCCCCGAAATTGACGAACTGGATAAAGCCCAGCCGGATCGTGAAGAACAGACCTACCGCCAGAAGACCGTAGATGAGGACATAGCCCCAGAAAATATCGTTGAGAAAATTGATGATTGGATCGAGCACGGCCCCATTCCCCGCTTACGTGGACGATTGATCGGCACTGCCTGCCGCGTCCGGGGCCAGTCTGTTCTGATCAAGCCATTCACTATAGAGGCGCCCCAAGCGCAACATCTCGATCCGACCTCAATTATTCGGTCAGAGCAAGGGGGAAATCTGCCAATAGACGCGAAGCTAAAAGTCGGGCAGCGCCTGCGCCAGTACGCCACCAACGCGAAGCGGCGCGATCTTTCGGCAGAGGCCCGTCGCTGGATCGGTCTCCACCGCCACGCCACAAAGGGTCGCCTCGCCCTCGGCCGGGGTGAAGCGTCCGCCCGGAATGCCGGTCAGGAAGCGGTTGAGCGGTTCATCGGTATCGGTGCCGATAATGCTATCGAAGTCTCCGCACATTCCCGCATCAGCCATGAAGCCGGTTCCACCCTTGAGCACGCGGTGGTCGGCCGTGGGAATATGGGTATGCGTGCCCACAACCAGGCTCGCCCGGCCATCGAGAAAATGGCCCATGGCCTGTATCTCGGATGTGGCCTCGGTATGAAAATCCACAATCACCGCATCAGCCACTTCCCCCAGGGGACAATCGGCAAGGGCCGCCTCGACAGCGCGGAACGGGTCATCAATGGGCGGCATGAAAACCCGTCCCTGTGCATTGACCACCAGCACACGGTGCCCCTTGCGGCTTTCCACCAGCATGGCGCCGCGCCCCGGTGTGCCGGGCGGATAGTTCAGCGGGCGAAGCAATTGCGGCTCGCGCTCGATATAGCTCAGGGCCTCGCGTTGGTCGAAAGCGTGATCGCCCAGGGTGACGATATCGGCCCCGGCATCACGCAGGCCTTGATAATGGCTCTCGATCAGCCCCTTGCCGTGGCTCGCGTTCTCGCCATTGACCACCACAAAATCGAAACCGTAATCGGCAATCAGTCCCGGCAGGCGTTCGGCCACCGCGTCGCGGCCGGACCGGCCCATCACGTCACCCAGAAACAGAAATTTCATGCTGCCGAACCGAGGAACCGCACCCCGTTCTCGGTAACGATCACATCCAGCGGCACGTCATGGGCCTCCCGCGGCACATGCGGCACTTCCTGCGCCGCGAAAGCCAAGCCGACCAGCAAAGGCTTTTTGGGAAGCGCTGCCAGGGTGCGGTCGTAATAGCCGCCACCATAACCGAGGCGCGTCCCTTCATTGTCGAAGCCAAGCAGCGGCATGAGCACCAGGTCGGGCACGGCCCGCGGCGACAGGTCGGATGGTGCCAATGTACCAAAGCCGGCCTCGTAAAGCGGCGAGTCTGCCTCCCAGACACGCATATCCAGCGGCGCTTCGGCTCCCTGCACCACGGGCAGAACCACCTTCTGTCCGCTATCCATGAGGCGCACGAGGATGGGCTGACAGTCCAGCTCATCGCGAATGCGCCAATAGCCGGCGATCACGTCTTCGGGCGCATAGGCCACGGTCTCAAAGAAATGTCCGGCCACCGCCTTGGCGGCCTCCGCGCGCTCCTCCGCCGAAAGGGCGGCGCGCGCAGCATGTGCCTCCACGCGCAATGCGGCCTTTGCTGCTTCGATTGCCTGGTCCGCCATGCGCCCTCATCGTCAAAAAATACAGTGCCGCCCTGGCCGTGGGACTTGCGATCCCGGGAACCTACATACGTAGGTGGGCGCCGTATGTCCGAGCCCACGGGCCCGGTCAGGGACAGCTCCCTTAGGATCGATTAAGGCCCCGGGGATGTGTGTGTCCTCACGCGCCGGGCAGCGACACGAGATATAGGCGTTTCCGGTCGGGGCTGCAAAGCGGCAATGCAGATTTTCCAATCTCGTGATCGACTGAACTCACGGCAATGTCACCGCCGCGTCCAGCGTATCGGCCACACCTTCCAGCGCCTTGGCCGCTTCGGCCAGCTTCTCGGCAAACTGCGCCTCGGTGTTTTCCAGCTCCGTGGCAATGTCCTGCCCGGCCTGGGTCAATTCGGCGATCTGCGCCTCAAGCGCCTTGATCTTCCGCTCAGCCTCGGAAAGTTCATCGAGCACGGCGATCCCCGCCATAACCGTCAACCGGTTGTCGCCGATCTCGCCGACAGCGCCCTTGAGCCCCTCCACCTGTGTGTTGAAGCGCTCCGCCAGCCCGATCAGGTGCCCCTGCTGGCCTTCCTCGCAAGCCATGCGGTATTTGCGGCCATTGATCTCGACATTGACTTCAGGCACGGCCTACTCCGCCTTCTGCAGGACTGAGCGCACGGTTTCCATTGCCTCAACCAGACGCCGCGACACCTCATGCGCGCTGTCGTCGAGGCGCTTGGCCCGCGCCGCCGTTTTGTCGAGTTCAGTGGCCAGCCGGGCCCGCTCATGCACCAGTCTTTGCGTATCGACATCGATACGCTGCTGCCGCTGCAGACGGACGCCCAGCTCCTTGGCACTGGTGTTCAGCCGCGCCAACGCCCGATCGAAGCGCGCCGTGGCCGCAACCAGCCCCTCTTCAAGCTCCGTCTCACTCATGGCCGCTACTGCCCTCAAGACGCGACGATTCCAACCCTTCCAGCCTGCCCCAGCGATTGTGGCAATGCAACCGCGTTCACGCCCGGACCCCCGGATTTCCGGCGTCCAACCGAACGCAAGTGGCCCCTGCTGACATTGACAGGCAAGACGAACCTGTTATGGCTCAACCCCGCCTTTGGGAGGAGGCTGCCCTGCGCCCGCTCCCGACATTTCCTAGCCTTTTTCAAGCGAGCGGTCTCTCCATGACGAATACAGCCCAGCAGAACGATTTGGCCAATGCGATCCGGTCGCTGAGCATGGACGCAGTCGAAAAAGCCAATTCCGGCCATCCCGGCCTGCCAATGGGCTGCGCCGACATCGCCACCGTGCTCTTCACCAAGGTCATGAAGTTTGATCCCGCCGATCCCCATTGGGCCGATCGCGATCGCTTCATCCTCTCGGCCGGCCACGGCTCGATGCTGCTCTATTCCTCGCTCTACCTGCTTGGCTACGAAGACATGACCATCGATCAGGTCAAGAACTTCCGCCAGCTCGGCTCCAAGACCGCCGGTCATCCCGAATTCGGTCACGCCACCGGCATTGAGACCACCACCGGTCCGCTCGGCCAGGGCCTCGCCAATTCGGTCGGCTTTGCCGTGGCCGAAGCCAAGCTCGCCGCCGAATTCGGCTCGGACCTCGTCGACCACCATACCTATGTACTGGCCGGTGACGGATGCCTGATGGAAGGCATTTCCCAGGAAGCCATCTCGCTGGCCGGGCATTTGAAGCTCAACAAGCTCATCGTCATCTGGGACAACAACGACATCACCATCGACGGCAAGGTGTCCAACGCCGACTCTACCGACCAGATCGCCCGCTTCAAGGCGGTGGGCTGGAACACCATCGAGATCGACGGCCACGACCAGGCCGCCATCGAAAAGGCGCTCAACGACGCCAAGGCTTCGACCGACAAGCCGACCCTGATTGCTGCCAAAACCACCATCGGCTTCGGCGCGCCCAAGAAGGCCGGCACTGAAAAGGTCCATGGCGCTCCGCTCGGCGCCGAGGAACTCGCTGGTGCCAAGGCGGCCCTCGGCATCGACTACCCCGCCTTCGAAATCCCCGCCACCATTCTCGAGGCCTGGCGCGCCGCCGGCAAGCGCAGCCAGAACCTGCGCGGGGAATGGGAAGCCCGCCTCAACGCCTCGGACAAGAAGGCCGAATTCACCCGCCGGATGGCCGGCAAGCTCCCGGCCGACTTCTCCGCCGCCATGGCCGCCTACAAGAAGAAGCTGGCCGAGGACAAGCCTAAGGTTGCCAGCCGCAAGGCGAGCCAGATGGCCCTCGAGATCATCAACAAGACCGTGCCCGAAACCCTTGCCGGCTCGGCTGACCTCACCCATTCCAACCTCACCAATACGCCCGAGACCCTGCCCTTCCAGGCCGACAATCGCCTCGGCCGCTACATGATGTATGGCATCCGCGAGCACGAAATGGGCGCGGCCATGAATGGCGTGGCGCTGCATGGCGGCCTCATCCCCTATGGCGGCACCTTCATGGTCTTTACCGACTATGCCCGCCCCGCCATCCGCCTGTCCGCCCTGATGGAACAGCGCGTCATTTACGTCATGACCCACGATTCCATCGGTCTGGGCGAAGACGGCCCGACCCACCAGCCAGTGGAACACCTCTTGGCCCTGCGCGCCATTCCCCACCTCCTGGTCTTCCGCCCGGCCGATGCCATGGAGACCGCGGAATGCTGGGAATTGGCCATGGAGGCGCACAAGAACCCCTCCATCCTCGCCCTTTCCCGCCAGAACCTGCCGGCTGTGCGCACCGAATATTCGGCCGAGAACAAGTCCGCCAAGGGCGCCTACACCCTGGTCGGCCCAGCCGATGCGGACGCCGTGATCTTTGCCTCCGGCTCGGAAGTGGCCATCGCCGTCGAGGCCCAGAAGGAATTGACCGAACAGGGCATCAAGGCCCGCGTTGTCTCGGTCCCCTCCATGGAACTCTTCGCCAGGCAGCCCGAAGCCTACAAGGCCGAAGTCCTCGGTTCCGCCAAGGCCCGCGTGGCGGTGGAAGCCGGCATCGAGATGAGCTGGAACAAGCTTCTGGGCGATAAGGGCAAGTTCGTAGGCATGCACTCCTTCGGCGCTTCCGGCCCGATCGACGCGCTCTATGCCCACTTTGGCCTTACGTCCAAGGCCGTTGTTGAAGCCGTCACCAGTCAGTT
>NZ_CAJXJS010000055.1 GCF_913055165.1 uncultured Devosia sp.
TCTATATCTTCCACGCCATATTGACCATGACCGCGCTCTATATGGTGGCGGGCCTGGTGGAAAAGACCACGGGGCAGACCGATAGCAGGCGCATGGGTGGGCTTTATGCGGCCAATGCGCCGGTTTCCATCCTGTTTCTGGTGTTGGTGCTGGCGTCGGCCGGTGTGCCGCCTTTCCTGGGCTTTTGGCCCAAGCTGCTGCTTCTCGAGGCGGGGCTGGCGCAGGGCGTGACCAATGCGACACCCGGATGGGTCGGGGCGGCCATGGTGATCGCGCTCATGGTCAATGCGGTGCTGACGCTGATCGCGGGGACGCGGCTTTGGGCCCATGTGTTCTGGCGGTCGGGGCCTGAAGGCAGCGGCTCCGAACATGGCAAGGTGGACCTGATCCCATTCGATGGCCGGGGCCGGCTGGCACTGGGTGTCACATCGGTGCTGGTGGCTGGCATCGTGGTGGCCGGCCTGTGGCCGGGACCGCTATTGGATGGCGCCAGCACTGGCGCGGCCGATATCGCCGACCCCTCCCGCTACATCCAGGCGACGGGCCTGGCAGGAGAGGCGCCATGAACACAGTCTTTCTGATCGTCACCCTGGCCCTGGTCTGGGCCGGCATATCGGGGAGCTTCTCCGGGCTGAACCTGCTGCTCGGTGCCATTGTCGGTGGTGTCGCCGTACTGGTGCTGCGGGAGACTTTTGCCGGGCCCAAGGCGCTGCGCCGCATCCGCCGGGTCGTCTCGCTGGCACTGTTGTTCTTCTATGAACTGATTGTCAGCGCCGTGCGGGTGGCGCTCGTTGTCATCCGTCCCGACATCTCCAACGCCGTGCGGCCGGCCATTATCGCCGTGCCACTGACCGTCAAATCGGATGCGGAAATCACCCTTCTCGCCAACATGATCACACTGACGCCGGGAACCCTCAGCGTCGATGTGGCCGCGGACAAGTCGGTACTCTATGTGCACGCGCTGCATATGGCAGACAAGGAAGCCATGATCGCCGATATCGCCAACGGTTTCGAAAAGAAGATCCGGGAGGTGTTCGAATGACGGCTGCTGCGTTCATCGATTGGGCGACGCTGATCTCGCTCATTCTCCTTGGAGCCGCCCTGCTCGTCTCGCTGGTGCGGATCGTGATCGGCCCCTCCCTCTCTGACCGGGTCCTTGCCCTGGACCTGCTGGCAGTGGTGGCGATGGGCTTTATCGGCGCCATCGCCGTCCGCACCGGGTTGTGGCTCTATCTCGATATCGCGATCGCGCTGGCCCTGCTGGGCTTCCTGGCGACCGTGGCGCTGGCGCGCTACATCCTCTTGCGCGGTCCCCGGACTGAACCGGCAGACGGGGAGGCCCGCTGATGCTCGAAGGTCTGGAACTCTATCTCGGCGGCATCTTGCTGTTAATTGGGGCCGCATTCACCTTGCTGGCTGCGGTGGGCGTCGTTCGGCTACCCGATCTCTATACGCGCATGCACGCCGCCTCCAAAGCCGGTGCAGTCGGCGGCGGATTGATTCTGCTTGCCGTCGCCGTGTTGAGCCAGGACGCGGCCGTCTCGATACGCGCAATTATTGGTGTTCTGTTCGTTCTGCTGACAACACCTGTTTCGGCCCATCTACTAGCAAAGGCCAGTTATTTGACTGGGTATAGACCTTGCAAAGAAACTGTTATCGATGACATAGCCAAAATCGAAGAATAATATTCATTGCCTTATTTCATTTCCATATTACATGTTAAGCATGTTTTTCAGGGCTTGCACTGAGCAGTAAACGATCCTATTGGATTGGCAAGGTTGGTAACTGCCCTTGTTGCTGCCCAATAAAATACGGAAGGTTGAGAGATGAACGACGATACCGGCGCGTTCGCAACAGCTGAGTCCGACCTGATCGAACTCAGCACGGAGATTGTCTCCGCTTATGTTAGTCACAATGCTGTCAGTCCGGGCGATCTGCCTAAGCTGATTGCAGAAGTTCATGGCGCGCTGCGCGCACTGCAGGCCAATGAGAACCCGGCACCGGTCGAGGAACTCAAGCCGGCCGTGCCGATCCGCAAGTCCGTGGCCAATGACTTCATCATCTGCCTGGAAGACGGCAAGAAGTTCAAGTCGCTCAAGCGCCACCTGCGGACGCACTATAACCTGTCGCCCGAAGAGTATCGCGAGAAGTGGGGGCTGCCCGCCGACTACCCGATGGTGGCGCCCAGCTACTCGGCGACCCGGTCCAAGCTGGCCAAGGACAATGGCCTGGGCCGCAAGGCCGACTAACGAGCCCGACAGAGGCACAAATGATCGCGTTGGCCGCCCCTCGGGGCGGCCAATTGCATTTCTTACACGCCCCGACATGAATTGTGACGTCGACTTATCCCCGGGTGGGTAGCTTTCGGCGAGAGTATAGGAATATAGTCCTCTACTCTCTCGGAGCGTCCCATGATCGACCCCGTACACTGTGAACCGACTTCGCGTGCGCCTTCGCGCCTGAGCAAGGCAGGAATTGTCGAGCAGGTTGTCGAACTTGTAGCGGGACATGCAAATGTCGACGCCTCTTCCATATTGCAGGCCAGACGCAGCCGCCTGGCGACGGCCAGGGCGCGGCAGTTGGCAATGTATTTGGCGCATGTGGCGCTGGGAGAGAGCCTGACGGCCGTCGGACGCGCCTTCGGACAAGATAGGACAACAGTCTCATACGCCTGCGGCCTGATCGAGGACATGCGCGACGATCACGCATTCGACGCCGAGGTCAGCGATCTGGAGGGCCGCCTGCAGGCCTTGATGGGAGAAAGCTATGCCTGAGCTCCCCGACGCTGTCACAAGACTTGGCGGGGCGGGTGCGACCGGCGGATTTCTCGAACCGCATCATCTGGTGGCAGCTCGCGTGATTACGCGGATTTTCGAGCGCGCCAGCCTCCGCCAGCGCGTGACGATGTCCTATGATCCAACGCGGATCGGCGGAAAGAGTGCGGGAAGCGCCCACAGCGAGCTTGCCTTGAGTGCCGAGGACGCGCGGCAACGCCTGGCGCGGCTGGCCCGGCAACTGTCACCCGATTGCTGGGGCGTGCTGTGCGATGTTTGCATCTACGACAAGGGGCTTCAGCAGATCGAAACTGACCGCGGTTGGCCCAGGCGCAGCGCCAAGCTGGTGCTGCGCATCGGGCTTGAGCAACTGGCCCAGGCGCTGGGGCTGAACCGACAGGCCGAGGGCGGGGCTGGGGCCACCTTGCAGTCATGGCTGCCCGAGCGCCCTGCGATGTTCGTCGACGCCGAGAATTAACGATGTCTACGTTCGTAATGTTTGGGTGCAGATCGGGCATGATATGGAACGTCACCGATGTGGGTGCGGTCCCATGAACAACAAAATTCTATCTATTCAGTCCCTGCGTGCCCTGGCAGCCATCCTTGTGTTGGCATCGCACGCGTTGCTTTATCCGCTGGCGGAACAGACCCTGGCCTATGGACGCCTGGGTTGGCTGGGCGTGATTGTCTTCTTCGTCGTATCCGGCTTCATTATGGTGGCGGTGACCGGGCAGGGCAGCTTCGAGCCTGCGGCTTTCCTGCGCCGCCGCGTCTTGCGCGTGGTGCCCATGTATTGGGCCTTTACGTTGATTGCGGCCCTCCTGACATTGATCCTGCCCGACCTGTTCAAGTCCACGGTTTTTGATGGCGAGCAATTGGTACTCTCGCTGGCCTTCATCCCCTTCTACAATCCAGCCAGTCACGGACTACACCCGCTCTACAAGCTGGGGTGGACCCTGAACTACGAGATGTTCTTCTATGTGAGCTTTGCTCTATTGGCGGTGCTTCGCGCGCGCCAACGGGTCGCGATCCTGACTGTGGCTTATCTTGGCCTGTCCATGGTTGGACTGATCCTGCATCCGGAGGGGCCGATACCGGCCTTCTACACCAGCTACATGCCGCTTGCTTTCGTGGCCGGGGCCTGGCTGGGCCTCGCCCATGTCGAGGGCCGGCTGGCCGGGATGACCAAATCGGTCTCCATACCTCTGGCCGCGATTGCCTTGGCAGGGCTTGCCGAGGGCTTCTGGATTGACCGGGGGATTGTGGAGGACGAGACGGCGTTTCTCGGCTTCCTGGCTTGCGCCACAGCGGCCACCGCGCTGTTTGTCGGGGTCGAGGCACGGCTGCCGCGACTGCCCATGCTGGAGCGCCTTGGCGATGCGTCCTATTCGATCTACCTGGTGCACATCTTTGCAGTGGGCGCCTTCGCCGGCGTGATGCTCAAGCTTCTGGGGCACGACAATCCCGTGGTTGCCGGAGGAGCCGTTGCGATGGCCATTGCTGGCGGGCTGGTGGCAGGCTGGGCCTGCTATGCCATGGTCGAAAAGCCATTGATGAGGCGGCTGCGACGCTTTGCCTGACCGGACTTAGGCCAGGACGGCCCGGGCCTCACCGCGCATGCGATTGACCATGGCCACCAGCCCGTTGGAGCGCTGCGTGGTCAGGTGTTCTCGGAGGCCGAGTTCATCGAACAGGGCGATCGCATCGGTTTCCGCGATCTCGCGCGCGGGCCGGTCCGAATAGAGCGCCAGCAGCACCGCAACCAGGCCCTGAACGATCAATGCATCGCTCTCGCCGCGGAAGCGCAGACCTGCCGCGCCATCAATCTGATCCTGTTCGGCCACCAGCCAGACCTGCGACACGCATCCATTGACCTTGTTGGACGGGTTACGCTCCTCCGGAGCGAGCTTCGGCAGAGCCTGTCCAAGTTCGATGAGGTAGCGATAACGATCCTCCCAGTCGTCGAGAAAGGAGAGGTTTTCGGCGATGTCCTGAAAGGGCTGTGGCTGTGTCATGCGCCCTATCTAGGCGAAGGCCGGGACCTTTGCCAGAGCCAAGCAGGCAAGAAAAGGCCGCAGATGCGGGGCAGCGCATCTGCGGCGAGGACCAGGGGTGTATGGAGTTGCGTCGCTTGGGGAAGTGACACGACCCCTGGGTAATCCGTGGCGCCGGGGCAGGCGCCCTATCCCGCGCGGTCCGGCCGAGGTCGAGGCAACGGAACCGGGTTTGCGACCGGCGCGACATGCATGGGAGCGTCGGTGAGCGGGTTCGTCCGCAGTGCCGCGGAGGCGAGGGCCTTGCCTCCCAGGCACTGAATTTCTGTACATTCGATCGCGTCGATCTGAGCGGCAACGAACTGGCTGCCGCGCGCCATGGCCTGGTTGGCCAAGACTGCGCCGTCGGCCCCGTCAATGCTGGGGCGAATGACAAGGAAAGCCAAGGTTAGCCAGAATGCCGATCGCAGCAGGAACATTGTTTCAAATCCAATCCACCGATCGCTACTCGACCGATGGGGACACGCTAGGGAGGCCGGATTAAGCGGGGCTGCGCCAAATCGCTAAAATTTGAGGCAAATGCAAACCGTGCCACCCAGGGGCAAGACCTTGTTTACGCTATCTGGCAAAACCACGTCGCCAGACGGCCGAAACCGGACCTCCGACCCCGCGATTTAAACCTGTCTTAGCGGTTGCTGGCCGAGGCTGCGGGCAACAAGACCCGACTTAACGCGGGCAAACGCGGCTCGGGGAAGAGTTGCAAGACGGTCCATCGGACCGGACGAAACAGGCGTCGGTTAGTGAGTTTTTTGTTGATGCGTAGCTTCACTGCATTCGGAGTCGGCAAGCGCGGTGTCCCCGCTTCGGCCAGCCTCGGGAAGTGGCCCGAGATGCTCCGGCGCGCAACGATCGCCGATACGGCCAAGCTGCTGGCAGGAGCTGCCCTGCTGGGCATGGTCCCGGCCATCTACGCATTGGTGATCGGCACGCCGATGCCGTTCCTGCTGGCCTGCATCGTGATGGCGGGCGGCCTGGTGAGCCTGACACTCCACCAACGCGGCCTGTTTGAAGCCGCCGCCGCAACGCAGGTGACGACGCTGATGGCCACCGGCATGGTGCTGACCATTGCCGACCCGCGCCTGGGCGATGCCGGCCTGGCGGTGGCATTGATGGGGCCTGTTCTTGCGGCCCTCATCGCACACAGCCCGCTGCGGCGGCTGAGCTGGCTCGCACTGGCGCCGGTCGGTCTGATCGGGCTTGTTGCAGCGCTGTTGGGCCTGCCGGCGAACCCTGTGGCCGACAATGTGCTGGGCTATAGCTCCGTTGCCGGCTTTGCGGTGGCCTTCGTGGTGGTGGCCTTCAGCGCGCATCGCATCAATACCGCGTTCGAAGTGCACGACAAGGCGCAGGTCAACGCCTATCGGCACCTGATCGAGCATGTGCAGGACACTGTCCTGCGGCTATCGACCGATGGCAGCATTCTGCTGGCCTCGCGCTCATCGGAAGCCTTGTTCGGATGTCCGCGCTATCAAAGTGCCGGGACCAAGCTGAGCGAGCGCCTGCACATCATGGACCGGCCGGCCTTCCTGACCGCCCTGGCGGACGCCGCCCAGGACGGCAGGAGCCGCATGATCGAAGTGCGCCTGCGCCAGGATGACCCGCATGCGCGCAGCAATGTGCCGCGCTTCATCTGGGTGGAGATGCAGCTCTCGCCCATTGCCGACGACAAGCCGGCAGAGGGACGTCACGATGTCATCGCGCTGGTGCGCGACATCACCGCCCGCAAGGACGCCGAGGCGGCCATGGCGGAGGCTCGCAGGGCGGCCGAGGATGCCTCGCAGGCCAAGTCGCGCTTCCTGGCAACGATCGGGCATGAGTTGCGCACGCCGCTCAATGCGGTGGTTGGCTTCTCGGAGATGATGACCAGTGGCATCGGGGGCGAGCTCTCGCCAACCCACAAGGAATATGCCGGCCTCATTCAGCAGAGCGGCAAGCACCTGCTCGAAGTGGTGGGCATGCTGCTCGACATGTCGCGCATCGAAGCGGGCAAGTTCGAGATCGAAGCCGAGCCGGTCAATCCCGGTGACATCATCCCGGCGTGCTTCTCGATGGTGGAGACCCTGGCCAATGAGCGCAGCGTCAGGCTGGTTTCCGAAATCGAGCCGGATCTGCCAGTCATGCATGCGGACGAACGGGTCTGCCGGCAGATTGTCATCAACCTGCTTTCCAACGCCATCAAGTTCAGCCATGAGGGCGGCCTTGTCACCACGACCGTCAAGCGGCAGGGCCAGTCGATCAATTTCTCGGTCCGCGACCGGGGAATTGGCATGGCGCCGGCGGCCATGGCCCGAATCGGCGAGCCCTTCTTCCAGGTACAGGACGGGCTCAGCCGCAAATATGAAGGGACCGGACTGGGGCTCTCGATCGTCAAGGGCCTGGTAGAGCTGCATGGCGGCACTTTGCGGGCCATGTCGGAAATCGGGGCAGGGACAACCATCACTGTTTTGCTGCCCATAAACGGTCCGGCAACCAAACCGGGCGAAACTGCCGACATCCTGCAACTGCATCGTGAGCCTCCGGCTGCGGCCCCCATTTCATGGCCAAACGAAAAAAGAAAAGCACAATGACGGCTTCGACCCTCGCTCAGCTGCCGCTGATTGCCGGCGGCGCCCTGCTCGGCACAGTAGGCCGGGCGGGGCTTTGGACCTTTTCGCGCTACATGAAGGCCCCATTGGCCTCCACGGGCCTGTTGGCCATGGTGACCATGACGGCCCTGGCGGGCAGCAACGCATTGTTCTTCCAGACAACCGACCATCCCTCGCCGTTTTTCGCGCCCGCGCGCGGTGAAGTGGCGCCGCTGCCCACGCCCGTTGTCGAACGGCCCGCGGTGACGCAGACGAGCGCGGCGCCTGCGCTGCCACAACTGCCGGCAACCAGCCCGGAGACGACCGGGAGCGTTCCAGCCGTGGTCGAGCAGGTGGTGCCGGATGCGCCTGTCGGCAATGCCCAGATGTTTGCAGTGCAGAAGAAGCTGCTCGAGCTGCAGCTGTTTACCGGCAAGGTCGACGGCTATTACGGACCCAAGACGGCCGAAGCCATTCGCGCCTTTGAGCAGCGCAACGGCATGACGCCGACCGGAGCCAACGACCCGGTGGTGATCGAGGCCATCCTGAATTCCGATTCGGCCGGCCGGGTGACCATGTCCGCGGCACCCGAACCGCAGGCTGTCCGGGCCCCGATCGCGGCCCCCGTGCAGGCAGCGCCGGTTCAGCAGGTTGCGGTGGCGGCACCGGCGGCGGCCACGCCAGCGCCGGTAGCGCCTGTGGTGCAGCAGGATCAGGTGGTGGCGCGCCTGCAGACGCTGTCGCCCGCCGAACAGGTTTTTGACGATGTGGCGCAGTCGGCCGCGAGCACGATCGATTCGATCATTGCCGCCGTTGATGGTTCGCGCGGGTCAGCGACCGGCAACAGCAACCCGCCGATCCCGCAGGCTTCGCTTCCGGCCTTGCAAGCGGTGGTCCAGCCCATGCCGGCACCGGTGCAGCCAGTTGCGACAGTAGAGGCGCAGCAGCCCGTGCAACTGGCCAGCGCCGCCCCGGTCGCGGCCCCGGCCAGCGTTCCACCGGCCACCGATGCCGCTCTTGTGGCCCAGATTCAGACAGGACTGGCCAGCCTGGGCTTTTTCCGCGGGCCCATCGATGGCAAGCCAGGACCCGAAACGGCGCGGGCCATCCGCGAATTCGAGAATTTCCACCGCTACAAGATGACCGGGCAGGTACAGCCGGATCTGGTCGAGCTCCTGCTCAAGGCAGGCGCGACGATCTGACGTGGCTGACTTGCGGAGCGATCTGTGGTGCATGGCCTTTGTGCGGCGCCACAACGACATGGGCAATATGTGCGTGGTGGCCCGGCGCGGTGATCCGATCGCCGGGCAGATCTTCATTGAGGTCGACCATCTCGATGGCACGCGCTCGCTTTTTACCCCGGCGCCGATCATCAGCCGCGGCGCAGCCAACGGACAGGTGTTTCAGCGGCGGTTCAGCCGGGTTGAGCCGGCCAAGGTGCGCGACCGGATCGAGCAGGAAGTCTCCTTCGACCCGGATTTGTGGGTGCTGAGCATCGACCTGCGCGGCGATGACCTCGGCATAGACGTGATACGCGGGCCGGACGCCTAGCTGGCGCGGCGGACGCCGATCTTCGCGAGCGCCTCGATGGCTTGCTCGACCACCGGATTGTGGGCCGGCGCCATCGCGGGCGTGCGGGTGCTGGCCTGGGTGAAGGGCTGGTGCTGCGGCTTGGAAAGCTCGAGCAGGTTCACCTCGCCTCGCCATGCACTCATCAGATAGGCCATGGATTCGGACGACACCGCGCCGAACAGCGTGGCGAAATCGGCCAGCGCGCGCGACCGCTCGCTGTCATGGCTGGTGGCGTGGATCAGCACTTTGAGCCCGTCATAGGCTGTCGCGCCAAAGGCCCTGAGGATGACGAAAAGCGAGGCGCCGGTGACGTCATGCGCAATCTGGCCGCAGCGGACTTCGTCCAGGCCGGTAATCTGCGACAGCAGGCGCGTCACTTCTGGCCGGCGATTCTCGGAAAACAGCTTCATCAACGCCTTGGTCAACTCGCCGCTCGCCACCGACAATTGTTCAATGGTGCGCGAGATCGGGGCAGTGGGCGTGGTGCGGTTGGCAAAGGCCTGGATGACCTTGACCCGGTGGGTGTCGGAAAGGTCGAAGAAGGCCGGCGCCAGCAGCGCAGCGTCGAAATCGTCGCGACGGCCCAAGGCTTCGGCCACAAGGTGATCCATCTGTGCCGAACGGGCCAGGGCGCTGAGATAGGCGCCGCGCGGAGCAATGTGGGTGTTGCTCGCAAGAGCGCGGTAAACCTTGCGCGAATTCATCTGGAAGAGCTTGGCCAGAACGACATTGGAAAGATCGGCCCGCGCCGCCAGCGTCGCGCAGGCGGGCACGTCATAGCGGGCGATGATGTCCAGCATGGTCTGGTCGGAAAGCTCGACCGCGCCTTCCAGGAAGGGAATGAGGTCTTCGCCGATATTCTCGACCACCAGCCGTTCGAGGGCGGGGGAGAGCAGCTCGGCGCGGCCCAGGATGGCTGCACCCTTGGCGCGCGCCTGCGGACCGGCCGTGGGAAACAGCCGCGCCGCCAGTGCTTCGAATTGTTCCATTTCGGGAACCGTCGGCTTGCCGCGGCGCGCATAGGCGTCGCAGGCTGCGATGAGGAGGGTGTTGGTGCGGTCGACACCACCCGTCTCGATCAGAAGCTGAAAGGTCTCGTAAGGCTGAAATCCAAGCATTTCCGGCGGAACCATCGACTCATGTTTGCATCGAATTTGATGCAGGTCAGACTCTTGCCGCCAATTCGTTAGCAGACTGTTAACCTTGACGATCTCTTAATGGGAAACAGCGCGAGGGGCGTCGCGCCGGGACGAGACTACTCAACTCGCTGCCCCCACTAGGGACGGGGGAGCGGCGCATGATGGAGGTCAGCTTGGGAAAGCTGCTAAAGTTCGAGGGGCGGAAGAAGTCCGCCAGCGCTGGGAGTCAGATTTCCGGCGACGCCCAGATCCTGATTTTTACCGGGGTGCGTTATGAACGCGGGACGCCGCCGCCACCGACTACTCGCAATGACAATCGGCGCAAGCGAAAGCGCATCTGAAGCTGCCGGCTATTGGCTCCGCGCTGCTCTGCTGGCGGCCCTTGTTGCCGGCACCGCAGGGTGCGTGGCGCGACCCGTGGGAGACTTCGGTCGTGCCCAGCCCAGCGTCTTGCACGATACCGTCATGCCCTATGCCGGCAAGCTGATCGCGACCAATCGCAAGGAGCCGGTTTCCAATCTCAACCAGACCGACCAGGAACGCGAAATGCATGATCGCACCTGGCGTTTCCTGATCGCCGCGCATAGCCGCGACTGGCTCTTTGACGGGTCGGTCGAGTTGCAGCGGACGCGCATCGGGCCGGCCCGGGATTTCCACTACACCACCGAACGGTATTACGCCTGGCTCAGGACCACGACCTACCAGTCGTCAACGACGCGCTATAACACCGTGGGGCGCCACATCCTGGCCGACCTCGATACTGTTCCTGACACCTTCCTCTCGATCTGCGCAGTGCTGGAAGTGGACAGGCAGCGGCGCATTGCCGTTGCCGAACTGGGCACGATCGAACCGGAAGTTGCCGACAATGTCGCGGCGCGGCGGACCGAGAACCAATGGCATATCGACTGGTTCGTCCGGGCACTGAACTACCGCTATCAAAGCTATGCCTATGCGCTCGACCATCTGCTGGCCGAGACACCACATGAGCAGTCCATGAGCGTGGACGAACAGCTTCGTCGCATGCGGCCCTGGGTTGACCGGGCCAATCGGGGCGATTTCTGTTCATCCAATTCGGGTAGCGGCAGCGGGCATGGTGTCACCATACCGTCGCGGTTCCAGACGATGGTGTATGACAAAGAGGTCATCCCGCAGAAATAGGCGGGAATTGGGGGCCAGGTGAACGAGACGCGTAGTGACCCGCAGGGAACCCCCGGCGAGGTTTTTCTGGCTTTTCTCAAGCTCGGTCTGACCAGCTTTGGTGGGCCGATAGCCCATCTGGGCTATTTCCGCGAAGAATTGGTGACACGCCGGCGCTGGATCGATGAGGCCGGGTATGCGGACCTGGTGGCGCTCTGCCAGTTCCTGCCCGGCCCGGCGTCGAGCCAGGTCGGCTTCGCGCTCGGGCTCATGCGCGCCGGGCCCCTCGGGGCCCTGGCGGCCTGGACGGCGTTCACGCTGCCTTCGGCCATTTTGCTGGTGCTCTTTGCATTTGGTGCAGCCGCGCTCAATGGGCCTGTCGCGCAAGGTGCCCTGCATGGCCTCAAGCTGGTGGCTGTCGCCATTGTCGCTCAAGCCGTGCTGGGAATGGCAAAAAGCCTGACACCTGACCGTGAGCGTGCGCTGATTGCTGTTCTGGCGGTGCTGTTGGTGGTCATTGCAGGCGGTGCAATCGGGCAGGTTGGCGCCATCCTGCTTGGAGGGGTTCTGGGCCTCTGGCTTTGCCGGAACGGCGATGCGACCTCCTCGCCCCACCTCTTCCCCGGATCGCCCCGGCTGGGTGCCGTATTGCTCATGCTGTTCGCCGTGCTGTTGATCGGCCTGCCCGTCCTGGCGGGGCTGGGGCAGGGCATTGCGCTGTTCGACGCCTTCTATCGGGCTGGAGCACTGGTCTTTGGCGGCGGGCATGTGGTGCTGCCCTTGCTCGAGGCGGAAGTGGTCGCGCGCGGCTGGGTGTCCGCAGACGCGTTTCTGGCCGGCTATGGTGCGACCCAAGCGGTTCCGGGTCCTTTGTTCACCTTCGCCGCCTATCTCGGGGCGGTCAGCAGTCCCGAACCCAATGGCATTGTGGGCAGCGGCATAGCGTTGATTGCCGTTTTCCTGCCCGGCATGCTTCTGCTGGTGGGAACCTTGCCGTTCTGGAACGCGCTCAGGCGCTGGCCACAGGCCCAGGCGGCCATGCGCGGCGCCAATGCTGCCGTAGTGGGCATTCTGGGCGCCGCGCTCTACAATCCGGTGTTCAGCAGCGCCGTCCTGCAACCGCTCGATTTTGCGATCGCCCTGGCTGGTTTTGTTGCGCTGGTGGCCTGGAAGGCGCCGCCATGGATCGTGGTGCTGGCATTGGGGCTGGCGGGCGCGATGACCGCGGCGCTTTGATCGCCTATTGCGCCTGTCGGCGCAGATAAAGCCAGGCGGCGTGCGCCACGAGCAGCCCGAAGAAGATGAGTCCGCCGGCGGACCAGGCGTAGCCCTGGGCGTCTTCTCCGGCGATAAAGGCCTGGATGCCGTTAAGGGCCCAGCTTGCGGGCGTCAGCCACAGAACGGGACGATACCAGGCATCCTGCGGGATGAAGAGCCCAACAGTGGCGATTGCGACATAGAGATTGAGAATCTTGAAAAGGCCCAGCGCCTGCACCTTGTCACGCGACAGCGCAGGGACCAGCAAGGTTACCCAGGACACGGACATGGACAGGGTGAGCACCGGTGGCAGCCATTGATGAAACGGCAGCTCGATGGCGCGGGCGGCATTGATGAAGGCGAAGGCATAGGCCAGCACAAAGGCCGTTGGCAGGGAAACTCGCGCCCAGAACACGCCGATCGCCGAGGCCGGGCTGACCAGCAGCACCTGGTTCACCCCACTATCCATTTCATCCACGATCAGCATTGCGAAGAGATAGCCCATGCCCGGCATATAGGCGATCAACAGCAGAAGCTGGGTGTTGTGCCACCATTCCGGATAGAGCCCCATATGGCGCAGGACCGAAGCCAACGCGGCCACGACGATCATCATCACCACAACATTGACCATGATGCTGTCGCGGGTGATGGAGACGAGGTCATGACGGATGACGGCAAGGACGCGGTTCATGGCGTGGCTCCTAATCCGCGACGCGGCTGAGTTCGGAGGTGTAGACGCGGACAGTCCACCGATAGAAGACGACGTTCATCAGCGTCATATAGGCAAAGGCATAGACGATGTCGGCCGTGCTGACCGCTGTCGGCTCGGCGGCCCAGAGCATGGCCCGCAGCATGGCGTGGCCGGGATTGATGGCGAAGAGCAGCCATTGCCAGAAACCGGTGACGACCCCGAAATGGGATAGCAGCGGCAAGAACAGCACAAAGGTGATGGGAATGGCGCGGGCGATGAAGTGGTTCATTGAATTGGCGCCGGCCACGATCAGAAAGCCGCCCAGGACGCCGATCGCCCCGGTAAAGACCAGCACCAGCGTGAAGCGCAGCACCATGTCGGCCGGCGGCACCCAGAAGGCTGCGGCCACCAGGAACAGGCTGCCCACAATGGCGAGGAGGGTGAGGGTGATGATCTTGGCCAGGACATAGTCGCGAACCGGCGCCGGAGAGACGGCCAGCGCTGAAAGCGTGTTCTGGCTACGCTCCATCAGGACGATGGACCCCACAAAGCTCGCCCCGACGATGGCGGGATCGAAGAACAGGACTAGCGTGAAGATGGTCGGCGGCGCCTCGGACGGCAGCAGCTTGAGGAAGATGGCGAAGGCCAGCGTGGTCAGGACGGTGAACAGGTAGATGTTCTCGCGCGCCTGCAACTGGACATCCCACAGGACCAGTTTCCTGAGGGTGGCGCTCATTGCGCTGCCACCGGTTCGGCCTGGTCGAGGCGATGGCCGGTGACATTGGTGAAGACCTTGTCCAGGCTCGCTTCCTGAGAATGGATACGCTCCACCGTGCCGGAGCGGAGCAGGGCCAGGAAGCTGGGGTCATCGCCCAGGCCGTCCAGGGGAAACTCGACCATCTGCGCGTCCGCCGTGCCCACGGCCACCATGCGGCGGCCATGCGCCGACTTGAGCGCTTGCGGCGTGTCCAAGGCCGCAAAGCGGCCATCGACCATGAAAGAGATGCGATCGCAGAGCTGGTCGACGTCGTTCATGTTGTGCGTGGTGAGCACCACCGTCTTGCCGGCGCGGGCCAGGTCTGCGATCAGCGATTTGACGATGCCGGCATTGACCGGGTCGAGGCCTGCCGTGGGTTCGTCGAGAAAGATCAGCTCCGGGTCGTGCTGGATGGCGCGGACGAAATTGAGGCGCATGCGCATGCCCTTGGAGAAGGTCTCGACCTTCTTGTCCGCATAGTCCTCGAGCCCGACCATGGCCATCATGTCCCTCGGGTCTCTGCTGGGACGCGCATAGAGCGAGGCGAAGAAGCTCAGATTCTCGCGGGCGGTGAATTTGAGATAATGGTTGGGCAACTCGAACCCGACACCAATGCGCTCGAAATAGTCCGAGCCCCAAGTTTCGAGCGGCTTTCCCATGATCGAGACCTGGCCGCCGAAATGACGTTGCTGGCGCGTGAGGACCTTCTGCGTCGTGCTCTTGCCGGCGCCGGAAGGGCCCAAGAGGCCGAAGATTTCTCCCCGTGCGACAGTGAAGCTAACGCCATCGACGGCGGGGCGCGACTGGCCCTTGTAGGTATAAGTGAGTTCGGCGACCGATATGATGTCGCCGTCTTTCGCGATCGCGGCCATTGCGGGCTCCTTGACTTGATCGTCGGGACGCAGCATAAACAGACCGACGGTCGGTTTGCAAGGAGAATTCAGTTGGCCCGGGCTTATCTCAGCGCGGATGAAAGGCGGGAGCAAATCCTGGATTGCGCCCAGAACCTGTTCTTCAGCAAGGGCTTCGAGGCCACCACCGTGCAGGACCTGATGGCGGCGGCCGGGGTGTCCAAGGGCGGTTTTTATCATCATTTTGGCGCCAAGGAGGATGTGCTGGAGGCCCTAAGCCAGCGGTTGGCCCGGACCTCGGTGGCCCTGATCGAAAGTGTCCGGGACACGCCGGGGCTCTGCGGTTTCGAGCGGCTGGAAAAGACCATGCGCGCCCTCGGCCAGTTCAAGAAGGAAAATGCCAAAGGCCTGGTTGCGGCGTTCTCGGCGGTCCTCCTTCCCGAGAATGCGGTGCTCTATGATCGCATCAACCGCGCCAATATGAGCGCCATCCTGCCGCTCTTTGCGGAGATTATCGAGGAGGGCCGGCAGGACGGCAGCTTCAACGTGCCCGATGCCCGCCTGGCGGCCCAGGCCTTGCTGTCGCTAGGGGGTATGAGCCGTGAGGCAGTGGGGGCGGCCGTAAAGGCCCGGGGGCGTGCCGATCGAGCTGCCGCCAATGCCGAACTGGAGCGGGCGCTGGCCTGGCAGGGCGTGGTGGTTGACCGCATCCTGGGGCTGCCGGATGGCAGCATCACGCTGGTCGAGGCGGGTTTTGTGGATGCGATCCTGCCGGTGGACGACTAGCCCGACGGTGTCACCGAGGCGAGGCGCGTGGCGGCCTTGGGTGCGAAGACTGCCAGCATGGCGGCGTCCTGCCACTGGGCGGCGTGGACCTCTTCAAGCTGCGCGATCAGAGGCCGGGCCGGATCGGCGACGAACAGATATTGCAGATCGTGATGGATATGCGGCGGCTCGTTGCGGGAGGCCTTGCCCGGCACATCGTGGCTGTCGATGACAAAGGGCAGGTCGCTGCCCCGGTGCCAGGGGTGAAGCCGCAGGCCGGTGACGCCGGTCTCCTCCTCGGCTTCGCGTTGCGCTGAACCGGAGAAGGTCTCGTCCCACTCATAATGTCCACCCGGCTGCAGCCAGCGGCCGATGGTGATGTGATCGATCAGCAGGGTCTGGCGATGATCGGATGAGAGGATGATGGCGCTGGTGGTCACATGGCCGGGAAAGGTCGTGCGCAGATCGAGACGATGGCCTTGCCCGATCTGCCAGCGCAGGAGGGAAAGGTGTTCGTGCGAGCTGGCGACCTCCGAGAGGTAGCGCTCGACCAGTTCCGACAGGGTCGAGAGGAAGGGCGTGGTCACGTCCGCGGCCCGCAGGTCACTTCGGCCAGTTCGGCCTCGAAGCGGGCGCGCATGGCCTCATGCGGTGGTGACAGCCGGACCAGCACGAACAGGTCATTGGTCCCCGATTCCACGATCAGCAACCCTTCGGCGATGTCGATCTGCTGCTGGGCGAGGAGGCGTGTCTGCGCCGGATTGAAAATGCCGATGTCGACCGTCTGGCCAATGCCGTCGCGATTGGTGGTCGAGTAGATGACAATGCCGTTGCGATCGTAAACAGCCACCGACCAGAAGGCGTCGGGCAGCACGCCGTTGAGATAGGCCGGGCCTTCGGATAGGTCCACCTGGCAGAGGCCATAGCTCAGTTCAGGATCGAGATGCAGCGGATTGGGAATGCCCGGCGTGACCGGCTCCAAAATCAGCATGCGGTTCGCGGCTTCGTAGGCGCTGATGCGGGTCCAGGTGGTTTCCTCGGCCAGAAGCGGCAGCGTCAGGATCACGATGATGTGGATGATCCCACCCAGCAACGCGCCGCCGATGAACCAGAGCAGGGTGCGGATCACCGGCAATCCTCCATTGTGATGGAGGGCATGGTCATATCGGCGGAGGCGAAGCTGGAGAGAGCGGTGGTGTCATAAAGGGTCAGAACGAGCTGGAAATCGCCGCCGCCGGCCAGTTCCAGCCAATTACCCGGCCGCAGCCCGGTTCCGACATGGATGACCATGGCCCCATCAGACTGACGCACGATCTCGCTCGATCGCAAGGCGGCGTCGGTGCCGGGGGCTGCCATGTTCACCCAGTCCATGTCCACGGCCGACAGTGTCCAGAAGGTCGAGACCGGAACGCGCCCGGCAATCCTGTAGCTGCAGGCCAGGTTTAGCGGCGCTTCGTCGCTATCGGTAGTGGCCACGAATTGCAGGCCCTCGCTGCGGCCCAGCTGCAGGGCGGCTTCGCGGGTGATGTGGCCACGGGCATAGGGGTTGGGCGCCGGGGAGCCAATCTCGGGCCAAGTGGTCCATGGGCCCAGGGACACGGCCCCGAACAGGCGCCCGTCGGTCAGCGCGTAATAGCTCAGCCCGAAGCCGACGGCCAGGGCAACAGCGATGCACATGAGGAGACGCAGGACAAAACGCAAGGGTCAGCTTCTCTGCAGTCTGGGCATGTTTGGCTGGGCCGGATGCGTTTCGGATCTGCTAGGCTTGTAGCAATGCAAGGCGTTGGGCGGAAGGCATTTATGCAGCGGGCCGGGAGGGAAGCGTGATGAAGGGGATGTTTGGTGCGACCCTGGGCGTCGTCATGGCAATTGTTGCCGCGACCGGCGTCGCCACGGGAAAGGACAAGGTTTCGGCGGTCGACCTCTCGGCCTGGGTGGGGGATTGGTCGGCCAGCGTCGAGCAGGACATATACATTGCGCTTAATGAAACCGGCGGCCTTCACCTCGAAGGTTTTGCCACCTGGGGCGCTCAGGACCCTGATCGTGCCGAACGTGGCGCGGTCAATTTCGGGGAGTTTTCGACACATGTCCCGGCCGACTGGGTCCGGGCCGACGGCTGGCTGGAATTTGCCGTAAGGCCGGATGGCCCCCTCCCGGCGCAAGCGGCACAAGACTATGACTGTGTGATTGCCCTGCAATTGCGTGGCGACGAGTTGGTTGCGGAGGACAACATGATGTGTGGCGGGCACAATGTGACGTTTACCGGTACCTATCAGCGCATGCCGGACTGATCAGAGTTCGCTGCTGCCGGTGACCGGCGCTTGGGCAGTGTTGCGCACGGGTGCCATTGTTGCCCCGGCGGCTTCCAACCGGTTGACCAGGTCCAGGAGCTTGCGGGCTGCCGCCGGCTTGAGGCCGGGCGGCCGCTCGATGACCTCTTCGACCGCCTCAAGGTCGGCATCGGCAATGATGGCCTGCGGCGGTTCAAAGTCGACGCCATAGACCGGCATCACCTCGATATTGGTATGGGCAAAGGCCATGAACTTCTGCCAGGCAATCGTCGGCAGGGTGCCGCCGGTCAGGTTATTGGTCGGCCGGTAGTCGTCATTGCCGAACCATACCGCCGCAACGAAATTGCCGGTGAAGCCACAGAACCAGGCGTCCCGGTAGGATGTGGTGGTGCCCGTCTTGCCCAGGGTGGGCACGCCCTCGATGGCGGCGCGGCGCCCCGTGCCGCCGGTCACCACGGTGCGCATCATCTGGTTCATATAGGCCACGGTCTGTTCAGTGAGAACGCGCTCGCGTGCGGCATCCGGGTCGCGTTCCCAAACCAGCTGATCATTGAACGTGGTCATGCGAGTCAGCCCATAGGCTTGCGTCTTGTAGCCATGATTGGCGAAGACGGCATAGGAACTGGTCATGTCCAGAACCGAAACAGAGGCGACGCCAAGGGCAAGCGAACGGGTGACCGGATATTCCTGCCGCAGCCCCATGCGATAGCTCAATTGCGCAATGGCATCGCGCCCGGTCTTGATCGAGAGCGTTACCGGCACCGTGTTGATGGACGCAGCGAAGGCGCTGAGCAGCGTGGTCTGCCCGCGATAGGACCGGCCATAGTTTTGTGGGCACCAGTCACCAATGCAGACCGGGCGGTCGGAGATCGTGTCGCTCGGCGTAAGGCCAAGCTGTTCGAAGGCTTCAGCGTAAACGAAGGGCTTGTAGGACGAGCCAGGCTGGCGAGTCGAAACGATCGCCCGGTTGAACTGGCTCTTTGCGTAGTCAGTGCCGCCAACCATGGCCCGGATGGCGCCTTGGGTGTCGGTGACGACCATGGCGCCCTGTTCCACCCGGTATTGCTCGCCCTGTTCGCGAATGACCGAGGTGATGGCCTCCTCGGCATAGGCCTGCAGCGTGGTGTCTATGGTGGTGCGAACAATGAAATTGTTGCCCGGCGCATTGTTGGTTTCGATGATTGTCTTGGCTTCCTCGAAGGCCCAGTCGAGGAAGTAGTTGGGAGAATTGATGTCATTGCTACGATCGATGGCCGCGGCGGGGTGGCGCCGGGCTGCAGTCACCTGGCCTTCGGTGAGAAACCCGGCGGCGACCAGATTGGTCAGTACCAGATTGGCGCGTCCGCGGGCCGCCGCCAGGTCGACATGTGGCGCGTAATTGCCCGGTGCCTTGAACATGCCGGCCAGCATCGCTGCCTCGGCCAAATTGATGTCCTGCACGCGCTTGCCGAAATAGAATTCGGCAGCCGCCGTGACCCCATAATTGCCGCCGCCCATATAGGCGCGGTCGAAATAGAGCTTGAGAATCTGGTCCTTGGAGTAGTTCCACTCCAGCCAGACCGAGAGAAAGGCCTCCACGATCTTGCGCTCCAGTGTCCTCTCGGAGGACAGGAACAGGTTCTTGGCCAATTGCTGGGTGATGGAGGAGCCGCCCTGCGTGCCGCGCTCGCCCTGGGCGTTGCTCATCAGCGCGCGCAGCGTGCCCACGACATCGATACCGAAATGCTCGTAGAAGCGCCGGTCCTCGGTGGCGAGGGTCGCCTTGACCAGATAGTCGGGCATCTGGTCGAGGGCGACACTGTCGTCCGACCGAATGCCGCGGCGTCCGATTTCATTGCCGAAGCGATCGAGGAACACCACCGAATAGTCTTCGGCCTTGTTGAAGGCGCCCCGGTCGATGATGTCGAAGGCCGGCAGCGCCAGTGCCGTCATGAGCACGCAGCCAATGGCGCCAAAACTGAAGGCGTCGGACAGAATTTCGACGAAAAACCGCTTTATGCCGGAGACGTGGAAGCGGGACATAAAGTCCTGATAGCGCGTATAGCCGCGACCCAGCGCCTGCCAGAATTCGTATAGAGAAGAATCAAGCCAGGCGTCGGCCGCCAGCATGCCTGCTTTGGGCTTGCGCTTCTTCTGCTTGGTATAAAACGGATCCTGCACGGTAAACCTTCGCGCCCCCTGCGGGGTAGGATTGTCCGCAAAATGCCGGAAATGGCAACGCAATCGCTGGAATATGATTGCATTGGCCTATCCGCAAGCGCAAACCGGCAACAGCATGAACGGCAAACGGTAGACATGGCCTTCTGGGAAGAAAAAACGCTCGAGCAGATGTCGGCAGCGGAATGGGAGGCGCTGTGCGACGGCTGCGGCCGCTGCTGCCTGATCAAACTTGAGGACGAAGACACCGGCACGCTGATCACTTCCGATGTCCGCTGCAAACTGCTGGACGGGGATAGTTGCACCTGCACGAATTATCCCCGCCGCAAGGAGATCGTGCCAGACTGCATCAAGCTGACACCCGAAAATGTCCGGGAGATTCCCTGGATCCCGACCACCTGCGCCTATCGGCGCCTGGCCGAGGGCAAGGGGCTGGCCTGGTGGCACCCACTGGTCTCCGGAGATCCGCAAACGGTGGTGGATGTCGGCGTTTCGGTGAAGGGGCGGACCTTTCTCGAGACAGAGGTCGATCCGGAGGCGTGGGAGGAGCATGCCGTTGACTGGCCGGAGTGGGAGCCGCCGGAAAGCCTTTAGCGCGAGATGCTTACCGGCTGTTAACCATAAGTGTGTCCTGATCGGGCGAACCGGTAACGGCCCAGGACAGGCTAGATGAACAGAGTGACCATGAGCGGCAATGACGGGCTTTGGGCACGTATTCGCGCAGCGCTGACGCGCGGAGCCCAGATTGCGGAACCGCCCTATGGCCAGGCTGCCTTCGCCAGCAATCCCAACAAAAAGTCGCGCCTGGCGCAGCGTATCGACGAGGAACTGCGTCGCGGCTGGGCCTATTGTGCTGAACGCAAACTGTCGCTCTGCGTGCTCGCCCTGGAAATCGACGGCTATGCCGAGTACTTCGCCGCCTATGGCCGCGAAGCGGTGGAAGAGGCAATCGAATCGATCGAAACCAGTATCGGCGCGCAATTGACCCGCCAGGCTGATGTGTGCCTGCGCAGCGGCCAGACCGGGTTCATGCTGGTTCTGCCCGACATGCCGGCACTTATGGCCCGGGACCTCGCCAGCCGTATTGCCGCCGCGCTGCGCCGCGAAGGTATTCCCAATCGCGAAAGCCACGCCGGGCAGGTGACGTTGAGCACCGGGATCGCCGTCGTCAATCCGCAAGGCAAGATGGATCGGGCTGTGCTCAACGCGGCAACCCAGGCGGTCAAGAAGGCCCAGCGCCGCGGATTGGCGCGGCTTGAGGTTGTCGATCTGCGCAGCCGCGAGGACAAGAGGCGCCGCGCGGCCTGATCGGCCATTTCGGAGCCACCTGGCCCGCTTGGTCGGCCTGGTGGTTGCGTTGTTCCAGCACTTTCCCTAAAACGCCCGTCCCCGCGCGCCTGACGCGCCTTCATCCAAATCCGGACGGCTTGTCATGACCCATTCCTGCGGCCTCGACTTCGGCACGTCCAATTCCACGCTGGGGCGCGTTGCGGCCGATGGCGCTCCCCATCTTCTGCCGTTGGAGGGGGAGCAGCTCACCATGCCCAGCGTGCTGTTCTTTGGCGCCGAAGACCGGACCATCCATTTTGGGCGAACGGCGCTGAGCGAGTATGTCTCGGGTGCGGATGGGCGCCTGCTTCGCTCGATCAAGAGTGTCCTGGGCACGAAATTGTTCGATGACGGCGTACGGCTGGGTGCCCGTGTCTATCGATTCGATGACATATTGGGGATTTTCGTCGCCGAGCTGAAGGCGCGCGGCGAAGCGGCCACTGGCCTGGAACTGGACGCAGTCGTGGTCGGACGGCCGGTGCAGTTCGTCGATGACGACCCGGTCGCCGACGCCGAAGCGCAGCGCCAGCTCGAACAGGCAGTGCGCCGCCAAGGCTTTGCCCATGTTGAATTCCAGTTCGAACCCATTGCGGCAGCGCTCGACTATGAGCGGCAGGTGACCCGAGAACGCATTGCCCTGATCGTCGACCTGGGTGGTGGGACCTCGGACTTTTCGCTGGTGCGCGTTTCACCGGAACGGGCTGGTCGTGCGGACCGCAGCGACGACATTCTGGCCACGGCGGGCGTGCATATCGGCGGCACCGATTTTGACCGCCTCCTCGCCATGAGCCGGGTGATGCCCGAATTGGGTCTGGGGTCGCGGACCCAAGACGGCAAGCGGCACCTGCCGGTGGCGCCCTATGTGGACCTCTCCACCTGGCACCGGATCAACCGGCTTTATGATGCCAAGGCGCAGCGCGACCTGCGCTCGACCATTCGCGAGGCGCGGGAGGCCGAAAAGGTCGAGACCTTTGTGATGCTGGTGGAGGGCCGGCTGGGGTACCGCCTGATCGGTGCGGTAGAAGACGCCAAGATCGCGCTGTCAGACCGGGATGCGGTCGATTTGGCCTTCCCGGTGCGCGATCGCCGGATCGAGACGCTCATGACCGGGCCGCAGCTCGCTGAGGCTTTGGCCGCCTCCATCGGGCGGCTGGAAGAGACCATTGCCCAGACCCTGCGCCACGCAGGCCTATTTGCCAACGGGATCGACAGCCTGATCCTGACAGGCGGTTCGACCCTGGTGCCAGCGGTGGCCGAACGATTGCAGGCGATGTTCCCGGAGGCGGAAGTGGTGCGCACCGACGTGCTGGGCAGCGTGGGCCTGGGCCTGGCGCTCGAGGCCAAACGGATATTCGGGGCCTAGCGCGGCAGGGGCTCAGGAACGAACCGGGCGCAACCAATTCGGGCCACGAGGATTTGCTTTTCTGGCAAGGGAGACATCATTGAGCCAGCTCGCGTTCAAGTTCCGGCAGATCCTCCAGCGCATGTGGTTTCTGCCGCTGGCCTTTTCGCTGGTCGCCGTGCTGACGCTGCTGATTGCCTTCGGCATGGCCCGGCTCATTCCGGACGGGTTGCCCTTCACACTGTCGTCCGAAGCCGTGGAATCCATCCTGACGGTACTGGCCTCGAGCCTGCTGACGGTGGCCGTGTTTGCGCTCTCAACCATTGTCAGCGCTCTTTCCAGTGCCTCGTCCCAGACGACGCCGCGGGCGGTGCCGCTGATCGTGGGGGATCGGAGCGCACAGACCTCGATCTCGGTGTTCATCGGCGCCTTCCTGTTTTCGATTGTTGGCATTATCGGCCTTTCTGCCGGCATCTACAGCGAGGCCGGACGGCTATTGCTGTTTGTCGTCACGCTGGGCGTGGTGGTGCTGGTGGTGGCCGCGCTGATCCGCTGGATCGGCCAGATTTCGGCAATTGGCCGGGTGGGGGAGACGGTCAACAAGGCGGGGGATGCGGCGACCAAGTCATTCGAGGCTGTACCGGGCAAGGGGTTGCTGGGGTGCCGGGAACTGTCCGGCGAGCCTTCGGGCGACCCGATCTTTGCCCGTAAGATCGGCTATGTGCAGCATATCGATATCAGCCGGCTACAGGATTGCGCCGAGGAGAACGACCTTCTGGTCACCATCACCGCGCGGCCCGGCGCTTATGCGGCACCGGACCGCCCATTGGTCCGGATCGTCGGGCAGGCTGACGAGGAAGTGACTGAGAAACTGGCGGGTGCCTTCACGATTGGGGCCGCGCGCACCTTCGACAGCGACCCGCGGTTTGGGCTGATCGTGCTCGCCGAAATTGCCGGAAAGGCACTGTCTCCGGGGATCAACGACCCCGGCACCGCGATTGCCGTCATCGGCAGGCTGGTGCG
>NZ_CAJXJS010000056.1 GCF_913055165.1 uncultured Devosia sp.
GAGCTGGCGAGCGTGGAAATGCACGCCATCCAGACCTCGGGCAATTGCATTCGCAATGTCACCACCGACCAGTTCGCCGGTGCTGCTGCCGACGAGATCATCGATCCGCGTCCGGTGGCCGAGATCATCCGCCAGTGGTCGAGCCTGCATCCGGAATTCTCGTACCTGCCGCGCAAGTTCAAGATCGCCATGACCGGCTCGCCCAATGACCGGGCGGCCATCCGCTTCCACGATATCGGCCTGCAGGCCGCCGTGAACGCGGCCGGCGAAATTGGCTGGGAAGTGTGGGTCGGTGGTGGCCTGGGCCGTACGCCCATGGTGGCCAAGCTGATCAACAGCTTTGTGCCCAATGAGCATTTGCTGGCCTATCTCGAATCCATCATGCGCGTTTACAACCGCTATGGCCGCCGGGACAACAAGTACAAGGCGCGCATCAAGATCCTCGTGCACGAAGAGGGTCTTGAGAGCATCAAAGGGCAGGTGGAAGCCGAGTTCGCCGAAGTGCGCGGCGGCGTCCTTACCCTGCCGCAGGAAGAGCTTGACCGCATCACGGCCTATTTCGCGCCGCCCGATTTTGCCGACCGCTCAGGTGACAAGGTGGACGTGGCCTATGAGTCGATCATTGACCCGGCCTATGGCCGCTGGCTCGACAATAACCTGCATCCGCACAAGCAGCCTGGCTATGCCTCGGTAACGGTTTCGCTCAAGCCTGTTGGCGGCGCCCCGGGCGATGCCACCGATGCGCAGATCGATGTGGTCGCGGACCTGGCGGAGACGTACTCCTATGACGAGCTGCGCGTGACCCATGAGCAGAACCTGGTTCTGCCCCATGTGGCCATTGCCGATTTGCGGGCCGTCTATGACGTATTGGTCGCCAACGGTCTGGCCGAGGGCAACAATAACCTCATTACCGACATGATCTGCTGCCCGGGTCTGGATTTCTGCGCCCTGGCCAATGCCCGCTCGATCCCGATCGCGCAGGAGATTTCCAAGACCTTTGCGGCTCCGGACCGGCAGAAGGAAATCGGCGATCTCAAGATCAAGATTTCCGGCTGCATCAATGCCTGCGGCCATCACCATGTCGGCCATATCGGCATTCTGGGCGTCGAGAAGAAGGGCGGCGAGCTTTATCAGATCACGCTGGGCGGTGATGCCACAGAGGGCGCGTCGGTGGGCAAGATCATCGGGCCGGGCTTTGAAGCCGATCAGGTGCCGGGCGCGATCGAGAAGCTGGTGGATTTCTACATCGCCAATCGGACCAGTGCGGACGAACCCTTCCTGGATGCCTATCGGCGGCTGGGCGAGGCTCCATTCAAGGAGGCGCTTTATGGCACAGTCTAACGTCGCCGTGGCGCCAGCTGCGCATGAGAAGCTCAAGGCGCTGGGCATTCTGGCGCTGAACGGCATGTTCGACGAGATGGATGCGCTGAGTGTGCTGCGCTACGCCGTCAGCGACGTGCTGCCGGGGGATTTGGCCATCGTGTCGTCCTTCGGCGCGGACTCGGCCGTCTTGCTGCATATGGTGGCGCAGGTGGATCCCTCCCTGCCGGTCTATTTCCTAGAAACCGGCAAGCATTTCCCGGAAACGCTGGCTTATGTGGAGACGCTGAAGAAGACGCTGGGGCTGCTCAACGTCCACACGGTGCATCCCAACCCCGATGATGTGCGGCGTTTCGACCCCGATGGTGACCTGTGGGAGACCGATCCGGATTCCTGCTGCCATATCCGCAAGACCGAGCCGCTTGAGCCGATCACCGAGCAGTATGGTGGCTGGGTCACCGGACGAAAGCGCTACCAGACGACCGAGCGTGGCGTACTGCCACATTTCGAGCTGACCAGCGATGATCGCATCAAGGTCAATCCACTGGCTTATTTCTCGGACGCGGACGTTGTCGAGTATCGTCAGACGCGTAACTTGCCCGAGCACCCGCTCTATGCCAAAGGCTTCAAGTCTATTGGCTGTGCACCCTGCACCTCCGCAGTCGCCGATGGCGAGGACCCGCGCGCCGGACGGTGGCGCGGCCTCAACAAGAAAGAGTGCGGCATCCATTATGATTTCAACGGAGCCATTGCTTCCCCGATGACTGCCGCTTCGCGCCATACCCTGTGGAAAGACGGGGCCTTTATTGCAGATCCGTTCAAGGAATGGACCGAGGGCACCGACCCGGCAAGTGCGCGCTATGTGCATGTCCCGCTGCCGGAGTTCCTGGCCAACCGTGACGCCTATCTGGCCAATCCGCATCCTTTGGGGCTGCTGGTGTCGCCAGGCGAGTCTGTCGAGGATGTTGCAGAGGACTTGTCGCGCTTCGCCTCCGTGGCCATCCGGTTCCCCGCGTTCTCGGACGGCCGGGGCTATTCGACGGCGCGCTTGCTGGCGGAGCGCTACAGATTCGCCGGTGAAATCAGGGCCGTAGGCGATGTTCTGCAGGATCAGATTCCGTTGATGCGCCGCTGTGGCATCAATGCGCTGGTCGTCACGCATGAACCGACGCGTCATGCACTGGTGGAAAACCGTCTGCCGGAGGTAGCCATCTTCTACCAGCCCGTGGGCACCGCCGAGGTTCCGGTGGGCACACGTCCCTTCCTTCGCCGCGTCTCCTGAGATAAGTGGAGCGCATTGGTCCCATTCACCGCAGGGGCATTGCCGCAATGGTGGCATGCCCCTCTACCTGAAACAGAGGTTCCCGCTGTCGCGGGGACGGCGCCGGGCAGAAACTGTCTGCCTCCCGGTGAGACGGAATTGAAACATGAGCACTGAGATCACCACCGATGTTGTCGTTATTGGCGCGGGCCCCTGCGGGCTGTTCGCCGCCTTCGAACTCGGGCTGCTCGACATCAAATGTCACTTCATCGACATTCTCGATCGGCCGGGCGGGCAGTGCGCCGAACTCTATCCGGAAAAGCCGATCTACGACATTCCGGCCTTCCCCGTGGTGACCGGCCAACAGCTTACCGACAATCTGATGGCGCAGATTGCGCCGTTCTCGCCCGAATTCCATTTCTCGCGCATGGTGAACTCCATCGAGAAGCTGGAGGATGGCTCGTTCAAGCTGGTGACCGACGCCGACGAAACCTTCTTCACCAAGGTGGTGGTGATTGCCGCCGGCGGCGGTTCGTTCCAGCCCAAGCGCCCGCCAGTGGCGGGTATCGAGCAGTTCGAGAATAAGTCGGTGTTCTATGCCGTGCGCCGGATCGAGGATTTCCGTGATCAGGACGTTGTCATTGTCGGTGGCGGTGACTCCGCCCTGGACTGGACGCTCAACCTGGCGCCGATCGTGCGCACCCTGACGCTGGTGCATCGCCGCGACGCCTTCAAGGCAGCGCCAGCCTCGGTGAACAAGATGAAGGAGCTGGTTGCAGACGGGAAGATCAACTTCCAGCTCGGCCAGATCGCCAAGCTCGACGGCGAGAATGGCATGATCAACCATGTGCACCTGACCACCGAAGCAGGTGACCTCTCGATTCCGGCGACACGTCTGCTGCCGTTCTTCGGCTTGACCATGAAGCTGGGTCCGGTCGCAGATTGGGGGCTGGAACTGAACGACAACACCATCGTGGTTGATACAGAGAAGTTCCAGACATCGGTGCCCGGCATCTTCGCCATCGGCGACATCAACCATTATCCGGGTAAGCTCAAACTGATCCTCAGCGGATTCCACGAGGCGGCCCTGATGGCGCAGGCGGCCAAGGCGATCATCTCGCCTGGTGAGCGCGTCGTGTTCCAGTACACCACCAGTTCGACCAAGCTGCAGAAGAAGCTCGGCGTGGCCTGAGGGCCCGCGCCCATCCCATCCACTCGATGTCACCCCGGCGAATGCCGGGATGACAGCCGGTGTGGGTTGAGATGATGGACGGCCAAAGTTGGTCTTGCCGTTCAACCCATATCTGGCTATCCCCTTCGCGCTGTTGAGGAGCGCCCCATGAAGATCACCGTTACCGACCAGTCAGGCGAAGTGCACGAGCTCGAGGGGCTTGAGGGCTGGCGCGTCATGGAGGTCATTCGCGACTGGGGCCTCAACATCAAGGCCGAATGCGGGGGCGCATGCTCCTGTGCCACCTGCCATGTCTATGTCGATTCCGAATGGCTCGACGCGGTGGGCGCGCCGAGCGAGGAAGAAGAAGACATGCTCGATAGCGTGGGCGATGTGAAATCGAACTCGCGGCTGAGCTGCCAGATCCTGTGTTCGGATGAGCTCGACGGGCTCAAGCTGACCCTCGCGCCGAGTGCGGCAAAGGACTGATCACAAGTCTCGCCCATTGTCGTTAGATTAAGACCTGTCACGCCAGGATGGGCCCAATTGCCGTTGCGTGATTGATGCAGGTCTTATTGTGACATCCACTTGCCAAGGCTGCAGGGGCGGCCAGGATTTCCCCGTGCCATTCACGATGGCATTCCATCCGATCATCGATATCGACCAGGAGCGCATCTGGGGCTACGAGGCGCTGGTGCGCGGCGTGGACGGTCAGTCGGCGGCCTCGGTGCTCTCGGCGGTCACTGAGGCAAATCGATACGTGTTCGACCAGGCATGCCGGGTCAAAGCGATTGAACTGGCTGGGGCCAATCTGTCGGCAGCGTCGGACTCGCGCCTCTCAATCAACTTCATGCCCAATGCGGTCTATGAACCGCGCGCCTGTATTCGCGCGACTTTGGAGGCGGCGGCCAGGGCGGGGTTTAGTCCGAACCGGCTAATGTTCGAGTTCACCGAGAACGAGCGCATGGACACCAGCCATGTCGCCAATATCGTGGCCGAGTACAAGCGAATGGGTTTCACCACGGCCATTGACGACTTCGGCGCGGGTTATGCCGGACTGGGTTTGCTGGCGCAGTTCCAGCCCGATCTGATCAAGATCGATATGGAACTGCTCCGCGGCGTGGATAGCTCGGTGGCGCGGCAGGCGATCGTCGCCGGCATCGTGGCCATGGCCAAGGCTCTTGGCATTACGGTGCTGGCTGAGGGTGTTGAGACCGGGGGTGAGCTTGCCACGCTGCGCGCCGCTGGTATTAGCCTGTTCCAGGGCTATCTCTTTGCCAAGCCGCAGGTGGAAACTTTCGCCACGCGCGAGCAATTGCAGCTAGTCGCCTGACTTTTTGCCGGCGTCGGCCGTCACCTTGACGAGGTCGGGAATAAAATCCCGCACCGTCGGCTGGGGCAGTGTTTCAAAGGGCAGGGGGCGGACCACCCGCATGGCGGCGATGCCGACGCGGACGGTCATCAATCCGTTGACCACGCCCTCGCCCAATCGGGCAGAGAGCTTCGCCGCCAGTCCCTGGCCCACCAATTGCTCGACAACACCATCTGTCAGCACCAGGCCGCCGGTGACGGCGAGATGGGCCAGCACCGCTCCGGCAAGGCGCCAGAAGCCGAAGAAGCCTGGGCGCGCGCCGTAGAGCGCGGCGATGGCGCCGGCGAGGCGGATGCTCTCATAGATCACGAAGGCCACGTCGATGAGGGCGCGTGGCGAAACTGCCGTGACCAGGGCGACGCGGCGGGCCGAGGCGGCGACGAGGGTGCGGGAGCGGGCATCGAGCGGTGACATGAGGCTGCGTTCGGTCACCGCGATGATGTCCGTGCCATCGAAGAGGTCACCCGTGTGGGCGTCCAGGCTCTCCCGGGCGCGGGCCAGATCGGGGCGAGCGGCGTAAATGCCGTGGAGATGGCTGGCAACGGCGCGGGCCAGTTTGGGGTCGTTGTCGGCATGGGCGCGAGCGGCGTCGGCGCGCAGCGCGTCCAGAACCGAGAGACGCCGCACCGCCAGCATCTCCCGGATGACCAGAGCGATGATAGCGACCACAAAGGCACCGAGGACACCCAGCCCGACCCAGCCCAGCCATTCATTGGTGGCAAAGAGATCGCGGATCAGCCGGTCGGCGGCCAGACCCAGGCCTGCCGAGACGAGGATGCCGCCGGTGGTCCAGGTCACGCGAGCCAGCCAGCCCATGCGGCGGGGCGGTGGCGTGACCAGTTCAGGCTGGGCCTCGGGCTCAAAGGCGACTTCAACGATCTCTGCCCGGTCCGGCGTGAAAGCGCGTGGCGCGCGGACAGCGTCCGTTTGCCTGTCATTCACTGCGGTGGGACGGGCGATGGGGCGCTTCATGCCATCCAATCTCCGATGAGGTAATCGAGTGCCCGATCCAGCCGGATATGGGGCAGGACGACATCGCCCGAGGCGTTGCGCTCCAGCATTTGCGGCGGCGTGAAGCGCAGGAAGTTCAGCGACACAGGTTTGCCGTTCTCAAAAAGTGAGTCCGGACGTTCCGGCAAGTCACCGGGGAACAAGGCGATTTCGGTTTTGCCGTCATAGGCGGTGCCATCGAGCGTCTCGCCCCCAAGCGGGGTGCCGACGAGGGTGGGCAGGGTTTCGCCGCCTTCGCGAATGGTGCCTTCGCTGGTGGCGCGAATACCTGCCATGGCGATGGATTTGGTCTCCGCGCCGGCAAAGCTGGCCCGCTTGCGCGCATTGGACACCAGGCGGTTGAGAATGGCCTCCAGCCGGTCGTGGCTGGTGTGATGGACATGGTCGGCCTTGGTGGCGGCGAAGAGAATGCGATCGATGCGGCGCGAGAAGGGGCGCAGCAGCGGGTTGGCTTCGCCCTGGCGGAAGCATGCGAGCACCGAGGTCAATGCCGTCTCCAGATCATTGACGGCTGCCGGCCCGGTGTTAAGTGCGCGCAGGGTATCGACCAGCACAACCTGCCGGTCGAGACGCGCGAAATGATCGCGGAAGAAGGGGCGCACCACCTGGGACTTGTAGGCCTCATAGCGGCTCTCCAGCATGGCGTGGAGGCTGCCACGGGCGGTTGCGCCCGCCGGGCGCGGCAGGGGGGCAAAGGTCAGGGCCGGGGAGCCCTCGAGGTCGCCGGGCAGCAGGAAGCGACCAGGCGGGAGGGTGGAGAGCGCGCCATGCTCGCGGCTGCGGCGCAGATAGGTCGTGAATGCCGTCGCCAGGCGCTCTGCATCCGGGTCGTTTGCTTCCCCAGATGTGTCGGCGTTGTCCAGCACGCGCAGAAATTCGGCGGCCTCGTCGGCATGGCCGGGCTGGCGGGCACGCGCCAGGGCCTGATCGCTCCATTCGCCAAAGCTGAGGCCAAGCAGGGGCAGATCGAGCAGCCATTCGCCGGGATAATCGACAATATCGAGATTGAGCGTGGCCGGGCCGGTCATGCCCGCCCACCATTTTGCAGACTGAAACTTCAGCACTAGGCGGAGTTGGGAGATGCGGCGCGTGCTTTCCGGCCAGGTGGGCGGATTGCCGGTCAGCGCCGCCAGATGCTGTTCATAGGCAAAGCGCGGGATGGTGGCGTCCGGATATTCGGCCAGCCTGGCCCCGATGAAGCGGCCATCGGCCAGCGGAGTGAAACCGGGCAGGCGGCCCTGGGTGAGCAAATTGTGCACCAGAGCCGTGATGAAAATGGTCTTGCCGGCGCGGCTGAGGCCGGTGACGCCCAGGCGCAGGGTCGGCGTCAGCACGCCAGTAGCGCTGTCGGCCAGGTTGGAGAGGGCAATGCCCAGTTCGTCGGTGATGGTGGTCGGCGGCTGCGGCAAAGAAGGTCTGTCCCCGTGTTATGGCAAGGTAGGGTTTGGGGAGGGGTTTGCAAGAGGCGAAAGCCGCACTCCCGTCATAGGCATGTCATGAAACGTCGCTAGGTGTGCTGTTCTAACATTACAGGTGTGCTGATGATCCGCGCTTTCTCCATTGCCCTTCTCGTGTCCGGTCTGGCCGCTTCTTCGGTGTTTGCGCAGGATGCCGGCCATGGCGATGAGGAGCATCATGTTTTCGAGGCCAATGGCATCGAGATCGTGCATCCCTGGGCACGGGCCGCGGCGACGGGCGAGGAGACTTTCGTCTTTTTTGAGCTGCACAATGAGGGCGCAGCCGACACGCTGCTGGGCGCCAGCAGCTTGGCGGCCCAAGATGTGCATATTGTCGGTCTGACCATGAGCACCGACGGCACGGGTGTTCAGGAGGTCGGTGAGATCGATATTCCCGAGGGCGAATTCGCGTTCGATCCGGGCGGGTTGGCGCTGGAACTGCATGGCCTCACTGCGGCCCTGGAGCAGGGTGGCCACTTCGACCTCGTGCTCAACTTTGCCAATGCCGGCCCGGTGGATATTGAGGTGGCGGTGGAAGCAGCCAATGCCAATCAACACAGCCATGCGGGGCACAGCCACTAAATTGGCACCGCATTGACGCCCTGCAGGTCATGACATTCCCCGGATGGGCGGGGAATGTCATGGCATTGTCACCGATGTGTCACCCGGCTGAAATGGCCGGGCCCTAACTCCATGCCTGCCGTGCGCAAGGGCGCCGCGGCTCGCATATTTTGCGCATGGAGGTTTTCCGCAATGAATCGCGTTGCACGCATTCTGCTGGCAGGCGTGTCCGCCGCCAGCATGACCGTTCCGGTCGTTTCCCAGGACCTGGTTCAGGCCGAGAGCAGCTGGTACACCGATGCCGATGCCAAGCTGCAGGCCATGATCGACATGCAGCCCAATACCGGCAAGGCCAAGAACGTCATCCTGTTCGTTGCCGATGGCCAGGGCGTCGGCACGAACTATGCCGTGCGTCTCTTCGCCGGTCAGCTTGAAGGCAAGCTGGGCGAAGAGCATGTCCTACCCTATGAAGAATATCCCTATACCGCGCTGATCAAGACCTACAATATCAACGCCCAGACCCCGGATTCCGCACCGACCGCCGGCGCAATGAACTCGGGCATCAAGCAGGTGTTCAACACCATCAACCTCAACGAGAATGGCCGCCACGACAATTGCGCCAGCGAAGAGGGTAACAAGGTCACCCTGTTCTCCGAGATCGCCTCGGAAATGGGCAAATCGGTTGGCGTTGTGTCGACCGCGCGCGCGACGCACGCCACTCCGGCTGCTGTCTATGCCAAGACCGCGAACCGCAACTGGGAAGCTGCAGCTCCTGAAGGCTGCACCGATATTGCCGTTCAGGCCATCGACGCCATGGAAGCCGGCACCGTTGACGTGCTGCTTGCTGGCGGCGCCCGCAACTTCTATCCGGCTGGTACGCAGACTGTGCATGGCGGCGACTCCAGCCGCAAGGATGAGCTGAACCTGGTCGCTCGCGCCGAAGAAGCCGGTGCCCAGTTCGTCAGCGACCTGGCTGGCCTGGAAGCCGCTGCGGCCGGATCGCCGCTGCTTGGTCTCTTCACCAATTCGGACATGAGCTACGAAACCGAGCGTCCGGAAACCGAACCTTCGGTCGCCGACATGACCGTCGCCGCCATCAAGGCCATGCAAGGCAATGAAGACGGCTTCTACCTGATGGTGGAAGGTGGCCGCGTCGACCATGCCAACCATGCCGGCAATGCCAACCGCGCCTTCATGGATGGCGTGGCTTTCGCCAAGGCCGTCGCCATGGCCGACGAAATGACCAACGACGAAGATACCCTGATCATCGTCACGGCTGACCACGAACACGCCATTGCCTTCAACGGCTATTGCGGTCGCGGTACGCCGATCACCGGCCTGTGCATGGGCATCAATGCCGATGGCGTCGAGCATACCGGCGAGCCCGAACTGGCCGATGATGGCAAGCCCTATTCGGTCGTTGGCTATCTCAATGGCGCTGGCTCGGTCCTGACCGAACAGGCTGACGGTTCTTATTTCGGCACCCGGCCGAACGTGACCCAGGAAGAAGCGCTGGACGTGGACTACCTGCAGCAGGCCTTGATCCCGATGGGTTCGGAAACCCATTCGGGTGAAGACGTCGCGTCCTGGGCCAAGGGTCCGTGGGCTCACCTGCTCACCGGTACCCAGGAGCAGAACTACATCTTCCACGTGATGAACCACGCCGTTTCGGCCGAGTAAGTCTCGTTCAAAGATTGGGGAGGGGCTCGTTTGTGACGGGCCCCTCCGTTTTGGTGTTACGCGGAAGCGTCATCCTCGCCTGCTAGACGGAGATTGCCATGCATCGTCGCAAGTTCATTACCCTGTCCGCCGCCATCCCCGCCAGCCTGGCGCTGGGCGCCTCGCGCGTTGCAGCCAGGGAAGCGGTGCGTATGCGTGAGCTCTACAATCCGGACGGGTCGTTTTCCGACTATGCCCTTGAAATGGCCGACAAACCTGTCCTGCTCGAAGGGTTCATGGCGCCGCCGCTCAAGGCGGAATGGAGCTTCTTTGTCCTGACCAAAATTCCCATGTCGGTTTGCCCGTTCTGCGATAACGAAGCCGACTGGCCGCGCGATATCGTCTCGATCTATGCGCGCGATATCATCACCGTGACCCCGTTCAACGTGCCGATCGAAGTCGAGGGCACGCTCAAGATCGGCACCTATACCGATGAGAAACTGGGCTTTGTATCGCGCGTGCGGGTCGTCGATGCCGCCCATTGGAGAGCGTGATTGCTGCATCTGGAGGCCATCGAACATCGCTTCGAGGGGCGGTCTGCCGGGGCGCCGCCGGCGCTCGATATCCCCTCCCTGTCCATGAAGGCAGGCCGCCTGACGGTCATTCGCGGACCATCGGGCTCAGGCAAGACGACGCTGCTCTATGTGCTGAGTGGCCTCGTCCGGCCGACCTCGGGTCAGGTGCGCTGGGATAGTGTCGACATCGCTGGGCTGGGAGAGGGCGCGCGGGATCGCTGGCGCCGCCGCAATGCCGGTGTTGTATTTCAGAATTTCAATCTGATCGAAGAAATGAGCCCCCTGGGCAATGTGACGCTGGCCGCCTATTTCTCGGCTTTTACCGACAGCCATGTGCGGGCGCGCGGCAGGAGCTTGCTTGAGCAGTTCGGCGTTCCCGACGAGGCGCGGCACGTATCCAGCTATTCGCGCGGCGAGCAGCAGCGCGTGGCGCTGGCCCGGGCATTGGTGTTCGATCCGCCGATCCTGTTTGCCGACGAGCCCACTGCCAGTCTGGACGAAGCCAATTCGGCCGAGCTTTGCCAGTCGTTCAAGCGGCTGGCGAGCGAGGGGCGTACGGTGGTTGCGGTATCGCATGACCCGTTGCTGATCGAAGCTGCCGATGCCGTGGTGAGGCTTGATCATGGGCGGGTGGTGGAACGGGAGCTGGTGGCATGAACCCGTTTCCTGTCGTCCTCTCCCTGCTCAACCGCAATCGCGTGACACTGATCTTCTTCGTGGTGCTGATCACCTTCGCGGTGGGGCTGGGCATTGCCATCACCACTCAGGAGCGCGCCGTGCGCCAGGGTAGCGCGCGGGCCGCCGACAAGTTCGACCTGGTGATCGGTTCACCCGGCAGTCCATTCGACCTGGTGCTGGCTTCTGTCTATGCCCGGCCTGCTGCCATGGGGTTGGTAGACGGCGAGATGCTGGCCCGCATCATGGCCGAGGACAGCATTGATTTTGCCGCGCCCATTGCGTTCGGTGACAGTGCCAGCGGCTATCCGATCATGGGCACCACGCCGCAATTCGTTGAACATCTTTCCGGCGGGATCGAAGAGGGCCGCCTGTTCACGTCCGCATACGAAGCCGTGCTGGGCGCCAATGTGCGTCTTGACCTGGGACAACACCTCCATGCCGCCCATGACGGTTTCGACAGTGAAGAGATGCTGCACGAGGGCACGATCGAGGTGGTCGGGCGCATGGCGCGCACCCATTCGGCCTGGGACAATGTGGTGGTGGTGCCGGTCGAGCAGGTCTGGGGCAGCCATGGCCTGCCAACCGGCCATGCCCCGGGCGATGAACGAATTGGTCCGCCTTTTGTTACCGATCAACTGCCGGGTGTGCCCGCCATTGTGGTGAAGCCAGCGACCGTTCCGGCCGCCTATGGGCTGCGCAACGCCTATCGCACGGATGCGACCCAAGCGATCTTTCCCGCCGAAATTCTGGTGCAGCTCTATGCGCTGCTCGGTGACGCGCGGGCGATCATGAGCTTTCTGGCGCTGGCGACGCAAGTTCTGGTGGTTGCGGCGATTTTGTCGGGCGTGATGATCATATTGCAGCTCTATCGCACGCGCTTTGCCGTGCTCAGGGCATTGGGCGCGACGGCAGGCTATGTGTTCCTGGTCGCCTGGAGCTATGTGGCGCTGCTGATCCTGGCGGGTGCCGTGCTGGGTCTGGGGCTGGGGGCAGGGGTCTCCTGGGCCGTCAGCGGCTATCTCGAAGCGCAGAGCGGCATCGCCATTCCGGTGACCATCTCCTGGCAGGAGGTGCAATTGGTGCTGATGCTGATTGGTGCCGGGGCGGCGCTCGCTGTCCTACCGGCCGTGGCCATCTATCGCCAGCCGGTGGTTGAGGGGTTGCGGTAAGACTCAGGACTTGTTGCTCGCGTGAGAACAAGCTGGCATGACCTAACCCGGAAGGCCATCCAGCTTTGGGATGTTCTCCAGATGCTCGTCCCAGTTCGCTCGGCTGGCTACACAGATATGCGCATTGGGTCGGATATCGATCGGGTCATCAATGGATCCGGCAGGCACAACCACCAAGGCGCCATCTGACTGGACAGTTGGAAGGGCGGACCCGCATTTGGTGCAAAAGCTCTTCATGTGCCGAGTGTCGGCAAGTCGATAGGTCTGAACACTCTCATGACCAAAGAGCCAGCGCAGAGTTGCTGTGGATGAGAACAGATTGGCAGCATGGGCTGACCCCGTGTCCTTTCGGCAGCGCGTACAGTGACAGAGAAAGAAGTTCTCAAACTCACCTGAAATCTGGAACCTGACGGTGCCGCACGAACAGGATCCCGCGGTGGTTCTGGTCATAGTGCTCTTTGGTCCTTCAAAAAGGGGATAGCTGCAGGTCGCGCAGCTACCAAGACGCTCAGGACCTGCTTCCCTGGATTGAACGCAATCAGTCAGCTCCACCGGCTGAGACATGCGCCGTTTTTGCCGGTGGAGTTGACGTCCTTTGTAACTGCAGACCTAGCTGCCGATCTTCTCCAGCTCGAACGGGGTCGTCTGGTAGATCTCGTTGATCCAGTTCTGGAACAGGAGATGGGCGTGGCTGCGCCAGCGGTTCTCCGGGATGGCGCTGGTGTCGCCATTGGGGAACAGGTTTTCCGGCGGCGGCGTGTCGAGGCCGGCGGCCTTATCCCGTTCGTATTCGTCGGCCAGCGAGCGGTTGTCATATTCCAGGTGGTTGAGGAAATAGACGGCCCGCTCATTGCGGTCGCCCAGCATGCAGAGGCCGATGTCGGGCTGGTCGATCAGCACTTCGAGATTTGGTCCGAGGCTGGTGCGGTCGATATCGTTATAGCGCGAGACCGGGATCATCGGGCTGTCCGACATGCCGCGCAGGTAGGGCGAGCGTGTGCCCACCACCTTGTGGCGGAAGACGCCGAAGGCCTTCTTGTCCATCCGGTAGCGCCTGGCGCCATGGAAGTGGTGCAAGGCGGCCTGCGCGCCCCAGCAAATGAACATGGTGTGGTGCACATTGGTGCGCGTCCACTCCATGATCTCCAGCATTTCGGGCCAGTAACGCACCTCCTCGAAGGGCAGGTTGGCGATGGGTGCGCCGGTGACGATGAAACCGTCGAACTTGCGCTCCTTCACCTCTTCCCAGGTCTGGTAGAAGGTATTGAGGTAGTCTTCCGGGGTGTTCTTGGACTGGTGATCGGTCACCCGCACAAGGCTCAGATTGATCTGCAGCGGTGTCGCGCCGATCAGGCGGGCGAACTGGGTTTCGGTCCGCTCCTTGTTGGGCATCAGGTTGAGCAGGCCGAATTCGAGCGGGCGGATGTCCTGCCGCGCGGCGCGGCTGGAGTCCATGACGTTGACGCCCTCTTCTTCGAGCGTCTTTCGGGCGGGCAGGTTGTCTGGAATTCTGATAGGCATATCAGCCTCTTAACGGGGTGCGGTGAGAAAACGATTCAGGCTGGCGCGCATCTCCCTGAGGGAGACGCGCTAGCGCATTCGCTTCTCGATCGCTGCGGCGACCAGATCGACAAATTCGTCGCCATTGCGCGCGTTCGCCAAGTCCGAGGCTTCCACCACATAGCCGAAATTGTCGGCCAGCGCCTGATAGCGGGGCAGGCGGTCATGCAGAAGGGCTTCGAAACCCCAGGCGCCAAAGCCGGCGGGGTCAACGTCGCTGTCGTCCCCGATGCCATTGATCTGCTTGTACTCGTTCCATTTCTCGACAAGAAATTCGGGACGATAATACATCGGCTTGGGCGACTTCTTGAAGCGCTTGACCAGTTCGGTCGTGTCCTTGTCCGTGCCGCGGATGTAGATCAGCGCGGTATGCGCTGCCAGTGTCCGGATGACAGGGTCTTCGGGATCGTTCGGGTCGACGACCTCAATCAAGGAACCGCCGGTGTCGGCGATGAAGTCGTCATAGCCATAAAGTGCCTTGGCCCGCTCGATAAAGTAGGGGACGTCGCAGAGCGCCGCGATCTCGGCAACGCGGTGCTGTTCCTGGCGGCGCTGATACTCAGCCAATGGCAGGCCGCCGCGCTCCACGTCGCCCGGCGTGCCCAGGTAGGTCGAGAGCGGGTCGAGATTGTCGAAGGTGATGTTGGACGAGATGTAGATCGAGTCCGTGCGCAACAGTTGCGCCAGGAACGGCACCTTCATGGCCTCGCGCTTGAAATTGTCAACAATGAACTCGCCCATATAGCGCGTGCCGATGCGATAATCGGCCGAATAGTGGAACCAGTGTTTGGCCCGCAGCATGTTGGACAGGCGCGTCTTGCCAACGCCAGCCATGCCGAACACGGTCACAGCGCGCCTTGGGGCCTTCACAAACTCATCGACGCTGGAAAACAGCATATTCAGACGCTCCGATGGCCTGGGGCGGCCAAACTGCCTGAGTTGCGTTTAAAGCAAGCGTGTCCCGATCTCAAGCGATCGGCAAAATCTGCCGGTGGCTCGGACTCATTTGCCGCCTCGTTGCCCTATTTGGCCGCTTCCTCCTGAAAAATCATAACAAAATCAATGGCTCAGGCAATTGGCATCGGGTTTGCATCTGACACGGTGAACGCGCCCTGCGGCGCAACGGGGATTACGGAGTTACAGATGGGTATCTATGGGGCTCTTTCCAGTGCGGTGACCGGCCTGCGGGCGCAGTCGCATGCGCTGGAGAACATTTCGGGCAACATCGCCAATTCGCAGACCACCGGTTACAAGCGGATGGAGACGAGTTTCCTCGATCTCATTCCCGATGCGCCGCTGAAGGCGCAGGTTCCGGGCGCCGTGCTGGCGCAGTCCCGCGCTACCAACAATATCCAGGGCGATATCCAGACCAGCTCGAACGAAACCTATATTGCGTTGAACTCTGGCGGGTTCTTTGTGGTCGAGCCCAAGGTTGGCCAGTCAGATGGCAATTCGGTGTTTGCCGGCTCGAACTATTTCACGCGCCGCGGCGACTTCGAAATCGACAAGGACGGTCTGCTGGTCAATGGCGCCGGGTACTATCTCAAGGGCCTGCCGATCGACCCGGCGACGGGCAATATTTCGGGCTCTGTGCCCGAAGTGATCCAGCTGTCCAACGCCTTCCTGCCGGCGAATGTGACGACCACGATCAACTACCAGTCCAACCTGCCGCAATTGCCCAAGACGGCCAGCTACAATTCGACGGTCTATAATAGCGAGCTGCTGGGTTCGGAGAATTTCGGCGCCGCTGCGACCCCCGCAGCCGCCAACGGTACGGCGAATCTGGGCGCTGGCGCGGGCGCAAACCTGGCGACCACCGTGTTTGCAGATGGCCAGGAAATGACCGTGACGGTCAATGGCGCACCGGTGCGGTTCCGTTTCTACGCGGCGCCGACGCCTGCACCGACGACTGGCGTGGCGATCAGCCTTGATGCGCCCAGGACCGTGCAGAACGTGCTCGACGACATGCAGGCCGGCCTGCGCGACTTCGGCGGCGGGGCAGCGGCCTCGGCGACGGTTGGGCTCAATGGCGGCAACCAGCTCGCGATCTCGTTGGGCGCTGACTATCACGCCTCCTTCTCGATCAGCGGCACAACGCCTGCTCTGGCGGCAACCCTCGGATTGACCGAACCGCAGGCTTCCTCGGCGCCGACCCTGGCAACGGTCAATACCGTGACTGCCGATGACGCTGATGACTTTATCGCCAACTCGATCTCGGGCGGCGCGATCACCGTCTATGCCAGCAATGGCGCGCCGGTGAATGTGCAGCTGCGCTGGGCCAAGGTGGATAGTGCGGCCTCGGGCGGCACGGACACCTGGAACCTGTTCTATCTCTCCGATAGCCAGGCGGTCGGCGGAGCGACGGCCTGGACCAATATCGGGCAGGAATACGAGTTCAACAGCAATGGATCGCTCGCCACCAGCGTGCCGCAGGCCACGATCAGCAATCTGCGCGTCAATGGCGTGCTGATCGGCGATGTGGTGCTCCAGCATGAGACCAATGGCGTGTCGCAGTTTGCCGACGTCAACGGTACCGTGACGGTCTCTACCCTCAACCAGAATGGCTATGGTGCCGGTGAATTCCTCTCGGTTGCCATCACCGACTCCGGCCGTGTCGTCGCCACCTATTCCAATGGCGAGCGCATCGAAATGGCGCAGGTCGTGACGGCCCAGTTCAACGGCGTCAACTCGCTCAAGCGCCTTGACGGCGGTGTCTATGAGGCCACGTCGGAATCTGGTGAGCCGATCTTCGACCTATCCGGTTCGGGCATTATCGGCGGCGCGCTTGAGGCGTCCAACACCGATATCTCGGACGAGTTCACCAAGCTGATCATCACGCAGCAGGCCTATTCGGCCGGTACCCGCATCGTTTCGACTGCCGACGAGATGCTGCAGGAAGCGCTGAACATGATCCGCTAGGGCGGAAATTGAGTAAGGGTCCGGGGCAGGGTGCCCCGGACCTCAGTCCAGTCTGAGGGCCGCTTTCATGGGTCTGGTTTCGTCGCTTTCAAATGCCGTGTCGGGTCTGCGGACCAGCCAGGATTCGATCTCGATCCTGAGCCGCAACATCGCCAATTCCGGCACGCCGGGCTATCACCGGCAATCGCTGAACATTATCGACTATTCGTCGGTCAACAGCACTTATGCCCGGACAGCCGGGGTCAATCGCGCCTTCAACCAGAGCCTGCAGACCTACTACAACCGGCAGGTGTCGGACACGTCCATGTCCAATGTCATGGGCGACTACCTCAACAAGCTGCAGGGCTATCTGGGCAAGCCTGGCGAGGCTGGTTCGCTCGATACCATGTTCGGCTCGTTCAAGAATTCGCTGCAGGCGCTGGCGACCAGCCCGGACGACTACCCGACCCGCGCCAATGTGGTGGCCGAGGCGCAGGCCATGGCGCGGCAGCTCAACTCGCTTTCCAATTCAGTGCAGCAATTGCGCCAGGAAACCGAGACGCGGATCTCCAACGACGTCTCCGAAGTCAACGCCATGCTCATCTCGCTCAACGAGGTGAACAACCGCATGCTGGACCTGGGCATGACCGACACGGCGCGGGCCCAGCTCTATGACCAGCGGGACCGCCTGGTTGCCTCGGTGGCTGAAGTCATCGACGTACAGGCCGAATATCGGGCCGACGGCACCGTAGCGCTGATGACGCGCTCGGGCGTGGGGCTGCTCGACAACGGCTTTTCCACGTTCAAGTTCACCACGGCCGGCTCTCTTTCGGCGACATCGCAGACCAATATCGATACCGACCAGAGCCGCGTGGGCAAGCTCACCCTGACCACACCGTCCGGGCTCACCATCGACCTGGTGCACCAGGGCGTGCTGCAGGGCGGCGAACTGGCTGGCCTCGTGCAGTTGCGGGACAAGATCCTGGTTGAAGCACAGAACCAGCTCGACGAGATCGCTGCTGGTATTGCGTCGGTATTTTCGACCATCACCACCCCCGGCACCGCCGCCGATGACGGCTTGGGCGCGACCGGGTTCTCGGCCGATATTTCGCACCTCAGGCCCGGTAACGACGTCCTCCTCAACTACACGGTCAACGGCACTGAGCAGCGCGTCCGCATCGTCAACAGCGCCAATGGCGAGGACTTTGTGGATGCCAGCGGACAGCGGGTGATCTCGGTCGATTTTGGGGATCCACCCAATGCCACGGCCGTAGCTGGGGCCTTGCAGGCCAAGCTGCCGGCTCTGGGCATCACCAGCCCCAGCGCCGGAGTTCTGAGGGTTCTGGACGATGGCGCTGCCGGTGCGCGCGATATCACCGGCCTGACGACGCGCGGCACGGCGACCGGCACGCAGCAGGGCGAACTGGCCATGGCCCTGTTCGTCGACCAGGGCAATTCACCCTTCACGGACAATCTCGACACCAATCCGCCGCAGATCGTCGGCTTTGCCTCGCGTATTTCGGTCAATCCGGCGGTGATTTCGGACAATCGCCTGCTGGTGCAGTTCGATATCGACCATTCGCTGGGTGATGCAGCACGGCCCGAATATGTCCTGGAACAGCTCAATGCCATGAGCTTTGTCTCCGGCAGCACGCCGGCCGCTAATGCAGGACGGCACCAGCTCAACGGTACGGTCGAGCAACTGATCGAGCAGGTGCTGAACTATCAGGGCACGACGATTGGTTCGGCCCTTACCGCACAGAGCAATCGCCAGCTGACCCTGGACACCATCACGACCCAGATGGAGAGCGAATACGGGGTCAACCTCGACGAGGAAATGGCCCGGCTGACCGAATTGCAGAGCGCCTATGCCGCCAATGCCCGCGTGGTGTCGGTGGTCAAGGAATTGCTCGACACCCTGTTTGCGTCGACCTGAAGGAGTAGCGTGAGATGATCGTCAACAAGTCGATGTACCCCCTGACTACGGGCTTTTCCGTCATCTCCAAGATGCAGGACAAGTTCGCACAGCTGCAAATGCAGCTTGGCACCGGCGTCAAGGCGCAGACCCTGTCGGAAATGGGGCGCGACCTGCCGATCTCGCTGTCGGTGCGCTCCCGGCTGACGACCATCGCCGGCTACAATGCCAGCATCGAGCAGGTCGATTTGCGCATGAGCTTTTACGACAATGCGCTGTCGCGGCTGGATGCCATCGAAGGTGAGGCGCGTAACTCCGCCATTCAGGGGCAATATGGCTCCAACAATATCAACATGGCGACCATTCCCGGCCTGTCTCGGGCCCGACTGGACGAGATGGTCACTCTGCTTAACTCTGACATTGCAGGACGGCATCTGTTCGGCGGTTCGAAAACCGACGCGGCGCCGCTACCCACCACCACGGAGATGCTCGAAGGGGCCGGGGGCCGCGCTGGTTACAAGACCGTGGTGACCGAAAGGCAAATGGCCGATCTGGGCGCTGCGGGGCAGGGGCGGCTGACGACGGCGATCAACCCAGTGGCTCCGGCGCTGCCGACTGATCCGGTCACCGTTACGCTGGCCGAAGACGGCGACCATCCCTTCGGGTTCAAGCTCTCGACCGTTTCGGCCATCGGCGCCAATATCGGCATTGTCTCGGACTTTGCAGCCTCGCCGGCCGATATCGATTTCACGTTTCCAGGCGATCCTGGAACGGTGGCGGAAGGGGACAGCATCACCCTTGGTTTCACCCTGCCTGACGGCACTGAAACCCAGATCACGCTCAAGGCTGTGTCGGCGGCCAATGCCAGCGGCGCCACAGGCGAATTCGTCATTGGGGATGATCCTTTGACGGCCACCATCACAACAGCGACCAATTTCGACAATGCCCTCAAGGCATCGCTGCAGAAGACGGCCGAGAGTGAACTTAAGGCGGCCTCGACCTATGCTGCCTCGCAGAATTTCTTCAACGCCGCTGGCGAGCCGGTGCTGCGCGTCAATGGTGCCGATCCCTACTCGTCCACCAGCCTCCGGATCGCCACCAAGACCGACACGGTCATGTGGTATAGCGGCGATACGGCGGCGGTGTCCGCGGTCGGCATGGGACGGCTCACATCCACTCGCGCTGCTGAAACGGTGACGTTGACCGAAAACATCCCGGTTTCGTCCGCGCATGGCTTCCAGATCTCGGCCGTGTCATCCACGGTGGCCAATGCCGGTGCGTTGACGGCGACGCACACGCCAGGCGATCCGGCCAATATGTCGGTGGTCTTTGACGACGCATTCGCGCTGACGGCCGGAGACAGTGTCACGGTAACCTTGACCGAGCCGAACGGCACGAGCCGCCAGGTGACCTTGACCGCGGTGACGGGCCGCGCTGGGCCTGGCCAGTTTACCATCGGCGCAGATGAACAGGCCTCGGCCGAAAACTTCGAAAAAGCCATGATCCGCTCGGTCACCGAGGCAGCCGCGGCGGCCGAAGGCAATCCGCGCCAGTCGGTTACGGCGGCGGTGGAGGACTCAGGTCGAGTGGCCTATGGCATGCAGGCCAACGAAAGCGGATATTTGCGGTTGATCCGCACCATGGCAGCGATGACCGTGGAGACCTATCCTGAAATCACCAACGCCGCCGACCCCAATTCTGTCGACCTGAACCCGGCCAAAGCACGATTTGACGCCATGGCCCGCCGGCAGCAGCTTGAGCTGTCCGAAGGTCGCAACTCGGAGCGCGGCTCGATCGAGCTGATTACCATGGAGCTGGGCGTTGCCCGAGCCGGCCTGAAGGCGGCCACCGATCGGCACACCAATTACAAGGCGCAACTGGACAACCTGCTGAGCGATGTGGAAACGGTGAGCAAGGAAGATGTGGCGATGGAAATCCTGGCCCTGCAAACCCGCCTCACGGCCAGCTATCAGGTGACCTCCATGGTCAGCCAGTTGAGCCTGGTGAACTATCTCTAGTAGCCGGCGCCCCTGACAGCAGCCAAAAGAAAAGCCCCGCAGCGATGCGGGGCTTTTCGTTGTTTAACGGTCCAGCGGATTACATACCGCGCAGGCCCGCCGCAATCTGTCGGTTGAGCTGCACGAGGACGGTCAGCTGTTCGGCCTGGGGGACCCCCTCATAGAGAATTTCGCGGGTCTGGTTCATCACGAACATGCCCAGATTGGCGATGTTCTGACGGATTTCCTGGGGCAGGGGGCTGTCATCCTGGGTGACAGCGGACATGAAGATGGTCCACAGCTTGCGATTGAAGGTGAGCGCCGAGCGCAGCTCTTCCTGGGTCGAAGTATCCCACTCGTCCTTGACCTTCTGCAGGCCGGCTGCGGCCTTCATGAGCAATGCGGATTCGCGTTGGCGTGGATTTTCAACGACTTTCGCCGTCTGTTGATACGCCTGAGCGCCGTGCTGATGCATGAGAAAGCAGGTCCTGTTCGTATTCAATGAGGCGTTGGGCAGCCTTCAGAGCCTTGTACAGGGACCCGGTTAATATCTCGTTATTGATTTGGTCGACAATCGGGAGAGAACTGGGCACGGCCTCCACAAAGTCCTTTGAAAGGTCGTTGTAGGACTGCTGGGCGCGCTCCGAATCCTCCTCAATATACATCAGCTGCACCGCCAGATAGATGCGCTTGGCCGGGGTGTTGGCTGTCTCGGAGGTCAGGATGTCCTTTTCGCGCAGAATGGGCGCGTGGCCATCGATGAACAGGCGCGTGCGCTGGTCGGAATTGGTGATGATGCAATTGCCAACCAGCAATTTCTCACCGGGCTTGAGTTCAACCTTGAGCGCCATCTTCGATTTGTCCGCAACAGAGAAAGTGACCGGACCTGTCTATCCCGAGATTGCGGCGAAAACAACGAAGGCGGGCACAAGGCCCGCCTCCTAAGAATTGCTTGGTAAGCGATTTACTGCAGGAGCTGCAGGATCGACTGGTCGGCCTGGCTGGCCAGCGAGAGCGAGTTCTGCGAGAGCTGCTGGCGGGTCTGGAGGGCCAGAAGGTTCGCCGCTTCGGTATTCATATCGGCCAGGGTCAGGTTGCCGGCACCGGTTTCCAGCGTATTGATCATGGCTTCGGTGAACGACTTGCGGTTCTGCACGATCGAGAGGTTCGAGCCGAAGGTCGAGGCCTGTGAGCGGACTTCATCCAGGGCGGCCTTCACGTCAGACAGCAGACCGTCAATGGTCACGTCGCTATCGAGCTGCTCTTCCTCGAGCTGGGTCGGCACGCCCAGATTGAAGGCGTTGATGGTCTCGCCATTCTCGGTCTGGATGTCGATGGCCGAGGTGCCGGTCTCGTTGAAGGTGATGGTCAGCTTGTCGCCGCGCAACAGGTTGATACCGTTGAACGAAGCGTCATCGGAAAGCTTGTCGAGCTGATCACGGAGTTCATTGAACTGGTCGGTGAGGCCGGCACGGACGGAGTTGCCGAGGATGGAGCTCGCGCCAGTGGTGGAGCCGTCTACAGCACCAAGGGCAGTCACGCCATCGACCGTCAAGTCCTGGGTGGACTGGTTTTCGATGCGCAGCTTGCCATTGTCGTTAGACGCACGGATCTTGCCAAAGAGCGGGCTGGACTGTGAATTGATCTCGCTGACGAGTTCGTCGACGGTCTTGATGGCGCCACCGTCGGCTGCACCGGCCGTTCCGTTGATGGCAGCGGTAAGCCCGGTATTGGCCAGAGTCAGGCCTGCGGAGCTTGTGTCGGCGTCGGTCAGAACACCGATCGTGGTGTTGACGTCGGATGCGGTGCCAGTGGTGTCCGAGGTGATGGTCAGGTTGTTGCCCGAGAACGACACCGTCGCGCCGGTGATCTGATTCTGGATCAGTTCGGCATATTCTTCGGCATTTTCGATCTGAGCATCGCCATCGCCAGCAGCAGCGATAGTGGTCGCGTCAATGGTAACGTTTTGGGCTGCACCACCGTCCACGGAGACCGTGAAAGTAATGCTGTCACCAGCATCGGCTTCGAAGGCAACGCCGCCAAAGGTTATACCGGCCGTACCTGGAGTTGCCTTGGTCAGGTTGATATCAACGGCAGTGGTGCCGACAGCGCCACCGGAGAACGAAATCACGTCGCCGGTGCCAAGACCAGTGGTCGGAACAGTGTAGGAGGCAGTCTGGAAGGACTTGTCCTGACGGGCCTGGCGCAGGGTCGACTGCATCGATTCCAGGGTCTTGGTCATGGCCGAAAGGCCATTGTCAGCAGCTTCAAGGGTTTGGATGCCGTTGGCCATGGAGTCGATCAGTGAGTTCAGATCGCTTGCGCGGTTGGTAAGGCCCTTGGCAGTGAACCAGTTGGAGGGATTGTCCAGAGCCGAGTTCACCTTGTTGCCGGTGGCGAGACGATTCTGCGTCGTCGCCATCATGTCGGCGGTGCCTTTGAGGGAGAGAAGATTGGCCCGAACGGCCTTCGAAAGTGAGATGTCCGCCATTGAATGCAATCCTTGCCTCAGGCCGTTCCGGCCCCTTGCCCAAAGAGTTAACCGCCATTTCTTAAAGGGGCGTTAACCATGCGGATTGACCAATCATAAACCATAAAATCGAGGGTTTCCGGCGCTCCAAAGAGAGAAGGGCGGGTCTTGCGACCCGCCCTTCCAGTGATTCTGAAACGGATGCTGACCGATTAACGGATCAGCTGGAGAATCGACTGGTCGGCCTGGCTCGCCAGCGAGAGCGAGTTCTGCGACAGGGACTGACGGGTCTGCAGAGCCAGCAGGTTCGCAGCTTC
>NZ_CAJXJS010000057.1 GCF_913055165.1 uncultured Devosia sp.
GAGCTGGGACCAGGAGCAGAGGCAGGCCGAACATGTGCTGCGGCACCTGGAAGTCATGAACGCCGCCTATGGCGATCCGCAGATCGCCGGTTGCATCGGTTGGTGCGCCTTCGACTACAACACCCACAAGGATTTCGGCTCGGGCGATCGCATCTGCCACCATGGCGTGATGGACATGTTCCGCGAGCCCAAATTTGCCGCCTATGCCTATATCAGCCAGTGCGAGCCGAGCGAAGAGGTGATCCTCAAGCCCGTGACCTTCTGGGCGCGCGGCGAGCGCAATATCGGTGGCGTCCTGCCGCTGATGATCCTGACCAATTGCGATGAGGTCGAACTGGTCTATGGCAAGAATGCGCCCAAGCGCTTCACGCCCGACCGCGAGAAATTCCCGCACCTGCCGCACGCCCCCATTGTGATCAAGCGCGAGCACCTGACCGACGAGGAACTGGGGCTTTGGGGCATGAGCTGGGAAGATGCCACCATCACCGGCTTTATCGACGGCAAGCCGGTCAAGACCGTCAATTTTATCGCCGATCCGATTGCTCATGCGCTCGAGCTCGTGCCTGACGCCACCCAGATCGGCGCGGAGGGCGATACCGTGCGCGTCATGGTGCGGGCGCTGGACCAGTCGGGCAAGAAGCTGCCTTTCTTCGCCGAGCCGGTGTCCATCGAAGTCTCCGGCGCTGCCGAGCGGCTGGGGCCGGGCCTGGTACCCCTGCGCGCCGGCTCGACCGGCTTCTGGCTCAAATCCACGGGCAAGGGCCCGATCACCCTCACCGTGACCAATGAGCGGCTGGGCCGCGCCGTGGTCACACTCACTGCAAGCTGAGGAAATCCCATGTCCGGTTTGAAGCTGACCAATGTGCAGAAGTCCTTCGGCGCCGTGGACGTCATCAAGGGGGTGGACCTCGAGATCGCGGACAAGGAATTCGTGGTCTTCGTCGGCCCCTCCGGCTGTGGCAAATCCACGCTTTTGCGCATGATTGCCGGTCTCGAGCAGATTTCCGGCGGGGACCTGTTCATCGGCGGTGAACGCATGAACGATGTCGATCCGTCCAAGCGCGGCATCGCCATGGTGTTCCAGTCCTACGCGCTCTATCCGCACATGACCGTGCGGGAGAATATGGGCTTTGCCCTGCGCTTTGCCGGTGCCAGCAAGGCAGAAATCGAAAGCCGGGTGGCAGAGGCCGCCCGCATTCTCGAACTGGGGCCGCTGCTCGATCGCCGTCCGGGCCAGCTTTCGGGCGGACAGCGCCAGCGCGTTGCCATCGGTCGCGCCATCGTGCGGCATCCGGACGTGTTCCTGTTCGACGAGCCGCTGTCCAATCTCGATGCCGAACTACGCGTGCATATGCGCATCGAGCTGGCGCGGCTGCACAAGGAACTCAACACCACCATCATCTACGTCACTCACGACCAGGTCGAGGCCATGACCCTGGCCGACAAGATCGTGGTGCTGCGCGATGGGCGCATCGAACAGGTGGGCACCCCGCTGCAGCTTTATGATGATCCGGACAATCTTTTCGTTGCCGGCTTCATCGGGTCACCCAAGATGAACTTCCTGGACGGGGTTGCCGAGGACGGCGGCATCCGCCTTGCAGACTTTCCAGGCCAGGTCATTCCCGCGCCCGTGGCGCTCGCCGCCGGAACCAAGGTGACCGTGGGTGTCCGGCCCGAACATTTCGCCCATGCCGGGTCGGCGACCCTGGAGGTCACCGTCGAGATCATCGAGCATCTGGGCGGCGAAACCTATGCCTATGCCCGCGATCAGGGCGCCGAGGTGATCACCATTGCCACCGGCAATGATCGGGCACTCAAGACCGGCGATCGCTACAAGGCGCATTTCGAGCCGACATCGCTGCTGGTGTTTGGCGAGGACGGCAGGCGGCTGCGATAAGCACACCAAGCCACCGTGCCGCCCTCGGACCCGATCCGGGGGTCGCTTCCCATATGTGCGGACCTGGCGGCAGCCTGCGGGTCAGGCCCGAGGGCGGAACCGTTGCTGTGGGGCTCTACCCTTCAAATGGCTTGAAATGCTTGGAAAGCTTGAGCGTCTGGGCCTGATAGTTTGAGCCGAGATCCGTGCCATAGAGCCGGTCTGGCTTCTCGGCCAGTTCCTCATAGATCAGCCGGCCGATGATCTGCCCGTGACCCAGCAGGAAGGGCACCTCGCGGCTCCGGACTTCCAGCACGGCACGGCTGCCGGTGCCGCCGGCGGCGGAATGGCCAAAACCGGGATCGAAGAAGCCGGCATAGTGCACGCGGAACTCGCCGACCAGGGGATCGAAGGGGACCATTTCGGCGGCATGGGTGGGCGGCACATGCACCGCTTCCAGGCTCACCAGGATGTAGAACTCATCCGGATCGAGGATCAACTCGCTCCGGCCTCGGGCATAGAGCGGCTCCCAGAAGTCGAGCACATCAAGCGCCGCCTTCTTGTCGACGTCGATGACGGCGGTGTGCCGCTTGGAGCGGAATCCGATCAGCCCATTGCGCCCCTGGCCCTGAAGGTCAATCGACAGCGCTACCCCTTCGCCCACGGGCGTGTCGCCGCCAATAACCAGCGTATCGGAGGCATGCAGCGCCTGGTGCTGGGCTACCGATAGCCTGGTATCGCCACAGCGGAACCGCATCTGGCTGAGCCGCGAGCCGGTGCGTACGAGAACCGGAAAGGTGCGGGGGCTGATCTCGAGATAGAGCGGCCCCGTGTAGCCGGCGGGCAGTTGATCAAAACCACGGGCGCGATCACCGATGACGCGGGTAAAGACGTCCAGACGCCCGGTGGAACTCTTGGGATTGGCCGATGCGCTGACATCTGCGGGCAGGTTGAGGCTTTCCTCAAGGGGCACGAGATAGACGCAGCCGCGCTCCAAGACGGCGCCCTTGCTGAGGTCGATCTCATGCAGCTTGAGCGCCTCGATACGCTCGGCCACCGAATGCGACGGACCGGGCAGAAAGCTGGAGCGGACCCGATAGGCGGTTTTGCCCAGTCTGAGATCAAGACTGGCCGGCTGGACCTGGTCCGCATCAAAGGGTCGCGAGGCGAGAATGGCGCCATCCGTGTGAAGCTGCTCGATAAACCGCGCCGGAAAGACGCCCCTGGGCCAGGTCTGGGTCATGCGCCGCCTTCCACAGATGGCGGAGTTGGCCTCCGCACTGCTCGCACCGTTTTCGCCGGGCTCGTCCCGACGATCCAGCTCCCTTGTGCCAAGTCTGGATTGCCCGGACAAGCCGGACAATGACCGTGGAAGGGCACGACACCACTTCTTCCCCAGCAACCTCGCGATTGACGCCCGGTGCGCTATGCCGTTAAATCGGCGCCAGTGGTGATTTGGCCGGTCGCTTGCAGCCACTTAAAACAAGTTGCTAAAGACCGTTTTGAACCGGCCGCCATTCGCGTGCCGGTTTTTTGTTTGCAAAGGCGTAGACCATGTCCAGGAAGAACAATCCCCTTGCCGATCCCCGTAAGCTGTCGGCGGCCACCCAGATGGTGCATGGCGGGGGCAAGCGGACCGAGTTCCACGAGACCAGCGAGGCGCTGTTCCTGAACTCCGGCTATGCCTATCCCAGTTCAGAGCATGCCGAATTGCTGTTCCAGGGCAAGGTGCCCGGCGGTCACAACTATTCGCGTTTCGCCAATCCCAGCTACGACATGTTCCAGGACCGCATGGCGCTGATCGAAGGCGCCGAGGCGGCCCGCTGTTTTGCCACCGGCATGTCGGCCGTCACCAATGCGGTGATGAGCCAGGTCCGAGCAGGGGATCATATCGTCGCCTCCCAGGCGCTGTTCGGTGGCTGCCGCTATGTGGTGGAGGATTTCGCGCCACGCTTCGGTGTGGCCTCGACCCTGGTCGACGGGCGCGATCCCGCCAATTTTGCTGCCGCCATGCAGCCCAATACCAAGCTGGTGTTCATCGAGACTCCCACCAATCCGACCCTGGAACTGGTCGATATCGCCGCCGTCGCCGAGATCGCCCATGCCCATGGCGCCAAGCTGATCGTCGACAATGTCTTTGCCACCGCGCTCTACCAGAAGCCTCTGGAACTGGGCGCCGATCTCGTCACCTATTCGGCCACCAAGCATATCGACGGCCAGGGGCGCGTGCTGGGCGGCATTGTGCTGGGCTCGCGGGAATTGATCGAGGGCGACATCCACACCTTCCTGCGCCATACCGGCGCGACGCTTTCGCCCTTCAATGCCTGGGTGCTGACCAAGGGGCTGGAGACCTTCGCCCTGCGCGTCGAACGGATGACGGACAATGCCGAAAAGGTGGCGGCGGCGCTCGCCAGCCACCCCAAGATCAACCGGGTAATCTACCCGCATGATCCCAGCCATCCCCAATATGACCTGGCCAAACGCCAGATGAAACGCGGCTCGACGCTATTGGCACTGGACGTCAAGGGCGGGCAGGACGGGGCGTTCGCGCTCTCGGACAATCTGGCGGTGATCCTGATTTCCAACAATCTGGGTGATGCCAAATCGCTGATCACCCATCCACGGACCACCACGCATGCGCGCCTGACCGAGGAGGTGCGGCTGGAGACCGGGGTGACGCCGGGCCTGCTGCGCCTGTCGGTGGGTCTGGAAGACCCCGAGGATTTGATTGCCGATCTGATGTATGGGCTGGATCAGGTCTAGCCATGGTGCTTGCCGCTACACCCCACCCTCATTCCCTCCCCATCAAGGGGAGGGAGGCGCAGGGGCACTGCGCTGGTGTTCATCGTCTCCCTCCCCCCTATGGGGAGGGTAGCGCCGCTCGGCCGGGTGGCCGTAGCGAAGCCAGGGTGGGGGTATGGGCGGGCATTCTGGCTGGTCTTGTGGCAGGCATCCTCGCCCTCGCTACCCCGGTCCTCGCCCAATCCCTCCCCTATCATGCCGATCCCGACGCGCGGGAGATGCTGCCCAGCCTCACGCCCATTCCGGCCATCCGCTTCCTGACCACCGCCGATTTCCCACCCTTCAATTATCGCGACGAGAGCGGGGAATTGGTCGGCTTCAATATCGACCTGGCCAAGCGCATCTGCGCCACGATCGACGTGGCCTGCACCATGCAGGTCTGGCCCTGGGATCAGGCGGCCACCGCGCTCTCAGACAATCTGGGCGATGCCCTGATCGCCGGTTTGGCCATGACCTCGGAAAACGGCGAACTCTTCGACTTTTCCTCGACCTATCTGGCGTTGCCGGGGCGTTTTGTCACCCGCGCGGAGGATGTCGAGGGCTTTAGCCCGCAGGCCTTGGCCGGCGAGCAGGTCGCGGTGCGGGCGGGCAGTGCCCATGCTGCGTTTCTGGCGCGCTATCTGCCCGAAATCGAGGCGGTGCCCTATGACAGCGAAATCGCTGCCCTGGAGGCGGTCAAGACTGGCGCGGCCGATGCGTGGTTCGGCGATGCCATGCGCGGCGCATTCTGGCTCAATGACAATCTGGCCTGCTGCGGCTTCGCGGGTGATCCCTATTTCCGGCCGCATCTGTTCGGTGAGGGGCTGACCATCGCCGTCCCCGCCGGACACGATCCGGTCCGCCACGCCATCGATTGGGCGCTAGTGCGTCTCAAGCAGGATGGCGTTCTGGACGAACTCTATCTGCGCTGGTTCCCGGTGGGGTTCTACTGATCAGGCCGGCGCCCGCAGCTTGAGGACCGGCTGGCGTGGCCAGCGCAGGACCAGCTCGGCGATGATCAGATTTGGCACCCAGCACAGCCAGGCGATGGCCGGATAGGCGGTCTCCATCGGGATATCGAGGATCATGCTCACCGGCAATTGGATACGCAGCGTCACCGCCGCCAGGGTCAGGGCGATGGAGCGGATCATCCAGCGGCGATGGGCCGGCCGGTCGCCGCGCATGGCGAGGATGATGCCCCGGCCGGTGATACCCAGCCACAGGACGGCCAGCAGGCCGAAGCCGAGCGCGGCCACCGGACCGGCCTGGGTGTTGATCGCCAGCCATAGTCCGCCGGCGCCCGAAATGAGAATGGCCAGGCCATAGATGCGGCCCAGCGCGCGATGCACACGCGGTCGCCGGTCCCGCAGGCCCTGCCAGAGCTGGAAGGGTACCAGTGCCAAAGCAATGGGCGCGAAACCGACGTGGGCGAAGAATGCGATGGGCCGCAATTGCGCGTGATAGGCCACAAACGCCATTGTGGCCTCGACCCCACCCACCATGAAGCGCCAGGAGAACAGGGCAACGCCCAGGCTCAGGACCCACAAAAGCGCGTTGCGCAATACCGTCATCGCCATCGACATGACCTTCCTCCATCAACTTGACAGTGTAAAGATCATCATTGCTTGACACTGTCAAGATCGATTGGATAATGCGCCGATGCCTCAAGAATCGTCCATCGATCGCGTCTCCCACCATCACGGCAACTTGCGCGAAGCCCTGATCGGCGCAGGCCTGACACTGCTGGCGCGCGACGGCATTGCCGGGCTCAGCCTGCGCAAATGTGCGGCCCTTGCTGGGGTATCCCACGCTGCGCCGGCGCATCATTTCGATGGCGTTGCCGGACTGCTCGATGCCATTGCGGCGCGCGGCTTCACCATGTTCGCCGATGCTATGGAGGAAGAAGCGGCGCGTGGTCCTGATGAACCGCGGGCGCGCCTGGAGGCGATTTGCCTGGCCTATTTCGACTTTGCCAAAGCCCATCCGGACCTGTTCGACCTGATGTTTCGCCAGGTCTGGCCGCTCGGGGGCAAATCGGAGGAACTGGGCGTGGCCGGGGCACGCGCCTATGGCGTGCTGGCCGCGGCCTGCGAACCCTTTGTGCCGCCCGGCACGGCGCCAGGCGTCATCGAGACCCAGGTCTGGTCACTCATTCACGGCTATGCCGTGCTTGCGCTGGTGGGCAAGCTGGGTCGCAATCGGCCGGTTGCACCGGTCGGTGATGTATTGGCGCTTTTGCGACGCCTGGACCTGCAGGCCTAGTTCGGCAGCCTTCTATGCCGGGCGCGCGCCGCAACCTCGATGGCCGCAGTGGTCAACCTGTCCAGGCTGAGCTTGTCGCGCAGCATCTCGAGGAACCGCAACTCCTCCTGCTCCAGATGCAGATCCACCGCCGTAACCTCGATGGCAAGAGCATAGGCGGTGTCCTGCAATTTGTCGGGCAGGGCGCTGATGGCATTGTCGATGACGCGGTCCAGCCCGTCATGTCCGTTCAGGATATCGGCGCAGTCATTGGCGACATCGGCCAGCCGGTCGGCATCGAAACCTTCGAATACTGGAAGCCGATCGATCAGCGCCTTGATGCGGAACAGCTCCTTTTCCGTCATGGCGCTGTCGGAGGAAGCGGCCACGATCATCAAATGGATGAGGGCGTCTTGTGCGGAGGTCGTCATCGTCGGGTCCCGGGATTGCTGTGCCTCAAGAACTAGGCCCTGTCCGCCTGCTTCGCAACCACCTGCGACATTGACGTTCGCCCGGTTCCGGTGCATTGACCGGGCTTCGCCTAAACCTGATCAATCTCGAAAGGCTGCCGCCCCGTGTCGCCCGCCACCTTGCCCGCCCTTGACCCAGATTTCTTTGCGCCCGCCGAGAACGCGCGCGCCTGGCCTTTCGAGGAAGCGCGCAAGCTGGTCAAACGGCTGGAAAAGTCGGGCAAGCGCGAAGCCCTGTTCGAGACCGGCTATGGTCCCTCAGGCCTGCCGCATATCGGCACCTTTGGCGAGGTGGCGCGCACAACCATGGTGCGCACGGCCTTCCGGCTGCTGACGCGCGACGAGATTCCGACCCGGCTGATCTGCTTCTCCGACGATCTCGACGGCATGCGCAAGATTCCGGATACCGTCCCCTCCAAGGAGGCGATGGAGCCGCATCTGCAAAAGCCGCTGACTGCGGTGCCCGATCCCTGGACCAACCAGTACGAAAGCTTCGGCCACCATAACAACGCCATGCTGCGGCGGTTCCTGGACACCTTCGGCTTCGACTACGAGTTTGCCAGCGCGACGGACTATTACAAGTCGGGCAAGTTCGACGAAGTGCTTCGTCGTGCCGCCGAGCGCTATGACGACATCATGGCCGTGATGTTGCCGACCCTTGGCGCCGAACGCCAGGCGACCTATTCGCCCTTCCTGCCGATCTCGCCGATCAGCGGGCGGGTGCTCTATGTGCCCATGAAGGAGGTCAATGCCAAGGACGGTACCGTGACTTTCGAGGACGAGGATGGCCGCGACACCACCGTGCCGGTCACCGGTGGCCATGTGAAGTTGCAGTGGAAGCCCGATTTCGGCATGCGCTGGGCCGCGCTCGGCGTCGATTTCGAAATGTTCGGCAAGGACCACCAGACCAATCAGGTGCTCTACGACAAGATCTGTTCCATCCTCGGCGGCACCCCGCCCGAGCATTATGTCTATGAGCTGTTCCTGGATGCCGAAGGCCAGAAGATCTCCAAGTCCAAGGGCAATGGCCTGACCATTGACGAGTGGCTGACCTATGCGCCGACCGAAAGCCTGGGACTCTACATGTTCCAGAAGCCGCGCGTCGCCAAGCGCCTGCATTTCGATGTCATCCCGCGCGCGGTGGACGAATATTTCGCGCATGTTGCCGCCTATGAGCGGCAGGAGGCACCCGCACGGCTCGAAAATCCGGCCTTCCACGTCCATTATGGCGACGTGCCCAAGGTCGACATGCCGGTGACGTTCGCGCTGCTGCTCAACCTGGCCACGGCCTCGAACCCGGAAACCCCCGAAGTCATGTGGGGCTATATTTCGGCCTATGCGCCGGGCGTGTCGGCCGAGACCCATCCGCATCTGGATGCCTTGGTGGGCTATGCCATGCGCTACTTCCGCGACTTCGTGCAGAAGAGCTATCGCGCGCCGGACGAGGTGGAGCGGGCCGCGCTCGAGGCGCTTTCTGCTGCCTTTGCCGAATTGCCGGCTGACGCCAGCAATGAGACCATCCAGAACGCAGCGTTGGATGTGGCGCGCAATATCGAGCGCTATCAGGATCACTCCAAGAAGAGCCCCACCGGCGGTCCCGGCGTCTCCGGCGACTTCTTCCAGATGCTCTACCAGGTGCTGATCGGGCAGGAACGCGGCCCGCGTTTCGGTTCGTTTGCCGCGCTCTATGGTGTGGACAATACGCGACGGCTCATCGGGGACGCGCTGGCCGGCAAGCTCGCGGCCGCCTGACATGATTGAGGCGGGAGATTATTCTCCCGCCTCCTGGCTTTCAAAGGCGAGCAGATCGCCGGGCTGGCAGTCCAGATATCGACAGATCGCCTCCAGCGTTTCAAAGCGGATGCCCTTGACCTTGCCTTGCTTGAGCAGGCTCAGATTGGCCTCGGTTATGCCGATGGACTGTGCCAAATCCTTGGATTTGACGCCGCGCTGGGCCAGAACGACGGCCAGATTGACTTTGATCGGCATGGTTCAAACAAACTGACTGTTTTCTTCAGCGATCGTTGCGGCCTTTTCCATGGCCCAGCCCAACGCGGCAATGGTGCCGGCAAACATGGCAAGCAACAGCATCTGGCTATCGATGGCTATCGCCAATTGCCGGTGACCCTCCGCCGCGGTCCAACTGAGCACCAGCGCCGTCAGCGTATGGCCGGCCAGTTGCGCCAGGGCCGCCAGCATGCCGCCTGTGGCAAAATCCCTGAGACCGGCAATGCCCTCGGACGCAAAGGGGCGTCCGGCCGCAAAGCTCTTGAGGCAAATACGCAGGCGCGCAAGTCCCCAAGCCAGCGGCAGCGTTGTTGCAATGGCGACGATCGCGGCAGCAATCCGTTGCCCCATGGTGATGTCAGGCAAGAGCTCCGGCGCGAGCCCCACCATGGTCCGCACCTGGTCGGGGTCGACGAATAGCCAGAAAAGGCTCGCGCCTATTGGCAACAGTGTCGCCAGCGTCACGGCCGCGACGGACAAGCCATTGAACAGCAGCGCCATGCGCGGCGCGACATAGATGGCCGGGTCGCTGCCAAGGGCGGTTTCCATTGTATTGCTCATGCCTGTACTCCGGTTTTCAGTTCGCTGCTTGTGACACATAGATTATCGTTTGACAATAATAGAAGTCCGTATAAGGGATAGAAATTATCGTTCAGCAATAAGGATCACCTTGATGCGCACTCTTCGCCTGCTCGCTCTTCTCGCCCTGTCCGCCGGACCGGCCGTCGCGGCGCCAACCACCAGTTCCGGCCGGATCTCGGTCTCCCAGGTCATGGAAATGGCACAGCGTGCCCGTAGCGACGCTGCGGCCCGTGATACGGTGATTGCCTATCTCGCGGGCGTCGGGGAAACCGCAGGTCTCATGGTATCGGAAGCTGTGGCCCGAGGCGCCACACCGCTCAAATGCACGGCGAGTTTCACTCTTTCGGAGGAGACTGCGCTTTCGGCACTCGCCGCTGGCGCGCCCGACACGGCAAGCTGGCCAGAAACGCCGGCAACCCCGATCATCCTGGCCGATCTTTTCGCCAGGGCAGGGTGCCACTAGACGCTAGCGCAGCACTTTCCTGAAAAACACCACGCGCTGGGTTTCCTCAAAGCCCAGCGCCTCATGCATGGCCTGGCTGGCCCTGTTCTGCACCGGCGCATCCGAGGCAAACTCGCTAAGCCCCCGATGCCGCGCCCAGGTTTCCGCTTCCGCCACCAATGCCCTTGCCACGCCCTGGCTGCGCGCGGCGGGCCAGACGAAAATCCCCTCAAGGAAAGCCACCGGGGATGTCTTGCAGCCATTGACATAGTCGTGGCGGACAGAAGCCTCGAGAAACCCGAGGGCATGGCCGTCATCATCCCGCGCGATCAGGTTCAGCGTCTCGCCGGGTTCGACAAGGAGCTCTGCAATTTCCCTCGCGTGTACGCCTCCCGCGCCGCTCGGCCAGAGCGCCCCACGCATCTTTGCCCAGTCCGCATCGTCGGCAGCGGTGGCGGGCGCGATCTTCACTGGCTCGCCCAGATGATCCGCGCCATCCACTCCACATCGGCGATATCAAAGATGCGCGGTTCATAGGCAGGATTGATCGAATGCAGTTCGATCTGCCGGGCGGACTGGCGGTGGAGAATCTTGGCCATGACCTCCCCGTCCGTGGTCTTGACCACCACTCGGTCACCGCGCCGCACCTGCTCGGTGGGGGAAACCACGATCCGGTCCCCCTCGCGATAGAGCGGCTCCATGCTGTCGCCTGAAATTTCGAGGGCATAGATACCGCTCTCATCGGGCGTGGGCAGGGCCACTTCGTCCCACCCATGCCCGACCGGATGGCCCGCACTGTCGAAAAAGCCACCATGACCGGCCTGGGCTAGGCCCAGCAGCGGAATATTGCGCAGATCTGGCTCGGCAAAGCCGCTCGGCATCGCCATATAGGCGCCGGTCCCCGACAGAAAGCTATCAAAGCTTTCGCCCGTGGCCTCGAGAATCTTGGAAATGCTCTCGGTCGAGGGCCAGCGCTCGCGCCCATCCTTGCTGACGCGTTTGGAGACGTTGAACGCGGTGGCGTCCAGCCCGGCCAGCTTGGCCAGCGCCGAGACCGACACACCCTGCCGGCGCGCCAGCGCATCAATGCCGTCCCAGATGGCGCGATGTGAGAGCATGACGAGGAAATCAATCTTATTGCGGAAAACAATCCTATACTAGGGTGGCGCATACGCCTTGTAAAGAGGGCGCAACCGCATTACCCCGGCGTGCAGACTGCGCTGCCCTGAGGTTCCCCATGTCGCCAATGCCTGACCTGATCTACAAGATCGCCACCAGCGCCAGCTTCGCCCCGGCGCGGCTCTCGGGCCAGTATCAGGGCATGCCGATCGATGCCGCGGATGGCTACATGCATTTCTCGACCGCCACGCAACTGGCCGAGACCCTGCGCCTGCACTTCAAGGGGCAATCGGATTTGGTGCTGCTTGCCGTGCGCACCGCCGATCTGGGCGAGGGGCTGGTGTGGGAGCCGTCACGCGGTGGCCAGCTTTTCCCCCATCTCTATAGTGGCGCCTTGCCCCTGGAGGCCATCGCCTGGGAAGAGCCAATCAGCGTGGATGGCGAAGGCAATTGCACGCTGCCGGAGGCCGTCCAATGATCTTTTCCGCCCTGTCGCCGCTGCTGCGCAATGCCGGGCTGGCCAGCCTCACGCGGGACGCGCTGCTGCGCATGGACCCTGAAACCGCGCACGGCGCCACCATCACTGCCCTGCGCATGGGACTGGCGCCGCAGCAGGCGCATGCCGACCCACAGGAATTGGCCACCTCCCTGTGCGGGCTCGACCTCAAGAACCCGGTCGGCATGGCTGCCGGTTTTGACAAGAATGCCGAAGTGCCGCGCCCGCTGGCGCTGATGGGTTTTGGCATGGTCGAAATCGGCACCGTGACGCCACGCCCGCAAACGGGCAATCCCAAGCCGCGCCTGTTCCGTGTGACCGAAGCCGAGGGCGTCATCAATCGCATGGGCTTCAACAATGAGGGCCATGAGGCGGCCTTTGCCCGGCTCAAGGGTCTGCGCGTGCCGGCAGCGCTTGGCGTCAATATCGGCGCCAACAAGGACAGCGTGGATTTCGTCGCCGACTATGTTCTTGGCGTGCAGCGCTTTGCTGATCTGGCGGATTACCTCACCGTCAACATCTCCTCGCCCAATACGCCGGGACTGCGCAATCTTCAGGCCGACGAGGCCCTGCGCCGGCTGCTGGGTGAGGTGCTGACGGCCCGCGCCAAGGCAAAGACCCGGGTTCCCGTACTCCTCAAGATCGCGCCGGACCTGGATGAAGCCGGCATGGACGCCATTGCCCGGGTCATCGGCGACACCGATCTTGATGGCCTGATCGTCTCCAACACCACCATTTCCCGCGACCCTGTCGCCGGCAGGGAGAATGCGGACGAAACCGGCGGGCTTTCCGGCAAACCGCTGTTTGCGCTGTCCACGCAGCGCCTGGCGCAGATGCGCCAGCGCGTGGGAGCGCTGCCTCTAGTCGGAGTTGGGGGTATCCACTCGCCGCAATCGGCCCTGGCCAAGATCGAGGCGGGCGCCAATGCCATCCAGCTCTATTCAGCGCTGGTCTTTGGCGGCCTTGACCTGCTCGACCGCATCAAGCGCGGACTTGTTGCCGGCGTGCGCGCGGCAGGAAAGAAGAACATTTCCGAACTGGTGGGCACCAGGACCGACGAGTGGAGCTCAGGCCGGGCTGAATAGTCTGGTCCTGACGCGCTCCAGCGCCCACCAATAGATCGCGCCGCGCGCCAGAAACCAGCTATGCATGGCGGCCCAGAGCCCCCAATTGCCCCAATCACGCAGCGCCAGCGCCACGCCCACAAACACCACCAGCGACACGATCATGCCATTGCGCATGACCACGTTCTGCGTGGTGCCGATCAATATGCCGTCATAGACGAACGCGGGCATGAAGCTCAGCGCGCAGAGCGCCGCTACCGGCAGATAGGTCAGCGCCTGGGCCCGCACCTCGGCATTGGTGGTCATGAAATTGATGACCCAGGGTCCGCCCAGATACCAGGCCGCGCCCAGGCCCAGCGCAATCACCAGGCCCCAGGCCATCGACAGCCGGTAGGCCTGGTCATAGGCCTTGGGCCAATTGGCGCCCACCGCCTTGCCGGTCAATTGCTCGGCGGCCTGGGCGATGCCGTCCATGAAGAACCCGACCACCATGAGCAGGTTCAAGAGCACCGCATTGGCCGCCAGTGCCACCTCGCCCATGCGCGAGCCCTGCGCGGCGAACCAGCCATAGGCCCCCATCATGGCAATGGAGCGGAGCATGAGATCCCGGCTCAATCCGAACATGCGCCGGATGGCGACGCCATCCCGCAGCTCGCCGGGCGCAATGTGGGAAACCAGCGCTGCTATGCCACCATAATGCCGGACGAGAATGGCCATGCCGAGAAACGCCGCCGCGACCTGTCCCAATACAGTCCCGGCCGCCGCACCGGCCACGCCCCAGCCCAGCCAATAAACGAAGCCGATGCTGCACACGATGTTGATGCCATGCAGCAGGAGTTGCAGCAACATGCCGGTGCGGGCCGCTGCCCGGCCGTAGAACCAGCCCAGCAGGGCGTAGTTGACCAGCGAGAAGGGCGCCGACCAGATGCGCACGAAATAGTAGTCCGCCAGCGCTTCGGCGACACCCGGGTCGGGGGCCAGCAGCCCATTGGCGAGCCACAGGATCGGCGCGGCGAGGAACAATAAGCCAATGCCGATGCCCACACCCAGGATCAGGGCCCGCGAAACGTGCAGCAAGCCATCCCTCGGGTCGCGCGCGCCGACCGCCTGCGCCACCAGGCCCGCCGTGCCAATGCGCAGGAAATAGGCCAGAGAAAAGACGAAATCGAACACCAGCGCGCCCAGCACCAGCCCGCCCAGCAGCGCCGCATCGCCCAGACGGCCGACCACGGCGATATCCACCAGCCCCACCATCGGCTCGGTGATAAAGGCCACCGACGCGGGCAGGGCGATGGACCAGACATCCCTGCTGCGGACGTCGAACGGGTGCTGGGGACGGGAGGTCATGGGTAGAAGCTCGTGAAGATACCCGCTTCATAACACCGCGCCGGGGCAAGAAAACCCCCGGCTGCCGTTCGTCTCAAATGAGGCGCGCGAGACGGTGTGCTTTCTTGCTTGCTACCGGGCCACATCCAGTTCGAACACTACGTCGGCCCGCTCGCGGGACTGTTCGACAAGGTCGTAATTGGGCAGGTCATTGCGCTCGATATGGGCGCGGTTGCGCTCTTCGGTGAACAGGCCCTCCTCGCCATGGCGCTTCATGAGCCGTTTGCGCACCAGTTCGCGCGGCACATGGATGAAGACGGCATAGTCGAGCAGGGGCCGCACACCGGCCCAGGGGCCTTCGGTGAGCAACAGGTAATTGCCCTCCACCACCAGCACCCTTACAGCGGGCTGCACCGTGAAGGCGTTCTCGACGGTGTCTTCGATCTTGCGGCTATAGCCGGGACCGCTCACGGCTTCGCCGCTGTGCTTGAGGTGATGCAGGAAACTGACGAATTCGGCGCCCTCGAAGGTGTGAGGGGCGCCCTTGCGGTCAGTCTCGCCCATGGCCTCGAGCTTGGCATGCTTCATGTGGAAGCCATCCATGGGCACCAGCGCCGTACTGCCGGGTTTGACCGCATTGAGCATGGTGACCAGTTCAGCGGCGAGGGTCGACTTGCCTGTGCCAGGGCCACCGGCCAGTCCGATGGCGATGCGCTGGCCATGCGCGGCGCTTTCCATCTCCAGGATGTGCGGCACGAGCCGCGCCATCACGTTTTCAGGGCTCAGATGAATGATCTGGGGCATGAGCGCCTCCCGCCTTGGTATGGTCGGGGACGATCATATAGGCTTGGCAGCGATTTGCAGCAGGTGATCCTTGGCTCCGCCCCTTCCCCCCATCATTGCCGACTGGTTCGCCGCCCGCGGCTGGGCACCGCGCAGCCATCAGCTCGACGTCCTCGCCTCGCACCAGGCCGAGGCAAGCCAGTTGCTGATTGCACCCACCGGGGCCGGCAAGACGCTGGCGGGTTTCCTGCCGACCCTCTCCGATCTGGTGGATGGCGATTTCGATGGCCTGCACACGCTCTACATTTCCCCGCTCAAGGCGCTGGCGGTAGATGTGCAGCGCAATCTCTCCAATCCGATCGCCGAGATGGACCTGCCCATCCGCGTCGAAACCCGCACCGGCGATACGTCGGCGGCCAAGCGCGCGCGACAGCGGGTCAAGCCGCCCCAGGTCCTGCTGACCACCCCCGAGCAATTGGCCCTGCTGATATCGCACCCGCATGCCGAGCTGATGTTTGGGACCCTCAGGCGTGTCGTGCTTGACGAATTGCATGCCCTGGTCACCTCCAAGCGCGGGGACTTGCTGTCGCTGGGCCTCGCCCGATTGGCGAAACTGGCGCCCGACATGCGCATCACCGCGCTCTCGGCGACCGTGGCGCGACCGGACCTCTTGCGCGATTGGATCGCTCAGCCCCGCCCGGAAAGGCGAACCGATCTGCTGCGCATGGTAGGCGGCGCACCACCTCAACTGCAGATTCTCGAAACTGAGGAGCGCCTGCCATGGGCCGGCCACTCGGCGGTTTATGCGCATCGCGAACTCTATGCGGTGATCAAGCAGCACAAGACGACGCTGTTGTTCGTCAATACCCGGTCGCAGGCGGAAATGCTGTTCCAGGGGCTCTGGGACATCAATGAGGACATGCTGCCCATCGCCCTGCACCATGGCTCGCTTTCCGTCGAACAGCGCCGCAAGGTCGAGGCGGCCATGGCTTCGGGCAAATTGAAGGCGGTGGTCTGTACCTCCACGCTCGATCTCGGCATCGACTGGGGCGACGTCGATCTTGTCGTTCAGGTGGGCGCCCCCAAGGGCTCTTCGCGCATGCTGCAGCGCATCGGCCGCGCCAATCACCGGCTCGACGATCCGTCCGAAGCGCTGCTGGTGCCGTCCAACCGCTTTGAGGTGCTCGAATGCGAGGCCGCCGTGGAAGCCGTCGCCGAAGGGCACCAGGACAGCGAGGACCCCATGCCGGGCGGCTATGACGTGCTGGCCCAGCACGTTCTGGGCATGGCCTGCGCCGAGCCTTTCCTGGCCGAAGACCTTTACGCAGAAGTGACCCGGGCCTGGCCCTATCGCGACCTCAGCCGCGAGAAGTTCGACAAGGTGCTCGATTTCGTCGCCACGGGTGGCTACGCGCTGCGCGCCTATGAACGCTATGCCCGCCTCCGGCAAAATTCGGATGGAAAATGGCGCCTGTCGCATCCCCAGGTGGCCCAGCAATACCGGCTCAATATCGGCACCATCATCGAGGAGCCCATGGTGCGGGTGCGCCTGGTGCGGGCGCGGGGGCTGAAGCAGGGGCGGACCACCGGGCCGATTGGGGCGGGTGGTCGTGTGCTGGGGGAGATGGAAGAATACTTCTTCGGCACGCTCTCATTGGGCGACACCTTCATGTTCGGCGGCGAGATCGTTGCCTTTGAGGGCATGAAGGACAATGAGGCTTTCGTCTCCCGCGCCTTCTCCAAGGACCCCAAGATACCCTCCTATATGGGCGGCAAGTTTCCGCTCTCGACTTATCTCGCCGAGCGCGTCCGCCGCATCATGGATAGTCCGGAGGAATGGTCCAAATTGCCCGACCAGGTCGGCGACTGGCTGCGCCTGCAGCGCGATCTGTCCGTCATGCCGCGGCGTGACAGCCTGCTCGTCGAAACCTTCCCGCGTGGCACGCAGAATTTTCTGGTCTGCTATCCCTTCGAGGGCCGGCTCGCCCATCAGACCCTGGGCATGCTGCTGACCCGAAGGCTCGAACGCATGCGGGCCCGGCCGCTCGGTTTCGTTGCGAGCGAATATGCGCTGGCCGTCTGGGGTCTGGGCGATCTCTCGGCGCTGATCCGCACCGGGCGGCTTTCGCTCGACGAGCTCTTTTCCGAGGACATGCTGGGCGACGACCTGGAAGCCTGGCTCGATGAAAGCGCGCTGATGAAGCGCACCTTCCGCAACTGCGCCATCATCGCGGGGCTGATCGAGCGCCGTCATCCCGGCAAGGAAAAAACCGGTCGGCAGATCACCATGAGTTCGGATATCATCTATGACGTGCTCTACCAGCATGAGCCGGACCACATCCTGATCGAAGCCACCCGCCGCGACGCCGCGCGCGGCCTGCTCGACATCGAACGCCTAGGCCAGATGCTCTCCCGCATCCGCCACCACATCGTGCACAAGCCCCTGCACCAGATTTCGCCGCTCGCCGTGCCGGTCATGCTCGATATCGGCAAGGAGCCGATTTTCGGGGAGGCAAGGGAATCAGCTATGGCTGATGCGGCGGATGAGTTGATCCGCGAGGCTCTGGGCGGTCGCTGACGGCGCGCGGTCAGGGCCTTCCAGTCCGGACCAGATCGACGATATGAACAACGCAGCCCTTGCCGCTCCAATACCGGACCCATCCGTGCTGCGTTTTGCTGGACACAATTTCGAGCCTTTGTCTTCCGGCGCCCTCTATTGGCGTGCCCGGCAGACGCTGCTGGTTGCGGACCTGCATCTCGAAAAGATGGCGAGCTTTGCCCGGCGCGGCCAAATGCTGCCGCCCTATGACACCGCCATGACGCTGAGCCGGCTTGAAACCGATATCCGCCGCACGGGCGCCACCCGCCTGCTGTCGCTGGGTGACAGTTTCCACCGGGCGGATTCGGCCAACCTGCTTACCCCGGCCGACCGCATGCGGGTTGATGCCATTACCGAGGCTGTCGAATGCATTTGGCTCTCAGGCAATCACGATCCGGCGCCGCACGCCATTGGCGGCCTGTGCCTGCCCGAGCTTGAGTTGGATGGTCTGCTATTCACTCATGAGCCAAACAAGGGACGCACGGGCCTCGTTGCCGGCCATTTGCATCCCGCCGCGCGCATTGCCATGGACGGGCGGACCACGCGCAAACCCTGTTTCGTGCACGACAATCGCCTGCTGATCCTGCCGGCCTATGGGGCCTCGACGGGCGCCCTGAACATCCTTTCGCCTGCGTTCATGGGCCTGTTCCATTGGCCGGCACTGGAGGTTGTGATGCTGGGCCGGGACCGCACCTATCCGGTGCCGGTCAGGCGGCTGGTGGGCGGCTGAAAAAGCTACCTGCGGAACAGCACCCCGCCGAGCCAGCCGGTAAATAGCGCCAGCACCACGCAGGCCAGCCCATAGAGCAACGGATATTGCGTGGCCGACAGCGCCAGGAACCGCTCGAAATCGATCTTGCGGACGGCAAAGCCATCGGACTTTCGGGCGATGACCTCGCCATTCTTGAATACATAGGTCTGGGCGATATAGGGGCCCGGCGGGGCATTGCTCGGCAGCGTCAGTTGCGCCTGGTAGAAGCCTTCGGAGAGAAACTGCACCCCGTTCTCCTGGACGCCGAACAGGCCCTGTTCACTCATCAGGCGGATGAGCTCGTGCCCGAAAGTCAGGGTCTGCCACCAGCCGGCGGGATTGGGCGAGATCGCATGGGACTCGGGCAGGATGTAATTGGTCGTCAGCGTGTTCACATCGGTGATCTCGCGCAGCCTGGCGCTTGAGAGCACGTGGAAATAGCTCGGAAATCCGGCGAACTCGACCTGTTCGGTATTGAGCCAGATGCCGAAATTATTGGTCTTCTTGCGGGCCACGCGATCCTGCCTTGGCCCGAGTATGACCACCACGACATGGAAGGGACCCTCGACAAACTTCTTTTCCGAGCCGGCCTCCGGCGCCACGGTGCCGAAAAAGGTCATCCGTTCGCCATCGAAACTGGAGGTGATCTGCACCGTCTCTGTCGAAAGGCTCGAAATCAGCCGTTCGGCCGATGCCGGCAGCGTCAGGGCCAGGAGGGCAAGGAGAATGAGCAGGATCCGGGTCATGGCGCCAGGCTCGTCACGGCCATGGAGAAGATGTCGTCCGGCGTCAGCACCAGCGACAGACCGAAGCGTATGGCGACGGCCAGCACCAAGAGGGCCAGGAGGCCGCGCAGTTGTTCGCCCCGCAAATGCTTGCCGGCGGCGGCGCCGAACTGGGCACCGGCTACGCCGCCAACCATGAGACAGAAGGCCAACAGGATATCCACGCTCTGGCTCTGCACGGCATGCAGAACCGTGGTCGCCGCCATCATCGCCACCACCTGGGCCAGCGATGTGCCGATCACCACAGAGCCAGGAACGCGCAGCAGATAAACCAGCGCCGGCACCATGATGAAGCCGCCGCCGATGCCCAGCAGCGAGCCGACAAAGCCGATAAAGAGGCCGATCAGCAGCACCGGCAGGACGCTGATATAGAGCCGGCTTTTCTTGAAGCGTACCCGCAGCGGCAGGCCATGGATCCAGCTGTGCTGGTTGGGCAGGCGCTCGCGCACGACGATGCCCTGCCGGCGCTTGAGCAGCGCCCGTACGGACTCCTGCAGCATCAGCACGCCCACAAAGCCCAGCAGCACCAAAAAACCGAGCGAGATGATAAGATCGAGCTGGCCGGCATCGCGCAGCAGGTCAAAGGCGGCAACGCCGCCAAAGGCCCCCAAGACGCCTGAGAGGACCAGATACATCGCCAGGTGCAGGTCGACCCCGCCGCGCCGATAGTGGCTGAGGGCCCCCGATGTCGAGGCGGCCACGACCTGCCCGGTGACTGAAGCCACGGCCACCGCCGTCGGCACACCCAAAAAAATCAGCAAGGGCGTCAGCAGGAAGCCGCCACCGACGCCGAACAGGCCGGACAAAAATCCGACCGCCCCTCCGATCCCCACGAGAAAGAAGAGGTTCACGGAAAGCTCGGCGATCGGCAGATAGATCTGCAAGACCAGGGTCCCGTAAATAGGTGTCGCGGCCCATCCTACAGGAGGGTCCGTCAACAAGAGGTAAGGCCCGCTGCCAGCGGACAAAATTATTATGGCCCGGGCTTACGTCCGGGCCATGACACTGTCAATGACGATGCGCTGTCAAACCGGCTGACTGCCCAATACGGCCAGCAGACGCGGATTGATGGACCCGCTTTCGCTCATGCCGGTCGCCCGCTCGAAAGCGCGGATGGCGTCGCGCGTCTTGGGGCCGACCACGCCATCGGCCGTACCGACGTCGAAGCCAAGCTTGCTCAGGGCTTGCTGCACCTTGGCAATCACCTCGCCATTGCCGATGGGCTCACCCGGATCGAACGTGTCGGTCCAGGTGCCGATCGGCGCGAAATTGGCGGCCAGATCGACCTTTTCCATGCGCCAGGCGGCGAGCTCCGCGCCCAGCCGGCCAACAGCCTCGGCGGAGAGGGATTTGGCGATATCGTCGCGCGCCTTGGCCGCGTCCTGGTCGCCATTTGCAGCGGCCAGTGAGAACCATTTGTAGGACTGCTCGAAATCCTGCTCGACCCCCAGGCCGCGCGCATAGAGCATGCCCAGGTTGAACTGGCTGTCGGTCATGCCGCGATTGGCGGCCTGGGTGAACCACTCCGCTGCCTGCTCGAACTGCTGGTCGCCCATTTCGCCCCCGGCATAGAGGGCGGCCAGGTTGTGCATCGCCATGCGATTGCCCGCTTCGGCGCTGCGCTGATACCACAGCCGCGCCTGTTCGAGGTTCTTCTCAACGCCATTGCCCAGCTCGTACAGGTTGCCCAGCCGGTACTGCGCCGGCGCAAAGCCCTGGGAGGCGGAACGTTCATACCAGCGCGCCGAGGCTTCCAGGTCTTTTTCGAGCGCGCGGCCTTCGCCGAAAATGGCGGCGACTTCGAACTGAGCCTTGGCATTGCCATTGGCCGCGGCCTGACGCAGCTCAAGCGGGCCAACGGCCTCGGGCGGCAGGTCAAAGGACTCGGCGGGAGCAGCAGCGGCGTTGGCCCCGATCGAGCCGGTGACCTCCGGAGCGTCTTCGATGGTGGGTACGGCCAGGGCAATGCGCCCGCCATCGGCCATCAGTGTGGGCGGCATGGGCGTGCTTGGCGCCAGCTTGCCGGCGCGCGAGAAGCTCATCGGTTCGCCCGGATTGATCGAGCCGGTGGCGGTGGTGTCGACCAGGTCGATCACGCGCGGCGGCACGAGGCTGGAGACGTCGTCCGAGGCCGGAGGAGTGTCCGATGCCGGATCGGCCGGCGCGGTGACCGCTGCATCCGGAGCCGGGGCGGGCGGGGACATGCGCTGCAACACAAGGTTCAGGGCCAGCATGGAGACGGCGGCGAGCGTGGCGGCCAGCAACAGGGGCCGGCGATGGCGCGCGAGGAAGCTGGCCTGGGGTGTCTCGCCAGCCTCAGGCAGCGGCGGCGCCTGATTGTCGTCCCGCTTTGCCTGCGTGCGCTTTTCGGCCTTGGCTGGCTTTTCGCGCTTGCGGCGGGGTTCGGGCTGCGGGGCGGAGGCATCCTTGGGCTCTTCCTGACGAAGAACCGGCGATGCGGCCGCATCGTTTTCCTTGCGCGACCGGACGCGAGCCAGAGCCCGCCCGATGATCGAATTGCCCTGTCCGGCCGGCGCTTCTTCCTGCTTGGCTCGTTGTGCGCGTCGGGCGGCGGCCACAAAGGTGCTGGTATTGGATGGCGCCACAGGCGCTTCAGCAGGCCTTGGCGCTTCGGAGGGCGCAGCCGGCGCGAAGGGGTCGGCATCCAGCTCGGCAAAGCTGGAGCGCGGCCGGGGCGGCCGTTCTGCCTTGCTTGGGTCGAAGGCCGGGGCGGCCTTCACAGCCGGTTGCTGCGCCTCCTGCATCATCGGTGCAGAAGCGCGGCTGGCTTCACCGCTCAGTGCCGAACGGACGGGCGTCTTGTCCGGGAAGCCCTTGTCCACCAGCGGGGCCTCATCAGCCGGATTGCTGGGCATGGCGTCGCGGCGGTCGGTCGTCAGGCCGGCCAGAATGGTGTCGAGCTTGCGATTGTCCGGCTGCGCGGCTGCCTGCAGCACCTGGGCGAATTCGTCCTCGGGATCGGCAGCATCGGCGGCAGCGGTGCTGATCGACGGCGTTGGTGCCGAGGCCAAGGCGGCGGCAGGGGCAGGGGCCTTCGCCGGGGCCGCCGGTTTTTCTGATGCACCGGCCAGAACGGCCTCGAGCCGCGCCAGCCGCTCTGCCGTTTCCTTGCCGGTGGTGTTGAGCAGTGCGGTCATGCGCTTTTCAAGCGCGTCGATGTTGTCGCTGCTGATCGCAGGGCCCTTGCTCAGGGCCTCGGAGGCGCGCGTGGCGACCATGTCGGCCAACTGTTCATAGTCCGGCGTCTTGCCTGCCGACTTGATCATGCCCGCCAGTCGGTCCTCGATGCTCTTGAGGCTGTCCGGCCCGAACATCGCGACGGGCGCTGGCGCCTTGCGGCTCATGGCATCGCTGGTGCGCTCGGCTACCATCGTGGCCAGCGATTCAAAATCCGGCTGCTCGGTGCTGCCCTGCTGGCGGGCGAGGGTATCGAGCTGGGCGCTGGCATCGTCCATGCGGCCCATCAATAGCTTGAGCTGATCTTCGACGGCCTTGGTATCGACCGGCACGATGCGGTCGCTCAGCGTCTCCAGCTTGTTCTCAAGCCGGGCAAAGCGTGGTTCGAGGCCTTCGAGTACGGTGTCGCGCAGCGCCCCCATCTCGGCCTTGAGGGCTGCAATCTGCTCATTGCCGTTCTCGGCCCGGTCCAGTCGCGCCACGACGGCATCAAGCTGGGCGGCCAGGGCATCGGGCCGGCCATCCTTGTCCTGGATGGCACGGGTGAAGGCGGCCATCTCGCTGGTGAGCCGCTCGAAATCGGCAGCCGACAGCGATACCGTCTGTTCGATCGCGTCGATACGATCGTAGACATTGCGCACCCCATCTTCGATCGAGCGCATGGCCGGGGCCAGCGTTTGGGCCGGGTCGGGCTTGCTCTCGGCGGCGCGGCGCTGGTCCGCGTCGGGGCGCAGTTCGCCAGAGGCGACGAGC
>NZ_CAJXJS010000058.1 GCF_913055165.1 uncultured Devosia sp.
CCGCCACTGGTCGCTGCAGGCCGCCCTGACGCGAGAGGAATGAGGGGATTATGCGGGAGATTTTGGAGCCGGGGATAAAGATACCCGGGGATGGTCGATCTCGTCCGTCCGTTGCTCCTCACCGAGAGTGCCGCGTTGGCACGCATTATTTGATTCTGGATGCAGCTAATTCGAGTTGGCGGGTTAATAGGGCCGCAGCCAGGGCGACAACCGCAGAGGCCAACATCACGAGCAGTAAGCCTGGCCGGACATTTTCTGCGGTCAGAACGGCACCCGCGACCGCTGCCATGACGGAGGCGCCTGCCACTGTAATTGCACTGGCCAGCCCGGCGGCGCTTCCCGTGTGTGTTTGTCGAACTGAAATCGCCCCAGCGCTGGCGCTCGGCTGCGTCAGACCGTTCGACACGCCGACGAACAGGCATGGCCCAAATAGTGCCAGTACATGGTCGATGCCGGCGGCGTAAAGGATGAGACCGAGCAATAGGCCGGCGCAGGCGAGGACCCGTCCTGCAGTCAGAATTGTGGTCATCGGTAACCTGCCAGCGACCCGGCCTGCCAGAAAACTACCGGCCATGAAGCCACCTGTGATTGAGCCCATGTAAAGACCAAGGATCGCCGGCGACAGATCGAAGGTTGAAGCGGCCAGTGGTGCGCCGGCAAGGAAGGCATAGAAGGCGCCAACGGAGAAGGCACTACACACGCAGTATGCCCAGAAGCGCTTTGAGCCGAGGAGCTCGGGATAGGCCCGGTACTGCCTCGCCATCGTGTCTGAGGGTGCGTTGTTCGTTTCGCTCAGGTCTATCCAGCACAAGACCAGAACTGCGGTGCCGAAGAGTGCCAGAACGTGGAAGCTGGCCCTCCAACCCAGCACCTGATCGAGGAAGCCGCCGGCGGAAGGCCCGAGCATGGGCGCTATGGCCCAGGCCATGGCCAGATAACCAAAATGGCCGGCTGCCTGCTCCTTGCTGGTCGTGTCGCGGATCACGGCGAGCGACACTGCATATGTTGGGGCAATGACAGCCTGGACCATTCGGCAAGCGAGAAAGGTCCATGCGTCAGGTGCCAGGGCGCATCCGACAGTCGCCGCTATGAAAATGACCAACGCCCCAAGGATCACCGGCCTGCGGCCGAAGCGGTCGGAAAGCGGACCGAGAACAAGTTGAAGGCATGCCGACACCCCCGCATATGCCGCCAATGAAAGTCCCATGGTCCCGTAGTCCACATCGAACTCCGCGGCCATGCTCGGGAGCGATGGGAGGAAATAATTGATCGGAAGAATTGCCAGCGCCGATAACAATATCAGCGTGGACAGGCGGGGGCCTCGCAACAGATTTTGCATGATGATGACCGCATAGATAGCTTGACCAGTCGATGGGCAACAAAAAAGCCCCTCTCGGGGGCCTGATTACCGCGCATGGGTGCTTCCGCTGGCCGCTATGCCGCCAAACCCATGCGCCCACTTACTACTGCTGGATATTTCTTGATCATCGTTTTGAAAACCTAGGGCGCGAAATTTGCATCGTCAACTCGCCATCGGCCTATCGCAGCAATCAAACTACCGGCGCCAAGAGCAAAGATTCCGCAAACCACCCAATACCAGCCAGCAAACCCGCACCGCTACGGCTTTGGCGGATCGCTGGTCAGCACTTGCAGGACCAGGTCCAGCGCCGCCTCGACGGTCGCCTTGCGGATGGCGTCACGGCCGAGGTCGCCAAAGCGGTGTTCGATGACGACGGTGGCCAGTTCAGAAGAAACGGCGACATAGACCAGACCCACGGGCTTTTTCTCGCTGCCGCCATCGGGGCCGGCAATGCCGGTGACGGCCACGGCGTAGTCGACGCGCGCGGTGTTGCGGGCCCCGTCGGCCATGGCGCGGGCGACCTGGTTGCTCACGGCGCCATAGTCACGGATCAGGCGCGGCTGCACCTGGATCATGCGCGACTTGGCCGAATTGGCATAGGTGACATAGCCGCCATAGATGGCAGCGGACGCGCCTGGGATATCGGTGAGCGCGGAGGCAACCATGCCGCCGGTGCAGCTTTCGGCCGTGACAATGGTCTGGTTGCGCTCAGTCAGGATGTCGATGATCTGCTTGCCTGCAGACGGTTTTGTCTTGGTTGCCATGTCAGTCGATCCTCGGCACTTCCACGCTGGCGCTGGCCATTGACACGATACCCTCCTCACGCCCGATAAACCCGAGCTTTTCGTTTGTCGTCGCCTTGACCGCCACGCGATCTGCAGAAATGCCGAGGGTTTCGGCGATGGCAGCGCACATGGCAGGCACGTGAGCGGCAATCCTCGGTGCTTCGGCAACGATTGTCACGTCCAGATTGACGATACGCCCCCCACGCTGCCTGACAAGGTCTCCCGCATGACGCAGGAAGAGGGAAGAGGCCGCGCCCTTCCATTGCGGATCGCTGGGAGGGAAGTGGGTACCGATATCGCCTTCACCGATGGCGCCGAGCAAGGCATCGGTGAGCGCATGCAAGGCCACGTCGGCATCTGAATGACCCTGCAATTTCGCCTTGTGGGGGATTTTGACGCCGCACAGCCACACGGCGTCGCCGGGCGCGAAGGGGTGGACGTCGTAGCCGGTGCCGATCCGGGTTTCGGTGCCAGGGTTCGCCATGATGATGCGCTCCGCTCGATCGAAGTCTTCGGGATGGGTGATCTTGATATTGTTGCGCTCGCCTTCGACCATGGCGACGCGGAGCCCGGCCCATTCTGCGATCTCGGCGTCGTCGGTGAATTCCCGCCTGATTGATTCCGCGCGCATATGGGCCGAGAAAATCTGGCCGAAGCGGAACCCCTGAGGGGTCTGGGCGGCAAAGAGTTGGCGACGATCTTCAGTGGCCGCGATCAACTCCCCGTCGAGCGACCTCTTGATGGTGTCGGTGACCGGCAAGGTGGGCAAGACGCCGTCATTCTGGTCAAGGGCGGCGATGACCCGGTCGAGCAAGGCCAATGTGGCGAATGGCCTGGCCGCGTCGTGGATCAGAACACGATCTGGCCGCAGAGGGGCGAGGGCCTTCAAGCCCGCCAGAACCGAGCCCTGGCGCGTGGACGCGCCATGAACGGGTGGCAGGAGACGGCTATCCGCCAAGTTCAGCGCCGCGTACCGGTCTGCATGGTCGGCGTGAATGACCGGGACAATATGCGTGATGCCCTGATGGGCGAAGAATGCGGTCATCGTCCGCGCCAGAATCGGCTGACCTGCAACAGGGCGATATTGCTTGGGAGTATTTTGTCCGCTACCAGCCGCACGCTCACCCTTACCCGCGGCGACGACGATGACGGCTGTGGATTTTGGACGCATGGCGTTGTTGGCACCGGAAAACTCGGACAGGACATCGTCTAGCCGCCACTCAGACATGCGGCAAGAGCAGGGCTGATTTACTGCTGTGCGACACCGAGAGCTGGTTGCGCGCGTTCAGAAATTGATTATTGTGCGGGCACTGTTGCCGAATTGAACATTTCTGGGGCAATTCTTTGACTAACACTGCCTGCGCATTGAGCATTGGTGGGCATGCCATCCGCAATCGGGCCTTCCTTGCGCCGATGGCTGGCATTACCGACCGGCCCTTCCGGGAAATCGCGGAACGCTTTGGTGCGGGCCTGGTGGTTTCCGAGATGGTGGCCAGCTCAGCCCTGACGACCGGCCATGAGGGCATGGTCCGCAAGCTGACGCGCGCTGGGACGCTGCCGCATGTGGTGCAGCTGGCCGGGTGCGAGGCGCAATGGATGGCAGAGGGCGCCCGGATCGCCGAGGGTGCGGGGGCCGATATCATCGATATCAATTTTGGCTGCCCGGCCAAGCGGGTGACCAATGGCTATGCCGGCTCGGCGCTGATGCGGGTGCCGGACGTGGCGCTCGGCATTGTCGAGGCCGTGGCGAGCGCGACTACGCGTCCCGTGACCGTCAAGATGCGATTGGGCTGGGATGACGAGAGCCTCAACGCGCCGCAGATTGCGCGGCTGGCGGTGAGTGCGGGCGCCCAGATGATTACCGTTCATGGCCGCACGCGGCAGCAATTCTACAAGGGCAGTGCGCGTTGGACACTGGTCCGCGAAGTGGTGGATGCGGTCGATGTGCCCGTGGTGGTCAATGGCGACATTGTCGATGCGACGAGCGCGCAGCGGGCTCTCGATGAGTCCGGGGCTGCTGCAGTGATGCTCGGCCGGGGTGCGCAAGGGCAACCCTGGAAGGTCGGGCAGATCGGCGTGGCGCTTGAGGGCGGGGTACCTGCTGCCGCGCCCGAGGACGAAGTCCTGGTGGCGCTGATCCGGCAGCACTACGAAGAGATGCTGCTCGATTATGGCGTCGAGGTGGGGCTGCGGGCGGCGCGCAAGCATCTGGGCTGGTATGCCGATGCGGCGGGCCTGAACCTCGACAAGGGCATGCGGACACGGTTGCTGGACAATGACGATACCAAGGCGGTGCTTGCGCTGATCGGCACCCTCTTTTCAGGCGAATGGAGGGCGGCCGCGTGAGCAGTGCTGTGGTGATGGATCTTGATTCCGTGCCGGCGCGAGCGGTGCTGCAGGCCCTCCCGCAACCCATTCTGGTGCTGGACGAGGGGCGGCACATCCAGTTCGTGAACTATGCCGCCGAGGCGTTTTTCGGAGCCTCGCTGAGCGTGCTGACGCGGCAGACGCTGGACGACCTCATTGCCTTCGGGTCACCGATCATCTCGCTGGTTGAAACGGTGGCACAGCGGCGGGCGCCGATGACGGAGTATCGCGTGCGGGTCGGCTCGTCCCGCTTTGGCGACGAACGCATCGCGGACGTCTTTGCCAGCCCGATCTCCGACACGGATGGCCGGGTCGCTGTCCTGATCCAGGAGCGCACCATGGCCGACAAGATCGACCGTCAAATGGTGTCGCGCGGTGCAGCCCGTTCGGTCACCGGCCTTGCCTCCATGCTGGCGCATGAGATCAAGAACCCTCTTTCGGGCATTCGCGGTGCGGCGCAATTGCTGGAGCAGTCGGTACCCTCAGATGAGGTGCCCCTGGCGCGGCTGATCCGGGAGGAGACCGATCGCATCGTGGGGCTCATCGACCGGGTGGAAGTGTTCGGCGATGAGCGTCCCATGGAACGCGAGCCGATCAATATTCACGTGGTGCTCGATCGGGTCAAACTCTTGGCCCGGAATGGCGTGGCGCGGGGCATTACCTTCTCGGAGGAATATGACCCGTCGCTGCCCCCGGTCTTCGGCAATCGCGACCAACTGATCCAGATCTTCCTGAACCTGATCAAGAACGCCTCAGAAGCGCTTGAAAGAACACAGAAACCGGAAATCAAGATTAGCACGGCGTTCCGGCCGGGCATTCGGATCAGCGTTGCCGGGGTCGCCGAGCGCATCTCGTTGCCACTGGAGATCGTGATCGAGGATAACGGCCCGGGCGTGCCGCCGGATATCCTGCCGTTCCTGTTCGATCCGTTTGTGACGACCAAGACCAATGGGTCGGGCCTGGGACTGGCCCTGGTGGCCAAGATCGTCGGCGATCATGGCGGGGTCATAGACTGTGACAGCCGGCCTGGTCGCACGCGCTTCCGCATCCTGCTGCCGGTGGCCAGTGGTGCCTTCCAATCTCCCGCCGACGTCGAAGAGGGTTCGCCCGCATGAGCCATGTCGTTCTGCTCGCCGATGATGATGCCGCCATTCGCATGGTGCTCAATCAGGCCTTGACCCGTGCCGGCTACGAAGTGCGGCCCACTGGCAATATCTCAACCATGTGGAACTGGGTGAGCCGGGGCGAGGGCGATATCCTGATCACCGATGTGGCGATGCCCGATGGCAATGCCTTCGAGGTGATGCCCAAGATCAAAAAGCTCCGCCCGGAGCTGCCGATGATCGTGATGAGCGCGCAGAATACCTTCATGACGGCCATCCGGGCCTCGGAAGTGGGCGCTTATGAGTACCTGCCCAAGCCCTTCGACATTACCGAAGTGCTCTCCGTGGTGGCGCGGGCACTCGCCGACGCGAAGAAGCCAACCAATGCCGAGCGCAAGGCCGAGGAGCCGGGAGAGACCATGCCACTGGTCGGGCGCTCCACCGCCATGCAGGACATCTATCGGGCTCTGGCTCGGCTGATGCAGACCGACCTGACGGTGATGATCACCGGCGAGAGCGGCACGGGCAAGGAACTGGTGGCGCGCGCGCTGCACGATTTCGGCAAGCGGCGCAACGGACCATTTGTGGCCATCAACATGGCCGCCATTCCGCGCGACCTGATCGAAGCGGAACTTTTCGGGCATGAGAAGGGGGCGTTTACCGGGGCAAATACTCGCTCTTCAGGCCGGTTCGAACAGGCCGAAGGTGGTACACTCTTCCTCGACGAGATCGGCGACATGCCGATGGACGCACAAACCCGCCTGCTGCGCGTGCTGCAGGAGGGCGAATACACGATGGTGGGTGGCCGCAATGCCATCAAGACCAATGTGCGCATCGTGGCTGCCACGCATCGTGATCTCAGCCAGATGATCCGGCAGGGCCTGTTCCGTGAGGATCTGTACTATCGCCTGAACGTGGTTCCGATCCGCCTGCCGCCGCTGCGCGAGCGCATTGATGACATCACCGACCTGGTGCAGCATTTCCTGCGTCTGGCGCAGCGTGAGGGCGACCCACCAAAGACCATTTCGCCCGAAGCCATCCGGCTGATGCAGAACTACAATTGGCCGGGCAATATCCGTGAACTGGAGAACCTGGTCCGGCGGCTGTCGGCCCTATATGCCGATGAGCAGATTTCCGCCGAGATTGTGCAGAATGAGCTCAATATCGTCGATCGCCCGTCGGTCAACGCGTCCTCGGGACCGGTCGATATTTCCATGGCGGTAGAGACGCATGTGGGGCAGCTGCTGCGTGAGCACGAGCCGAACCTGCCTCCGGCAGGCATGTATCAGCGTGTGATCGACAAGGTCGAAGCCCCGCTGATCGCCATGGCGCTCAACGCCTGTGGCGGCAATCAGATCAAGGCAGCGGATCTGCTCGGATTGAACCGCAACACGCTGCGCAAGAAGATCCGGACGCATTCCATCGAGATCGTCAAGCATAGTCGCCGGGGCGGGTAGGGGGTAGCGCTCCGGATTGCCGCGTTCGGGCCGTGCCTGGGTCCTCTGCTGTGTCTGGGCATCGCCGACACGGCATCGAGCATGCCATTCGAGCATAGCTCTCATGGCCTCAGTCCCTAAAATCGCTCCCATCGGAACTGTATTACCATTTGAGCTCAGACTCGTGGCAGGGGGTCACTGTGTTCGTGCCCTGCGAGTGTAGCTCTTCGGGCCTCGGCCGCGGAAAACGCGCCACTGGCGCGTTTTCTCGTCGCGGCCGAGTGTCACATTTTGGCAACAATTGTCTTGAAGGGTCGCCGGAATTGGGTCAGGCTTCGCCCTTCCTCGGGTTTTGCGCCTACATCTTGGCTTGCAGAGCGCTGTGGTAGCACCACGACCTGTGGTTGAAGCGGAGAAACTGGGCAGTTTATGGCCGATATGGTCTCAGCCAGTACTGATGAACGACGCGCCCCGGCGGACGAATCGTCCGTTGGGCGTCGGACGTTCTTTCGCATTCAGCAGAACTACTCCCTGCGTGTGCTCGGCTTTGTTGTGGTCACCGCATCAGTGCTGATGTCCTCAGTGTCCTTCTTCATCCTGTCCGGCATCACCAATATCGAGCCTTCGCCCACGGTGTGGACAGTCATCTGGGTGGTCACCGGGCTACTGGTGCTGCTGGTGATCGCATTGGTGGTGACCGAGGCGGTGCTTTTGTTTCAGGCCCGCATGCGGGGCGTGCCGGGTGCTGGCCTGCAGGTGCGCATGGTGGCAATGTTCGCCTTCGTGGCGGCAGTCCCTGCGGCTCTGGTGGCCGTGGTGGCCACGATCGCCCTCAATCAGGGGCTGGATCAATGGTTTTCCGAGCGCACGCGCGCCATGGTGGAAAGCTCGCGGCTGGTGGCGCGCTCCTACATGCTCGAGCACGCCCAGGTGCTGCGCGATGACATCATCTGGGTGGCCACCGAGCTGGAGCAGGCGCGCGCGACCTATGAGAATGAGCCGCAGCGTTTCGAACGCATCCTGACCGCTCTGGCTGTGACACGATCCCTGCCGTTCACCGCCCTGATCGATCGGGCGGGCGAGACATTGATGCGGGCCCAGATCAATGTCGCTGGTTCCTACCCCAAGCTGCCGGCCGGTGTGACGGACGGCGTCGTCGAAGGCATTCCGACCCCGATCGCGCCAGGGTCAACGCAGTTCGTTGGTTCGGTGGTCAAGCTGCGCGGTTATGACGACATCTACTTGTTCGTGGCACGGCCCGTCGATGCCGAAGTGCTTGAATATATGCGGCTAACCGACGAGAATATAACGGAATATCGGGAGTACGCGTCCAATCGCCTGGTGTTCCAGATCACCTTTACGATCATGTATGTCGGTCTGGCAGTGGTGCTGCTGCTGGCGGCGCTCTGGGTCGGTATCGCGCTGGCCAACCGGTTCGTGGATCCGATCCGAAACCTGATGATTGCTTCGCGCCGCGTCAGTGCGGGAGATTTGGACGTCCAGGTACCGGTGCAGGAGGGCAGGGGCGACCTTCGAGACTTGTCCAACGGCTTCAACCGTATGACACAGCAATTGAAATCCCAGCGCCTTGACCTGCTCAAGGCCAATGAAGTCAACGAGAAGCGGCGCCAGTTCACCGAAGCGGTGGTGGAGGGTGTCTCGGCCGGCATTATCGGCCTTGATCCCTATGGTGCGGTGACGCTCGTCAATGCGCGGGCCTGCGAGATGCTCGGGCGCACCGAGATCGAGTTGATGGGCGAACCCATGGACAAGATCATGCCGGAGCTGACCGCAACGCTGGAGAAGGCCCGGTCGGCCCGCCGTGGGCAGGTTCGCGACCAGATTCAGCTGGGCAATGAAACCGATCGCCGCATCTATCAGGTGCAATTGACCCGCGAGGGCTCGATTACCGAGTCCAAGGGCTTCGTGCTGACATTCGACGACATCACCGATCTCGAATCCGCGCAGAGGACAAGCGCCTGGGCGGATGTGGCGCGGCGCATCGCCCATGAAATCAAGAACCCCCTGACGCCGATCCAGCTATCGGCCGAGCGATTGCGACGGCGCTACGGCAACAAGCTGGAAGACGACCGCGATGTTTTTGACAAATGCATCAACACCATAGTTCGACAGGTCGGCGATATCGGCCGCATGGTCGATGAGTTCTCGGCCTTTGCGCGAATGCCCGAATCCGCGCCCGAAATGGCCGATCTCAGCGACGCCATAAGGCAAGCGGTGTTCTTGGAAAGCGTGCGACTGCCTGAGGTCAATATTGTCACCCTGCTGCCGGACGAAACCATCATGGCGTGGTTCGATACGAGGCTGGTGTCCCAGTCGCTGACGAACCTGATCAAAAATGCCGTGGAGGCCTTTGAGGGTGTCACCCTTTCGGGGGATTGGCAGCCCACAATCATCGTGGAGGCCCATATCGAGGCCAATCACGCTCGTATCTCGGTGTCCGACAACGGGAAAGGCTGGCCGGCCGAAAACCGGCAGAGGCTGCTTGAACCCTATATGACGACACGCGAGAAGGGGACTGGTCTTGGGCTTGCAATTGTTGCCCGCATTATCGAGCAACATGGCGGCATCGTCGAGTTGATCGACGCCGAGCCGGATTCCCATGGCAGGGTCGGGGCCTGCGTCACGTTCACACTTCCGTTGCAATCACCAGCGAAGAGCACCACAGAGACAGGAACCGCGGCGGCGGACGATAATCCTGCCCAACAGGAGGGGCCGCGCATGCCCGCGGTTGTTCACAAGTAAATGGCTTTGGACATTCTGATCATCGATGACGAGGACGATATCCGCGACCTGATCGCCGGTATCCTCGAAGACGAAGGCTATGAGGCGCGCCAGGCCCATGACGCCGATAGCGGACTTAATGAAATCGCGCGCCGTCGGCCCAGCCTGGTGTTCCTCGATATCTGGATGCAGGGGTCGCGGCTCGACGGACTGCAATTGCTCGATGTGTTCCAGAGCCAGCATCCGGACATGCCTGTCGTGATGATCTCGGGCCACGGCAATATCGAGACGGCCGTTTCGGCGATCCGTCGCGGCGCCTATGACTATATCGAGAAGCCCTTCAAGATCGACAGGCTGCTCCACGTTACCCAACGGGCCCTCGAGGCCACGCGGCTGCGGAGCGAGGTGGCAGAACTCAAGGAGCGGTCCGCGAGCAAAAGCGCGGAAATGGTCGGCACCTCGCCGGCGCTGCAACAGGTGCGCGGGGTGATCGAGAAGTCGGCCCCCACGAATTCGCGCATTTTCATCTCAGGTCCGAGTGGTGCCGGAAAGGGCCTTGTGGCCCGGCAGATCCATCAGCGCAGCCCGCGCGCCGACGCCCCGTTTGTGGAGATCAACGCCTCGCTTTACGCGCCCGAGGAAGTGCCGGTGGTGCTCTTTGGCCGGGAGGCGCGAGACAAATCGGGCATGCTCAAGGTCGAGGTGGGCGCGCTTGAGCGGGCGCATGGGGGCACGCTTTATCTCTCTGAGGTCACGACCTTGCCGCAGCAGGTGCAGACCACATTGCTGCGCACCTTGGTAGAAAACCGGTTCCAGCGTGTTGGCGGCGCCCAGGCTGTGCCGATCGATGTGCGCATCATCTCCTCCAGCTCGCAGAATGTGGCGGCCCAGGTGGAGGCGGGCGATTTCCGGTCCGATCTGTTTCACCGGCTGTCGATCGTCCCGCTGCCTCTGACGCCACTCAAGGAACGGCGCGAAGACGTGCCGCCGCTGGTGGCGGTGTTCATCGAGCAGATCTGCCGGATGCACAATCTGCAGCGGCTTAATATCGGCGAGGATGCAATGGCCGTGCTGCAGGCGCAGGACTGGCCGGGCAATGCGCGCCAACTGCGCAATTCCATCGAGCGTCTCCTGATTCTGATGAAGGACCAGCAGCCCGAGAATGGCGTGATTACCGCTGCCATGCTCCCATCGGACATTGGCGAAGTATTGCCCACCGTGGGGGACGCAGATGCGTCGGCCCATCTGATGAGCCTGCCGCTGCGTGAGGCCCGCGAGGTGTTTGAACGGCAGTATCTGCTGGCGCAGATCGAGCGCTTCGGCGGCAATATTTCCAAGACAGCGGAGTTCGTGGGCATGGAGCGCAGCGCTCTTCATCGCAAGATCAAGTCGCTGGGGCTCTGAAAACACTGCAAAAAATGGCTTCCCCTCATGCACTGACGGCGGGTAGGCAGTGGGGTGCAAACGTGCCATAGTGCATTATATGATAATTCGGGCACCGGGGGCTGGGCGGCAGTCCCTTATGGTCCGGGCGCAAGTTTTTGCGGAAACAACAGCGACAATAAAGCCGCGGCAAAGAGGCCACAAATGGCTAGCGAAAAGCAGCAAAACCTGCAGGATTCCTTTCTCAACCATGTTCGCAAGCAGAAGGTGCCTGTCACCATTTTCCTGGTGAACGGCGTCAAGCTGCAGGGCGTCATCACCTGGTTTGACAATTTCTGCCTTCTGCTGCGCCGGGATGCGCAGTCTCAATTGGTCTATAAGCACGCCATCTCGACCATCATGCCCGGCGCGCCGATTCAGTTGTTCGATCCCGAGCAGAGCACAGATCACGACTGACCGCTTAAATGCATGAACCGGACGATGAGCGGGCGGCCCAGCCGGGCGGTCCACAGCGCTATATAGACCGGCAGGCACAGCCGACGCGCACCGGGCTCGTGTGTCCGGACGTCAGGGGCAAATCCTCCTATCACAGCATTGAAGCCCGCCAGGCCGAATTCGAGGGCCTGGCGCGGGCCATTGCCCTCGACATCGTGTTTTCCGAGGTCGTCAGGGTGCGCGAAATCCGTCCGGCGACCTATATCGGGGCGGGTCATGTGGAAACACTCGCCGAGAAGGTGAAGGCCGAGCATATCGAATTGCTGCTGGTCGATGCGGCGCTAACGCCGATCCAGCAGCGCAATCTGGAGCGCGAGACCGGCACCAAGGTGCTGGATCGCACGGCGCTGATCCTCGAGATATTCGGGGAGCGCGCGGCGACGCGCGAGGGCGTGCTGCAGGTGGAACTGGCCCATCTGAACTATCAGAAGGGGCGCCTGGTGCGGTCATGGACACACCTTGAGCGCCAAAGGGGCAGCGGCGGCACCGGCTTCATGGGCGGGCCGGGCGAAACCCAGATCGAAAGCGACCGTCGGCAGATCACCGAGCGGATTGTGCTGCTCGAGGATCGGCTGGAGAAGATCAAGAAGACGCGCGAACAGCAGCGGCGGCAGCGGACCAAGGCGCTAATTCCAGTGGTAGCGCTCGTTGGCTATACCAATGCTGGAAAATCCAGCCTGTTCAATGTCTTGACCGGGGCAGGGGTGTTTGCCGAGAACCTGCTTTTTGCCACGCTCGACACGACGGTCCGAAAGATCGCGTTGCCGCACGGGCGCGAGGTCATGCTCAGCGATACGGTGGGATTTGTCGCGGACCTACCGCATGACCTGGTGGCGGCGTTCCGCGCGACGCTGGAAGAAGTGGTGGATGCCGACATCATTCTCCATGTGCGCGACATCGCCAATCCAGACCATGCGGCGCAGGCGCAGGACGTGCTCACCGTGCTCGAAGAGCTGGGCGTTTCCTCGGAGACGACACCCATCATCGAGGTGTGGAACAAGATTGATCTACTCGATGAGCCAGGACTGACGCTTGCTTCGGCAAGTCCGGCTGGCAAGGTGGTCGCCACCATGCCGGTGTCAGCGCATAGCGGGCAGGGTCTTGATGCGCTCAAACTCAAGATTGAGCAGCTTCTCAGTGAACAGAGCCGCACTTATCATGTGCATGTGCCCCATAGCGCGGGCAGCGATATCGGCTGGTTGCACAACAATGCCGAAGTGATCTCGCGCGACGACGGGAACGAGCAGGGGTCCGATTTCGTGGTTCGGGTCGACCCACGGCATCGGGCGGAGTTCCTCGAGCGTTTCAACGGCCGGATCGCGGTGTCCGACCTCTAGCCCTTGTCCCTGGTCCGGATTTCGTTCCAGTAGCCATCGAGGCGCTCTAGACCTGCTGCGGCCGGGTCGAGGCCGTCTTCGCGACAGCGGGCTTCGACATAGTGGAAGCGGCGGGTGAACTTGGAATTGGCGTCGCGCAGGGCGGCCTCGGGGTCCACGCCGGCCTTGCGGGCCAGATTTGCGACGGCGAACAGCAGATCACCGATTTCCTCGCGCAGCGCGTTCTCGTCGCCGGCGCTTTCGGCCTCGGCGACTTCAGCAAGCTCCTCCTCGATCTTGGCGCGGACGGCCGGCAGGTCGGGCCAATCGAAGCCAACCTTGGCGGCGCGCTTGGTAAGTTTCTCGGCGCGGGCGAGGGCGGGCAATACCTGTGGTACATCATCGAGAATTGAGGGGGTGCTGTCGCCCTTGCGTTCGGCCTTGGCGGCTCGCTCTCGCACCTTGATGGCTTCCCATCTGTCCTGAGCATCAACCGCGCCGTTGGCCACCACATCGCCAAAGACATGGGGATGGCGGCGGATCAGCTTTTCGGTGATGGCCTCGACCACATCGCCAATGTCAAAATGGCCGGCCTCCTTGGCCATCTGGGCGTGGTAGATCGGCTGCAGCAGCAGATCGCCGAGTTCCTCGCGCAGATCGCCGAAATCCTCGCGCTCGATGGCATCGGCGACTTCGTAGGCTTCTTCAATGGTGTAGTGCCGGATGGAGCGGAAGTCCTGCACCAGGTCCCAGGGGCAACCGCCATTCGGGTCACGTAGCGCGGCCATGATCTCGATGAGGCGGGAGATATCGCGAGATGGCTGCATGGTGGGGATGTCCGGAGTGGTTGGGATTCGGTGCGAGCACCATAGCAAAGCATGGGACGAGTGGGACGGGGCGGCGCATCAATCAGGCATTTTTCCGCATATCCACATTTCGCATAATATATATTATGGAACTTTTATGTGTGAGAACTTGCAGAAAATGCGCGCTTTGAGGCCCGATGTTTGCTGCAAGCACGCTGGCTCAGCGGTTGAGGACGCGCCCCGCGGTGACATCGATCTGCATCCCGTCAAACGCTGGCGTGACGTCGGACGGTGTCTCGGCTTCCGTTGCAGCGTAGTCGAGATCAATATGCATGTTGGTGAGCACGGCCTGTCGTGGACGAAAGCGCTCAATCAGCTCGAGCGTTTCAGGCAGGCTCAAATGACTTGGATGCGGCGTCGGACGCAGCGCGTCGACAATCCAGACGTCGAGGTCTTGCAGGGCTGCATCTGCGCTACTGGGAACAGCTGACAGATCGCAACAATATGCCAGGCCGCCGATGCGGTAGCCGAAGGCGTTGATATCGCCATGCACCAGATCAAAAGCCTGCAGTTCCAGCGCTCCGCCTGGACCATCCACCGAGACGGTATCGCCATCGGCAATTTCGTGGGCATTGAGGATGGGCGGATAAGAGCCGCCGGGCGGCGTGGCAAAGCAATAGCCGAAGGCCTCTCTGAGGCGCGCGCCGCACGGTGCGGAAAAATATACATCGACCCGGCGACGATTGTGCAGCGCCAGGACGCGCAGATCGTCTATGCCGTGGGTATGGTCGGCATGCTCATGGGTATACAGAACAGCGTCGAGCCGATCGACATGGGCGCCCAATAGCTGTTCGCGCAAATCGGCACCTGTGTCGATGAGGACGCGCGTGGGGTGCTCAACGCCATCGCGCCAGCCCTCGATAAGCAGCGAACAGCGGCGACGGCGATTGCGTGGTTCACGGGGGTCGCAGGCGCCCCAGACATGTCCGACACGCGGAACGCCTCCGGATGACCCGCAGCCCAGAATGGTCGCGATGATCCGGTCGGATGCTGCCACGGCCTATCTCACGCCGGTCTTTGCGAAAAGACGACCAAAATTGGCGGTCGACTCCGCGCCAAGCTGTTCGAGCGATATTCCGCGCACCTCAGCGAGCTTCTCTGCGGTGTGGCGGACAAAGCTGGGTTCGTTTGACTGGCCACGGTGTGGAATGGGCGCCAGATACGGCGCGTCGGTTTCGACGAGGTAGCGATCAGCCGGCACGATTTTGGCGACTTCGCGGATCTCCTCGGCGTTCTTGAACGTGATGATGCCGGAGAACGACACGTAGCCACCCAGCCTAAGGGCACGCTGGGCCAGATCCATGCCGGCGGTGAAGCAATGCAGAACGAAGGGGAAGGCCCCCTGCCCGGCCTCTTCCTCGAGGATGGAAGCCATGTCTTCATCGGCCTGGCGGCTGTGGATAACCAGTGGAAGACCGGTGATGCGAGCGGCGGCAATATGGCGGCGCAGACCGGTGGCCTGAGCATCGCGCGGGGCGTTGTCGTAGAAGTAGTCAAGGCCGGCCTCGCCGATGGCAACGCAGCGCGGATGGGCACTTAGCCGGACAAGATCATCCGTCTGGATATGCAGTTCCTCATGCGCATTATGCGGATGGGTGCCGACGGAGCACCAGACGTTCTCGCAACGTTCCGCCAACCCAACATAGGTGGAAAAGTTTTCCACCCTTGTGGATATCGTCACCATGCCGGTGACGCCGGCAGCCGCTGCACGCGCCATGACGCCGTCCAGATCGCTGGACAGGGCCTCGAAATCGAGATGGCAATGGCTGTCGATCAGCATGGTCACTCAGCCGGTTCTGCTTCGACATAGCGCGGAAAGACCCCGACGGGCGCCGGCAGGCTCTTGCCAGGTTGCGCCCTGCCAGTGGGACCTAGCCGGTTGAAGCCACGCTCATCCTGACCCAAGCCAAGCAGTTCGAGCAATTTGTCAGCCGCTTCGGGCATCACGGGCTGACACAGAATGCCTACCTGACGCAGCAGCTCGATGGTCACATAGAGCACGGTCGCCATACGATCCGGGTCATTTTTGCGCAGCGCCCAGGGCTCCTGAGCTGCGAAATAGCGATTGGTGTCGGACACCACCTGCCAGACGGCGGCAAGCATCGTATGAAGCGCCTGCACCGAAACCGCTTGTCTGGTGGTCTCGTGCAGAGCGTCGACGGCATCGAGCACCATCTGGTCCTCGGCCGTGAAGGGGCCGGGCGTGGGCACCACGGCGCCACAATGCTTGTTGACCATCGACAGTGAGCGTTGCGCCAGATTGCCCAGATCATTGGCCAAGTCTGCATTGATGCGATTGACGATGGCTTCATGGCTGTAGGAGCCGTCCTGCCCGAACGGTACCTCGCGCAGCAAGTAATAGCGCAGCGCATCGCGGCCGTATTTGTCGGCCAGTTCAAACGGGTCGACGACGTTGCCGACCGATTTGCTCATTTTCTCGCCACGATTGAACAAAAAGCCGTGCGCAAAGACGCGCTTGGGCAGTTCGATGCCTGCGCTCATGAGGAAGGCTGGCCAGTAGACGGCGTGGAAGCGAATGATGTCCTTGCCGATCATATGTACATCGGCCGGCCAGAACCGTCGGCGCTCTGCCGTCTCGTCCGGAAAACCTGTGGCCGTGATATAATTGGTTAGCGCATCGACCCAGACATACATGACATGCTTGTCATTGCCCGGCACCTTGATGCCCCAGTCGAAGGTCGCGCGCGACACGGAGAGGTCGCGCAGCCCTGATTTGACGAAGCTAACGACTTCATTGCGTCGCTCGGCCGGAGCAATGAAGTCGGGATTGGCGTCATAGTGGGCTAGCAAGCGCTCGCCAAAGGCCGACAGGCGGAAAAAGTAGCTCTCTTCCTCCACCCATTCGACCGGCGAACCAAGTGGTTCGCGCCGCACACCGTCTTCGCCGAGGGTCGTTTCCTTTTCGTCGAAGAAGGCTTCCTGACGCACCGAGTACCAGCCCGAGTACTTGTCGAGATAGATGTCGCCCGCTTCTACCATACGCAGCCAAATCGCCTCGCTAGCGCGGTGATGGCGCGGTTCGGTGGTGCGGATATAGTCGTCATAGGAAATGTTGAGCTTGGCCCAAAGATCCTTGAACACGGCCGAATTGCGCGTCGCCAGTTCCAATGGCGAAATGCCCTCCTTAGCCGCCGTCTGCTGCATCTTTTGTCCATGCTCGTCCGTCCCGGTCAGAAACAGCACATCGTGGCCATCAAGTCGCTGGAAACGGGCGATGACGTCACTGGCAATGGCGGTATAGGCGTGACCGATGTGAGGAACGCCGTTGGGGTAGAAGATAGGAGTCGTAATAAAGAACGGCTTGGTGGTCATGCTGGCTCGGCGGGATTGGCGAACAGGGCGCAGTGCTTCCGGATGGCGTCGAAAATCACCATCAGCGTCTGTTTCATATCGAGATTGACGCTGTCGGCTTCGCCTAGGAGTGCGCCTGCCTTCTCCCATAGCTCAGTGGCGGAGGCAAGCCGGGAACGCCCTTGGGGCTGCAGGGCAGCGTCCCGCGTTTCGCCGGCGAGCCAATCATTCAGGATTTCACGCGCGAACGACATGTCCGGCCCCTGCGGATCGGCGCCCAGGGCATCTGCGAGCTGTATTTGTGCGGCAACCGGCATGCGCTCGGGCCCCTGCAGCCAGGCCAGCAGCGCGCCCACTGGCGAATTTTCGGCCAAGGCCAGGGTTTCGAAGGCACGGCGCGGCCGGCCGCCGGCGAGTTGCACGGCGCGGTCCAGCGTCTCGCTATCCAGTTCCGGATGGCTGGAACTCACCACGGTGCGAACCATTTCGTCACTTAATCCGCGCAAGGCCAGATTGTGACAGCGCGAGCGAATGGTGGGCAGCAATTGTCCGGGGCGGTGCGAGACAAGGAGAAAGGTCGTATCGGCGGGTGGTTCCTCGAGCGTCTTGAGCAAGGCGTTGGCCGCCGACGGATTGCACTCGTCGATCGAGTCCAGGATGGCGATGCGGTGACCCGCCCTGCCCCGCGTGTGCTGCAGGGTCTCGCGAAGTTCGCGCACATCTTCGACGCGGATCACCGAATAATATCCCTTGCTGTCTTTCGGCCGCCGTCTGAGCAACGCCAGATTGGGATGTGAAAGGGCGGCAACCTGCTCGCGAACCCGGTGAGGATCTTCGTCCCCGGTTGCCGTCAGGATGGCAGCGGCCAGTTCGAATGCGAGCGTGGCCTTGCCGATGCCCAGGGGGCCCTGGAGCATGATCGCGCCGGGCAGCCGATGCTCGGCGAGTTGAGTGAGGACGGCAGTGCGCGCTGCGTCATGGCCGATCGCCATCTGCCGCTGTTCGGGTAGCGGCAGTTCCGGAAGTGCGGCAGGGTCAGTCACGCAACGGGTCCCGTCTGCAGCTCAGGAAAACGGGCGCTGACGACATCCCAAATAGCCGCTTCCAGGCGCTCCTCGTCCTGTTCGGCCGAGATGACGACGCAGCGGTCCGCATTGTTCCGGGCGATATCCAGGAAGTTCTCGCGCAGGCGTCGATGCCAATCGAGCTCCTCCTTCTCGAAGCGGTCACCAGTCAACTGCAGCCCGTCTTCAACGGCGCGCTGCTCGACGCGGCGGAAGGCCACGGCGGGATCCATGTCGAGCACGATGGTGAGGTCGGGCGTGTGCCCATCAAGGGCGAGGTTTTCGAGCGCGTCGATGAGCTTGTCGTCCACCCCGCCCGTCAGGCCCTGATAGGCGCGGGTGGAATCGCAGAACCTGTCGGAAACCACCCAGGTTCCCTTGGCCAGGTTCGGGGCAATGAGCTGGTTGACGTGATCCAGCCGGGCCGCGGCGAAAAGCACGGCTTCTGCGCCGGCGCCCCAGGCCTCGGAACGCCCCTGAAGGATGAAGGACCGGATAGCCTCGGCCTTGGGCGTGCCACCAGGCTCGCGGGTTCGCACGGCCTCGATCGCATGCTGGCCCAGATTGTTCAGCAAGCGGCGCACCTGTGTCGACTTGCCGACACCTTCACCGCCCTCGAAGGTGATAAAACGGGCTGGGCGTCGGTTGGGCGCTTCGAGCATTGGCAGGCTGATTCCTTGGGTCTGGTTCCTTTTAAGGCACCTGAGCCGATGGGAAAAGCGGGGAGCGAGGTTGCCCGCCTTTCGAGCCGCCACTCGACCATAGGTCTCGTGGCCTCCTCATCTCCGATCACGCCACTGGCTTGACCGTCCCTTCAACGCGGCTCAAAGCCAGCCAAGCGCCAGTTGCTTCAGGGCGTCGGTAGCGCGGCGCACCAGATCGCCCTGCCCCACGCTTTCAGCGGCGTAGAGGGGAGCGGCCTGGACGAGCTGATCATTGCAATAAACGCGCAGCTCGGCGATCCGGTCGCCCTGCGTGACCGGCGGCAGCAGTGGTGCCCGATAATTGACCGTCGCCGACAGGCATTGCCGGGAACCGCGCGGGAGGTAGAGCGCGATTTCGCCATTGCCGACCAGTCCGACATTGGGGCTGGCGCCACCATAAACGTCCGCATATGCGACGATCTGGCCCTCGGCATAGGGGGTGAAGCGCTCGAAGGCGCGCGCGCCCCAGGTGAGGAGCTTGCGGGCTTCTTCCGTGCGCTCGCGCATGGAACCGAGGCCATGGACCACCGCGATGAGTCGCCGGTCTCCCTGATCCGTGGACGTCACCGATCCGTAACCGGCCGCTTCCGTATGCCCGGTCTTCAGACCATCGACACCGATGCCCATTTCGACCAGTGAATTGCGGTTGGACTGGTTGATGCCGTTCCACTCCATCGAGGGTTCGGAGAAGTAGTGATAGTACTCGGGAAACTCGCGGATGAGGTAGCGCGCAAGCTCGGCAAGGTCGCGGGCCGTCGAATATTCATCGGGGTCCGGCAGGCCAGTGGAATTGGTGAAGTTAGAGCCTTCAAGGCCAAGGTCTCGCGCCAGCTCGTTCATCATCAATGCAAAGGTAGCCTCGGAGCCGGCAATGCCTTCAGCCAGAACGATAGCGGCGTCGTTGCCGGACTGGATGATGACGGAGCGCACCAGGTCTTCGACACGGATCTGCGAGTTGAGTTCGGCAAACATTGTCGAGCCGCCGGAGGCCGCCCCGCCTGTGCGCCAGGCGTTTTCGGAGACGAAAAACTCGTCATCCAGGCTCACGCGCCCGGCCCTGATCTCGTTGAAGACCACAGCCAGCGTCATGAGCTTTGTCATGCTAGCGGGTTCCAGGGCTGCGTCCGCTTCCTTCTGGAAGATGACCGTGCCGGACTCGTAGTCCATCAGCACGGCAAATTTCGCCTTGGTGTCAAATTCGGCCTGCGCGACCGCCGATCCGACGAGGGCAAGGATAGCAAATATGGCAGCGAGCACTCGCACGGCGCATGTTCCTCGTCTTTGCGACTTCAACGCCGAACTCCTCCCGGCGCAATATAGACGCAATTAATAGAGAATTGCGTCAGTCAGGCCAAGGTCTTGCGCGAGATTGAGTACGTCCTGGGCCGTCGCTCCGGGTTTCAGTCGCGTCATTGTGAGCTTTGTGGCCGTCCGGCCGTTGAGCGAGACCAGCTCCTCGTTGACGGCGCCAAGCATGGCAAATTGCTGGGCGACGGCTGCGGCATTGCTGGGGTCAGCGAAGATACCCAGAGCCAATTGTATATCGCGGTTGTCGGCGTCGACCGAACCGGCCCAGTCAGCGAGCGCGGCATTGCCGCTGGCCATGGCATTGGCGGCCGCATGGGCCGAACCGACGGCTGCATCCAGTTGCTGGGGTGACGCATCGGCATAGGAGAAGAGACCAGAGATGAAGTTGGTGGTCATGCCAACCAGGCTGCGGTTGCTCTGACCGCCCGAGCTGGCGACGCGGATCGGGCCTGCGTCGTAGTCGGCCGGGCCATTGTAGCTGGCCACCAGCATGCGGGTATCATCACCCTCAAGCGGGGCCTGGCCGACATATTCGACATGAACGCTGGTCGAGCCCTTGTTGACGTAGCCCAGCATGGAGGCTGCGCGGTAGCTGAGATCGATGATGCGGCCGGAGACATATGGGCCGCGGTCGTTGACGCGGACGATCAGCGAGCGGCCATTGGCGGTGTTGGTCACGCGCACATAGGAAGGCAGGGGCAAGGTCGGATGCGCGGCGGTGATGGCGTTGGCCGAGAAGATTTCGCCATTTGCCGTGCGGCGGCCATGGAAATCAGAACCGTACCAGGAGGCGGTGCCCGAGGCGGAATAGCTCGGATCATGCTGGGGCACGTAGGTCTTGCCGCGCACGGTATAGGGCTTGCCGATCTGATAGCGGCCGCCGCCCTTGGGCGGGTTCGGATTGGATGTGACGCGCGGCGAGACGGCGACACCATATTCGCTGGAGGTGAAGGCGGCGCGTTTAACCGTCGCGCCGAGATTGCCCGTGGCGCAGGCGGCCAGGGAGGGGGCGATCAGGGCGGCCAGGGCCATGGCACGAACAGCGTTACGCCAGGTGGTCGTCACGATACGCAATACTCTACAAAATCAGACCTTTTCGCCGAAAGGATAGCGAGTCCGATGCCCAGTTCACAGAAAGGAACAATTTTACGGTTTAGGAGGGGTTAACCCAAGTTCGCTCCCCGACTGACCGCCATGAGGGAACGACGTACCAAGGGCGGGTCTTGGCGCTTGACTGATATAAAGATATCTTTATGTCATGGCTGCGCAGCTCCCTGCCCCAACATGATCTGAAAGAGAGGACGGCGATGAGCCCCTCCCCCGCCCCCCATGCCGAGACCACCGTGATTCCGGACTGGAACGAGGTGCGCGAAGCGCTGACCCGCGCCATGCAGGAGCGCATCCTTATCCTGGATGGCGCGATGGGCACGATGATCCAGCGCCTGGGATTGACGGAAGAAAACTTCCAGGGCGAGCGGTTCAAGGGCTGGAGTCACCCTCTCAAGGGCAATAATGACCTTCTGGTCATCACCGAGCCGGAGATGATCGAGGACATCCATCTCCAGTATTATCTTGCAGGCGCGGATATCGTTGAAACCAACACGTTCTCGGCCACCTCGGTGGCGCAGGCGGACTATGCCTGCGAGGAGGCGGTTTACGACATCAACTATTGGGGCGTTGTCTGCGCGCGCCGAGCTGCCATTCGCGCGGAAAAGCACGACGGCCGCCGTCGTTTTGTTGCTGGCGCCCTGGGGCCGACCAACAAGACCTCGTCAATGTCCACCGACGTCAACAGCCCGGGCCACCGGGCCATCACTTTTGACGAGCTGGTTGCGGCCTATGGCGAAGCCATTCGCGGGCTGGTCGACGCGGGTGCGGACCTGCTGTTGTTCGAGACCATCACCGATACGCTGAACACAAAGGCGGGCATCTTTGCCGCCCAGCGGTTGTTCGAAGAACGCGGCATCGACGTGCCGATCATGATTTCGGGCACGATTACCGACTTGTCTGGTCGTACCCTCTCCGGTCAGACGCCGACGGCCTTCTGGTATTCGGTGCGGCACGCCAACCCGATCACCATCGGGCTCAATTGCGCCCTGGGTGCGGACCTGATGCGCGACCACATTTCCGAGCTCTCAGGGGTCGCTGACACCTTTATCTGCGCCTACCCCAATGCGGGCCTGCCCAATGAAATGGGTGCCTATGATGAGACGCCCGAGCAGATGGCCAGCCAGCTCGAGGCCTTTGCCAGCGATGGGCTGCTCAATATTGTCGGTGGCTGCTGCGGCTCGACGCCAGACCATATCCGGGCGATTGCAGAAACCGCCGCGCGCTTTGCACCGCGCCAGGTGCCGCATGCCGACCGGCTGCTGCGGCTGTCGGGGCTCGAGCCCTTCACGCTCACCAAGGATATTCCCTTCGTCAATATTGGCGAGCGTACCAATGTCACCGGGTCGGCCCGCTTCCGCAAGCTCATCACTGCCGGTGATTATTCTGCCGCGCTCGATGTCGCGCGCGACCAGGTGGCCAATGGCGCCCAGGTCATCGACATCAATATGGATGAGGGCCTGATCGACAGCCAGCAGGTGATGATCGAGTTCCTCAACCTGCTGGCGGCGGAACCCGACATCGCCAAAGTGCCGCTGATGATCGACTCCTCGAAGTGGGAGGTGATCGAGGCGGGCC